>NZ_JANIFO010000003.1:0-507406 GCF_040259625.1 Bacillus sp. B1(2022)
TCGTTTCAGAGGTTTTTTGTTTAAAGATCGGCAAATTACATAAGGTAATGAAAAATCTTTCTAAAAAGACCTTTAAAAATTCTCCCAATATCATTAGAATAATTACGTACTACATTTGAGAGGCAGAAGGAACTATCTTATGAAATTAAAACTGAAGAAATTCATACAGATCTTGTCGCCAGCACAGCTGATTGCATTATATTATTTTCTTGCTGTGACGGTGGCATTTATTTTGCTAAGTCTGCCGGCCGCCCACAAACAAGGGGCCAGCTGGTCGTTTATAGACGCGCTGTTTACGGCTGTCAGCTCAGTCAGTGTCACCGGTTTAACGGTCGTCAACACGGCTGATACATTCAGCACGGCCGGGATTGTCATTTTGGCTTTCGTGCTTCAATTCGGCGGAATCGGCATCATGACGCTCGGAACATTCGTCTGGCTCATTATGGGCAAACGGATCGGTCTGCGGGAACGGAAGCTCATCATGGTGGATCAGAATCAATCGCAGTTTTCCGGTATCGTCAACCTGATGAAGCAAGTGCTGTTTTTGATTTTATTAATCGAGTTTTTAGGCGGCATCATCTTAGGAACATATTTTTTAACGTATTATGATTCGTTTGAACAGGCGTACTTGCACGGATTCTTTGCGAGCGTCAGCGCCACGACAAACGGCGGTTTTGATATTACGGGAAATTCACTCGTCCCGTTCAGACATGACTATTTCGTGCAGTTTATTACGATGCTTCTGATTATTTTCGGTGCGATCGGTTTTCCGGTGCTCGTAGAAGTAAAGGACTTTTTGTTTTCAAAACAGCGCAGATACTCATTCACGCTGTTTACGAAAATTACGACCGTTACGTTCGGAATGCTCGTTTTGTTCGGAGCCGTGGGCATTTACGCGCTTGAAGCAAGCCATGTCATGAAGGGGAAAAGCTGGCATGATGTTTTATTTTTATGTCTCTTTCAATCAACCGCTACGCGAAGCGGCGGGCTTGCGACAATTGATATCAGCCAGCTGTCGGCGCCGACATTATTTTTCATCTGTGCCCTCATGTTCATCGGCGCATCACCGAGCTCGGTCGGCGGCGGAATCCGTACGACGACGTTTGCGCTTAACCTTCTTGCCCTGTTTCATTTTGCCCGGGGGAATAAAGCGGTCAAGGTCTTTAAACGCGAGCTTCACCAGGCTGATGTCATGAAGTCGCTGGTCGTTACGATGATGGCGATTCTGCTCGTGTTCGGATCGACGCTGATTCTGGCTGTGACCGAGAAAAATCAGACGCTGCTCGGACTGCTTTTTGAAGTGTGTTCCGCATTCGGAACGACCGGCCTGTCGCTTGGGATTACTCCGCATTTAAGCGACATCGGAAAATGCGTCATCATGATTGTCATGTTTATCGGCCGGATCGGCATTTTGACGTTCCTCTATCTGATCGGCCGAAAAGAAATCGAAGCAAATTATCACTATCCGAAGGAAAGAATGATTATCGGCTGACACCGCTTTTTAGAAAGCGGTGTTTTTTATTGCCGTAAAATGGATGAGTGGAAACAGTTTCTTTGGAGATTCTACTTGTAAAGAGGTGACGTCATTGTTTGCCGTATTTTGGAAGTCGGTAGTTATGATAGCGGTCGGTACCTTTTTATTGCGGATTGCCGGACGGAAATCAATCAGCCAGCTGTCGGTGACCCAGACAGTCATCATGATTTCGATCGGCTCGATTATTATTCAGCCGTTTATTGAACATAATTTATGGGAAACCATTTTCGCGGCGGCGATTTTTATTGCGGTATTAATCCTGATGGAATATTTAGAAATCAAATCAAGCTTTTTTGAGTTTTTATTTTCAGGAAAAACCGTCGCCGTTGTCAGAAACGGAAAAATCATCCCGGAAAATTTAAAAAAAATGCGTTTTACCGAAGCTCAGCTGTCAATGAGGATCAGGCAGGAAGGCCTCGGAGACATTCAAGATTTTAAATATGTGCTGCTTGAGCCGAACGGACAGATCGGCTATGAACTCATTGATGAGGCCAAAAACGTGACAGTGCGCGACTTGAAAAAAATGCTTGATGAATTCAAAACAGATTTGCTGACAGAAGGAGGAAATCAAATGAAACGCAAAGCAGCAAAGAATGAAGCTTTGACCAACAACAACACACCGACTGAGAGCATGGACAAAGATGCATACAAAACACAATATGACGGTGATCCCGGACTGAGAGGCGCAAACCGCAAATCAAAACACGGCAAACAAGGAGGCGAGTAACATGACGAAAAAAAACCGCCACAGCAAAGACATGCAAAACCATAAAAAGCCGATGGACCCTAAATTGCTTGAAGAAGAGTTTGCAAGCGAGCTCGGTGATTATAACGCCGGAAAATGGATTGAAACGCTTGAACAGACGAAGCCAAAGAAAAAAGAAGACGGCAAACAATAAAAAATACCTCTTAGGCGGCAACGCTTAAGAGGTATTTTGCATTATTTCGAATAAGCACCGTTTCTTGTTCCTTTCACCGCTTCAAGCCAGCCGGTGATCCGCAGCTCAATAAACGGCTGTGCGGCCGTTTTCACCGCATTGCTGGAGAGAATGGACGTAAGAGCGGCCGTTAAAATTAAGAGCATGACTAAATTCTGATAATCAGATAAGTGATCTTCAAGCCCGATCTGCCGCAGCGTTTTTATAATGAATCCATGCAGCAGATACACGTAAAACGTTCTCGTACCCCATTTCGTAAAGAAATAACGCTTTTGCGGAACGAGCGCCAAAAAGCTGAAAGTGGCGGCAAAGGCCAAAACATACCAGCCGATGCGCGACAGACCGCTCAACAGCGACACCGTGCCGAATGTAGAATAAGGCTCCGATCCGAACAGCCACGAGTAATCAAAATCAATACACCAGCATAAGAGGAAAACAATCCCCAGTACGCCCGCGGCAATCTGCCTGCCTCTTTTAGCCCGAAGCAAATCAAAGTGCTGTTTCTTTAAATAAAACCCGACGAGAAACATCGGTAGAAAAACAAACGTCCGTGAAAGACTCAGCGTGCTGCTGATAAAATCAAGATACCCGATCATGACGGCAAGCCCGCAGCTCGCCCCAAGCGCCCACATTTTCGGCAGCTTCGTAAAGGGGTAAAGCAGCAGATTCCAAAAGAATAAGCTGACTAAAAACCAGAGAGACCACTGGGGATCAATCGGATTGACGCTTGCCATGCTTTCATCCTGAATCAAATAGTAAAAAACTGAGTAAATGCCCTGAAAAATCAGGTACGGAATAATCAGCTTCACAGCCAGCTTCTTCACATAACCTTTCCGCTTAAAGTTTTTTGCGAAATAGCCGGAAACCAGGATAAAGGCCGGCATATGAAAAGTATAAATGAATTTGTAGAGATGGAGCATAAACTCATTTCCGTTAATAAATGACCGGAGGATATGGCCGAACACCACCAGAAAAATCAAGATAAACTTGGCGTTGTCAAAGTAACTGTCTCGCGATTTTGTCATAGCATCACCTTCTCTTCAAAAATCATCCACTGCATGATTATTTCCTGTTGGTGTTCATTTTAAAATAAAAAACAAAAAATTGAAGGAGGACAAAAGGGATTGTTAGGATGATGTAATGGGGAGGTAAGGATCGTAGAAAAAGACTTTAACTTGTCATATCATTGAAATTTTCTGAAATGTATAGGGCGAATGAAGGAAGATGAGGTATTTTGTAGAAATATTGAAGGATAGGTTTTTGAAGAAGGAGTGTACTGAATGGCTGAAACTCTGGATTTGCAAACAAACGAGTCGCTGAAAGAGCAGCTGAAGCGGATGAAAGAGGAAAATGACCGCCTGAAGAGTGATTTGAACCGGTATCACGTGATTATGAATAACACGCTTGATGCCATTTTTATATGCCGTAAGGAAATGAAAATCGTCCAGGCGAACGAGGCTGCGGCCCGGATGATGCAGATTGAGGCAGAGAGCCTCATTAACCGCTCAGTCCTGGATTTTTTATATTCCGTGCCTCAGGAAGAACTGAATAAGGCCGTGAAAAAGTTTTTAAAAAAAGGCCATCTGTGGAAAGAGGTGCCGATTAAGCTTGACAGCGGCGCGACGAAATACATTGAATTCCTCGCCAGAGACGGAATTGGGGAGGATTATTTTTTTGTGGTGATGAGGGATATCTCCTCTAAAAAAATATTAGAGCGCGAATTCTCCATGAACGAGCAGCTGTTTAAAGATTTGTTTGACAGGGCTGTCGACGGCATCGTGCTGTTTGATAAGGACGGCGGGTTTATTGATGCGAACCTCTCTTTTTGCAAAAGCTTTGAGATCGGCCAGAATGAATTGTCCCATCTGTCGCTCCGCCATTTTACCGACGGAGAAAACAAAAAGCATCTGAAAGAAATCTGGGAAACCCTCCGCAGAAAAGGAAACGCCAAAGGAGAACTGCCCGTCAAGCTTCGGTCGGGTGAAGAGAAGCTGTTTGAATTTACGATTACGTCCAACTTAATCAGCGGGTTCTACATGTCCATTATGAGGGACATAACAGAGAAACGGCTGATGGAATTGAAACTTTTCAAAAGCGAAGAGCGATTCCGCGAAATTTTTGAAAACGCCATGGACGCGATTGTCATTTGGTCTGATGACGGAAAGATTGCCAAAGCAAACGAATCGGCGTGCCGCATTTTCGAACTGCCGATGGATAAACTGGTGGAGACGAATTTATGTACGTTTATCGTTGATCCGCAGAAAAAATATAAGCAGATTAAGAAAAAATATGAAAAATATGGGGAAATCCGTGAAGAAATGCTGTTTCAGATGGCAAACGGCCAATTTAAAGAGCTGGAATTCACATCAAAACGAACCATACTTGAAGGTCAGCATTTAACCATTTTAAGAAATGTCAGCGATCGTAAGCGGATGGAAAAAGAATTGCGGGAAAGCGAGCTGAAATTCAGAAAAGTATTCAACGGCTCAATGGACGGCAAGGTCTTATTTGACAACCAATTCCGCATTATTGACGCGAATCCTCTCGCAAGCCGTATACTCGGCATGCCGGATGAGGAGCTGAGAGCGTACACCGTTCCGGATATTCTTTCTTTATTTGATATTGAAAACGCGGGTGTTCCCGCCAGAAAGATTGATTTAGAAGGAATGGATAATGAAATCCCCTTCCTGTTAAGCAGCAGCGACAGCCGCAAACTGGAATTCTCCTTCAAAAGAAATATCATTCAAAATATGAATCTGGCCATCTTTAAAGATGTCACAGAGGCCAAAGAGCTTGAAGAGAGGCTGCGGAAATCCGACACTCTTCATGTTGTAGGGGAGCTGGCGGCGGGCATCGCCCACGAAATCAGAAACCCGATGACGGCGCTGAAAGGGTTCATTCAGCTTCTTCAAGGAAGCATTGAAGGCGAATATTCTCTGTACTTTAACGTTATTACCTCAGAATTAAAACGCATCGAGTCTATCATCACTGAATTTTTAATTTTAGCGAAACCTCAGGCGATATTATATGAAGAAAAAGACGTGACGCAGATTATGAAAGACACGGCTGATCTTTTGAATGCCCAGGCCAATCTTGTCAATGTGCAGATCCATCTGAACCTGACCGGAAACATCCCGCCGATTTACTGTGAACCGAATCAATTAAAACAGGTGTTTATCAATATTTTAAAAAACGCCATTGAAGTCATGCCGGGCGGCGGCAATATCTACGTGACCATTCAGTCTTCTGATCAAGACCACATTTTGATTTCTATTCAAGATGAAGGAACAGGCATTTCCGAAGACAAATTAAAACGTCTGGGTGAACCATTTTACACGACAAAAGACAGGGGAACGGGTCTCGGTCTCATGGTCAGCTATAAAATCATCGAAGAACATCAGGGACGCATTCATGTGGAAAGTGAAGAAGGGAAGGGCACCGTTTTTCATTTGACGCTTCCGATCCGGCAGAATACCGAAGAAAGAAGGAGCGGGGAATGATCTGTTTTACAAGTGTGAGAGCGCCGTTTGGAACCGTCATCATAACAGAGGAAGAGAGCTTTATTACCGGCCTGTTTCTCACCGGGGAAGATTTTGAGGAATGGCGGAAAGACGCGCCCGGCGTAAAGCCGTGCGAAACCGCTTTGCTGTCGGAGGCGAAACAGCAGCTGACATCATATTTTTCAGGAGAAAGAAAGCAATTCTCTCTGCCTCTGAGACAAAAAGGCACACCCTTTCAGGAAAGAGTATGGAACGCGCTGACGATGATTCCTTACGGGGAATCCCGAAGCTACGGCGATATGGCTGAAGCGATCGGAAAACCGAAAGCGGTGCGCGCCATCGGACAAGCCAATAAACGAAACCGGCTGCCGATTTTGATCCCTTGCCATCGGGTAATCGGCAAAAACAGCGCCTTAACGGGATACGCGGGCACGAAGACGGATGTAAAAGCGGTGCTGCTGAACATCGAACAAATATCCTATAAAGAAAAATAAAGCGTATGGCACGTTCCGTTTTTTCACGTCCGACATATCATTTTATTAAGTGAAAAAAGTTGGTCTGATGAAAAAGGAGGACGAAGCCTGATGAAAATGAGCCGTCCGCAAAAGATAGCCGGCTATGCAGAGCTGTTTTTTAAAATGCATCTCATTACAGCCGTCCAAAAAGATGAAGTGATTACATTGTGCAGACAAAAAAACCGCTGACATTGCCTGAGGCAATATCATCAGCGGTTTTTCAGCTCAGCTGGCAGTCAGTGAATAATTGTTCAATTTCTTCCGTGTAAGAGCCGGTCACAATTCCTTTCTCGGTTATAATGCCGGAAATCAGGCTGCCCGGTGTGATGTCAAAGGCCGGATTGAAGACCGGCACATCTTCGGGAGCGGTGCGTATGCCGGAGATCTGTCTGACTTCATCCGGATCTCTCTCTTCAATCGGAATCTGATCGCCGTTTTCAATCTGCAAGTCAAATGTCGAAAGCGGTGCGGCAACAAAAAACGGAATTTGAAAGGCGTTTGCCAAAATAGCGAGACCGTACGTTCCGATTTTGTTGGCCGTATCACCGTTTTTTGCAATTCTGTCAGCGCCGACAATGACTGCAGAAATATGTTTTTCCTTCATTGTATGGGCGGCCATGCTGTCCGTAATGAGCGTGACATCAATTCCGCCCTGCATCAGCTCCCACGCCGTCAGCCGTGATCCTTGGAGAACGGGTCTTGTTTCACATGCGTAGATATGAAGGCCGAGATCTTTTTGTTTCGCTAAGTAAAAGGGGGCAAGCGCCGTACCGTATCGGCTTGTGGCAATCGAGCCCGCATTGCAGATGGTCATGATTTGGTCGCCTTTTTTAAAAAGGTGCAGCGCATTCTGGCCGATCATTCGGCATGTTTCTTCATCCTCAATCTGAATTTGAATGGCTTCATGAACGAGCGTTGTCTTCGCTTCATTGATTGAGATCGCATCCCTGATGGAATCCGTCAGTCTGTCAAGCGCCCACGCGAGGTTGACGGCAGTGGGCCTCGAACTGTTTAAATACGTTTTGACATCTGCGAACTGACGTCGGAAATCTGAAAGGTCGCGGGCTTCAAACGACTTGGCGGAGAGCGCGAGTCCGAACGCCGCGGTTATACCGATGGCCGGGGCGCCCCTCACTTTCAGCGTGACAATCGCGTCGAATACATCTTCCTTTGTTTCAAGTTCCACATATTCAGTGACGTCGGGAAGCTTTTGCTGATTTAAAATGCGGATGTAGGTTTCTTTCCATTCTACAGAACGGGGGATGGCAAATTCATTGGTCATGCTGCATCATTCCTTTACACGGAGCTTAAATTGGTCCAGAACCTCGGTGATATGCTTCAGTTCTTTTCTGTTTTCGATATAATAGGCGCCGATGTCAAGCGCCAGCTTCTTCCGTTCGATTCGTTTGTCAAACGGAGTGATTTCATCTAAGTCAGCCACATGAGCGAGTCCGATCGTGCGCCGGATCAGTTCGCATCCCGCAAAACCGACCGCTTCCTCAAACGCGTTTTTCAGTGTGTCTTCCAGCAGGTGTCTGCGGGAAGGCAAGCAGTCTTTCTCCCATGCTTCACTGAATGTTTTCACAAATGTATCCCATACGGCGGCAGTATGATCATATAACGGCTGTCTGTCGTCACCGTCGCGGCTGAGGGCGTTTAACAGCAGATTGGCGATAAATTGGCCGATGTCAAACCCGATCGGTCCGAAGAAAGCAAACTCGGGATCAATCACCTTTGTTTCATGTTCATCTGCGAAGATGCTTCCCGTGTGCAGATCACCGTGAACCAATGTTTCCGCGGAATTCAGAAAGATGGCTTTCAATTCGTCAGCGCCTTCTTTCAGCCGGGAATTGTTCCAAACTTTTTCTGCGTATGGGCGCAGCTCCTCTTCAAAATCGTTTGTCTCATGGTCGAGAAACGGTTCTGTAAACACAAGCCTTTCCGTAATATTGCAAAGCTCAGGATTTGTAAACTGCTTTGCGAGCTGCTGCTTTACTTTCGCATCAAGCGCATAATCGGATGAGTAAAAAAGCGTTTTCCCTAAAAATTCACCGATATGAACCGATAAGTTCGGATAATGCTGCCCTTCCAGCAGCCCTTTTCTTGAAATCCGCAAATGCGAGAGGTCTTCCATTACCGTGACGGCCATTTCAGTATCGGAATAGTAAACGGCCGGAACGAGGTGCGGCACGTGTTCGCCCTGGCGGATGAGGGCGCTGCTTTCGATTCTCGCCCGGTCAATGGTAAGCGGCCAGCTTTCACCGACGACTTTCGCGTAAGGAATCGCCTGTTTGATAATCAGTCCTTTTTTGTTTTCTTTATCGTAAACATGAAAGACGTAATTTAAATTGCCGTCGCCGATTTCACGGCATGTCAGAGTGCTTTTGCTTTGGAATAAACCGAGCTTGACGGCTAACGCGGCGGCGGAGCTTTCTGTTAATTGTTCATAAAGACTTGTTTTAGTTGCTGACATGGATTTACCCTCCAATTATGTAGTGGCAGTAAGAGATCGTGACGGAGAATACGCCCGAAAAAAAGCCTCCTTCTCTGAAAGAGAAGGAGGCTGAAACAGTGCAGTCCGCCTCTTATCTCTCAGATAACATCTGATGGAATTAGCACCGTGCCTTATGAGACAATCGTCTCGGCGCAAAATGTACGCGCCCCATTTCACAATGGAATTACGGTCGGTTGCTGTTGGGGTCAAAAGGCCAATCCCTCGCCCAACTCTCGATAAGAGAAAAATATATTGATTTGTATCACAATTCGGATTAATCAGTTGATGAAAATATTAGCAGGTGCCGGATATTCTTGTCAACATTTTTTTGAAAATTAATATAAATCACGCCGCAAGTCTTGGAAAACCGGAATGGTTCCCCGCACGTCCGCGCTTTCTGACACATCGATTTCCGCCCGGACTGCGCCTTCCGTCCGGTCTCCTTCGGCTAAAATCCGGCCCCACGGGTCAATAATCAGGCTGTGGCCGGCAAATTCATTATCGGGATTGGACCCCGTGCAGTTAGAGGCTGCGACAAAACATTGGTTTTCAATTGCTCTGGCGATAAGCAGGCTTCGCCAATGATCAAGGCGGGGCAGAGGCCATTCCGCAGAGATAAACAGGACATTCGCGCCCTGGGACGTATGCTTTCTGATCCATTCGGGGAAACGGATATCATAGCAGATCAGCCCGGCGCACTTGACACCGTCAAGCTCAAAGGAACCGTCGCTGTTTCCTGCTGCCAAGTAAAGGTGTTCATCCATCAGCTGAAACAGATGGGCTTTCTGATACCGCTTCACGATCTGTCCGCTGTTATCGGCGATGTACATGGTGTTATAGACATTTTCGCCTTCTTTGACCGCAAAAGATCCGGCAACGAGGTGTACGTTGTATGTTTTTGCCGTTTCTTTAAGCCATTGTTCCGAAACTTTGCCGTTTTCATCCGCCAGCTGGTCTAGCCGTGTGAGATCATAGCCGGTCGTCCACAACTCAGGAAGCACGATTACATCAGCATGGCGGCTTTCTTGCTCAATCAAAGATTCTGCTTTTTTAAAGTTTTCTGAAGGATTTCCGTATGAAATATCAAATTGCAAACAGGAAACGGTCCATTTCATTTTTTAACACCTCAAGTTTCTCTTTACTTTTTTTATTTAACCATATATGATGATGGACTATCATTTCAAGACATTTTTAGAAGGTGAAAATATGAACTTTGAAATCTCAGATGTACTCAAACAGCTGCCGGAACAATTTTTCGCATCATTGGTGCAAAAAGTGAATCAAAAGCTGAAAGAAGGCAGAGACGTCATCAATTTAGGGCAGGGAAACCCTGATCAGCCGACGCCTCAGCATATCGTTGAAGAAATGAAGCGCGCCGTCGAAAGGCCGGAAAATCATAAATACTCATCATTCCGGGGCGCTTACAGCTTCAAAAAAGCAGCCGCTGCATTTTATGAAAGGGAGTACGGGGTCACGCTTGATCCGGAAACGGAAGTCGCCGTGCTGTTCGGAGGCAAGGCGGGACTTGTTGAGCTTCCGCAATGTCTTTTAAACCCGGGAGATACCATTCTGGTGCCTGATCCCGGATATCCTGATTACTGGTCAGGCGTCGCCCTTGCAAAAGCGAAAATGGAAATGATGCCGCTGACGGAAGAAAGAGGGTTTCTCCCTGATTACAGTGTAATTCCTGAAAAGGTGCGGAGCGAGGCGAAGCTGCTGTATCTCAATTATCCGAATAATCCGACCGGCGCTGTGGCGACAGAGGCGTTTTTCGAGGAGACGGTCGGTTTTGCGGAGCAAAACGGCATTTGTGTCGTTCATGATTTCGCGTACGGAGCCGTCGGCTTTGACGGGCATAAACCGCTGAGCTTTTTGCAGACCGAAGGCGCAAAAGAGACGGGAATCGAAATCTATACCTTGTCCAAAACGTATAATATGGCGGGCTGGCGGGTCGGATTTGCCGTCGGAAACGCTTCTGTCATCGAAGCGATCAACCTTTATCAGGATCATATGTTTGTCAGCCTGTTTCCCGCGGCGCAGCAGGCGGCGGCAGCCGCACTTTCAGCGGATCAGGCATGCGTCGCGGCGCAAAATGACAGATATGAATCGAGACGCAATGCATGGATTAAAGCCTGCCGCGATATCGGCTGGGATGTGACGGCTCCGGCGGGCTCCTTTTTTGCATGGCTCCCTGTGCCTGACGGTTATACGTCACAGTCGTTTTCAGACCTGCTGCTCGAGAAAGCGGATGTCGCGGTCGCTGCCGGAAACGGGTTCGGAAAATGGGGGGAAGGCTATATAAGGGTCGGTCTTCTGACAAGTGAAGAAAGACTTAAAGAAGCTGCGGAACGGATCGGGAAACTGAATCTTTTCGCCCGAAAAAGCATTGACATATCTGGATAACAATGCGATAATTCAAAATACTTTATAAAATCATTATTCTTATCAAGAGCAGGCAGAGGGACGAGCCCGATGAAGCCCGGCAACCGACTGATAAAGCACGGTGCTAATTCTTGCAGCAGGAGCTGAGAGATAAGATTCGGACATAACACGAAGCCTCTTTCTGCTCATACGGAAGAGGTTTTTTTATGTTTTGCGAAAGAAAGAGAGGCGTTCACGCATGAGCGAAGTATTGGCAACATATCTTCTGACAGACACAACGGACAGTGAAAAGCGGGCGGAACAGATTGCGGAGGGGCTGACGGTAGGCTCCTGGACTGACCTGCCTCTGGTGAAGCAGGAACAGCTCAGAAAACATAAAGGGCGGGTCGTAAAAGTTGAGGAGAAAGAAGGAACCTCAGAAAACGAAACACAATCCGTCATCACCATCGCCTATCCCGAGGCGAACTTTTCAAGAGATATTCCGGCCGTCCTGACGACGGTATTCGGAAAGCTGTCACTGGACGGAAAAATAAAATTGACTGATCTTGAATTTTCCGAAGGGTTTAAACGCTCGCTTCCCGGGCCGAAATTCGGTATATACGGCATCCGCAAACTGCTGGGCGAATTTGAAAGACCGCTTCTGATGAGCATATTTAAAGGCGTGATCGGACGGGATCTTGCCGACATTAAAGAACAGCTCAGACAGCAGGCGCTCGGCGGCGTGGATCTGATTAAAGATGACGAAATTTTCTTTGAAAATGAACTGGCTCCGTTTGAAACCCGCATTATCGAAGGAAAACAAGTCCTGAAGGAAACCCGGGAGGAGACGGGGCATAAAACGCTGTATGCCGTAAACCTTACGGGAAGGACTGCTGAATTGCGGGATAAAGCGAGGCGCGCGGCAGAACTCGGGGCAGACGCGCTTTTATTGAATGTGTTCGCTTACGGTTTAGATGTGATGCAGAGCCTTGCTGAAGACAGGGAAATCCCGCTTCCGATCATGGCGCATCCGGCAGTCAGCGGCGCGTTCACATCATCTCCCGTTTACGGCTTGTCGCATGCGCTTTTGCTCGGCAAGCTGAACCGCTATTGCGGCGCTGATTTCAGTTTATTTCCGTCACCTTACGGATCCGTTGCTCTTCCGAAGGAGTCCGCGCTTGCAATCCATGATGAATGTGTAAAAGACGATGTCTTTCATCCGTCGTTTGCCGTCCCGTCAGCAGGCATTCACCCCGGTATGGTGCCATTGTTGATGCGCGATTTCGGCATCGATCACATCATCAATGCCGGCGGAGGCATTCACGGCCATCCGAAAGGAGCCGAGGGCGGGGGAAAAGCGTTCCGCGCCATCATTGATGCGGTGCTTGAAGCGCAGCCGATTGAAGAAAAAGCCGCGTCGTGCAAAGATCTTCAGCTCGCATTAGACAAATGGGGAAGGGTGGAAGCCGTATGACCCGCACGCCGCTGATTATTTGTGATTTCGACGGAACGGTCACCATGAACGACAACATTGTCAGCATGATGAAAGAATTCGCGCCTCCTGAGTGGCTTGAATTAAAAGACGGTGTTCTGTCTAAAAGCATATCAATCCAAGAAGGAGTCGGCCGGATGTTCGGACTGCTGCCGAGCAGCTTAAAAGAAGAACTGACCGGCTTTATTCTGAAGGATGCGAAAATACGGGACGGCTTTTTGGATTTTGTCTCGTTTGTCCGGTCAAACGGTCTCCCGTTTTATATCGTAAGCGGGGGAATGGACTTTTTTGTGCATCCGCTTTTGGAAGGGATCGTAGAAAAGGAGCGGATTTTCTGCAATCATGCATCCTTTGACAATGAGCATATTCATATAGACTGGCCGCACGCCTGTGACGGAGACTGTACCAATCAATGCGGCTGCTGCAAACCGTCAGTCATCCGTAAGCTATCCGATCAGCAGAAATTTCTCATTATGATCGGTGATTCGGTCACGGATGTCGAGGCTGCAAAGTTGTCCGATATGTGCTTTGCGAGAGATTATCTTTTGACTGAATGCAAAGAACTCGGCCTCCGGCATCTGCCTTTTCAAGATTTTCATGAGGTGAAAACAGGCATTGAAAACATCGGGGAGGTGCAGGCATGGCTGCAAAAGAAGAACGCTGGCGCGAACTTGCCGAGGTAAAACGCGAGCTGGCTGAAAGAGACTGGTTCCCGGCAACGAGCGGGAATCTTTCCATCAAAGTATCCGACGGGCCGCTGACTTTTCTCGTTACGGCGAGCGGAAAAGACAAACGAAAAGAAACAGACGAAGATTTTCTCTTAATCGATGAGAACGGAAAGCCCGCTGAGACCGGCCATTCTTTAAAACCTTCAGCGGAAACGCTTCTCCATACTTACTTATACCAAAAGACAGACGCGGGATGCTGTCTGCATGTCCATACTGTCAATAATAATGTCATCTCAGAGCTTTACGGGGATGAAAAACAAATCACTTTTCAGGGGCAGGAGATGATTAAGGCGCTCGGATTATGGGAGGAAAACGCGTCCGTGACCGTTCCGATCATTGACAATCCGGCGCACATCCCGGCATTGGCCGAAAACTTCGCGCACCATGCCGACGCCGGATCAGGCGCGGTGTTAATCCGCAATCACGGCATTACGGCATGGGGGCGGACCGCATTTGAAGCGAAAAGGGTGCTGGAAGCCTATGAATTTTTATTCAGCTGTCACCTCAAGCTTCTGTCACTTCGGCCGCAGCTAGTAAAATAAAAGGAGGAATAGAAAATGGCGACCATCAGAATTCATGACGAAAAAAATACGCTCATTGAACATCAGGAAGAAGTAGCGCGCTTCTTAGACGAACAAGAGGTGATCTATGAGCAGTGGAACATTGAAAAACTTCCGTCTGAGCTTTCGGAAAAATACGATCTAACCGAAGATGAAAAAGAACGGATTCTCGCGGCGTTTGACACGGAGATTCAGGACATTTCAGCCCGGCGCGGATATCAGTCTCAGGATGTCATTTCTTTATCAGACACCACGCCGAATCTTGATGAATTATTAAAAAACTTCCAAAGAGAACATCACCACACGGATGATGAAGTCCGCTTTATCGTCAGCGGACACGGCATCTTCGTCATTCAAGGCAAAGACGGCACATTTTTCGACGTCCGTTTAAATCCGGGAGATTTGATTTCAGTTCCGGAGAACATCCGCCACTACTTTACGCTTCAGGAAGACCGCCGGGTCGTCGCAATCCGAATCTTCGTGACGACTGAGGGCTGGGTGCCGATTTACGAAAATGAAAGTGTGCAAAACTGATAGACGCCCGAACCTCTCATGCACCCACCGGCATGAGAGGTTTTTTATTGTAATATAAAGTCAGCTGTGGCTGTTTTTTAATTCTTGAATATGCCGCATTCTGTTTATATCATTACCCGAATGGGTATTATTCTCGTATTCATGCTAAAGATTCCAATATGAAATGAAAAAATAAGTTATTTAGTAAAAAAATGTTTACAAATAAAGTATAATCTGTAATAATGCTCAATAACCCAATCAAACTTGTTTCCTATTCTTTTAGCGGTGAGGGGTGAAGTGAATGGGCAGTTATTCTGAACAAGAAAAATTGCTTGTATCTATTGATAAAAAAAGAAAAATGATGATAGATGCAGCTAACAGGCAAGGGTTTACAGGATATGACACGATCAGGCACAGCCAGGAACTGGACTGTCTGATGAACGCGTATCAGCAGCTGGTAAACCGTGATCGTACACATCACCAAGGAATACAGGGCCTTGTGAAGAAAATAGGCTTGTTCTCCCGAGGTGACGTCATGCCTGCATATGAAGCAAACAAATGATTGATGATAAAACAGATAACGAAGACTGAATGCGCTTCCTGATCAAGCGCCGCATCCGAAAGATGACCGCGTACAGTCAGCAGATTTTTCCGCTGGCACGGCTCACGAAGCGCCTCGTACTATCTGCCGGCTATGATGCCGTTCCTCTCGTATATCCTCTTACACATACTCTCCTTTAAATAAAAAACACCCCGATCCAGGGTGTTTTTTTTCATCGAGAAGCGGCAGGGAGGGTAATGGTGACCTCTGTGCCCTTATCGACTTCGCTTTGAATGTCAATCGAACCGCCGTACATCAGCATGATTCGTTTACATACGACAAGGCCGAGGCCGGTGCCTTTTTCCTTTGACGTTACAAACGGAAGAAAAATGTGCTCAAGCATATCTTCAGAAATGCCCATTCCGTTGTCGGCCACCTTAATGACTGCTTTATGATCGCGGGCTTCTAAATAGATGGACAGCCGGCCGCCTTCCTGCATGGATTCCAAAGCGTTTTTCGCGACATTTAAAATCACCTGTTTAATATGGTCTTTCGTGCAGTTGACCTTGAGCGGCCGATTGACGAGAATCTCCACATTCACTTCTACATTATACAGATTCCCTTCAGAATAAATAATCGGCATAATCTCATCAAGAATATCCTGCAGCGAGTTCACTTCCAACCGTTCAGCAGTGGGTTTTCCAAGCACTAAAAACTCACTGACAATCTGATTGATCCGTTTAATCTCCTGCTCAATAATTGAGAAATACAGCTGATCTTCCTCCGATTTGTATTTTTTCTGCAAAAGCTGAATGAAGCCGCTGATCCCTGTAAGCGGGTTGCGGATTTCATGGGCGGTGCTGGCGGCAAGCGTTCCGATCAGCTCCAATTTCTGCGCTTCATTTTGAGCGCGCTCCAGCTGGGTCTTGCGCTTAAGCAGATAATATTGAACGAGAATGAACAGAATATTCAGCAGCACGGCAATACTGGACATCGGCAGCAGCACGCTTTTGGTCAGCTCATTCAGCTCAACCGGTTTCGGATAAACATTGATATTCCAATTAATATCATCCAGATAGCCGCTGACCGGTTTCACACCTTCTGATTGATCAGCCCGTCCGCTGGCAAATATCACTTTATTCTGATTGGTTGCCTTGACATAAACGTCAGGGCTCAGCATATTGATCATATTTCTCAAATAATCGACTTGTATGGCGGCTACTAAATAATCCGTGACTTCCCGTTTTGCGTCTAACACCGGCACGCAGATCGTGAAGATGCGCTGGCCTGTAATTCTGCTGGAGTAGTCATTTGTGATGACCGTTTTTTTCGTCTTTTTCGCCTTCGTAAAATACGGTCTGTCGGCCAAATTCACCTTTGATTTCAGATCAGTCGTGCTTGCGATGACATCACCTTTGGAATTCAGCATATACAGTCCGCTGAATCTGGGTTCATCCTCAAAAGCCTGATCGAGAATGTCAATGATCTTTTCTTCATTGACAGGCTTATCGACAGCGATCGCAAGTGTTGTCATCCGGGCTTTTGTTTCACCGATTAAATAATTGAGCTTATTGCGGTGAAGGTTGAGCATCATACTGGCTTCCTGTATGTGTTTATCGGCTATTTTCTGCTTTTCTTTTTCATAAATGAAAAAGCTGATAATAAGTGCCGGGATGATCACCAATATGAGATAAAGCTTGATCTTTCCCCGGGCACCTTTAAATGTATTCACTCTGCATCGCTCCAACATTACACTTGAATAGAGGTATTATATCATTTTTATACTTCTTTAATAAGAAAAAATAACCAAAATGATAGAAAAACAAATTATTTTATTAAGGTCTGACAAAAAGAAGAGAAATTTTGGAAACATTTTTGTTGACATTTTTCATTTTGTTTATTAATGTTTCTCTGTAACGGTTTCTTTTGTAAAAGGATGATTGAATGTATGACGGATAAAACAGAAAACTCATTGAAATTATTTATTGTACTGTCACGTGCGTACCGATCTATTAACGACCATATGAATAAACATATTCATAAGCACGGCCTGAACCCGACGGAATTTGCGGTGCTTGAGCTGCTGTACCACAAAGGCAACCAGCCGCTTCAGCAGATCGGCGACAAAATTTTATTAGCGAGCGGAAGTATTACATACGTTGTTGACAAATTAGAGAAAAAAGAACTTCTCATCAGAAAAGCCTCGCCGACTGACAGAAGAGTGACTTTCGCACAGATTTCCGAAAAGGGAATCCGTCTTTTGGACGATATTTTCCCTGATCATGCTGACGAAATTAAAGAAATGATCAGTGTGCTGAGTGATGAAGAGATAGAAATGTGTACGGAAATGCTGAAAAGAGTGGGGTTAAACGCTAAACATTTTCATCAGAAATAAAAAAGGAAGCCATTTGAAAGGCTTCCTTTTTTATATTACTGATTTTGGTCAGTCGCGGCGTTTCTAGGCTGTATCAATACCTCGACGCGCCTGTTTTTGCTGCGCCCTTCAGCGGTTTTGTTCGACACGGCCGGTTTATACTCTCCGAAACCTTTGGCGCTGAATACTTTTGCGTCAAGTTTCGGGTTTTCTGTCAGAATAGCCATGAAGTTGACGGCCCGCATGACGCTTAAATGCCAGTTAGATTGATATTGTGAGTTTTTAATCGGTACATTGTCCGTATGTCCGCTGATGATAATGTTCCTTGGCGGATTCAGCACAAGGAGATTCGAGATTTCCTTGGCAAGCGGAATATCTTCCTGACGGATATCCGCCCGTCCGGAATCAAAAAAGATACTGTCTTTAATGGTAATTAAGAGTCCTTCTTTAGTCAGCTTTGTTTCCAGCTGAGTTTCAAGCTTTTTATTTTTTATAAATTGATTGACTTGTTTTTGCACGCCTTCAAGTTCTTCGCGGTCGGCTGCTTCTCTTTCTTTCTTTTTCTGTTCTTTATCTTTTTCCTTGTCTTTTTTTAACTGATCAACGCCGTCTTTTTCGTTTTCAGGAGGGGTGACGCTTGAATATTCAAGAACACCCGTGCCTCCGGTAAACACGGCGTTAAATGATTTAGACAGCATTTGGAATTTCGCCGCATCGACCGAGCTCATGGCGAACAATACAATGAACAGAGCCAAAAGAAGGGTGAGCAAATCCGCGTACGGGATCAGCCAAGACTCATCCACATGCTCGTCATCATGCTTCTTCTTCTTTTTTCTCGCCATTGTTTGCCTCTCCTTCTTGTTCAGCGACTTTTGCGCGTTCATTCGCAGGAAGATACATGAGAAGTTTTTGTTCGATCACTTTCGGGGCCTGTCCTTCAAGCACTGACAGAACGCCTTCGATCATGATTTCACGCAGTTTGACTTCCTGCTTTGATTTGCGTTTCAGTTTGTTGGCGAAGGGATGCCATAGTACATATCCTGTGAAAATCCCGAGAAGGGTGGCGACAAACGCCGCACTGATGGCATGTCCGAGCGCCTCGGTATTGTTCATGTTGGAAAGAGCCGCGATAAGGCCGATGACCGCACCCAAAACGCCGAGTGTCGGCGCATATGTGCCGGCTTGTGTAAAGATGGCTGCGCCGGCCTGGTGTCTGTCTTCCATCGCTTCAACTTCCTCAGTCATAATATCTCTGATAAATTCTGCGCTTTGTCCGTCAACCGCCATACTCAGGCCGTTTTTCAAAAATGCGTCATCCACGTCTTCAATGCTTGCTTCCAATGCGAGCAGACCTTCACGTCTGGCGATCTGCGCCCATTGAGAGAACATAGGAATTAATTGCGCAATTGTCAGCTGTTTGTTTTCTTTAAACAGCACTTTAAAAAGGGCAGGCACTTTTTTGATTTCTTTTCCGGGGAATGCGATGATCACCGCAGAAATCGTACCGAACAAAATAATCAGAATAGCTGCCGGGTTAGCGAGTGCGCTTAAGCTGACCCCTTTCAGCACCATGCCCACGCTTAAAGCAATCAAGGCGAGGATGATACCGATAATCGATGTTTTATCCATAGTTTTCACCAAATCCTTTATACTAGCTTTCTATGGTTAATATCGGTGGCAGTGCATGGAACTTTAGGGTGATTGAGAAATTGTTCCCGAATTCTTCACAGTTTCTCCCTTTCGGCATGGAGAAAGAAACAAAAAAGCGGCTCCCCGCGAGGAGGGAACCGCTTTTTTCTTATTGTGCCCGGACTTTGATGCCGTCCTCTTCCATTACGACATGGAAGGCTTTTATTTCGTTGTCATCCAATAAGAGATCTGTCATTTCGTCCTCGATCAATTCTTGGATGGTTCTTCTGAGCGGGCGTGCTCCGAAAGCTGGGTGGTAGCCGATTTCAGCGATTTTTTCTTTCGCATCATCGGTGACGTTCAGGCTGATGCCGCGCTCTTTTAATGTGTCTTCAAGCTCTGTGAGAAGCAGGCTGACGATTTTCACGAGATGTTCTTTTTTCAGGGATTGGAATTCAATGATGCTGTCAAACCGGTTTAAAAACTCCGGTTTGAAGAACGAGCTCAGTGAATCAATCAGCGTTTGTTCTTCCAAGACGCTCTCTTCAGATTGGAATCCGACTTTCACCTGTTTTTCGCCGGTTCCAGCGTTGCTTGTCATAATCAAAACGGTATCTTTGAAGCTGACCGTTCTGCCCTGGCTGTCTGTCAGACGGCCGTCCTCCATAATCTGCAGAAACATATGCTGGACATCAGGGTGGGCTTTTTCAATCTCATCGAGCAGCACGATGCTGTACGGATTGCGGCGCACTTTTTCCGTTAATTGACCGGCTTCATCGTGTCCGACATATCCCGGCGGTGAACCGATGATTTTTGATACGGCGTGTTTTTCCATGTATTCACTCATATCGAGACGGATAATGGAATCTTTTGTACCGAACAGTTCATCTGCGAGTGTCTTTGATAACTCGGTTTTTCCGACTCCGGTCGGTCCGACAAAGAGGAAGGAGCCGACAGGTCTGTTTTTGGATTTTAAGCCGGCGCGGCTTCGTCTGACCGCTTTCGCCACTTTTTTCACGGCTTTTTCCTGACCGATGACGCGCTGATGAAGATGCTCTTCAAGTTCCTTCATTTTGACTTGTTCATCAGCCTGGAGTTTTCCGACCGGAATGCCTGTTTTCTGTTCAATGATGGCTTGAATATGCTCCGCCCCGATTTCAGGTGAAGAGGCCGGAGCTTCTTGTGCCAGCTGCTTTTCCAACGCCGCTTCTTCATCACGCAGTTTCGCGGCAAGCTCATAATTTTCTTCATGAAGCGCTTTTGTTTTCTCCGCGTCAATTGCTTTGAGTCTCTCAGCCGCATCTTCTTCATTTACGGTATCAAGCTCCAGGTTCGCCTTAGAGCCGGCTTCATCTAATAAGTCGATCGCTTTATCCGGCAGGTGGCGGTCCTGAATGTAACGGGATGAAAGCGTAACACAGGCGTTTATCGCTTCATTGCTGAATGTGACGCCGTGGTATTTCTCGTATTTATCTTTAATGCCTTCCAGAATGCTGATGGCTTGTTCTATTGTAGGCTCGTGAACCATGACAGGCTGGAAGCGTCTTTCAAGCGCCGCATCTTTTTCAATCTGGCGGTACTCTTTCAGCGTTGTCGCCCCGATGACCTGCAGCTCGCCTCTGGCAAGCGCCGGTTTCAGGATGTTCCCGGCATCCATTGAACCCTCGGCAGAGCCGGCGCCTACAAGAAGGTGAATCTCGTCAATGAACAAAATGCCGTTTTTCCGTTCTTTTAATTCGTTCATTAATTGTTTCATTCTTTCTTCAAACTGGCCTCTGATCCCTGTATTGGCGACGAGAGAAGCGACGTCAAGCAGGTAAAGCTCTTTGTTTTTCAATTTGTTCGGCACATCGCCTTCAGCGATTTTAAGCGCGAGGCCTTCTGCAATAGCCGTTTTACCGACGCCCGGCTCACCGATCAGCACCGGATTGTTTTTATTCCGGCGGTTCAAAATTTCAATTACGCGCGCCACTTCATGATCGCGGCCGATCACAGGGTCAATCAGACCTGCTTTTGCGCCGTTTGTGACGTTTTGAGCGAGCTCGTCGAGCAGGCCTTTTTCAGGGCCGGCCTGCTGTTTATTTTGATTGGGAGCGAAACCTTGCTCAAACGGGAATCCGAATGATTGCGGCCCCATGCTCATAGACGGTTTTCGGGTTAATTCTGTATAACATGTTTCACATAAAACGAATTGTTTTTGAATGGAATTGACTTGCATGTTCAGGCGAATCGTCGCCTCGTTTTTCTGACAATGTTGACAACGCATTTGCCAAAACCTCCTCGAAAAATGTTTGATCATCTTTGACCAAATGGATTAGAAAATAAGGTCTTAACTTTGACCTTCTTTGATTAATAGTATACTCTGACCTTCTTTGACTTTCAAGTGTTTTGTTTCAAACCCCGAAAAATAAATGTTTACAGCATGATAAGTGATATTTGTGAGGTTTGATTATTTTTGACCAATATAGTCAGAAAGGAAATGAAATGCTTTGACCTTTCTTGATGAAGAGTATACGCCGGCCCTTTTTTTCTTTCAATATTTTTGCTTAGAGGAGAGAGCTGAATCTGTTTTCTCCGGGGAAGGACGATTTGTTCGTCTTTTCGGGCGACTTGTCTCATAAGCATATATAAAGGCCTGGACAAATCTGCGCTTAGCCGGAGGGTGAAATGGGACAAACAAAAGGTTCTGCAAGTCAGCTTGCATTTGTATACGTAGGCACGGTTGTAGGAGCCGGTTTTGCCACGGGACGGGAAATCGTTGAGTTTTTTCTGAAGTTTGGCTGGATCGGTCTGTTCGGTATCGTGGTAAGCGGTCTGATGTTTACATATTTAGGCGCCAAAATCATGATCATTTCCAAACGGATTCATGCAGCATCTTATCAGGAATTGAACACATATTTATTTGGCAAGTCCATCGGCCGCGCCGTTAATATGTTTATGATGTTTATATTGCTGGGAGTGACCTCTGTCATGCTGTCCGGAGCGGGAGCGCTGTTTCATGAACAGCTTGGCTGGTCCGCACAAGCGGGGATCCTTTTGACGATCGTACTGAGCTTTGCCGTCATGACAAGCGGCGTTAAAGGTGTGTTCGGCGTCAATATATTGGTTGTGCCGCTTTTAATTTCCTTCTCTTTTATCGTGACAGCTGATTCATTTGTATTTACAAGCACGAGAAACGCGGACGAATGGGTATGGCCTGACAAGTGGAATTGGCTTTTGTCCGCCGTCTCTTACGGCGCGTTAAATTTATCGCTCGCCCAAGCCGTCCTTGTGCCGCTTGCGAATGAAATGTCTTCAGAGAAGGTGATCAGAAGGGGGGCTTATTTTGGCGGCGTTCTGTTGACACTGGTGCTTGCCGCGAGCTTTTTATCATTATCGGTGCTGCCGGATGTGCTGGAGTTTGACATTCCGATGGCTCAAGTCGTCTATTCGTACTCGCGTTCGCTTCATATCATTTATTTGTTTATTATTTTCGGGGAAGTGTTTACGTCGGTCATCGGCAATCTATACGGATTGGAAAAACAATTAAACAGTTTTCTTCATATAAAAAGTACATATATTTACGGCGGCATTTTGGCGTTTGCTTTCATTATCAGCCAAATCGGCTACGGACAGCTGATTTCCACCGTTTATCCGGTGTTTGGGTATGTGAGCCTCGCTTTCATCGGCGCATTGATTTGCAAAAAAATCCCGAAAGAAAAATAAGGATATAAGGAAAATGTCTGTATTTTTTGGGAATTCCCCTTCTTTTTTCCTGACATTTCTGTATAATGAATTGGGAAATGATGGGGAGGAGTAAGAGATGAAAGCTCGACGTGTATTATTGGGATTTATTTTTATTTGTATCGGCATTGCGTTTTTTTTACAGAGGGCGGGAGTTATTCATATATCCGCAGGTTCGGCGTGGCCGTTTCTTTTCATTATAATGTCCGCAGGGTTTCACGCCGGATTTATTTTTGCGAAAAAAACGCCTGAACAGGCGGAACTGCTCGTTCCGGGCGGTATGTTTTTTGTGCTGGGCTGCCTGTTTTGTTTTGAAACGGCAACGGGATGGACGTATTCAGACGTGACGTGGCCTGTTTATATATGGGCGCCTGCTCTCGGTCTGTTTGAGCTGTGGTATTTCGGCGGGAGGAAGTTAGGTGTATTGATTCCTGCTTTCATCCTGACAGCCGTGGGAGCACTATGCTTTGCCGGTATGCTGATGCCGGGGCTGTGGCCGCTTTTGATCATCGCAGCCGCGCTTTTGTTTCACGCCGTTGCCTTTATGCAGCCGAAAAAAAGATCGGGCCTTCTTATTCCGGGCGGCATTTTGCTTGTGACGGGTTGCTTGTTATGGTTTGAAACGCTGACGGATTGGACATACGCAAATGTGACATCGCCTGTCTACCTCTTTGCCGTTGCGTTCGGCCTGTTTGAAGCCTGGCTGTTCGGCAGAAGGCAAAGAGGGCTTTTGACTGCTGCGGCGGTTCTGTGCGCCGCGGGCATTTTCGGCATATTCACCAATGCAAATGAAGTCATCAGCGAACGCGGCTGGCCCGCTCTCATTCTTTTGCTGGGCGCCGCTTTTCACATTCCGATTTTCGGCCCGAAACCTGTCAAAAACGCGGGACTTCTTGTACCGGGCGGCATCTTATTGATTACGGGGATCTTGTTTGTCTTTGAAACGGCAACCAATTGGTCCTACTCCGGTGTGACATGGCCTGTTTACCTGTTGGCAACGGCATTCGGTTTATTTGAGCTGTGGCTGTTCGGCGGGAAACAGAAGGCGCTGCTCATCCCGGTTGCGGTGCTGACCTTGACAGCACTTTGCTTTATGATGACGAATCAGCCGATCATTCCGGTTTCTGTTTTCTGGCCTGCTTTATTTGTTCTGATCGGGATTGCGCTGATGGTATTTCCGGGGAAAAAACGCGGGGCTTAAACCCGCTTTTGCAGCCTGACACAGGGTTCAGGCTGTTTTTTTATTGTCACGGGAAACAACATTATGGTATGATAGCAAAAGTGAAAAAAGAAGAAAATCCGTATTGATGCGGGAGAGGTTCTAGCTACACCCTCTATAAAAAACTAAGGACGAGCTGTATCCTTGGATACGGTTTTTTTATGTTTTTTTAGGGCGCCTTCTCCGAAAAAGGCGCTTTTTTTATGGAATGATAGATAAGGGAGAGAAAGACATGAAAAAAGAAAAAGCAGTTGTGGTGTTCAGCGGAGGCCAAGACAGCACGACTTGTTTATTATGGGCTTTGCAAAACTTTGAAGAAGTGGAAACCGTTACATTCCATTATAATCAGCGTCACCAAGAAGAAATCGATGTGGCAAAATCGATTGCCGAAAAGCTCGGTGTCAAAAATCACTTGCTTGATATGTCTCTTTTAAATCAGCTCGCTCCGAATGCGCTGACAAGAGATGATATCGAAATTGAAGCGAAGGACGGGGAACTGCCGACAACCTTTGTGCCGGGACGCAACCTTGTATTTTTATCCTTTGCATCGATTCTTGCATATCAAATCGGCGCGCGCCACATTATCACCGGTGTTTGCGAGACTGATTTCAGCGGCTACCCGGACTGCCGTGACGAGTTCGTCAAATCCTGCAATGTCACCGTCAACCTGGCGATGGAAAAGCCGTTCGTCATTCATACGCCGCTTATGTGGCTGAACAAAGCAGAAACGTGGAAACTTGCTGATGAGCTCGGCGCGCTTGATTTTGTAAAGAATAACACACTGACTTGCTATAACGGCATCATTGCGGACGGATGCGGCGAATGCCCGGCATGCCTGCTCCGCAATAAAGGATATGATGAATATATGAAAATGAAAGGAGAGCGAAACTAATTGCTTTCTCAAATTTACCCGCAGGTTCAGCATCCTTATTCGTTTGAGTTGAATAAGGACATGCACATCTCAGCCGCGCACTTTATTCCCCGCGAAAGCGCCGGAGCGTGCAGCAGAGTCCACGGGCACACGTATACAGTAAATATTACAGTTGCGGGGGATGAACTGGACGATTCAGGCTTTCTCGTGAATTTCAGCGTGCTGAAGAAATTGGTGCACGGCGCTTATGACCATACATTGCTGAATGACCATGACGAATTTTCTGCTGATGATGACAGATATTCACTGCCGACGACCGAGGTCGTGGCCAAAACGATTTACGATAAGGTGCAGTCCTACCTCGAAACACTGGAGAATCAGCCGGTCTGCGTGCAGATTTTTGTCAGGGAAACCCCGACAAGCTATTGCGTATACCGCCCGAAAAAAGGTGATAGGAATGGCTAAAGGAATTCCGGTATTAGAAATTTTCGGACCGACGATACAAGGGGAGGGCATGGTTATCGGCCAGAAAACCATGTTCGTCCGCACGGCGGGCTGCGACTACTCCTGCAGCTGGTGCGACTCCGCTTTTACATGGGACGGCTCAGCCAAAAAAGATATCCGCTGGATGACGGCGGAAGACATTTACCGCGAGCTGAGAGAAATCGGCGGAGACGCTTTTTCCCATGTCACCATCTCAGGAGGAAACCCGGCACTGTTAAAGCAGCTTGACGCGCTGATTCTGCTGCTGAAAGAGAACGGGGTGCGCGCCGCTTTAGAAACGCAGGGAACGGTCTATCAGGATTGGTTCACAATGATTAACGACCTGACGATTTCACCGAAGCCGCCAAGTTCGGGGATGACAACCGATTTTGCAAAGCTCGATCACATTGTGTCTTCGCTTGATGCGGCAGAAAGGCTTAACGCGGTCAGCTTAAAGGTCGTCATTTTTAATGATGAAGATCTGCAATTTGCGAAAACCGTGCACAAGCGGTATCCGAATATTCCGTTTTATCTTCAGGTCGGAAACGATAACGTCCATACGACGGACGACCGGGCATTGATCGCACATCTGCTCGGAAAATACGAAACACTCGTTGATAAGGTTTCAGCCGATTCGGATCTGAATCTCGTCAGAGTCCTGCCTCAGCTGCATACATTGCTTTGGGGCAATAAACGGGGAGTTTAATAGAAAGGGAGATTTATATGACAAGAAAAGAATCAGAATTAGAAGGAGTTACGCTCCTGGGGAATCAAGGGACAAACTATTTATTTGAATATGCGCCGGAGGTTTTGGAATCATTTCCGAATAAACACGTGAACCGTGATTATTTCGTTAAATTCAACTGCCCGGAATTTACGTCGCTTTGCCCGAAAACGGGACAGCCGGATTTTGCAACCATCTACATCAGCTATATTCCGGACGAAAAAATGGTGGAAAGCAAATCGCTGAAGCTGTATCTTTTCAGCTTCCGCAACCACGGAGATTTCCACGAGGACTGCATGAACATCATCATGAATGATTTGATCGAATTAATGGACCCCCGCTACATTGAAGTATGGGGCAAATTCACGCCTAGAGGCGGAATCTCGATTGACCCGTATACAAACTACGGCAGACCGGGAACAAAATATGAAAAAATGGCCGAACATCGGATGATGAATCATGATATGTACCCGGAGACGATTGATAATCGGTAATTATTCCGTTGTGTGATACGGAGTGTGAAACGAAGTGGAGTCACAGTAAAATCCGAACATTCAGTGCTGATTTTCAGCGGAATTGTGACCGAGTCACAGCGAAGTGTGACCAGCACTAAGCTCAATAAAAGTGTGACCTGAGGTGCAACCTGAACTGTGACTTTTATGCAGTGAAAAATTGATAGTACAGAAGCAGATTAAGGCGTACAATTTGTACGTCTTTTCTTTTTTATCCGAAAGAAAAAATGCCTATCTAGAGACCATAGGCATTAAATATTATTATCAATATCTTCATTTATTTTTTGGCTAAGTTTCTGAACCTTCTCTTTAACATTTGAAACAGCTCTTTTTTGAATTTCATCAAAGTTTTCCTGAATATAGTCCATGACACTTCTTATTAGAACTTCACTTTCAAAATTGAATATCTCATTTATTTCTGACTGTTCTTCATCTGTTAGGTGATGGTATTGAAGTTGTTTAGCATTTACTTCAGCAGCTACATCTATCCTAACGTACAATTTCATATTCACCTTCTGCATACTCTTGCTCCGCATAATGGCTTCCCCATTGACAGAGCTCCTGCAAGATAGGTTTAAGAGATTCTCCAAGTTCAGTGGATGAATATTCAACCTTCGGCGGTACTTGATTATACATCTTTCTGCTCACAAGTCCACTGGCTTCAAGCTCTCTAAGTGTTTGAATCAGCATTTTCTGAGTTATATTTGGGATCATGCGCTTTAATTCACTCGTTCTCTTTGGTCCATTCATTAAAAAGTATAATACAAGGCCTTTCCATTTTCCGCCAATCACTTCCTTTGTCACTTCAAACCCACAGCTGAATTTTTTCATGTCTAAAGCTCTCCATTCCACATTTATTACTTTTTAGTTACTATATCACAAAAAAGTGGGTACTTCCGATAATGTGCTTACTAAAGGATACTATATCTTGTAAGTTGTTCTTCAAGTACTTAAAGGTACTAGACATAAAATAAAATCAATTCTAAAGGAGTGTTAAGTATGGGTAAATTTGAAGGTAAAATAGCGCTTGTAACGGGTGGAACAAGTGGGATTGGTCTTGCTACAGCACAAAAATTTGTAAACGAAGGTGCATATGTTTATATCACGGGACGTAGACAAAACGAACTTGATAAAGCTGTTAACCAAATTGGCAAGAACGTAACCGGTGTTCAAGGTGATATTTCTAAGCTTGAAGACTTAGATAAACTATATGACATGATAAAGCAGGAAAAAGGTAAGTTGGACATTCTTTTTGCTAATGCAGGCACCGGCAACTTCCTTCCATTAGGTGAAATTACTGAAGAGCAGGTTGATAGAACGTTCGACATTAACGTTAAAGGAACCATCTTTACTGTTCAAAAAGCGTTATCACTATTCCCGGACAAAGTAGGTTCTATTATTGTAACGGGCTCTACTGCTGGATCAATTGGCAACCCAGCGTTTAGTGTATATGGAGCATCTAAAGCAGCATTAAGAGCACTAGTTCGCAACTGGATTCTTGACCTGAAAGGTACTGAAATCCGTGTAAATGTGGTGAGTCCAGGAGTTATTCTTACACCTGCATACGATGAGCTTTTTGGTGATGCACTTGAAGGAGCAATGGAAAATACCAGAAATACTGTTCCAGCTGGAAAAGTTGGGACCCCTGAAGAAGTAGCAAACGCTGTATCTTTCCTTGCTTCAGACGAAAGCAGTTACTTGACGGGTGTTGAATTGTTCGTAGATGGCGGGCTAGCACAGGTATAATTTCACTGCGCAGAGATTACAAATAGTCCCCAAAAAAGGTTAAAATCAATCGTTTGGTAAGGTGTGAAATTGGTGTGACTTCATGATTAATGTCTAGAGCAAGTACTTATGGGACAAGACTTTGACCTGCCTTTTCTTCCACGAGGACTGCATGAACATCATCATGAATGATTTGATCGAATTAATGGACCCCCGCTACATTGAAGTATGGGGTAAATTCACGCCTAGAGGCGGAATCTCCATTGACCCGTATACAAACTACGGCAGACCGGGAACAAAATATGAAAAAATGGCCGAACATCGGATGATGAATCATGATATGTATCCGGAGACGATTGTCAACCGTTAATTTTCAGACGGGGTACGGTCTCGGAATATAACCTAAATACCCCCGCCTTTTAAGCGGGGGTTTTTTTCGTCTGGGCCGCGCCGCCAAAAAGGTGCATGATATTTGCACAGAACTTCTATAAGGAAAAGAGAAAAGAAAAAGACGAGTAAACCCGGGGGGAGTGTACTCGCCGCTTCAATACGTGACGGGTGCTGGATGGCAGCTCGTCTGTTTCATTATAAAATAGGGAACATACGTTTGTAAAGGCCTGCGCAGTTTTTTCTCATTCGGAGCGGATCAATTGTAAAGGAATGGTCAGCATGATAGCATGTCCTGTAAAAAGAAGGAGTGTTCGTTATGGAGCCGTTAGAGTTAAACGGTGTAAGGCTGAAAATGTATGATTGTAAAGAAAGTGCAGGCAATAACGGCCGCATGATTTCATTCGTATTGAAGGTGACATCTGAAACGTATCATGATATTGCCGTCCTTTTGTATGAAAAAACATTTGACATCAAGGCGCCCGAGCGTGGGCTTGAATTCCGCGGTAAAATAACCAACTACCATACATCCGTCACAAATCTTTACAATAAAGGTGAGACCGGTGATTTTTTTGTAGAAATGACCGAAATCTGAATTCATTTGAAAAAGCTGCCGGCCGGCAGCTTTTGTGCGGGATATGTAAATGGTTCGGATTGTTCGGGGGGTTTAATAGGAGTCTCTGATGATTTTATAATTCTTATGGTTGACGACAGTGAGGGAATCTAATTCAAGGTCACGATAATTATCCATGATGGTTACATCAACGATGACGGAGTTTTCATTTACTTTTTCAACAATACCGGTTAATCCGTTTTTAAATTCAATGACGTTTCCAACCTTAGCAATTTTCACGAGCTTCCTCTCCTTTATCATAAATCCTGTTTGAAAATATTTTGCAGTATTTTCTTTAAGAAGTAAAGCGATATGGGTATCAGCCCGCTCAATCATTGTCCCGGCGGGGGAAAGATGGTATATTGATTTTCGGGAAAAAGCCGAGAAAAGGAGGCTGTGTTCGTTGCTGCCTGAGGAAATTTCAGAATGTATCAACCAAATGCGCACCGGGGAAGTCAAAGAATTCAGGGTGCAGAAAGAACATTTTCTTGCATTTCGAGCAGTTTTATCGAAGCAGGAAGATTTTAAGCATTTCCGCGGTATTGCACAGCAGGGCGGAGATGTTGTTTTCCAGTATTTAGAACAGCCAAGAAGCTGACGGCTCCTCGCACTTGAGGAGTCTTTTTTTGTTTCTTAGTTTCTCATTTCATCTGGCTGTAACAGATGTAAACAAAATGTAAAATCCCTCCGATGGATACTTTTACTGCTATTTGGTTAATGTTGTGAAAATGACGGCTGTTTTCCTGCCAATAACAAGGCTGTTAACGAACTTCTTCCATCATAAAAGCTGATTGGGAGCACTGGAAAATCTTTAACCGTGAATTTGCGCACAGCTCTTGTTAAGGTAGTGAAGTATTTAAGGAGGAAATCGTATGACGACAAAATTTGCTGCCTTGGCTGTCTTTTTTCTATGTTTTATGCCTGCATCAAAAATTGAACATACAGAAGCTCTGTTTACTTTTGCGAAGAAGCCAAAGCAAGAACCCAGCACACTGGTTGCTGATTTAAATAAAAAAAGCTCGGTTCCGAAGCTTTCAAAAACGGATTATAAGCATTCTATCCAACCGATAAAGCTGTCATCTCACCAAGAGAAGAAAGCAAAACCGGAAGAGACGGCTTATCAGCCGCCGAAAAAAACGTATTCCCGCGCTGACAGACAACTTCTGTCGCGTCTCGTTCACGCAGAAGCGAAAGGTGAATCTTATAAAGGGAAGGTTGCGGTAGCCAGCGTAGTGCTGAACCGCACTGAAAAAAACGGCTTCCCGGATACCATTCGGGGCGTGATCTATCAAAGGAATGCATTTGAACCGGTAGCAAACGGAAGCATTAATCAAAAGCCGGATAAGGATTCCATCGCCGCCGCAAATGAGGCGCTTGACCATCCGGGCAGAGAAACGGACGCGTTGTTTTTCTACAATCCGAAAACGGCATCTGACCACTGGATCCGTTCCCGAAAAATTATCGAACGGATCGGCAGACACGTATTTGCGATGTAAGCATAGCGGGATCAAAAATATCCCGGCTATGCTTTTTTCAATTTTGAGAAATCGAAAATATTTTCAGAACTTGTCTCATATGATGATGGAAGAACGAGAGACAAGGAGAGACACCATGAATCGATTTGTGAAAGGGATCATTCTTTTATCCATCGCCGCCTTTTTCGCGGAATGTCTGGAATTTGTCGTGAATATGATACTGGCGCGGGAGCTTGGCGAGCATGGGATGGGACTTTACATGAGTATTCTGCCCACCATTTTTTTAATCATCGTCATCGCCAGTCTGGAGCTTCCGATCTCCATTTCAAAATTCATCGCGGAATCCAATCAGAAGCTGCATGAAAGCATGCTCCGGCATGCCTTCAGAATGACCGCCGTTTTTACCGCGTTTTCAACCGCGGCCGCAAGCATCGCGCTGCCGTTCATTCCTGTATTCGATACGTATCACCCGTTTATTAAAGGGATTGTCATCGGGCTGATTCCAGTCGTCGCTTTTACATCCATCGCCAGAGGTTATTTTATGGGTGTGCAGCAAATGGGAAAAATCGCGGTTGCGAATGTCATGAAAAAAATCATTCAAGTGCTTTGTCTGTTTATCTTTTTTCAATGGTATTCTTTTGAAATTGATATGGCCGTGCTCATTTCATTATTTGTGCTGGTCGCAAGCGATGTCGTGGTGTTCGTTTACTTGTATACGCAGTTTATTTTGGCGCGGAGGGCGCTTTCCGGCCATCAGCACATTCATCTTCGCGGGAAAGACGTGCGGAAACGCCTCCTGGCCGTATCCATCCCGACAACGGGACTTCGTATATTTCATGCGGTGACAAACGCCATTGAACCCTTTTTAGTGAAAGGAGCGCTGCTGGCGTCCGGGGCAGCCGGGACAGCCGCGATTGATCAATACGGCATGCTTGCCGGTGTAGCGATGACAATCGGTTCGTTTCCCGCATTTATCGCCCATTCGCTGATGGTCGTCATGATTCCCAGCATTTCAGAAGCGTATGCGCTGTCCCAATATGATATTGTGCTGAAACGGCTGAGACAAGCGATTTTTATTACATTCGGCTACGGCATTCCGGCAGTCTGGGTCATGTTTCAGTTCGCGGGCCCGCTGACCCATTTGTTTTTTCAGTCTCCGGAAGCGCAGTATTATTTGCAGCTTTTGTGGCCGTTTTTTCTTTTTCATCTGTTTGTGATGCCGCTTCAGGCCTGTCTGATCGGTATCGGCCACGTGAAAACGGCGTTTTATCATAACGTATGGAGCAGCATTGTGGGGCTTTCGATGATGTATGTGCTCGGTTCTATGCCGGAATTGCAAATGCTCGGCATTATACTCGGCATGAATACCGGCATGATTCTTCTGACAAGTTTACATTACGCGACGATCTGCAAAGACCTCGGTGTCTCCGTGTTTTTGACGGGCGGCGGAAGAACAGCGCCCCGGATCGAAAGCTGAAAAGGCTGATACATTTCAATAAGGAAGGGCAAGCTATCCGAAACGCGTGAAAGGAAGATCATATGCATAAAAACCGCCTAATTGTATGTGCAGTCCTTTTGATAGCTGCCGCCGTCTGGATGCCTGAAGCAAAAGCCTCATCAGAAAAACAGGCAGTTCCCGCCGTGTTTCTGATGAAGACGATTGAAGGAGACGAGATATCGATTCCGAATAAAGGGCAGAAAACGATTTTGCATTTTTGGACATCGTGGTGTCCGCCGTGCAAAAAAGAACTGCCTCAGTTCCAAACGTATTATGAACAGCATCAGTCCGATGATGTAAGCCTTGTAACGGTAAATTTGATGAATGCCGAGCGAAACAAAAATACCGTTCAAAACTTTGTCAGTCAGCATCATCTCACTTTCCCGATTGTTCTTGACACGAAAGGCGAGCTTATGAAGGAATACGATGTCATGACGATTCCCACGTCATTTCTGCTGAATGAAAAAGGAGAAATCGAAAAAAAGATCGTCGGTCCGATGACCGCCTCACAATTAAAAGAATGGTCAGAGAAATAAAAAGGTGCTGGAGGAATTCCTCCAGCACCTTTTTTGCATATAATGAACAGCTGAAGAAACACTAATGATAATTATTATCAAAAAGAAATTAAAACAATTATAATTGAAATCTTCCGCCGGCATGCTATAATAAAGAAAACACTGCGATAACACTGTGAAAATGCTGCCTGTCAGGCGGCTGTTTTGCTTTTATCGGGGAATTGAAGATGATTTGCGTTCTCAATTAGAGAGGAGAATTCATAATGAATGAACAAGTGATGACACAAACCCATTCACAACAGCACATACAAGAAGAGCGGGCCGGAAAAAAGTGGCTCCAGCATGCAGAACTCATTGCGGCGCTCGTATCCGGCGTCCTTATTCTTGCGGCCTGGTTTTTTACCGAAACAAAAGGCCTGTCCGTCACTTTGTATATCCTTGCCTTCCTGATCGGGGGATTTGCAAAAGCGAAAGAGGGAATTGAGGATACCATTGAGACGAAGGCGTTAAATGTGGAACTGCTGATGATTTTTGCGGCTGTCGGCTCCGCCCTGATCGGTTATTGGGCTGAAGGCGCTGTTCTTATCTTTATTTTTTCGTTAAGCGGCGCGCTCGAAACATATACGATGAATAAAAGCAGCCGTGATTTAACATCTTTAATGAAACTGGAACCGGAGGAAGCGACCCTGCTTGCGGACGGACGGGAAAAGCGGGTGCCGGCTGCTGAACTTAAGATCGGTGACATGATCGTCATTAAGCCGGGCGAACGCGTAGCAGCAGACGGGATCATTGAGTCTGGCGTGACGAGCCTCGATGAATCGGCGCTTACGGGTGAAGCGATGCCGGCGGAAAAAACAGCCGGTGATTCTGTGTTTACAGGAACGGTAAACGGAAACGGCTCCTTAACGGTTCGTGTGACGAAAACAAATGAACAGTCTTTATTCAGAAAAATCATCCGGCTGGTGGAATCAGCCCAAAACAGCGTGTCACCGGCTCAGGCATTTATTGAGCGGTTCGAAAGTGTCTATGTCAAAGGCGTGCTGTTAGCCGTGGCTTTGCTTTTATTCATTCCTCATTTCGCTTTAGGCTGGAGCTGGAGTGAAACCTTTTACAGGGCGATGGTGTTTATGGTGGTCGCCTCCCCGTGCGCGCTTGTCGCTTCTATTATGCCCGCTGCGCTTTCCCTTATCTCAAATGGTGCCCGCAACGGATTATTGGTTAAAGGAAGTGTGTTTTTAGAGCAGCTGGGAAGCGTACGGATGATCGCATTTGACAAAACCGGCACGGTCACAAAGGGACAGCCGGCAGTCGCGGCATTTCAAGCTGCGGAACATGTGAGTGAAGATGAGATCATGCAGGCGGTGTATGCGATGGAAAAGCAATCAAGCCACCCGCTTGCAAAAGCGATAGCTGAATTTGCCGAAAGCCGGGGCGCCGCGCCCGCAGGACATCTATCGATTGACGAGACGTCCGGATTCGGTGTTCAGGCTGAAATAGAAGGCGTCAAATGGATGGTCGGAAAAGCGGGGTTTGCAGGTGAAGATGCGGCAGATGCTTTTTTGCAAACATCGGGAAAAGAATTAAAGGATAAAGGTTTTACACTGGTCTTTGTTAAAAAAGATGACCGGATTGCGGGCTGCTTTGCCTTAAAGGATCAAATCCGACCTGAAGCCAAAGCCGTGATGGCTGAGCTTGAATCACTGGGCATTAAAACAGCCATGCTCACCGGCGATCAGTCTGAAACTGCGGCTGCCATTGCAAAAGAGGCGGGCATGACGACGGTTGTTGCCGATTGTCTGCCGGACCAAAAGGCAAAAGAAGTGAAGAAGCTGAAAGAAACGTACGGCACAATCGCCATGGTGGGGGACGGCATTAATGACGCGCCCGCTCTGAAAACCGCTGACGTCGGTATTGCGATGGGCGGGGGAACGGACGTGGCCCTTGAAACGGCTGACTTAGTCCTTATGAAAAATGATCTTCACAAGCTTGTGAAAATGTGCAGACTCTCAAGGAAAATGAACCGGATTATTAAGCAGAATATTGTTTTCTCGCTCTCGGTCATCTGCCTTTTGATCTGCGCTAACTTTCTGCAGGTGATGGAACTGCCGTTTGGCGTGATCGGGCATGAGGGGAGCACGATCCTGGTCATTCTGAACGGACTGAGATTATTAAAATAAACATGACAGCCGCACATCGGGCGGCTGTTTTTTTAATGTTCGTTCACAGCATAAACGCCGGAAAACTGATAGAATGAATAAAGAGTCACTTTGGTAAGGAGGAAAAGCAAAAAATGAACAGATTAGAACGTGTTTCATCTTGGCTGAAAAAAGAAGGACATGATGCGGCATTTATACATACAAAGGAAAACGTATTTTATTTAACTGATTTTTACACGGATCCGCATGAGCGGTTAATGGGATTGTTCCTGTTTCAGGAACAGGAGCCGTTTTTCGTTTGTCCGGGAATGGAAGCCGGACAAGCCCGCAGCGCCGGGTGGGAGCATGGTATTATCGGCTACGGCGATCACGAAGATCCGTGGGAGCTGATCAAAGCCGAGCTCACAAAACGAAATGTGCGGCTTGATTCCATCGCGGTTGAAAAGGATTCGATCTCTCTTTCCCGCTCAGAACAGCTCAAACAAGCTTCAGGGGGCGCGGCATTTGTTTCGGCAGAAGAAACGCTCAACCAATTCCGTCTCGTGAAAGATGAGAAGGAAATCAGCATTCTCAGGGAAGCGGCAAAGCTCGCGGATTACGGAGTTGAAGTCGGTGTCGCGGCGCTCAAAGAGGGTGTGAGTGAAACCGAAGTACTCGCGCAGATTGAGTTTGAGCTGAAGAAAAAAGGCGTGCAGGGCATGTCATTTTCAACGATGGTGCTGTTCGGGGAAAAATCAGGCCAGCCCCATGGGAATCCGGGTGCAGACCGGTTGAAAAAAGGCGATTTCGTTCTGTTTGATCTGGGCGTTATTCTTGACGGCTACTGTTCAGACATTACGAGAACATTCGCATACCAATCAATCAGCCAGAAACAGGAAGAGATTTACGAAACGGTGCTTAAAGCTGAACAGGCGGCGCTTCAATTAAGCAAACCCGGCGTCAGAATCGGCGATCTCGATTTAAAAGCCCGCGGCATTATTGAAAAAGCCGGATACGGAGACTATTTCCCGCACCGCCTCGGCCACGGACTCGGGATTTCGGTTCACGAATATCCATCAATGAGCAGCGCGAACGACACACTCCTCAAAGAAGGCATGGTATACACGATAGAACCGGGGATTTACGTGCCGGATGTCGGCGGCGTGCGCATTGAAGACGATGTGTTCGTCACAAAAGACGGCGCCGAAGCATTAACGCAGTATCCGAAAGAATTAACGATTCTGAAATAGAAAGCTTTGTGATAAAAAAGGACGGTTCTGGAACGCAGCGTCCTTTTTTATCACCTTTTAAATGAAAAAATCATCAAAATGCTGAAATGGTTTGATGTCATGCTTTTCATTCAGGGGCCGCATGGCAAGGTAACTGCCGCCGACTATGGCCAGACACAAACCGATTAAGCAAAGAATCCCCATCGCTGTTCTTCTCCTTTCAAACGAATAGGCTGTTTCTGTTTCTAGCTTACTGTATGAAACGCATTCCAGATCAAGGGAAAAAAGAAAGGGGGACGCCATGGCTACGATCAGAGACATTGCCGGCGCTGCCGGGGTTTCCGTTACAACGGTATCAAGAGTATTAAACGATCATCCTTATGTAAGTAAGGACAAAAGAGAAAGAGTGAAAAAAGCGATGCAATCGCTCGGATATACGCGCAACATTCATGCTGTACATTTATCCAAAGGTTTTACCGATATGATCGGCGTTGTGCTTCCGTCGGTGAATCTGCCGTATTTTGCAGACCTTGTTGCAGGTATTGCCGAGGCTGCCGAAGCGTCAGGCGTGCATCTTTCTTTATACCAGACAGATTATCAGCAGCAAAAAGAACGTTTTGCCTTATCACAGTTACAGGAGCGCCAAGTGGACGGCCTGATTATCTGCTCCAAAGCAATTCCTGATGAACATCTGCTTACCGTGAAAGAACCGCTCATCCTCTGCCAGTACACTGATGCGGCGGGGCTTTCCTCCATCAGTAATCCGCATCGGGAAGCATTTCGGCACGGTCTGGATTATCTGATAGAAAAGGGACACCGGAAAATAGCGATCAGCCTGGCCAGAAAAAAGGGAAAAAACAGTCAAGTACGCATTGCCGCATACAAAGAGGCGCTCAAGAAGATCGGGCAGCCTTACAGGGAAGAGCTGGTTGTGGAAAAGGCGCTGACGCTGCTTGACGGGAAAGCCCTTTTTCATAGATGGAAGAGCTGGGATGACAAACCGACTGCGCTGTTTGCGGCGAATGATCAAGTATCCGCAGGTCTTTACCTTGAAGCCAAGGCAAATGGGACGCGCATCCCGGAAGAGCTTGCGATTTTGAGCATCGACAATCATGATATCAGCAAGATGTTAGGTATTTCCACAATAGATATACAAACAAAAGAAATGGGAAAGCAGGCTTTTCACATGCTTGAGAACAGGATCAGCGGCGGGCCTCCGGCAAGGAAAGTTCTTGATTACCGCCTTATTGAACGATCAACCGTCTAAAAAAAGAATTGACGCGCTTTCCGTTCGTTTTGTACGATATGAGGTATTGAATGACAAAGGAGCTGAGGATCATGAAGGGGTCCTTTACAGTTGAAAAGGTATTAAATAACAATGTGCTCATCGCAACACATGATAGATACAGTGAGGTCGTCTTAATCGGAAAAGGGATCGGCTTTGGAAAAAAACAAGCGGATGTCATTGAAGATAAAGGGTATGACAAGATGTTCATCTTAAAGGATGAAAAAGAACAAAAACAATTTAAAAAGCTCCTCGGTTATGTGGACGAGACACTTGTCGACATCTCCAATGACGTCATTTATCATATCAAGAAGCGGACAAGCCAACCGTTAAATGAGCATATCCATATTGCGCTGACTGACCATATCGCCTTTGCGGTAAAGCGGCTGCAGCAGGGTTTTGACATTAAAAACCCGTTTCTCATGGAAACCGAAACGCTTTATCCGGAAGAATTCCAAATTGCCCGTGAAGTCGTCGGCATGATTAATGAAAAGACGGGAATCTGCCTTCCGGAAGGGGAGATCGGCTTTATCGCTCTGCATATCCACTCCGCCCTGACGAATCGGCCCCTTTCAGAGGTCAATCAGCATTCACAGCTGATGTCCCGGCTCGTTCAGGTGATTGAGGAATCTTTCCAGATGAAAGTGAATAAAGAAAGCGTCCACTATTTGCGGCTGATCCGGCATATCAGATTTACCATAGACAGGATTAATCGGGAAGAGCAGACAAAAGAACCAGAAAAGTTAATGTTATTATTGAAAAATGAATACCCGCTATGCTACAATACTGCTTGGAAACTGATAAAAATCTTGCAGCAAATACTGAAAAAACCAGTTCATGAGGCGGAAGCGGTTTATCTCACGCTTCATTTGTACCGATTAACCAATAAAATTTCATAATTTCAGTTGAAACCTTAAAAACGTGTCACTGATTCGATCAGGCATGAGTGATTGAGGGTAAAAAACGGGAAGAACGGTCCCGTTATTTTGCACACCCTTTTTACTCATGCCTTTTTTGTTGTGTAAAAGGGCAAATGTAAACGGTTAAACTGAAGACTTGCGCCAGTGAATTCGTTGTCATGAATTTTCGCTGTAAGGTCACACTAGCTAACAGAGGAGGTACATCTTTTATGTTTAAAGCATTATTCGGCGTTCTCCAGAAAATCGGCCGTGCTCTTATGCTTCCGGTTGCGATTTTACCGGCTGCGGGGATCTTGCTTGCGTTAGGGAATGCCATGCAGAACAAAGATATGATTCAAGTCATGCACTTCTTAAGCAATGATAACGTTCAGCTTGTGGCGAATGTCATGGAAAGCGCCGGCCAAATCGTATTTGACAACCTGCCGCTTCTTTTTGCAGTAGGGGTTGCGATCGGTCTTGCCAACGGAGACGGTGTTGCCGGAATCGCGGCTATTATCGGATACTTGGTCATGAACGTATCCATGAGCGCCGTGCTTATGGCAAACGGCAGTATTCCGTCTGACAAAATTGAACGGGCAAAGTTTTTTGCGGAAAACCATCCGGCCTATATTAACATGCTGGGGATACCCACTTTGGCGACGGGCGTGTTCGGCGGTATTATCGTCGGGGTTCTGGCCGCGTTATTGTTCAACAAGTTTTATAAAATTGAACTTCCGCAGTACCTCGGATTCTTTGCGGGTAAGCGGTTCGTCCCGATTATCACATCGATTTCCGCATTAATTCTCGGTCTTATTATGTTAGTGATCTGGCCTCCGATCCAGCACGGTCTGAATTCCTTCTCCACGGGTCTTGTGGAAGCGAATCCAACCTTGGCGGCCTTTATTTTCGGGATGATTGAGCGGTCATTGATTCCGTTCGGTCTTCATCACATTTTCTACTCGCCGTTCTGGTATGAATTTTTCAGCTATAAAGATGCGGCCGGAGACATCATCCGCGGAGATCAGCGGATTTTCATGGCTCAGATCAAAGACGGCGTACAGCTGACGGCGGGAACATTTATGACGGGGAAATATCCGTTTATGATGTTCGGTCTTCCGGCGGCAGCGCTTGCAATCTATCATGAAGCGAAGCCTGAAAAGAAAAAACTTGTAGCCGGAATCATGGGTTCTGCCGCTCTGACAAGTTTCTTAACGGGAATTACCGAGCCGCTTGAATTCTCATTCTTGTTTGTGGCTCCTATCCTGTTTGCGATTCACTGCGTATTCGCGGGGCTTTCCTTTATGGTTATGCAGCTGCTGCATGTAAAAATCGGTATGACCTTCTCAGGCGGTCTGATTGACTACTTCCTGTTCGGAATTCTGCCTAACCGGACGGCTTGGTGGCTTGTCATTCCGGTCGGCTTAGGATTAGCCGTCATTTACTACTTCGGTTTCCGGTTTGCGATCAGAAAGTTCAATCTGAAAACGCCGGGCCGTGAAGAAGAGGCTGCGGATGAAGGTGCGGGCGCCTCAGGCGAAGCCGGCGACCTTCCTTATGAAATCCTGCAGGCAATGGGTGATCAGGAAAACATTAAGCACCTTGACGCTTGTATCACGAGACTTCGCGTTACGGTCAACGACCAGAAGAAAGTGGATAAGGCCCGTCTCAAACAGCTTGGCGCCTCAGGCGTTCTTGAAGTCGGAAACAATATTCAGGCCATTTTCGGCCCGCGTTCTGACGGTTTAAAAACACAGATGCAGGATATTATCGCCGGACGCACGCCGCGCCCTGAACCGAAAGTATCCGCGCAAGAAGAAGTCAGCCAGCAGGTTGAAGAGGTTATCGCAGATCCGCTCCGAAACGAGCAGGGTGAAGAAGTGTTCGCTTCTCCGATCACCGGCGAAATCCATCCGATTACCGATGTGCCTGACCAGGTGTTCTCAGGAAAAATGATGGGCGACGGTTTTGCGATTCTTCCTGAAGAAGGAATCGTCGTATCGCCTGTCCGCGGAAAAGTGCTGAATGTTTTCCCGACAAAACATGCGATCGGCCTTCAGTCTGACGGCGGAAGAGAGATCCTGATTCATTTCGGAATCGACACAGTCAGCCTGAAAGGCGAAGGATTCACTTCTTTTGTTTCTGAGGGTGACCGGGTTGAACCGGGGCAAAAGCTGCTTGAAGTTGATCTTGAAGCGGTTAAACCTCATGTTCCTTCATTAATGACACCGATTGTCTTTACAAATCTTGCCGAGGGTGAAGCGATTTCCCTTTCGGCCGAAGGTACCGTAAAACGGGAACAAAAAGATATTGTGAAAATCGGAAAATAAGCATATAAATACGCCGTGCTTGTCAGATGACAAGTACGGCTGTATGATATAATATTGTGTAGTAAAATAGCTTTAATTTAAAGGAGAATGATAATCATGGCACAAAAAACATTTAAAGTAACAGCAGATTCCGGAATCCACGCTCGTCCTGCGACAGTTCTTGTACAGACTGCAAGCAAATACGATGCTGACGTAAACTTAGAATATAACGGCAAAACAGTAAACCTTAAGTCAATCATGGGCGTTATGTCTCTAGGTATTGCTAAAGGCGCTGAAATCACAATTTCCGCTTCAGGCGCTGACGAAAACGATGCTCTTAACGCTTTAGAAGAAACAATGAAAAGCGAAGGACTCGGCGAGTAATGCAAGAATTAAAAGGAATAGGCGCTTCAGCCGGAATTGCGATTGCGAAAGCATACCGGCTTGAAGAGCCGGACTTAACGGTTGAAAAGAAAAACATTGCTGATGCTGCGGCTGAAGTAAGCCGTTTTGATGAAGCGATTGTACGTTCTAAAGAAGAGCTTGAAAAAATTAAAGAGCATGCTTTAAAAGAACTGGGACAAGACAAAGCTGACATTTTCTCCGCGCACCTTTTAGTTCTGAGTGATCCTGAGCTGTTGAACCCGGTAAAGGAGAAAATCAGCACAGATTCAGTCAATGCTGAATTCGCTTTGAAAGAAACAGCTTCTATGTTCGTTACTATGTTTGAATCAATGGATAACGAATACATGAAAGAGCGTGCGGCGGATATCCGTGACGTAACAAAACGTGTGACGGGGCACCTGCTGGGCGTGGAAATTCCGAACCCGAGCATGATCTCAGAAGAGGTTGTTATCGTGGCTGAAGATTTGACACCGTCTGATACGGCGCAATTAAACCGCCAGTTTGTAAAAGGTTTTACAACTGATATCGGCGGACGCACTTCACACTCCGCGATCATGGCCCGTTCGCTTGAAATTCCGGCTGTTGTCGGCACAAAAGCGGCTACAGGGACAATTGAAAACGGTGTTACGGTAATCGTAGACGGCATCGATGGTGATGTGATCATCGATCCTTCCAGTGAAACGTTAAAGAAATATGAAGAAAAGCACAGTGCTTACCTGGCGCAAAAAGCTGAGTGGGCGAAGCTCGTCAATGAACCGACTGTTTCTAAAGACGGCCATCATGTAGAGCTTGCCGCAAATATCGGCACACCTGACGATGTAAAAGGCGTTCTTGAAAACGGAGGAGAAGCTGTAGGGCTTTACCGTACGGAATTCCTTTACATGGGACGCGACCAGCTTCCGACGGAAGACGAGCAGTTTGACGCTTATAAAACGGTTCTTGAGCGTATGGAAGGAAAATCAGTTGTCGTGCGGACATTGGATATCGGCGGCGACAAAGAGCTTCCTTACCTGCAGCTACCTAAAGAAATGAACCCGTTCTTAGGCTACAGAGCCATCCGCCTTTGCCTTGAAGAGCAAGAAATCTTCAGAACTCAGCTTCGTGCGCTGCTTCGTGCAAGTACATACGGAAACTTAAAAATCATGTTCCCGATGATTGCGACAGTAAACGAGTTTAAACAGGCGAAAGCGATTCTTCTCGAAGAAAAAGAAAAACTCGTCGAAGCCGGCGTAGCGGTTTCTGACGATATTGAAGTCGGTATGATGGTAGAGATTCCGTCTACAGCCGTTATCGCAGATCAGTTTGCCGCAGAAGTTGACTTCTTCAGTATCGGAACAAATGACTTGATCCAATACACGATGGCTGCTGACCGCATGAACGAGCGCGTAGCTTATCTGTATCAGCCATACAATCCGGCGATTCTCCGTCTGATCACCCTTGTTATTGAAGCCGCTCACAAAGAGGGCAAATGGGTCGGCATGTGCGGAGAAATGGCGGGAGACGAAATTGCGATTCCGATTCTTCTCGGCTTAGGCTTAGATGAGTTCTCGATGAGCGCTACATCCATCCTTCCGGCAAGAACGCAGATCAGCAAGCTTTCTAAAAAAGAAGCTGAATCATTCAAAGAAACAATCTTGTCTATGAGCACGACAGAAGAGGTTGTCGCATTCGTTAAAGAAACATTCAATAAGTAATACAAAAGCCAGACGGTGTAAGCCGTCTGGTTTTTTTTCATATTCGGAAAAAAGGGGGGAACAATAACTTTCAACAGGAGGGATTATCATGACAAAATCATTTGCAGCGGGGGATACGGTCTATGTGATTTACCGCAATCCGCATGCCGCCAATGTCGCCCATATTAAAGAGGCGGAGATCGTCCATCACCCGTATCATGAAGGAGAATTGTCTCTGTTTTTATACGAAACCTATCATCCGCTGGCCGAAGATGACGCGGTCTTTTCGACATATGAGGAAGCGGAAGCGCTTTACAGCGAGCTTTTTGAAGAAGACCGGTATCATTGATCAGAGGAAATGTTTACAACGCATATTCACTCTCTTTTAAACGGAAAGTAACAACATGAGAATATGTAAAGGGAGTGTCTGTCTATGCTGAAGCCGTTTGTGCCCCAGCTTGTTTATATTGAACCGAGAGCGCTCGAATACCCGTTAGGACAAGAGCTGAAGAATAAGTTTGAAAACATGGGGCTTGAGATCAGAGAAACGACATCGCATAATCAAGTCCGGAATATTCCGGGAAAAAATCACTTGCAGCAATACCGGAACGCGAAATCAACATTGGTAATCGGCGTCCGGAAAACACTGAAATTCGATTCTTCAAAGCCGTCCGCCGAATATGCCATTCCATTTGCGACGGGCTGTATGGGGCATTGCCACTATTGCTACCTGCAGACGACGATGGGGTCAAAGCCCTACATCCGGACATATGTCAATGTGGAAGAGATTCTGGATCAGGCTGATGAGTATATGAAAGAACGGGCGCCGGAATTTACAAGATTTGAAGCCTCTTGTACGTCTGATATCGTAGGAATCGATCATCTGACACATACATTAAAAAGAGCCATTGAACATTTCGGACAAAGCGAATTGGGACAGCTCAGATTCGTGACTAAATTTCACCACGTCGATCACTTGCTTGATGCAAAACATAACGGAAAGACTAGGTTCAGATTCAGCATCAATGCGGATTATGTCATTAAAAACTTTGAACCGGGAACTTCTCCGCTCGACAAACGGATAGAAGCCGCCGTCAAAGTCGCTAAAGCGGGCTATCCGCTCGGTTTCATCGTGGCGCCGATTTATATTCACGATGGCTGGGAGGAAGGCTATAAGGAACTGTTTGAGAAACTTAATGCGGCGCTTGATGAAGACGTTCGGCATGACATCACATTTGAACTGATCCAGCACCGTTTTACAAAACCGGCCAAACGGGTGATTGAGAAGAACTATCCGAAAACAAAGCTTGAGCTTGATGAAGAAAAGCGCAGATACAAATGGGGACGCTACGGAATCGGCAAGTATATATACCAAAAAGACGAAGAGCATGACTTAAGGGAAACACTCGAATCTTATATCGAAACCTATTTTCCGAAAGCGAAAATCGAATATTTTACGTAAGGCGGAGCTGTCGGTACGACGGCTCTTTTTTTGCTGCGTCAAATGGCGGAAATTTTTGATATTTATTTCAAGATTTATTCATTTTCTTGGCCGAAAGACCGATATAACTCTCAGGAGGGGATGGTTATGTTTAAAAAAATGCACATCAAAATTGCTGTGTTTGTATCGGCAATGCTTATCGTAACGGTTGTTTTTTTAACGGTTTCTTCATATTTGACATTAAAGCCGATGATGACGGAGGAAGCAAAACGTACGACAGAGAATGTCACCAATTCACTCGGTCAGAACATTGAGCTTCAGCTGAAAAATGATGAGACCGTATTAATGAGATTAGCAGGCGGTGAATTGTCCCGGTCTTTTCTATCAGATGGGAAGAAAGAAACCGCGCGGCTTTTTAACGATGAGTTAAAACAGATCGGACAGAATGACAAATATGTCGCGCTTGCGTACGTCGGAACCGCAAACAAACAAATGTTTACATATCCAAAGGCCGACTTTGCCAAAGACTATGATCCGACAAATAGAACGTGGTATAAGATGGCGGCTGAAAAACCCGATAAGGTTGTCTGGACTGACCCTTATAAAGATGCAGTGACGGGAGACATGATCGTGACGGCGTCAAAAGCCATTCAAAACAGCGGAACCGTCGTCGGAGTGGCGAGCTTAGATCTGAAGCTGTCCTCCATTCAGAGCATGGTCAACGAGCAAAAGGTACCGTATAAAGGATTTGCGTTTTTGGCGGATGAAAACGGCTCTCTTCTGGCGCATCCGGAAAAACAGGGAAAAAATATTTCGGAAGATCAGACGTTAAAAGACATCACCACGGATAAAGAAGGTGTCAAAGAGCTGCAGGGGAACATGGTCGTCTACCAAACGGTAAAAGAAACAGGGTGGAAAGTCGGAACGCAGTTTGAAAAAGATCAGCTGATGGGAGTAGCCGATAAAATGAACACGGTGAGCATTTTTATGTCACTGATCGCCCTTGTGATTACGATCGGACTCAGCTATTTCCTAGCAAAAACGATAACCGGGCCGATTCAGCAGCTGATCGCCAAAACAAACTCGGTCTCAGCGGGAGATTTAACCGTCCGCGCCCAGACGAAATCAAAAGATGAAGTAGGCGAGTTAACAAAAGACTTTAACCAAATGGTTGAAAATATGAAAGAGATGGTCGAACAGGTTAAGGCCTCCTCAGAAAATGTGTCTGATACATCTGACCAGCTAACCGTCATTTCACAAGAAACAAATGAAACGAGCGGACAAATCGCAAAAGCGATAGAGGAAGTCGCCGCCGGAGCGACAGAGCAAGCGTCAGAGGTTGAGACGATCAATGAAAAATCAGAAAATCTCTCAGTCAAAATAAAAGGAATCGCAGATCGCGCGGGCAGCATAAAACAACTCTCAAAATCTTCAGAGGATGCCAGCTACAAAGGATTGGACGCGCTCGGGCAGCTGCTGATGAAGTCAAACGAAGCCAATTCAGAAACGAAAAAAGTAGAGGCAATGCTGAATGACCTGGAAGAACAAACGAAAAACATAGAAGAAGTCGTGACGGCAATATCCGCCATTTCAGACCAGACGAACCTCTTGGCGCTGAATGCGAGCATTGAAGCCGCGAGAGCGGGAGAAAGCGGCCGGGGCTTTGCCGTCGTCGCGGAAGAAGTCCGCAAGCTTGCTGAACAATCAGCTCTTTCTTCCGGCCATATCAGTGAGACGGTCCGGCTGATTCAATCTGAGACAAAAGAAGCGTCACACGCGATGATCGAGGCAAGCAGAATGAATGATGAACAAAACAGCGCCATTCATGAAACGGGTGAGGTCCTCAATCTGATTACGACGGAAATGCAGTCTCTCGTTCAAGGTATAGATCATATTTACAATGACATTCAAAAAATGAGTGAAGAACAAGCCGCGATTCAAGAAGCGATTCAAAGCATCTCCGCCATTTCTCAAGAATCAGCGGCAGCCGCGGAAGAAGTGAATGCTTCTACTGATGAACAGCTCGTTACGCTTGAAAAAGTAAAGCAATCGACTGATATGTTAAAGAGCGCAAGCGAAGATCTGATCAGCGCGATTTCTAAATTCACCTTGTAACGCGGTCTCTATCAGCCTATAATATTGTAATATAGACATGAAAGAATGATATTATGAATCGCATCATGGGAGGAAAGCGCAGTGAACAAAACGGTCGGATTTATCGGTTTGGGCGTCATGGGAAACAGTATGGCGTCGCACATTTTAGAAGCGGGCTATCCTGTTTTAGTCTACACGCGTACGAAACAAAAAGCGGAAGAGATTCTGAATAAGGGAGCGGTCTGGCAGGAGACGGTTAAAGACCTTTCAGAGAAAGCTGACATTATTATTACCATGGTCGGCTATCCGAGTGATGTCGAGGAAATCTATCTCGGCGAAAACGGCATTCTCCGGCACGCAAAAGAAGGGGCGTTTGTCATTGACATGACGACATCAAAACCGTCTCTGGCGAAAAAGATTGCGGAGCAGGCCAAAGAAAAGTCCATTCACGCCTTGGATGCACCTGTTTCCGGCGGAGACATCGGCGCGAGGAACGGAACGCTTGCCATTATGGCCGGAGGAGAAAAAGAAGCGTTTGAAGCATGCCTGCCGCTTTTCTCCGTTATGGGGGAAAACATTCAGTATCAAGGGCCGGCTGGCAGCGGCCAGCATACGAAAATGTGCAATCAGATCGCGATTGCAGCGGGAATGGTCGGAGTGGCTGAAGCGATGGCTTACGCTGAAAAATCCGGTCTGAACCCGGAACAAGTGCTGAAAAGCATTACAACCGGAGCGGCTGGCAGCTGGTCATTGTCAAATCTCGCCCCCCGTATGCTGAAAGGCGATTTTGCGCCGGGATTCTACGTGAAACACTTTATTAAAGACATGGGCATCGCCCTTGAAGAAGCGGAGCTCATGGGAGAAGAGATGCCCGGATTGGCGCTCGCCAAATCATTATACGACAAGCTTTCCGCGCAAGGAGAAGAAAACAGCGGAACTCAAAGTATTTATAAGCTTTGGGTGAAATAAAAAAGATTGCCCGAACGCGACTATTTTATGGATGCTGAGGAAGCGAATACTTACGGTATTGTTGGTAGTGTTTTATAAACAATGATCTGCAAATCTTGTATTCTTAGGGCCTTAATGAAGACAGGAACTTGGCAGGATAATGTATTAATGTGTATCCGTTTATAATATTCTACTGTTTGGAATCCCCCTCGTTTGTTTGATGCAGACTGTCTATTATAAATCAAAAGGGGGATTTCCGAATAATGATTAGAATTAATACAACTTTCCAAAAGTAGGATGTATCATGTTTGATTCAACTATGAATTCGAGTAACCCAAATGTACATAGCAATAAATCGAGTTGATTCCCGCAATTAAAACCTAATAATTCGGCATCCGAAACTCTACAGATTAGCTTTCTAGAAAAACTGAAAAATAAAAGAGGATGTATCGTAAAAAATCCAAGAGATTTACGAAAACATCCTCGATCCAGAGATTTTATCATTACATGTTGTTTTTTGAGAATTCCAGATAAAATCAACGTTAAATCCATTTGTTAGCAATATAAATTTTAATGTTGTACAGTAATATAGTGTTTCAGTTCTCCTATATGGGTTTGAGTTCCCCAGGTCAATGCTACTTGCACATCATACTTGCCTGCTGGAATATTTTTCGTCAAAAAGCTTACTTTAAAATTGCGAACATTATGTCTATTAACAACTATATATTTGACTATATCTCCTTTTTTATTTTCAAGAAAAACTGTAACACCCCAGTTTACCTCATATTTTGAAGGCACAGTACCTGTTACGACAATAGAAGTAGCGTGTTTTGAGTAAGTATTAGCATCTGTTTGGAATTTAATTGCTCCTTTTGAAGTCATGGCTAACGCTTCTGAACTGTTTGAGAAAATCCCGAATGTCAATAGAGCAACTGTGAATAGTGTCATTACAATTTTTTTCAATTTAAACTTCCTTTCTCCATTTATTTAGAAACCCATTCAATATATTACTAAATTTTGAAAAAATATTCAACAGAAAATAGGTAAATTCTACTTTTTATTAAATAAAGTATTACTAAAGAAGCAAAGGCTAACAAAACCAATTTAATCATCACGTTTAAGATTTTACAAAAAAGCTCCCAGCACTTATGTGCCGGGAGCTTCAAAATTTATAAATTTATAAAGTGTCAGGCCCTTCTTCGCCCGTACGGATGTTGATTGTATTGGGAACTTCGAAAATTAAGATTTTGCCGTCACCGGGTTCACGGGTTTTGAGCACTTTTTGCGCCGTCTCAGCCACTTTTTCGACAGACAAAAGATTGCCCGCCGGGGCAATCTTTTTTTGTTTATTTTCCGATGAATTGCTGTGTCCAGATGTTTCCTGATTCTACATAACCGACACCGATTTGAGTGAACTCAGGATTCATGATGTTCTTTCTGTGGCCTTCACTGTTCATCCAAGCTTTAACGACAGCTTCAGGAGTCGGCTGTCCTTTGGCGATATTTTCACCGGCAGTTTTATAAGTGATTCCGAAAGACTTCATCATATCGAAAGGTGAGCCGTAAGTAGGGCTTTGGTGATCGAAATAGTTTTTGTCTTTCATATCTTGTGATTTTGCGTGAGCTGATTTGCTTAATTTATCATCAATCTGCAGAGGTTTTAAGCCTTGCTTTTGTCTCTCTGCGTTTGTCAATTCAACGACTTTCTTTTCGTACGCACTGACAGATGAAGGAGTTTTCTCGCTGCTGTTGTTTGTGTTATCTGTCTGTTTTGCATTGTCAGCCGTCTGATTTTGATCGGCTTTCGGTTTTTCGGCAGCTGCCGGAGCAGTTTTTGCCGGTGTTTCTTTTTGAACATTTTTAACTGTCATGTCAGAATGCTTTGCGTGTTTTTGCAGCAGCTGAGTCAGTTCTTTCTCATTTTTAACGTTCAGCTTTTTCACGCTCGTTTTCATATGTAGTTTTTCAACAGCCTCTTGAAGAGTCAGATGCTGTACAGTGTTTCCTTTTTTCACGGTAACGACGTGCTGGCATGACAGCTCTTTGGCAGATGCCTGCTGAATGCCTCCGAATGTAATCAAACTGACTGCCGCGGCAGCAGATAAGAGAAATGCTTTTTTCATAGTTAATAGCCTCCCAGAGAAGTTTTTTTCTACATGAAAAATCTTATCACAGCTTTTTTGTCATAATGCAGGCAGCCATTTCCTTTGACAACAAACTCTTGTCATAATTGTAATTGAGCGCAGAAAAATGGCTCTATACCGGGAAAAACGATCTGTATTATTTTTTAAAATCTGTTACATATCTTCAAATTATTTGAAGTGTTAGATATATTTTAAGATAATTTGATCTTGACAGTTTTTTTTACCCGTTTTCGCTGTAACAACTTTTACAAAAATGTTACAATTAAAATCTGTTTATGTAAATATATTCAATGATTTGAGAGGTGTAACAGAAAGTGGCTGAAGTCGCGCGCGAACCAAAGAAAAAAACGAAACGTTACAGAGCGCTGAGAATGAATCTCTATTTTTTGATTGTTTTTCTTCTCTTTACGGCACTGATTTTTAAACTCGGCATCGTCCAGATTGTCGAAGGGGATAAACACCGCCAGGATGCGGAGAAGGCAAATGCAAAAACCGCCTATTATCCGACACCGCGGGGAAAGATGTATGACAAGCGGAACAGAGTGGCGGTTGATAACCAGGCTGTGCCTGAAATTGTATACGTTTCTACCTCAAAAACCTCGGCAAAGGACAAATTGAAAACGGCAAAAAATCTCGCCGCACTGATTCATATTGATACTGAATTTATGAAGGATCGAAATATCATTGATTACTGGCTTGCCGCACATCCGAAGAAGGCGGAAAAGCTTATGAAGGATTCAGAAAACAGCCTGAATTCCCAAGAAGTGTACAAACGCCAGATTGAACGCGTCCCGAAGCAGGAGATTGATGCGATCAAACAAAATAAAAAAGAGCTGGAAATCGCGGCGATTTATACGCGTTTTTCAAGCGGCAACGCCTATCAGCCGCAAGTCGTCAAATCAATGGACCCGAATAAGCTGAACGGAAACGGAAACAGCGGTTCACTGCTTGACGAGCATGAAAACAACAAGCAAAAACCAAAAAGCGACCTGACATATGAAGAAGTTTCCGTGGTATCCGAGCACCTGAAAGAGCTCCCCGGCATTGACGTGATCAATGACTGGACGCGGAAATATCCATACGACAAAACGCTGTACTCTCTGTTCGGCGGTGTGACGACACCGGAACAGGGATTGTTGGGCGAACGGAAAGATTATTATGTCACAAGAGGCTACTCACTGAATGACCGGGTGGGTAAAAGCTACATTGAATATCAGTATGAAGACTATTTAAACGCACATAAAGAAAAAGTAGAGTATGTGGAAAACAGCAAAGGTGAGGTCGTCAGCCAAAAGCCCGTCGATGAAGGCAGCAGAGGCTACGATCTGCAGCTCTCGCTCGATATGGAATTACAGTCGAAAGTCGAAAAAGTCATTGAAAAAGAGCTGAGAAGAAGCCGCGCCGCAGGCAACTATATGGTTGACAGAGGATTTGCCGTCATGATGGACCCGAACAACGGGGATATTCTCTCAATGGCGGGGAAACGCATCGATCTCGAAACAAATAAAATACAGGATTTTGCGATCGGATCATTTACGACCCAATATGAGATGGGCTCTTCTGTTAAAGGAGCGACTGTTCTCGCGGGTTACCAAAGCGGCCTCCCGCATTATAAAACGTTTGTCGATGCACCGCTTGTATTTAAAGGCGACACGAAAAAACAATCGTGGACACAAATGGGAGCCATTACTGAGCTGACTGCGCTGCAAAGAAGTTCAAACGTATATATGTTTCATGTGGCCATGCATATCGCCGGCATTACTTACGTCCCGCACGGTACGCTGCCTGCCGGATTAGACGATATTAAAAAAATGCGCAACTACTACGCCCAATTCGGTTTGGGTGTGAAGACCGGGATTGATCTTCCTCAGGAATCAGCAGGCATGCAGTCAAATCCGCAATTGGTCGGGGGATTACTGCTGGATTTTGCGATCGGACAGTTTGATACATATACGCCGCTTCAAATGGCTCAATATATTTCAGCCATCGCAAACGGCGGGTATCGCGTCCAGCCGCGGATCGTCACAAGCATTCATGAACCGGACAGCAAAAACAAGATTGGAAAAGCGATTGAACAGCGAGATAGTAAAATTTTGAACAAAGTAAATAACAGCCCGAGCGATTTTGATCAGGTTCATAAAGGGATGAAGTTGGTTACAAGCTCACCTCAAGGAACGGCTTATTCAACATTCCAGGGGTCCGGCGCCGATGTTTCCGGAAAAACGGGAACCGCGCAGACGCACTATTACGGCACGAACAAAAACTGGTGGGGGAAAGAGACGTATAACCTGACCTTTGTCGGCTATTATCCGTCAGAACATCCACGAGTGGCATTCAGCGTCGTCGTACCGACTGTTCAGGATGATCACGATCATGTCAGCAAAAACATTGCCAAGGGAGCAGTTGACGCTTACAAAGAGCTTGAAAAGAAATACAATAAAAAATAACAAATGAAAGGGCGGCCGAACATCTCGTGCGCCCTTTCTTTCATTCAGGAAAATTGACGTTCACAATAAGAATAGAAGGAGAATGCTCATTTTTTAGCGAATCAATCTAGTGGAATTTCTTTTTATACCAGTCCGTGTCCAGCCTGCAGTGCGAGTATAATGCAAAGGAGGGATTCTGTGGAACAGGATACTCAGCATGTCAAACAGTTTCAATCGAAAACCGATCTTCATGCCGTTTTGACGTCTAACGGGCGTATTATGTATATTTCTGCAAACTGCAAATCGTACTTCAGTTATTCTCAGGAAGAGATGATCGGGTCATTTCTCAAAACGTTCCTGCATGAAGAAGATCAATTTTTGGTTGAAAGTTATTTCTATAATGAGCATCATTTGATGCCTTGCACCTTTCGTCTTATTAAAAAAGATCATACCATCGTATGGCTTGAAGCGGGTGTGGAAATTGTCACACCGCAAATGGAGGGGACGGATCGGGAAATCATCCTCAAAATCAAGGTGCTTGAGGAGAAGACGCCCCGCCGGCCTTATATGTATGAACAAAAGAAGCAAAAGGCAGAACAACATTCGGAAGATGCGGCTGGAAACGGCGAATTCGAGCGTCTTGTCGAAATGCTGCCGAATCCTTTATATGTCAGCATCAACGGCACAATCGCCTACGCCAACAACGCGATGCTTGCCATGCTGGGAGCCGAAAGCAAAGACGAGGTAATCGGCAGGCGCTCTTATGAGTTTATTGAAGAAGAGTACCACGACATTGTGAAAAACCGAATTGTGCGGATGCAAAAAGGAATGGAAGTCGGAATGATCGAACAGACGTGGAGAAGGCTCGACGGCACGCCCGTTCATTTAGAAGTGAAAGCGGCACCGACGACATATAAAAATCAGCGGGCGGAATTGCTGCTTCTGATTGATATTTCTTCACGAAAAAAATTCCAAACGATTCTGCAAAAAAGCAGAGAGCGTTATCAGCTCCTCATTCAGAATTCAATTGACACGATCGCCGTGATTCACAATGATAAATGGGTATTCATGAATGAGTCGGGCATTTCGCTGTTTGAGGCTGAAACATATGAAGATTTAATCGGGAAAAACGTCTATGATCAGCTTCATCCCTGTGATCATGACGGCTTGAAACAGCGGATCCAAAATATTATCGACCGAAAGACCGAGTCAGAAATCATTAAGCAGTCGTGGTTTACCTTTAAAAACCGGCTGATCTACACGGAAATGGTCTGCATTCCGACGACGTTTTTCGGAGAAACGGCCGTGCAGGTCATTCTGCGTGATATTTCTGAGCGGAAGCAGACGGAGGAATTAATGCTGAAGTCGGAGAAGCTGTCTATCGCAGGGCAGCTGGCGGCGGGAATCGCTCACGAAATCCGCAATCCGCTGACGGCGATCAAAGGATTTTTACAGCTCATGAAGCCGACGATGGAGGAAAACGAACATTACTTTGAAATCGTGTTTTCTGAACTGAGCAGAATCGAATTAATTTTAAGTGAGCTTTTAATGCTTGCCAAACCTCAGCAAAACGCCGTGAAAGAGCGTGTAAACTTAAAGAAAATTATAAGTGAAGTGACCGCTCTTTTAGAGACGCAGGCAAATCTTAAAGGGATTTTTATCAAAACGGATTACGAACATGACAGCATGTATATTAACGGTGATCAAAATCAGCTGAAACAGGTGTTTATCAACCTGATTAAAAATGCCGTTGAGTCGATGCCGGATGGGGGAACGGTTCACATCATCATGACAGAAGATGAGTATTCCGTTAATGTGACGGTGAAAGACGAGGGTGACGGGATACCGGAAAACGTGCTGAAACGAATAGGCGAACCGTTTTTGACAACGAAAGAAAAAGGAACCGGCCTGGGGCTGATGGTCACATTCAACCTTATTAAAAACCACCAGGGAGCTATCCAAGTAGACAGCAAACCGGATAGAGGCACGGCCTTTCATATTACATTCCCGAAACAATAAAAAACAACGGCGTTATGCCGTTGTTTAAATAGTCTGCATGGATTCTCTCGTTTTTAAAATAAATGCTTCCAGCCGGTCCAAGCCTTCTCTCAATGTATCCAGTGAATATGCGAATGACAGCCTCACATACCCTTCACCCAACTTTGAAAACGAGCTGCCGGGCACAAGAGCCACACCTGCATCCTCTAAAAGAGCCATACTAAAATCAAACGATGACATTCCGAATGACTTAATGGAAGGGAAGATATAAAATGCGCCTGACGGCTTTACGACGTCAAGCCCCATTGAAACAAGACGGTCATATACATAGTCAAGCCGCTTTTTATACTGTTCTCTCATAATAAGCGCATCATCAACACCGTTTGTCACCGCTTCAAGAGCCGCTTTCTGAGAGATTGAAGACGCGCATGTCACACTGTATTGGTGAACTTTTAAGATGTGCTTGGCAATTTCTTTCGGTGCGAAAATGAAACCGATTCTCCAGCCCGTCATGCTGTGTGATTTTGACAGGCCGTTGATGACGATCGTCTGGTCTCTCAAATAAGACGCGATCGAATAATGCGGTCTGTCATAGGTTAATTCGCTGTAAATCTCATCAGACAGGACAAAAACATTTCTGCCCTTCAGGACGGCTGCGATGTTTTGCAGCTCTTCCTCAGACAATGTCACTCCGGTCGGGTTTGACGGATAAGGAAGAATGACACATTTTGTTTTTGGTGTCAGCGATTCTTCAATGAGCCGCGCCGTCAGCTTAAATCCGTGTGTCGTCGTATCCACATGGACCGGAACGGCGCCCGACATGCGGATGATCGGTTCGTAGCCCGGATATATCGGTCCGGGGAGAATAACTTCATCGCCCGGAGATAAAATCGTCCGCAAAGACGCGTCAATCGCTTGGCTTGCCCCGGTTGTGACGATGATTTCAGTTTCGGCTTCATAATTCAAATCAGCTTTTTTCTTCATATAAAGCTGTACGGCCTGTCTCAGCTCAAGGCCGCCCGCATTCGGAGTATATGCCGTTGCGTTCTCGTCGATTGCCTTTTTGGCAGCCGCTTTGACATGGTGCGGCGTGAAGAAATCCGGCTGACCGATCGTAAGCGAAATGACATTGTCGTGCTGAGCTACAAGATTTGAGAATTTGCGAATTCCTGAAATTTCAATTTCTTTTACATTCGGATTAAGCAAATGTTCCATAATTCATCACCTTATACTATATATTGAGTTTCTCCTATTTTACCACTAGCTGAGCATTTGTCATCTTTTTATTGAACTATCCCGAGTATATGTCCGATATGTGAAAACATACCTTCTTTCAGAAAAAAATAAGACAACCAGCTGAAATGATTGTCTTCATTGTATCATGATCTATCTATTGTGATATGTGGCGAATGTCATTAATACCCGTATTCAAAGCTGACGTCTTCCCGCCATAAGATGTATGGAGCGGGCTTGTCGGGACGCTCTTTCGCCTCTTTTTTCATTTGCAGGTAAGCCGTTTTGCTGATATCTTCTAACACTGTCATTTGATCTTGGTCGAATATGACTACTGTACCCATTTATTACACCCTTCTTCCTGAAAAATCCTTGACTATTTTACCACTCGATGTCAAAAAGTCAATGGGATATCAGAAAAAAGCATCTTTTTATAAAGAGTTCATGGCCAGTTGGACCGAATACATTCACTTTTTCTGTTTACAGCCGATATATACAGTACAATACTGAATGCGGATAGCGAGGGATTGAATTGTCTTTACAACAATACGATATTTTATTGGATTCAGGCACAAACGAATTAGAAATCGTCAAATTTGAAGTAGGCGTCAATACATTTGGCATAAATGTGATGAAAGTCCGGGAAATCATTCAGCCGGTAGATGTCACATCTGTGCCTCAGTCTCATAAAGACGTAGAAGGGATGATTAAGCTGAGAGGCGAAATTCTTCCCGTCATCAGTCTGTATACCTTTTTCGGCGTTGATGCCGAAGGAGCAAAAGACGATAAATATATCGTAACGGAATTCAACAAGCGGAAAATCGTCTTTCACGTCGGTTCCGTTTCACAAATCCACAGGGTGTCCTGGGAGGCGATTGAAAAGCCGACTTCCCTGAACCAGGGGATGGAGCGGCATTTAACGGGAATCATCAAACTGGAAGACACGATGCTCTTTCTGCCTGATTATGAAAAGATCATTTATGATATTGAATCGGCATCCGGAGTTGAGACTTATCATGTCCATCAGGAAGGATTTGATGAAAGACGGGCGGGTAAAAAACTGATCATCGTTGAAGATTCGCCGCTTCTGATGCGTCTTTTGACGGATGAGCTGACTGAGGCGGGGTACAGTGAAATCGTTACGTTTGAAAACGGAAAAGAAGCGTATGATTACGTCGTGGAACTGACGGATAACGGAGCAAACCTGTCAGACCATATTGACATGATTATCAGTGACATTGAAATGCCGAAAATGGACGGGCATCGTTTGACGAAGCTCCTTAAGGATAACCCGCAAAGCTCTGATGTGCCGATTATGATTTTCTCGTCCCTGATTACGGACGACCTGCGCCACCGGGGCGAAGTCGTCGGAGCGGATGAACAGATCAGCAAGCCTGAAATCAGCGAGCTCATTAAAAAAGTGGATACGTACGTGATTGAATAGAAAAAGCCGATGCATGACGCATCGGCTTTTTTTGCGGCGGAATTAAAAATAACTCTCACCAAGTTTTTTAAATACGGGTTTATGATAAGCGGGCTGCTGCCTGTTGGCGGCAAGCGGTTTTTCCTTTAAGCCCACATATTTTTGCAATACGTTTTTCGCTTTTGTCAAAGACATTTGTGCTTTAGGATTGCGGTACGATTGATTTAACGTACCTAAATGCGGAAGATGCTGGAAGTCTTCTTTTGTTGGAGGCATGTGAAAATAGTAGTCTCCGATAGAGATAAGTACGTCTGACTGCTGTTGGCTAAACCTGGGATTATTTGAAAAGTGAAGCCCTATTTTTTTCCCTTTGCCTTCTTTCACAAGCTTTTGTAATGCCCGTTTTTTCAGCAGATAAAGGTATTTAGGGTTGGGGGCGGTTTTTGCATGGCGGTTCACAGTATAAACAGCTTTTGAAAGATTCTCGATGGTTGGCTGCAGCTCTTTCGAATAAGCGTGGTCGTCCATTATTTCTCTCCTTTGCATTGATCAAGTTCATATATAGATTATACTTTTTTAGCGTTGAAATGCAAATATTGATTATAAAAATACGCCTTTTTCTGATGAAAAGGGCGCATCTTTTTCCTTTATTAGACAGGTTTCGCATGTTTTTCAGAATCAGCCTTTAATGATTGCTGCACATCGATCTCTGCTGCCTCGGCGCTGTATTTCGGAAGAGCGATAAAATAGAACACAAATACCGCTAAAATCACGATTCCCATGCCGTAATAAAGGTAATCAATATTGGTAACGAATTTCGGAAATAACAGGGCGACCAGTCCGAGTGTAATCGATTGGGCAAACATCATAAAAGGATCCTGCCAGCCGCTGACCCGGCCCATTATTTTCGGATGAACGATTTTCGGCATCCAGCCGCCGATGGCGATATTGACAGGGCCGATGCACATGCCGAGGACGAAAGCCGCCGCATAATAAATCCACAGCTTATCCGTATAGCCGAGGACAAAAATGAGCAGTCCGGCTGCCAAAATAGGAATCGACATCAAATGATGCGGTTTGACTTTTTTTGCGATCATCGTTCCGATCACACTTCCTGCAAGCAGGCCGAAGCCGAGTGCGACGGTGAAGATGGAAGTATGTGATTCGTAATGATCAGGCGCAAGTCCGTATTTCATCGTAAACATCGGCAGTACGGCAAAGCCGCCGTTGACAAAACCAAAGATAAAAAAGCCGAAAATAAGGGAAGCAAGCAATTTGTTTTTAACAATATATACGATCCCTTCCTTAAAATCAGCGACCGAGTCTTTCAGAAACGAATCTCCCCATTTAAAAGGGCCGTTCGGCTGACGGGCTTCTTTCGGAATGCGGCACGCGCGGATCAGAAAGCCTGATACAATAAAGCTGACAAAATCAAGGATAATGGCTCCGTGAATACCGATCGTTTTATACATAAACGCGCCTATACCGACGCCGAATACCATGAAGATGCTGAACAGGATCTGGTTAAGTCCCGCCGCTTTCGCGTAATGCTCCTTAGGCAGAATAGCTTGTACAAGGCTGGCTTCCGCCGGGAAAAAGAACTTGGTCACGGCGCTTCTGATGAACAAAATACAGAACACGAGAGGGATGCTCCCGGTGTATAATGCGGCAAACAATACGATCGTCAGTCCGGCTCTGATCCAGTCACAATTCTCTGCGACCTTTTTCCTGTCAAGCCGGTCAGCTGCGACACCGACAATCAGAAATACGAAAACTGTCGGCAGTGAATACATCAGCTCAGCCAAAGTCGTGTATGCCGGCTGGTTTGAAAAATGGTCCAGCAAGTAAAAAGCGAAAGCCATATTACCTACAGTCGTTCCCATTTGAGAAGCGAGTGCTGCGAAAAAGAGACGGACAAAATTGCGATTTTTAAATATATCCATAAACACGCTCCTTACCCTAGAGGTCCCACTGTAATATATTATCATCAGCTCGTTCCATTAACAAATAAGATCTTTCTATCTTATAATAGTCACCCTTGTTCCATTAGGAACGGCAGCGGCAAGTTCAGTGACGTCCTGATTATACATCCGGATGCATCCTTTTGATACCGCTTTGCCGATGGAGGAAGGATTATTTGTTCCGTGAATGCCGTAATGAATTTTAGAGAGGCTGAGCCAATAAGCGCCGAACGGGCCGCCGGGCTTAGGCTGGCGGTTCACGATGTAAAATTCTCCGGTCGGCGTGGTCGTCAATATTTTTCCGACTGCGATGGGATACGTACGGATGAGCCTGCCAAGGCGGTATAACTCCAGTTTCTTCGCTCCGATATACACGATGATGGAGTAGGGAATGGTGGATGGGTCGGGAAGATTCGGTATGATAATATGTTGTCCCGCGTATATGACCGATTGGATTGAGGGATTTGCCTGAAGGAGAGCAGCAGTGCTTATTCTGAAGTCTTGCGCAATGCTTGAGATGGTTTCTCCTTGTTTCACTTGATATGTCAGCAGTTTCATCACCCTCCTTTTTGCTCTTTTCCATATACATATTACGGAGGGGGTGTCTGTGCATCAGGATAAAAGTCTTATTTTTGCTCGGTTTTCAATGTGAACAGCGTGATTTCCGGTCTGGCTAAAAATCGATACGGCAGTCTTGTCGTACCGAGCCCGCGATTGACGTAAACGGCTGTGTCATGCAGCGTATACATGCCGTCGGTATACGTTTTTCCGTAAGGAGGCGTAATGAGAGGGCCGAAAAACGGGAGCTGGACCTGGCCGCCGTGAGTGTGTCCCGACAGCTGGAGGTTTACGGGATATCCGCCTATCTTGAGAGCGGCATCAGGCTCGTGGACGATTAAAATGGAAAACGCATCTTCGGAAAGGCGGGACAGGGTGGCTTCATAATCGGGTTTTCCGAGCATTACATCATCCAAAAACGCGAATTCAATCCGGCTTCCGTCTGTCAGCTGCACCTGACGGTAGCCATTTCGAAGCACTTGAAAATCAGCCGCTTCCATCAGAGCCTTGTACGTGTTCGTACCGTAGCCTCCGTGGTCATGGTTTCCGTAAACACAAAGTTTGCCGAAGGGAGCTTCAAGATTTTGCAGCACGGCGAGTGCATGCTGGTGATCATTAAATAAATGCGGCTTATCAATTAAATCTCCCGTAAAGATGAGCAGATCGGGTTTCAGCTGATTGATCTTTTCCGCTGCTTTATTCAAGTCACCGGATGTAAACACATCACTGAGATGTGTATCGCTGAATTGAACGATTTTAAAATTGTCAAAGCCGCGGGGGATCAGGCGGCTGGTGATTGTATGCCGGGTGATCTCAATCATGCGCGGTTCAATATACCGGGCATAGCCGTAACCTCCGCAAGCCATTGCGAGAGCTGCACCCAAAATGCCGAATCCTCTTTTTAAAAATGTTCTTCTGGTCATTTTCTCCATATGTAAAACCAACCTTTGTCAGAGTTGTTCTATTATATCATCAGCTTGGCTGAAAAATCCCTTCTCAGCATGTAATGACGCGGATAGACATCTGTGATAAAATTATGAATGATTATTCATTCAATAAAAAGGGGTGGGTTTGTTATGGATAAGAAAGCGGTAATCATTACAGGCGGATCAAGCGGCATGGGAAAAGCAATGGCGAAAAAACAGGCTGAATTAGGATGGCACGTCATGGTGACAGGGAGGAACCAAGAAGCACTTGAGGAAACAAAAAAAGAAATTGAGACCTTTGAGGGGCAGGTCGCCTGTTTTCAAATGGATGTCCGTTCTGATTCCGCCGCTTCAGACATGATTACAGAAGCGAAAAAAGTCTTTGGCCGGCTTGATGCGCTGATTAACAATGCGGCCGGCAACTTTATTTGCCCGGCAGAGAAGCTGACGCCCAATGGATGGAAAGCTGTTATTGAGATTGTTTTAAACGGCACATTTTTCTGCAGCCAAGCAGCGGCAAGGCATTGGATCGAGCAGGAGCAGAAGGGCGTCATCTTAAATATGGCCGCTACATACGCATGGGGAGCGGGAGCGGGTGTCGTTCATTCCGCTGCAGCCAAAGCGGGGGTATTGTCACTGACAAGAACGCTGGCCGTTGAATGGGGGAGCAAATACGGCATCCGCACAAACGCGATAGCCCCAGGCCCGATTGAACGGACAGGCGGTGCGGAGAAGCTGTTTGAATCGGAAAAAGCGGTGTCCCGCACTATGAACAGTGTGCCGCTCGGCCGGCTGGGCACACCGGAAGAAATCGCCGCGTTGGCAGCGTTTTTGCTTTCTGATGAAGCGTCCTACATAAACGGGGACTGTATCACAATGGACGGGGGGCAATGGCTGAATCCTTATCCGTTTTAATTTTTCATATATTGATTATTTTGCAAAACAAGCGAACGTTAAAGCCGCCGTTCGCTTGTTTTATTTTCTATTCAAAATTATGATATAATTTTGAAAGATTAAGGGGCGATTAATTGAAGAAATTATGAAAATGGTTCGTTGTACTATTTGTAAGCAGTTTCGTTATCATCTTTAATATTTGGTACTTTATTATTTGTGCTTTTACTCCGGAGTATTATCAAAATACCAATCTTACATCTGATGAAATAATCAGATTTGAAAAGCTATTTCACATAGATTTTCCTGATGAAACGAAATTTATTAAAGCCAGGGAGTATTTGAGTGGGCTCGGAGGCGATACATCGGCTGTATTATATGTGTCTCTGCCAACCAAGCTGGCGGAAAGATTTTATCTGATTATACGTATATGCCAATAAATCATACTGATCATGCCGGTTCAATGTATGGAGTTGACGTTTCCAAGAGTGTTGGCGGGTTAACAACTCTTACATGTGGCACTTTAGATAAAAAAGGAACTTTCTTTCAGTTGGAACATGAGGATGATTGGATATTTAACAGCACTGATTGGAGCCATTATTTTTGGACAGATGCCGGTTATAATGCTCTTATATTTATCCTTTTATTTGTGCTTGTGAAACAAATGAATAACGTCCTTAATTAACCGGTCTGAAGAGTGATCTTAAAATGTCCCCCCTTTTATTTTAAGCTGCTGCCATACTGCCTCCTTTTCCCCTAATCTAAACATTTGTGGTGCTGATATAATTGTGTATAATCAGACAAAGATAGAGAAGCAGGTGATAACATGTTGGACCCACTTGATATACTGACGAATATTGATGATGTCATTCCGTATTACCAAGCGATTTTTAACGCTGAGGAACAAAGAGTCGTAGGCTACGAAGTGCTTGGCCGGATTTTGGCAGATGCGGAGATTGAGAGCCTTGGGCCGTTTTTCTTAGATTCCGGCATTCCGGAAGAATATAAGCTTGAGGTCGATGACAGAGTCATCAGGCAGGCGCTGGAGAGGTTTAAAGAAGCTGATCGTGATCTGTTGATTTTTATCAATCAGGATGCGAATGTATTGATGCTTGACCACGGCGAAAGCTTTCTTGAGCTTTTGAAAGAATACGAAGAGCAGGGCATTGAATTGAACCGTATTGTGCTTGAGATCACCGAGCACAATTTCGAAGGCGACATTGAACAGCTGTACCATATGCTTGCCTACTATCGTACATATGGCATTAAAATCGCGGTGGACAATATAGGTAAGGAGAGCAGCAACCTGGACAGAATCGCGCTCCTTTCACCGGACCTTCTGAAAATAGATTTGCAGGCGCTGAAGGTATCTCAGCCGTCACCATCATATGAGCATGTGCTGTACAGCATTTCATTGCTGGCGAGAAAAATCGGCGCCGCGCTGCTGTATGAAGATATAGAAGCTGATTTCCAGCTCCAGTACGCATGGAGAAACGGAGGCCGATTTTTTCAAGGCTATTATCTGCAGGCGCCGAGCGGGGATTTTATAGACCGGAGCCTGTTAAAAGCACGCTTGAAAACGGAGTTTCAGCAATTTATCACGAGAGAAAAAAAGAAGCTGGAAACGGTCTATGAACACTCTGAGAATTTTTATAAGCGGGTCAATCAGGCAGTTTCCGAGCTGAAGAAAACCCATCAGGCGGACGATGAGTTTATTAAAAAACTGGCGGAAAACCTGACCGACTGCTGCTTCAGAATTTATATGTGTGATGAAGAAGGCTATCAGCTGACGGGAAATGTGTTCAAGCAGTCCGGCGAATGGCTTTATCAGCCTGAATACATGGAGAAAAACTGGAGCTGGCGTCCGTACTTTTTAGAAAATATCATGAAGATGCGTAATTCAAGAAAAGGCTTTTTCAGTGACCTGTACAGTGATATTGAGACAGGTGAGATGATCAGAACCTTTTCATACCCGATGGATGACAATATGTATTTATTTATCGATCTGCCTTACTCTTATTTATATGAACAGGACGGGTTACTTTAAAGCGGCTGCTGTATGCCGCTTTTTTTGTTCATTTGAAAAAAGTTTTAAAAAACGATTGACAATGATACTGATAATCATTATCATTTAGTTATAGAGAGAAGTTACTCTCTGTTCCCCAACCCCTCTATCAGATCAAGATCCGAAAAAACTTGGCGCTACCCCCGCCAAGTTTTTTTATGCTGTCTCCTCATAAAAGGGCTTCTCCTTACATACATCTGATAATGGCGGCTCAAAAAGCGAAAAATTATTTTTGAAAGGTGTATGACATTCCGAAAAAAGCTTCAAACTATTCGAAAACACGGTTTTTCCCGTTTATTTCTTTTTGAAAATCCAGCGGGAAAATGCCATCCCGGTCTACTTTATGGTATGATGCTCTGTAGAACTTGTATTATAATAAATACTTGTTGATTTGAAGTTGTTTTTTGAAAGGAGTCTTTTTTTAGAATGTCACAATTAATGGGTATCATCACGCGGCTGCAAAGTCTGCAAGAAACAGCGGAAGCGGCTAACGAGCCGATGCAGCGTTATTTTGAAGTTAACGGCGAAAAAATTTGCAGTGTTAAATATTTCGAAAAAAATCAAACGTTTGAACTGACGGTTTTCCAAAAAGGTGAAAAACCTAACACATATCCGTTTGATAACATTGACATGATTTCTATTGAAATTTTTGAGCTCCTTCAGTAATTTGATTTGATTTTTCAGGCTGACCAAGCTTCCGGTCTTCCGCAAGCGGAGCTTTATTAAATTATGCAAAGGAACGTGCTTGTTCGTTTGGTTGTAGACTCTGGAAAGAGGAGTGTCCGTACATGGCTGATTCTTTTCTGTTTTATAATCTTTCTGAGGCACAGATGACCTTTCAAGACGTGACGGAGCGGCTGAAACGCTTTGTCAATAAAGACCCCCGTTCAGCATACGTGCTGTCTGTAGGGACTGATTCACAAGTTTACCGCGACTTCACAAAGTTTATTACGGCTATACACTTGCACCGTACAGGCAAGGGAGCTTGGGGCTGTTTGAAAAATCACGATCTTGCAAGACCGATACATAGCCTTCGCGAAAAAATTTCGCTGGAAACCGCGTTCAGCCAGGAGATGGCTGCGCATATCCTCGACGGCCGTCTTATGGAACTGACAGATTTGCTCTTGCCTTTTGCGGATGAAGGGGCGGATCTTTCATTTGAAGTGCATCTGGATATCGGTCAAAAAGGGCTGACAAAAGAATTGATACAAGAAATGACCGGCCGCATTACCTCGATGGGCATTGAAGCGAAAATCAAGCCCGATTCCTGCACAGCATTCAGTTATGCCAATCGTTACACAAAATAATATTTCATACAGAATCCGCAAAATGTCGAATTATGCGGTTGACGATTTTTTTCTGTTTACTTATTCTAGCGGTAGAGCTGAAAGCAAATTTCACGTTGCTTTCGGAGGTATTCAGTTAAAAATAGGGGGCCTGATTACGTATGAGTCTTATCGGTGAACGATTTACGGAAGAAGAACAGAAACTTCTGCTGAATATCCTGATCAATCAAGAATATGCCATTGAGCTTTTGACCAGCGAAATCAACGATATAGAAGCAGGGTCAAAAAGCGTCGATGGAACCACTTATAAAAAACTCGTAACGCTCTATGACCGTTTTCGGAATGAAAATTAATCAGCGGCCTATAAATTGATACTCGATTGCAAAGAGTATCTTTTTTATTGACGGAAACTTTTCGACAAAAAATGATAATGTTTATATTATTGCAATATAGGGAATACATGCTTTGATGAAAAATGTAAAGGGGTCGAAGTGACATGATTAGCTTACAATCAGATCAGCTTCTTGATGCAACAGTCGGACAATTTATGATCGAGGCGGATAAAGTGGCGCACGTTCAAGTCGGAAACAACCTTGAACATGCTCTATTAGTGCTGACGAAAACCGGCTATACCGCCATTCCCGTCCTCGACGCTTCGTACCGTCTGCACGGTTTGATCGGGACAAATATGATTATGAACAGCATTTTCGGACTTGAACGGATCGAGTTTGAGAAGCTGGATCAAATTACGGTTGAGGAAGTCATGCTGAAAGACATTCCCCGTCTCCACATCAATGATCCGATTATCAAAGGATTCAGCATGGTCATTAACAACGGCTTTGTCTGCGTTGAAAATGATGAAGGCGTCTTTGAAGGCATTTTCACGAGAAGAGTCGTATTAAAGCAGTTGAGCAGCCATATCAGATCATTGAATAAGTAGGCTCGCACGATCAGCCTATTTGTTCTTTTGCATGCCGGAAAAAGAAAACGCATACATATGAGTGGCGCTTGCCTCGGCAGCCTTTATTTTATTAGAATGGTAGATAAGAAATACGAAAAGGCATTGAAAAGGAGGACGACATGCAGCTTCAAGAGCTTCATATGCTCGTAGTTTTAGCTGAGGAATTAAACATGAGGAAGGCTGCCGAACGGTTATTCGTGTCACAGCCGGCTCTGTCCCAGCGATTGCAGACCATTGAAAAAGCCTGGGGAACAAAGATCTTTCTTAGGTCTCAAAAAGGACTTACGGTAACGCCGGCAGGAGAAAAAATCATACAATTTGCAAATGACGTCACGGATCGGCAAGAAAGAATCAGAGAAAACATTGATGAACTTGAGGGTGAGATTCACGGCACATTAAAGCTTGCCGTCGCCTCGATTATCGGGCAGCACTGGCTTCCGAAAGTGTTAAAAACATATGTGGAACGATATCCGAATGCAAAGGTCTCTCTCATTACAGGGTGGAGCAGCGAAATGCTGAAAAGTCTGTATGAAGATCAGGTACATATCGGCATTATCCGGGGAAATCCGGAATGGAAAGGCCGGAAAGATTATTTAATGACCGATCATTTATATTTGGTCGATACGGAAATTTCCTGTATTGATGATATTGCCCATACCGACCGGCCGTTCATCCAATTCAAAAGTGACAGTACATATTTTCAGGAAATTCAGCATTGGTGGCATCAAAAATTCAAAACCTCGCCGAAACAGACCATCCTTGTCGATCAGATTGAAACGTGCAAGCAGATGGCGCTGCACGGGATCGGATATGCCATTCTGCCGTCAGTCACCTTAGAAGAGGAAGACAAAGTAAATAAAATGCCTCTGCTTGATACAAAGGACCATCCGATCGGCCGTGACACATGGCTGCTCGGTTATGAGCCGGCATTTGAATTAAAACAGGTGCAGGCTTTTGTTTCTGTCATTAAAGATATGCTGAAGCAGGAACGCCCATTTTAGAAAGACAGCAATCATGCTGTCTTTTTTTTATTTTTTTATTGACAATGAAAATCATTATCATTTAAAGTGTTATATATGTTAATGAAAATCATTATCAATTACGAGGTGGTCATATGCAGAAAGCATTAATGATATACGCAAGCATGTCGGGGAATACAGAGGATATTGCCGGCATTATAAAAGAAACACTGAGCGGGCATCAGATAGCAGTTGACTGTCTTGACATGGACGAAGCAGATGCGGATTCTCTCGAAGCATATGATTATGTTTTTGTCGGCACGTACACATGGGGGGACGGTGATCTTCCTTACGAAGCGGAAGATTTTTACGAAGATATTCTGCACAGCCAGCTCAACGGACTGAAAACGGCCTGTTTCGGTTCAGGCGATCACGCCTACCCGAAGTTTTGCGAAGCGGTCACGCTGTTTTGCGATGCGTTTGAACAGGCCGGAGCCAATTTATATCCGGAAACGCTGAAAATTGAGCTGGCGCCCGAGACGGCTGAGGATCAGGAATGCTGCAAAGAATTTGTCCGCGGTTTTCTTGCATGGGCCGCTCACCACGGAGACAAGTGCCATGTTTCATAAAGGCGCGACGGCTGTCATGGCATCAGTATCTTCGGGATTTTTTGTGGCTGTGAAAGGCGAAGGTATTTTTCATTTTTCGGCGGAAGAAGGCTGGAAAAGACTGTTCCGAGTGAAAAGCAGAATTCATGTGCTGACTTACATAGGGCCCTACATATTCGCGGCTGGAGAAAAAGGCGCCGTCCTCAGATCAGCCGATCAGGGAAAGACCTGGACGGCCTCCCGGTTTCCGACCAGCGCCTCCGTATGGGCCGTTGCCGGGCGGAATGACGGGTTTGTCTGTGCGCACGGCACATACTGCCTCTACTTATCTGATGATTTCGGCGTCACTTGGCATGTGGCTAAGCCCTTTTCACAATTAAAGGAGCCGCCTGTCATCCGTTCGCTTTGTTTACACGGTCAGACGATTTATATCGGCACCCGGATTCACATGAATCATGGCGGCATTTGGGCGTATGATCTGACGGAAGACCGCATCCGGCGTATAAGCCGCGAAAGGCAGCGCATGACGGCTTCAATGAGGATGTATCAGAATGACTGGCTCATTGCAGCAAAGGGCGCGGCAAAGGGAGAACGGGGGGAGGTTGCCGTCCGAAACGTGCGGACGCAAGAGGAGTTTGCCATTACAGCCGGACCCGCCGTACGGGAAAAATCATTTCTCGACGTTTCTGAGGATAACGGGATTATTTATGTCACATCGACACAGGACGAAAACGGATTTTCGCGTATTTATCAAGCTGATCTCGCCGCCGGTGAATTAAAGTGGTTTGATACGATCCGCGGTCACGGATGGCGGGTGGCCAACCGGGAAGAAAACTTTTTTTGCGCGGGCCTTTACGAAAGTAAGTTTGTCAGACCGTATGAGGCGGTTCGGCTCGCACATTAGTTTTTATGCATAAAGGAGAGACGAAGATGGGGAATGTATTGCTTGTTTACGCCACAATGTCAGGAAACACCGAGGCGATGGCGGATTTAATTGAAAAAGGGCTGATCGAAGCACAAGCATCCGTAGAAAGATATGAAGCGATGGATATTCATGCCGAACTTTTTAATGATTACGAGTATATTTTATTAGGCACATATACGTGGGGAGACGGGGATCTTCCTGATGAAATGCTCGATATTGCTGAAGATATGGAAAACCTGGAGTTTACGGGAAAAACATTTGCTTTGTTCGGTTCCGGAGATACGTCCTATGAGTTTTTTTGCGGGGCGGTTGACGAATTGGAAAAAGTAATCACGGCCCGCGGCGGGCGGGTGGTGCTGCCGTCGGTCAAAATTGAAAACAACCCTGAGGGCAGTGAGGAAGAAGAGCTCCGGGAATTCGGAAGACAGTTTGCCGCGCTGTGCAGCCAGCCGGCAGAATAAAGGCTTGTTCCTTTTTTTCTTGTCTTTGTATCCTTCCTTTGTTACAGTAATGAGGTAGAAAATCAGAGGAGGACAATACATATGAAAATGATGGATGCAAATGAAATTATTTCATTTATTCAAAATAGTACAAAATCAACGCCTGTAAAAGTGTATGTAAAAGGCGATCTTGAAGGAATCAGCTTTGGCGATTCCGCTAAAACATTCCTGAACGGCCAATCCGGCGTCGTTTTTGGCGAGTGGGCTGAAATTAAAAGCGTAATCGAAGAAAACAAAGACAAAATTGAGGATTACGTCATTGAAAATGACCGCCGCAACTCTGCGATCCCGATGCTTGATTTAAAAGATGTTAAAGCGAGAATCGAGCCCGGCGCTATTATCCGCGACCAAGTTGAAATCGGCGACAATGCCGTTATCATGATGGGTGCATCTATTAATATCGGTTCAGTCATCGGCGAAGGTACGATGATTGATATGAACGTTGTTCTCGGCGGACGCGCGACTGTCGGCAAAAACTGCCACATCGGAGCGGGTTCTGTATTAGCGGGCGTTATTGAGCCGCCTAGCGCTAAGCCTGTTGTCGTGGAAGACGACGTTGTGATCGGCGCAAATGCGGTTGTACTTGAAGGCGTAACAATCGGTAAAGGCGCGGTTGTCGCTGCCGGAGCCATCGTTGTAAATGACGTCGAGCCATATACCGTTGTAGCGGGAACACCTGCGAAAAAAATCAAAGATATCGATGAAAAAACAAAAGGCAAAACAGAAATCAAACAGGAATTACGCCAGCTGTAAGGAATGGTTTGATAGAATGGGCGTGGATGATAAAATCCACGCCTTATTCTTATCTCAAGGAGGAATACATATGGAAAAAGAGCGGCTCATTGCCATCCGAAGAGATCTGCACCGCATTCCGGAGATCGGCTTTCAGGAATATAAAACCCAACAGTACCTGCTGAATCTATTGATCCAATATCCGGAGGAAAGAATTGAAATCGAAACTTGGAGAACCGGCATCTTTGTCAAAGTCAACGGCACGGCTCCGGAAAAAATGCTCGCCTACAGAGCGGATATAGACGCTCTGTCGATTGAAGAGCAGACGGGGCTTCCGTTTGCATCTGAACACCCCGGTTTTATGCACGCATGCGGCCACGATATGCACATGACCATTGCGCTCGGCATTATTGATCATTTTGTCCATCATCCCGTCAAACATGATCTGCTCTTTTTATTCCAGCCGGCTGAAGAAGGACCGGGCGGAGCGGAACCGATGCTTGAAAGCGATGTGCTGAAAAAATGGACGCCGGATTTGATTACCGCTCTCCATATAGCACCTGAGCTTCCTGTAGGCACAATCTCCACCAAAAGCGGCTTGCTGTTTGCCAATACGAGCGAACTCGTCATCGATCTCGAGGGGAAAGGCGGGCATGCGGCATATCCGCATACAGCAGACGACATGGTCGTCGCCGCGAGCACGCTTGTCACGCAGCTGCAGACGGTCATATCCAGAAATACGGATCCGCTTGACAGCGCTGTGATCACTGTCGGAACGATTACCGGGGGCACGGCGCAAAATATCATCGCAGAGCATGCTCATCTGGAGGGAACCATCCGGACGCTTTCCGAGGAATCAATGCGTATGGTGAAAAAGCGGATTGAAGAGCTTGTCAAAGGAATTGAAATCGGCTTCCGATGCAAAGGAAAAGTCACGTATCCGTCCGTTTATCATCAAGTTTATAATACAAGCGGCCTGACCGAAGAATTTATGCAATTTGTCAGCGATCATCAGCTGGCTGACGTGAGAACGGCGAAAGAAGCGATGACCGGAGAAGATTTCGGATATATGCTGAAAAAATATCCCGGCTTTATGTTCTGGCTGGGGGCCGATTCATCCCACGGGCTTCATCACGCCAAGCTGAACCCGGATGAAGATGCGATGGAAACCGCGGTAAATGTCATGGTCGGATATTTTTCGAAGTATGCCAATTAAATCCGAAAAGAAGAATAATCTAACAAAAATTGAGCATTCTACATAACGGAGGTGTTCAATATGACGAAAAAAATTGGAATTGAACAATCTTTATCGGATGTAGAACAGGCGTTAAAACAAAAAGGATATGACGTAGTGATGATGAAGACTCCTGAGGATGCGAAGAATTGTGACTGCTGTGTTGTAACCGGACTTGACAGCAATGTCCAAGGAATTGCCGATACGTCAACTCAGGCTCCCGTCATTACGGCTTCCGGAATGACCGCCGACGAAATCTGCAGCGAAGTGGAAAAAAAATTTCATTAAAAAGAAAAAACCGAAGCTTACGCTTCGGTTTTTCTATTCGGCGGAAGCGGCGTTTTTAAAACGGTCGAGCGCGATTTTTATTTCTCTCCGCAGTACGCGTTCAACCCGCCATTGCTCCATATTTTCTGTTTTGGCAATGATTCTGATTACCATTTCTGACGTGTTTAAATCCTGAACCCCGATGACGTCCGGCCCTTCCTTAATCTGCGGGAGCTCAGCGGCTGCTTTGTCACACGCGGTTTGCAGGATTTGAATGGTTTCATCAAGATTTTTTTCAAGCGGCACTTTAATATCGACAAGCGCCTGCATCGTTCCGCGGGAATGGTTGCTCACATTCGTAATGCCCCGGTTGGGAAGATAGTGAAGCGTGCCGTCAAAGCTCCGGATTTGCGTCGTACGGAGACCGACCTGCTCGACAATGCCGCTGTAGCCGGCAACCGTAATATAATCGCCGACGTCGATCTGTTTTTCCAAAAGGATAAAAAATCCGGTGACGATGTCACTGACAAGCCCCTGAGCCCCGAAGCCGACTGCGAGACCGACCACGCCGGCGCCGGCAATGAGAGCGCTCGGATTGTAGTGAAATAAATCCAAAATCATCACGATAAAAACGAAAATCAAGATGTATCCATATACATTAAGCGCGAGGCTTCGCAAAGTATAAGCGCGGCCTGTGGAGAGGTTGTTTTGTTGCTCGAATTTCTGAAACAGATGCTTGATCAGCTTTTTTCCTGCCGCCCGGAAAATAAAGTACGCTAAAATAATGAGAGCCAGCTTTATGATGAAAATCCCGGCAGATGTGAGAAGCCCGGCCCAATCAAAGTGTTTTAAATCAATCATAGTGATGTCTTCCTTTCAAGTCTTTTGCGGAAAAAGCTAAAAGTCATATACCCGTTTTTAAAATAAGATAAACCTTTTAATAGAAACCAGTTATTTCATTTATGATTTGTTCATATTGCCCGGTTTCAATATCATCATTTTTGTGAAGATATGAACTAAGGAATCGCCACACTCATTTTAACATGGTGATTCAGCCAAATCATATCCTTTGGAGGGAAAACAGGAGAACGTTGCCCGGCGAAACTGAACCCCGGCAAAAAACCTTTTTCATAAGGAGGGAAATAAGATGAAATTACGTCAGCAAATGCCTGAATTGACAGGCGCTAAAGCATGGATTAACAGAGAAGTCACGAAGGAACAGCTGGTCGGCGGAAAGCCGGCACTGATTCACTTCTGGTCCGCCAGCTGCCGCATGTGTAAAGAAGCGATGCCTGAGATGAACGAATTTCGTGATAAATATAAAGATCAGCTGAATGTGGTGGCCGTTCACATGCCCCGTTCCGAAGACGATCTTGACCTTGAGAAAATCAAGGAAACAGCGGCTGAACACGATATCTCTCAGCCGATTTACGTCGACAGCGATCATACGCTGACTGAAGCATTTGAAAATGAATATGTGCCGGCTTATTACCTTTTCGATAAAACCGGACAGCTCCGCCATTTTCAAGCGGGAGGAAGCGGGATGAAAATGCTTGAAAAACGCGTCAGCCGAGTACTTTCAGAAACGGAGCAGGCTTCTGAGTAATCGGGACAATCTCCGTCGGACTATTGTCTCGGTTCTGCAAACCCTTTGCCGTTTAGGTAACAGGGTTTTTTTGTGCCTATTGGATAAAAAATTCCAATATGACATGTGCGGCTTAAAAAATAAGAGAAACAGCCGTAAACACGCTGTACCGCTTGTTTTATCGATATCATTATCTTTTACATATTATAGTCGAAAATTGTAGATATCACGCTAATTTTCATTAAACAAGTAATTTCAAGTTATATTTTGAAATGGTTGAATAAATTGGAATTTTGTCCAGAATCCCCTATATGACAAGGGATTTTTGTATATAAAGTACCATTTTCAGAAAATAAGCAATTTTTCATAGAGTAAATAAAATAGTAAAATGATAAAATAATAGTTGATAAAATTACTTTTGTAATCTAATATCTTAATAAAAGCGTTTAAATTTTTGACAGGGGGTTTTACACATGTTTAATGAAAGAGAAGCGCTGCGCTTACGTTTAGAACAATTGAACGAAGCAGAGGTAAAAGTCATTCGTGAATATCAAATAGAACGTGATAAAATATATGCAAAACTGAGAGAATTAGACAATACAGGCAGCCTGTCCGATACAAAAAAAGAGTTTCGTCCGGAGAAAAAAAGTGACTCTCTCCCGGTGCTTGCAGAGCTTGCAGCACAGGAAATGAGAAGCTATCAAAAGCCGCAGGCACAGCCTCAATCCTCCCAGCCGCAGATGCAGTCTATTACGTCTCTTCCCGCCGGCATTCCAGACGGTTCTACAAGAAGAAGAAGAGGGACGGCGAGACCGGGATCAAAAGCGGCAAAACTGCGCGAAGCAGCGATTAAAACATTGAAACGCCACAATGCAGCGATTAAAAGTTCCGAACTGCAAAAGGAAATTGAAAAGGAAAGCGGCCTTGAAATTCCTAATATGACAACATTTATGCAAAGCTTAATTAAAATGTATCCGGAAGTGAAAAAACCATACCGCGGCCAATATATTCTTGAGGGAGAAATTTCTCAGGAAACAGCAGAAACGGCAAATGATACGGCTGCTGAATAAAACAGTAAAAACTGCTTGCGTTACTCAAGCAGTTTTTTTGCGTTTTCCCGCTTATTCTGCGGAAGTGACGCCTCTTTTCCAGGCTTTTTTTCAAGCTTGACGACATATTTTTGGAAAGGCTTTTCGCCGTCAGCACGTTCTTTCAACGCATCCAGTTTTTCATCAAACGACTGATCGCGTGACTCTGATTGTACAAATTGTTTTTGCAGGGAGATGACTTGTTCGGTAACGGCTTTAAGCAAGTCTTCTGCCTGAACAGTCTCTTTGGAAACAGAAGGGATTTCCAGAGCTTGTTCCGCCGGTTCCGCCGTGCGGCTGTCAATATCAGCAAAATGGCCGGCAATCCAAGCATCACTTTCGTCCAGCTGCCGTTTATACGAAAGAATGGTTTCTTGAAATAACTTTTCTTTCGTTTTTTCTATTTCTACAAGCCGTTCTTTTGTTTCTAGTATTCGATCTCTCATATGATTAATTTCTATTTTAATATGTTTGAGCTGGTATTCTTTTTCTATCATTTGTGTTTGAAGCCGGGTATTTTCGTCTGCAGCGGCATGATAACGCTGTTTCATATCTTCGTGAGAAGTCCGTTCAGTTTGAATGGCGGTCTCAAGTGAGCGGATGCGGGTATGTAAGTTTTTATTTTCTTCTTCAAATTTTACATTTGTAAGATGCAGACGGTGCTTTTCTTCCATCTCATTTTTCCGCCGAAACGTTTCCTGCTGAAGCAGTTCTTGCAAAATGACGATTTTATCGAGCAGCCCGGCTCTGATTTCATGCAAAGAACGTTCCGTGTCACTTGTCTGTTTGTGTTTTTGAGCCATGGCTTCCAATTCGTCAGAAAGCTTGTGAAGCCGCTCTTTAATATTGGCGTTTTCCTCCTGAAGCTTATTATTTTTCTGATGGAAGTAGCTTGCTTCAAATTCTGAAATTAATTTTCTGCATCTGGAAAGTTCGGATTTCAAGTAAAGGTTCTCTTGAGAAGTGTCGTGGAAAAACGGACCAGATATTTTCATAAGAACCATCTCCCTCATGATGTTAACACTACAATATGGGAAAGGATCAACGGCTATTCCTCTTAATTAAACAGACAAGCACCGTAATATTGTATTTCGGCTGAGGCGTTTGCTATGCTTTTATATAGAATGGGAGAGAGATGACATGAAACGGGTGAATGTAATATTAGCGGGGGGAGCTTCCCGAAGATTCGGAGAACCGAAAGCTTTTGCAAAGTGGAAGGGCGGCATGTTTTATGAACAGGCGAAAAAAGCCTTCGGCGGCGGAGAAACGGTAATTATCAGCCGCCCTGAGCATATAAAAAAGTTCTTATCAAACAGGGAGCGGCATGTTTTGGCCGATGAGCCGCGGTTTCGGGCAATGGGCCCGCTTGCCGGCATCTATACGGCAATGAAACAAACGGAAGGCGAAATATATACGGTCATATCCTGTGACACGCCGCTCGTGACAAGAAAAACGATGGCTGCGCTTGAAATGAAGCTGACCGGAAACCTGGACGCTGTCATACCGGTTTGTGAAAACAGAGAGCAGCCCCTCTTGGCGGTTTACCATAAACGGGTGCAGGATGTGCTTTTTGATCAGCTGACACAAAACAAACTGAAAATGACAGACACGCTGAAACGGCTGTCTGTCTGTTATGTGCAGGCTGAAGACATCGGCGCCGGGCCGGAGGAGTTCGCTAATATCAACACACCGGACGATTACACCAGACTTTTGGCGCATGTCGAGTCTTCAAATCAAGACTGATCGGGAAGAAACATGGTATGATGGAAATAAAAATGCAAGGGGACAACACAGATGGAAGAGCGCTATTCGCGGCAGACAAGATTTAAGCCGATAGGGGAAAAAGGGCAGCAGGCGCTGGCTGACAGCAGCGTCCTGATTGTCGGAGCCGGAGCCCTCGGAACAGCCGCGGCAGAGGGCCTGGCAAGAGCCGGAGCGGGCCGTATGGCGATTATTGACCGGGATTATGTGGAATGGAGCAATTTACAAAGACAGCAGCTGTATACAGAAGAAGACGCGAGACAGCGCCTGCCGAAAGCAATGGCGGCTAAGGCGCGTCTTTTGGCGGTAAACAGTGATATACATATCGATGCTTACGCGGCGGAAGGTACGGCGGAAACGCTCGAACCGCTGATCGAACAAGCGGATTGCATCGTGGATGCGACAGATAATTTTGAAACGAGAATGGTCATCAATGATCTGGCGCTGAAAACGAAAACGCCTTGGATTTACGGTGCCTGTGTCAGCAGTCAGGGAATGTGCATGACGATTATTCCGGGGGTTACGCCGTGTTTATCCTGCCTGTTTGAGCAAATGCCCGTGGGCGGAGCGACATGTGATACAGCAGGTATCATACCTCCGGCGGTTCATATCGTCTCCGCTTATCAGCAGGCTGAGGCGCTGAAATTGCTGACAGGAAATCATGCGGCGGTAAATCGGCGCTTTTTCACGTTTGACGTGTGGAATAACACCAATATGAGCATAAATGTGGATCAGATCAAACGGGATCATTGCCCTTCCTGCGGCGCGGAGCCCGTATATCCGTATCTGCAGCCTGAAAACAGGCCGAAAGCAAGCGTGCTGTGCGGAAGAGACACCGTTCAAATCAGATCGGAAGCCTTAAAGAGGCTGGATAAAGAAGAACTTGTCAAACGTCTGAAGCAGATCGGTAAAGTGGAAGCAAATGAATTTCTGCTGCACATGGCGTATGAGCGCTTCAGAATCGTTATTTTTCAGGACGGACGGGCTTTGATTCACGGTACAAACGATATAAAAGAAGCAAATTCAGTTCTGGCCAGGGTGATCGGCCTGTAGGAAGGGGAGATATTGCTATGCTTGAAAAAAGAACGCCGATTCAGGTGGACGAAGCAGTCCTCCGGGTGAGCCGGTATAAAAAACAGGGGGATACCGAATGGGTGGCGCTTGAGGACAGTCTCCACCGCTATTTGGCGGAGGATGTTAAGGCGGATCATGATGTGCCGGCCTTTAACCGTTCCCCGTATGACGGGTTTGCCATCAGGGCGAGCGATTCAAAAACGGCTTCCCGTGACAATGCCGTCACCTTTGAAGTCATTGACCATATCGGGGCCGGCGCCGTGTCAGAAAAAGAACTCGGGCCTTATGAAGCGGTCCGCATTATGACGGGGGCGCAGATTCCAAAAGGCGCGGATGCCGTAGTGATGCTTGAGCTGACAAGAACGTTTTCTGAAAACGGGACGAATTACATGTCAGTGAAACGCCCTTTCCATGCGGGCGATAATATTTCATATCAAGGAGAAGATGCGAAAAAAGGCAGCCCGCTATTAAAAAAAGGGACGAAAATCACGCCGGGCGTAACCGCTCTTTTAGCAACCTTCGGCTATGCTTCCGTTCCCGTGGTCAGAAAGCCGGTTGTCGGCATTATCGCAACGGGGACCGAGCTTCTTCATGTCAGCGATCCGCTTGAGCCGGGGAAAATCCGCAACAGCAACGCTGCGATGGTGTATGCCCAGGTCATTGAAGCGGGCGCGGTGCCGCTGAACTTAGGGAAAATTTCCGATGATTTTGATGACAGCTATGATGCGGTGAAGGAAGCTATGAAAAAAGCTGATTTTCTGATCACGACCGGCGGCGTGTCAGTCGGCGATTTTGATTTTCTTCCAGACATTTATAATAAGCTCGGAGCGGAAGTTCTTTTTAACAAAGTGGCAATGCGCCCGGGGAGCGTGACAACTGTCGCCCGGGCCGATGACATGCTGCTGTTCGGCCTTTCAGGCAATCCGTCCGCATGTTATGTCGGATTCACACTGTTTGTCAAACCGATGATTCAGACGTGGCTTCTGAATGAAAAACCTCATTCCGGATGGGCGGAAGCCGTGTTAACAAACGACTTCCCGAAACCGAATCCGTTTACGAGATTTGTGAGGGCGTTTGTTTATCATAAGGACGGAAAGATGATGGCGTCACCGGTCGGCCTCGACAAATCAAGCTCAGTCACATCTCTAGCCGAAGCAAACGCGTTTATCCTTCTGCCGGGAGGAACGAGGGGATATGAAGCGGGCCGGACGGTTCACGCGCTCCTCATCCGTGATGAGAATGGAAGTGAATGGCCGTGGTCAATTCTTTCCCGATCGTCCAGATCGTAGGTTTTCAAAACAGCGGTAAAACAACGTTTATTGAACGTGTGCTGAAAGCGGCGCCGAAAGAGTGCGATATTGGATGTTTAAAACATCACGGACATGGCGGAGAACCGGAACCTTTTTCTGACGGAAAAGACTCGGAGCGTTTTTCAAAAGCCGGAGCCGCGGTTACGGCAGTAGAAGGGGACGGCGTCCTGCAGCTTACGGCGCGAAAAAAATGGGATCTGGCGGGTTTGATCAGTCTGTATGAATGTCTGGGAATTGACGGTCTTCTCATAGAGGGATTTAAACATGCGCCGCATCCGAAAATCATTATGATCAAAGACAGCGAAGATTGGCAAAAGCTGAAGCATTTGGAGCGCGTGATCGCGGTTGTCAGCAGAAATACGGAGCATATGCCGGCAGATGCCGGCATGCCCGTATTCCATGCGGACGATCCGGCTGCCATGATGTTTGTGCTTTCGCAGCTGAAAGGGGAATCTGCATAAATGGAACGTTTTCAAATTACAAGGGAACCTATCATTGCGGAAAATATCGTAAAAAAAGTTGAAAAGCGTGAAGCCGGCGCCATCACAACGTTTATCGGCACGGTCAGAGAGTGGACTGCAGGACGGCGGACGGTGCGGCTCGAATATGAAGCGTATGAACCGATGGCTGTTCAAATGCTTTCTCAAATCGGCGATGAAGTCAGCGCGAAATGGGAAGGAGCCGAAGCTGCAATCACTCACCGTGTCGGCGTCCTTGATATCGGAGAAGCAGCGGTCGTAATCGCCGTGTCTTCACCGCACAGAAAGGCGGCATATGAGGCGAATGAATATGCAATTGAACGGATAAAACAGATTGTGCCGATATGGAAAAAAGAAATCTGGGAAGACGGCGAAGAATGGATAGGCGATCAGCTGGAAACAACGCCCTATCCGAACGGAAAACCGGATTTGCATAAAGGGGAATCGCGATGATTAAAGTATTATTGTTTGCCGGGCTTGCGGAGCAGGCGGGAACACCGGTCATTGAACTTGACGGAAAAGAGACGGCGGCGTCTGCTGTAAAAACACTGTTAAAGGAACGGTACGGACTTCAGACGATTGACAATGCCATGATCGCAATCAATGAAACATATGTAAAAGACAACAGCATCGTAACAGAAGGTGATACCATTGCCTTTATCCCTCCTGTAAGCGGAGGGTGAAAAAAGAGCCGGATGTGCATCATTGCCATCCGGCTTTTTTGTATATAGGCGCTGAATTCCAGAGAATATCTAAATGGGATTTAAAGGGATTTGCGATTGAGCTGGTTTTGACTGCATGAATAGGCTGAAGACAGTGCCTTCACAAGGCTTTGAACCTCCCGTCATACCGGTCTGACAATGCTTTTTTTTACATAATTATGGAACGTAAAGCTGAGAATTTGTGTTACAATTTAGCATAAATACGCAAACGGCAAAAAAATTGAAACTTCTCTCAGCCTAAAGCGTACGTATAAACAGAATAATACATAGGAGGCATCAGCAATATGGAACCAAACCTGGAAAAAAGCAATACGGCAGTAACGGAAAAGCCGTCAATTTTCGGCGTCATTACAAGTCCTGTTGTGCAGTTTAAAAGATTAAAAGAGAAGCCGGTCATCGGCATTCCTCTCCTGATTGTCATCATTCTCATCGCGGCCGGCAGTATTTTGCGCGGATTGGGGATGAATTATGAAGAAGTGCTGAACAGCTCATCTCTTGACGGATTGTCGGATGATCAGATTGAAATGACCAAAACCATTGCTAAATTCGGCTCGATGTTCGGAGGAATCTTCGGGGGCATTATCGCTCTGTTTATCGTTCCGCTCATTTACTGGCTGTGCGTTAAAATTTCAGGCGGCGTAACAACTTACAAAAAAATGCTCTCACTCAGCCTGTTTACGGCATTTATTACCAATATCGGCTTAGTTATTAACGGTCTTGTCACTTATTTTACCGGTGCGGGCTCATTGTATGCCGTTACATCTTTGGCGAGTGTCATACCGGCCGGAGGCGGCGTCGCGGTCTTTTTAAGCGCGTTCGACATTTTCAGCATCTGGAGCTATATTCTGCTCGCTTTGGGACTTCGCTATACAGGCGGCATTTCGAAAAAAGCGGCCTGGACTTCCGCGATTGTCCTGTTTGTTATTATGCTTTTAGTTTCGGCAGTCGGAGGACTGTTAAGGTCAGTGACAGCAGGTGTATAACATGAAAAAAATTTGGATCGGAATCGGCATCGCCGTAATTGTTGCAGTATTCATCGGTATCAATATTTATAAGTCTGCCGCTCCCGCGGGCGGCAGCGCCGGGAAAAAAATCGAAACCGGAACCATTGAAAATAGAGAAATCTCCTCTACGGTTATGGTTCCGGGAACACTTAAATTCTCTAAAGAACAGTATGTTTTTTATGAAGCGGATAAAGGAACTCTTGATAAAGTGAAAGTAAAAGAAGGCGACAAAGTAAAAAAAGGGTCGTCGTTAGTCACGTATACAAATGAGCAGCTCAATCTTGATAAAGAACAAAATGAGTTGACAGAACAATCAAAACGGATGCAAATCGAACAAGTTGAAGAAAAACTCAGAGCATTAAACAGCAAGGAACAAGATCTGGCAAAACAAGTGGGAGAAGCGGAAGCCAAAAAACAAATTGAATCCGAACGGACTGATCTGCAGCTTCAGCAAAAAACGGCGGAAATCGAATTAAAGCAATCTGATTTGCAAAAGCAGTCTCTTGAAAATCAGGTGGCGAATCTCAATGTTAAGAGTGAGATGGACGGGACGGTAATCTCGGTAAATCAAGAAGCGGCTTCTAAAAAATCGGATATTCAAGAACCGGTTATACATATAGGAGACCCGGAACACCTGATCGTTGCCGGCAATTTGTCCGAATACGACACGCTGAAAGTGAAAAAGGGACAAAGCGTTACGATTACCTCAGACGCCATCCCCGGTAAAACGTGGAAAGGGAGAGTGGCGGCTGTCGGCCTCGTTCCTGATCAAAAGTCAAGCGCTGCTTCAGGGGAAAGCACGGAACAGGCTGTGCAGTATCCGTTTCAGGTTAAGCTGATCGGAAACCTTCCGGAGGGCAAGCCGGGGTTTAAATTAATTATGAACATTGAAACCGACAAACGGAAAGCCGATACGCTGCCGTCCTCCGCGGTCAAAAAAGACGGAGATGAGCACTGGGTCTTTACGGTAAAAGACGGGAAGGCCAAACGCGTGAAAGTTAAAGTCGGCGATACCGCAAATCAGCTTACGGAGATAAAAGAGGGGCTTTCAAAGGATGATAAAGTCATTCTGAATCCGGCTGACGGTTTGACTGATGGAACGGATGTGAAAGCATAGATGATTCAGCTTTCAAAGGTGAAAAAAAGCTATCAGATCGGCAAGGAGACGTTTGATGTTCTCCGTTCAATTGACTTGACGATTGAAGAAGGAGAATATGTGTCAATTATGGGACCGTCGGGATCGGGAAAATCTACTATCATGAATATCATCGGCTGTCTGGACAGACCGACGTCCGGCAGTTACAGGCTTGCGGGCGAAGATGTTTCTTCATGCACTGAAAAAGAGCTTGCGGCGGTCCGGAACAAATCAATCGGATTTGTCTTTCAGCAGTTTCAGCTGCTGCCGCGATTGAATGCAAGAAAAAATGTCGAACTCCCCATGATCTACGCCGGTATCGGCAAAAAAGAGCGTGAGGAACGGGCTGAGCACGCGCTGGAAAAAGTCGGTTTGGCGGATCGGATGCGTCACATGCCGAATGAGCTGTCGGGCGGCCAGAAGCAGCGTGTCGCGATTGCAAGAGCCATCGTGAACGAACCGAAGCTCATTTTAGCTGATGAACCGACCGGCGCGCTGGATACGAAAACAAGCATTTCCATTATGGAGCAGTTCACAGAGCTTAATGCAGAGGGCGTGACCGTGGTGCTCGTCACTCATGAGCCTGAAGTGGCGGACTGTACAAACAGAGTGATTTTCGTCCGTGACGGCATGATCGTTTCCCGCGATGCTGAGCAGAGGAGAGTGGGGGAATGAGCCTGTTAGAAAATCTCCGAATGGCCCTCAGTTCCGTAAGAGCTCACAAGCTGAGATCGATTCTGACAATGCTCGGAATCATTATCGGCGTCGGTTCAGTAATTGTTGTTGTGGCTGTCGGCCAGGGCGGAGAGCAAATGCTGAAGCAATCCATCAGCGGGCCGGGCAATACGATTGAATTGTTTTACATGCCCAGTGATGAAGAATTAACAGCCAATCCGAACGCCTTACAGGAAGCGAGTTTTACAGAAGAAGATATTAATGGATTAAAAGGAGTGGACGGCGTAAAGCAGGTTGTCGCTTCCGCGGTAAAATCCATGACGGCCCGTTACCATGAAGAAGACACGGATATTACGCTGAACGGCATTAACAGCGGCTACATGGACGTAAAAAAACTGGATGTTCAAGATGGACGGACATTTACGGATAATGATTTTCTTTCCGGGAAAAGAGCGGGAATCATCTCGAAAAAAATGGCTGAAAAGCTGTTCGGGAAAACGTCTCCGCTCGGAAAAATCGTCTGGGCCGGCGGACAGCCCGTTGAAGTAATCGGCGTACTGAAAGAAGAGAGCGGCTTTTTATCGTTAGGACTCAGTGAAATGTATGTGCCGTTCAACATGCTGAAAACGTCTTTCGGTACTAACGACTACAGCAACGTTTCCGTTCAGACGGAGTCAGCTGATCAAATCAAATCAACAGGAAAAGAAGCGGCCCGTCTCTTAAATGACAATCACGGTACAAAAGAGGCCTATCAAGTCATGAATATGGAAGAAATCGCGGCGGGCATCGGCCAGGTCACGACCGTTATGACGACGATCATCGGTTCGATCGCCGGTATTTCTCTCATTGTCGGCGGGATCGGGGTCATGAATATTATGCTTGTATCAGTGACGGAACGGACAAGAGAAATCGGCATCCGCAAATCGCTCGGTGCCACGAGAGGACAGATTCTGACACAATTCTTAATTGAATCTGTTGTGCTTACATTAATCGGCGGCTTAATCGGAATCTGTCTCGGCTACGGGGGAGCATCACTCGTTTCCCTTATCGCAGGCTGGCCGTCGCTCGTTTCCTGGCAGGTGGTTTGTATCGGCGTGCTGTTCAGTATGCTGATCGGTGTCATTTTCGGTATGCTGCCCGCCAACAAAGCATCACGCTTAGATCCGATTGAAGCGTTACGGTATGAATAACCCGTACCCCATGCAGTCTGCATGGGGTTTTTTTGTGTTTTAATGATTGAATGAATATAATAGACTTTTTTCATTTATGATAAAAAGAAAATGTCATACAATTGTCCCCCTTTTTGTCGAATTTACAGTTTACAAACCCTATGTACATACGTTAATATGAACAAATGTGAAAGATTTTGATAGTTATTGAATGAATTTGAGTGATTTTAGTTGCTAGAAGTAAAAAAAGCGTTTACAATTATCTTGCAGCCGAAATGAATACGTTTCCAAAGGAGGCGGAATATGCTCACTCCTGAAAGGTATCAGCTGATTATGGATCAGATTGAAAAGCGTGATGTGGTGAAGATTCAAGAGCTGATAAGTATGACAAATGCTTCTGAATCAACGATCAGAAGAGATTTATCAACACTTGAAGAGCGCGGATTTTTAAAACGCGTTCACGGCGGGGCGTCTAAACTTTCCAACAGCAGGCAAGAACCCGATATGCTTGAAAAATCCTCCAAAAACCTTCAGGATAAACTGAAGATCGCAGAAGAAGCGGCATCTTTATTAGAAGAAGGTGACTGTATTTATCTTGATGCGGGAACAACTACATTGCACATGATTGATTTTATAGATCCCTCTAAGGACATTGTGGTTGTCACAAACGGAGTTATGCATATCGACGCTTTAATAAGGAAAGGGATCCCCTTTTATCTTCTCGGAGGATATGTGAAGCATAGAACAGGTGCGATGATCGGCGGCGCCTCATTAACGGCGGTCAGCCAGTACCGTTTTGACAAAAGCTTCCTCGGGGTGAACGGCGTGCACATTGAAGCCGGCTTTACAACACCCGATCCGGATGAGGCTCTTCTGAAGACAAAGGCTGTGAGACAGGCGAAAAATGCGTATGTTTTAGCCGATCCTTCTAAATTCGGAGAGATTTCTTTCGCAGCGTTTGCCGCCTTGGGCGATGCAGCTATCATTACCACTGAAGCTGAAGAACTTGCATTCGATAATTACCAAGAAAAAACTGTCGTAAAGGTAGTGAAACCATGATTTACACTGTAACCCTCAATCCGTCTGTTGACTATATCGTTCACGTTGAAGATTTTGCCGTAGGCGGTTTAAACCGTTCCAGCTATGACACGAAGTATCCCGGCGGAAAAGGCATCAACGTTTCGAGATTACTGAAAAGACACCATGTGCCGTCAAAAGCATTGGGGTTTGTCGGCGGATTTACCGGAAATTATATTACGTCATTTTTGCATCAGGAAGGTCTGGAAACGGCTTTTTCTGAGGTAGATGAAGACACGCGTATAAATGTAAAACTGAAAACGGGCGATGAAACGGAAATTAACGGGCAGGGCCCGACGATTTCAGACGAAGTGTTCAATACCTTTTTAGAACAGTTCTCCGCTCTGGAAGAGGGAGACATCGTCGTTTTAGCGGGAAGCATTCCTTCTTCCCTGCCGCATAACACGTATGAAAAAATTGCTGAGGCATGCAGAAAGCAGAATGCCCGGGTAGTCGTGGACATCTCTGGTGAAGCGCTGATGAAAGCGACAGAAATGAAACCGTTTTTGATGAAGCCGAATCATCATGAGCTTGGGGAAATGTTCAATACGGTCATTGATTCAGCCGAAGCTGCCGTTCCTTACGGTAAAAAATTGATTGAACAAGGCGCTGAACATGCGATTGTTTCGATGGCTGGCGACGGTGCGCTTTTATTTACGAAAGAGGCGGTTTTCCTCGCCAATGTTCCTAAAGGTAAGCTTGTCAATTCGGTAGGCGCGGGTGATTCCGTCGTCGCGGGATTCCTTGCGGGAATTTCAAAACAGCTGCCTTTGGAAGATGCGTTCCGTTTAGGAGTTGCTTCCGGAAGCGCGACGGCATTCTCTGAAGAACTCGGAACTGAAGAGTTTGTACAGCAGCTTCTTCCTGAAGTTAAAGTCACACGTCTATAGAGGAGGAAAGAAAAGTGAAGATAACTGAGCTGTTAACAAGAGATACAATTCATCTCAATATAGAAAGCAAAGAGAAAGAAAACGTTATCGATGAAATGGTGACAGTGCTTGACAAAGCCGGCAGATTAAATGACAGAGAGGCTTACAAAGCAGCCATTTTAAATCGTGAAAGCCAAAGCTCAACGGGAATCGGCGAAGGCATTGCCATTCCTCATGCGAAGACGGCGAGCGTCATTAACCCGGCCATCGCATTCGGCCGTTCAAAAGATGGTGTGGATTATGAATCATTAGACGGTCAGCCGGCACACCTGGTCTTTATGATTGCGGCAACCGAAGGAGCGAATAATACGCACCTTGAGGCATTATCAAGACTTTCAACGCTTCTCATGCGTGAGGAAATCCGCAAACAGCTTCTTGAAGCTGAATCAGAAGATGCGATCATTGACATCATCAATCAGCATGACAAAGATGACGATGAGGAAGAAGAAGAGCAGGAAGAACAGGCAGCGCCGTCAGGAAAAGGCAAAATCCTTGCCGTTACGGCATGTCCGACAGGTATCGCCCATACGTTCATGGCAGCTGACGCACTGAAGGAAAAGGCGAAAGAGCTCGGCGTTGACATTAAAGTCGAGACAAACGGCTCAAGCGGTATCAAACATAAGCTGACGGCTCAGGAAATTGAAGAAGCGCCTGCGATCATTGTGGCGGCTGATAAACAGGTTGAAATGGAACGCTTTAAAGGCAAACATGTTCTTCAAGTGCCTGTGACGGCCGGTATCAGACGTCCTCAGGAACTGATTGAAAAAGCCGTTAACCAAGATGCGCCGATTTACGAGGGCAGCGGCGGAGGATCTTCCGCTTCAGATGAAGACGGTCCGAAACAGAAATCAGGCACAAGTATCGGAAGTACTTTCTATAAACACTTAATGAGCGGTGTCAGCAACATGCTGCCATTTGTCGTCGGCGGCGGAATTCTCGTTGCGATTTCATTCTTCTGGGGAATTCATTCAGCTGATCCGAAAGACCCGACATACAACACGTTTGCCGCAGCGCTGAACTTTATCGGCGGCGATAATGCGTTAAAGCTGATTGTTGCAGTTCTTGCCGGATTCATCGCAATGAGTATTGCGGACCGTCCGGGATTTGCGCCGGGTATGGTCGGCGGATTTATGGCTACGCAGGCGAATGCCGGATTCTTGGGCGGACTGATTGCCGGATTCTTAGCAGGTTATGTCGTAGTCCTTTTGAAAAAGCTGTTTGTCTTTATTCCTCAGACTCTTGACGGATTAAAACCTGTATTGATTTATCCGCTGCTCGGTATTTTTATCACCGGTGTCCTGATGCAGTTTGTCATAAACACACCTGTCGCAGCGTTCATGAATTTCTTAACAAATTGGCTTGAAAGCCTTGGAACTGGAAACCTTGTTTTAATGGGTATTATTTTAGGCGGTATGATGGCTATCGACATGGGCGGCCCGCTCAATAAAGCGGCGTTCACTTTCGGTATCGCGATGATCGGGGCCGGAAACTATGCGCCGCATGCGGCCATCATGGCGGGCGGAATGGCTCCGCCGCTTGGAATCGCACTGGCGACAACATTCTTTAAACACAAATTCTCTAAACGTGACCGTGAAGCCGGTATTACGTGCTACTTCATGGGAGCAGCTTTCGTTACAGAAGGCGCCATCCCGTTTGCAGCGGCTGATCCGCTTCGCGTCATCCCTGCAGCCGTTGTCGGTTCTGCGGTAGCGGGCGGACTGACAGAGTTTTTCCGGGTAACGCTTCCTGCACCGCACGGAGGAATATTCGTTGCATTCATTACGAACCATCCGCTGCTTTACTTAATGAGCATCGTGATAGGAGCGATTGTAACGGCGGTTATCTTGGGAATCGTCAAAAAACCGGTTGCAGAGAAATAAGCAAAAAGCGTCCTTTACGGGCGCTTTTTTCAATCATGTGCGCATAGAAGCGTTATGTATTTTATGATGAGTTATGATAAAGTAAAGATGGTACATGAACCGAAACAGTGATCGTCTAGGAGGAACCACGTTGACTGAAGAACAAAAACCTACTTCTGAAAAATCGGTAAAAAGAAAATCCAACACATATTGGGAATGGGGAAAGGCCATCATTATAGCGGTTGCACTTGCGCTGTTAATCCGCCATTTCCTGTTTGAACCGTACTTAGTGGAAGGATCATCAATGTACCCGACATTACATGACGGTGAAAGGCTGTTTGTCAACAAAAGCGTCAATTATATCGGAGAAATCGAGCGGGGGGACATCGTCATTATTAACGGCGATACATCGAAAGTCCATTATGTAAAGCGGCTCATCGGAAAACCGGGAGAAACGGTGGAAATGAAAAATGACACGCTTTATATAAACGGCAAAAAAATCGCAGAACCGTACCTCGCGAGCAATAAAAAAGAAGCTAAAAAACTGGGAGTCAACCTCACGGGAGATTTCGGCCCCGTAAAGGTTCCGAAAGGCAAATACTTCGTCATGGGCGACAATCGGCTGAACTCAATGGACAGCCGGAACGGACTCGGTTTAATTGCCGAAAACCGGATCGTCGGCACCTCGAAGTTTGTGTTCTTCCCGTTTCATGATATGCGTCAGACAAAATAAAAACGCCGCGCTGCCCGATTTGGACAGCAGGCGTTTTTTATTTGGCAAACGAGGCGGCGATGGCGATGAACATTACCGTGGCCAGCACTGATCCGACAATGGCCAGAACGCTGAAAAAAAGATTCACCTGCTGCTTCTCTTTGCCGCGTTTTTCAAGCATCCGTTTTGAAAAGAGATGCGAAAACGTATAAATGAGGGCGATTCCGACGTACAAGCCGATGTCACGGGCCGTAAAGCCTGTGACGGCCAGAAAAACCCCGGTGAAGAAAATCATAAGACAGTATTCTGTGAGTGTTAAAAGCTTCAACTTGTTCCTCCGTGATGAATATGTATATATATCTATTGTATCACAGCGCTCCGGGTTTGACGCCTGCATCTTTTCAAACCCGTATATTCGCAGGGAAACATTTCTCTTCCCCTTTATTCATGGTATACTTTTAATGATGATAGACACGATGGAGGATTCTAAATGATTGCTGTAAATAATGTGAGCTTGCGTTTTGCGGATCGCAAGTTATTTGAAGATGTCAATATTAAATTTACGCCGGGCAACTGCTACGGATTAATAGGCGCAAACGGTGCCGGAAAATCAACATTTTTGAAAATTTTATCCGGTGAGCTGGAGCCGCAGACCGGCGATGTCCATATGAGCCCGGGCGAACGTCTTGCCATTCTGAAGCAGAACCACTTTGAATATGAAGACTTCGAAGTGCTGAAAGTCGTCATTATGGGACATAAACGTTTATACGAAGTCATGCAGGAAAAAGACGCGATTTATATGAAGCCTGATTTTTCAGATGAAGACGGCATCCGCGCCGCTGAGCTTGAAGGAGAGTTTGCGGAATTAAACGGATGGGAAGCTGAAAGTGAAGCCGCTATTTTGTTAAAGGGCCTGGGCATCTCTGAAGACCTGCATACGAAGAAAATGGCGGACTTAGGCGGTTCAGAAAAGGTGAAAGTGCTTTTGGCGCAGGCGCTGTTCGGCAAGCCGGACGTTCTGCTGCTTGATGAACCGACCAACCACTTGGATCTGAAAGCGATTCAGTGGCTGGAAGAGTTTTTAATCAACTTTGAGAACACAGTCATCGTCGTATCCCATGACCGTCACTTTTTAAATAAAGTGTGCACGCACATCGCCGATCTTGATTTTAATAAAATTCAAGTGTACGTCGGCAACTATGATTTCTGGTATGAATCAAGCCAGCTTGCTTTAAAGCTTTCTCAGGAGGCCAACAAGAAAAAAGAAGAGCAGATTAAACAGCTTCAGGAGTTCGTGGCCAGATTCAGCGCCAACGCCTCTAAATCAAAGCAGGCGACATCAAGAAAGAAACTCCTTGATAAAATCACGCTTGATGATATCAAACCGTCATCACGCCGTTATCCTTATGTCAATTTCACGCCGGAACGTGAGATCGGAAATGACGTGCTGCGGGTTGAAGGCTTAACAAAAACGATTGACGGGGTTAAGGTGCTTGATAACGTCAGCTTTATTATGAACAGAGAAGATAAAATCGCTTTTACGGGACGCAACGAACTTGCCGTTACGACATTGTTTAAAATCATTTCCGGGGAAATGGAAGCTGACAGCGGCACATTTAAATGGGGCGTGACCACTTCTCAGGCGTACTTCCCTAAAGACAACAGCGAATATTTTGACGGCAGCGACGCGAACCTTGTTGACTGGCTCCGCCAATACTCGCCGCATGACCAAAGTGAAAGCTTTCTGCGCGGTTTCTTAGGACGCATGCTGTTCTCGGGAGAAGAAGTCAACAAAAAATCAAACGTCCTTTCCGGAGGAGAAAAAGTGCGCTGCATGCTTTCAAAAGCGATGCTTTCCGGCGCGAACATTTTAATTCTGGATGAACCGACCAACCACTTAGATTTGGAATCCATTACGGCGCTTAACAACGGCTTAATCAGCTTTAAAGGCGCTATGCTGTTTTCATCTCATGACCATCAGTTTGTACAGACAATTGCCAACCGCATTATTGAATTAACGCCTAAAGGCATTGTTGACAAACAAATGTCTTATGACGAATTTCTTGAAAACGCGGATGTACAGAAAAAACTTGAAGAGCTATACGCGTAATAAAGAAGCAGGGGAGACTCTGCTTTTTTATTTATGAAAAAAGTTTTCAATCTTCTGACTTCCCGTTACAATAAATGAATACATAACTTGAAAAGAGACGGAGGAATGCATCATGAAGTTTTTAGTTGTCGGAGCTGGAGGAGTGGGCGGATATATCGGCGCGCGTCTTGCAGAAAAGGGAAATGACGTGACGTTTCTCGTCCGCAAGAAACGGGCGGAGCAATTACAAGAGACGGGATTGACCGTCAAAAGTGAAAAAGGTGATGTTTCAATCAAGCCGAAATTAATCATGGCGGGCGAAGAAGGAGCATTTGACGCGGTTATCATCGCTTCAAAAGCGTATTCTTTGCAGGACGTCATTAGGGATGTCAAACCGTTTGTCAAACCTTCGTCGGTCATTATTCCTTTTTTAAACGGATACAGGCACTATAACCAGCTGTTTGAAGCTTTTTCAAAACGGCAGGTGCTGGGCGGCCTCTGCTTTATTGAGAGCGCCCTTAACGACAAAGGGGAAATTCTTCATACGAGCGCTGCCCACCGCTTTGTTTTCGGTGAATGGAACGGGGAACGCACAGAACGTATGAACGAGCTGGAAAACGCATTTGCAGGTGTGAAAGCGGATGTCATCATCAGCCGGGATATTGAAAAGGACATTTGGAAAAAATATATGTTTATTGCCGCGCAGGCGGGAGTGACCACTCTGTTTCAACAGCCGGTCGGACCGATTTTAGAAACAGAAGGCGGCCGCAAAACGGCAAAGCGCCTCTTTGCTGAAATCGGCGCCATTTTCAAGGCTGCCGGCATCCCGAAAGATCCTGGTCTGGAAGAAGAGAGTTATCGCACATTGACAAGCATGTCTTACCATATGAAATCGTCGATGCTGAGAGATATGGAAAAGGGCAGGGTGACGGAAGGTGATCATTTACACGGATTTTTGCTTGAGAAAGCGAAAGGCTTGTCAGTTGATACACCTGTTTTGGAAACCGTCTGCGCCAACTTGCAAATGTATGAAGCGAAATAAAAAAAGGAGGCCTGATCGCCTCCTTTTTTTATTAAAATGCCCAGTTTCCGTTTCTGAAGATCGGTTCTCTTTTGCCGTCCGCCGTAATGCCGTCGATATTCATATCTTTGGAACCGACCATAAAATCTACGTGTGTAATGCTTTCATTTAAGCCCTCTTTGACAAGCTCTTCCCGTGTCATTTGTTTGCCGCCCTCAATATTAAAGGCATACGCACTGCCGATCGCCAAGTGGTTAGAGGCGTTTTCATCGTACAGTGTGTTGTAAAATAAAATATTTGATTGTGAAATCGGTGAATCGTACGGCACTAAGGCCACTTCACCGAGATAGTGTGAGCCTTCATCGGTTTCGACGATGCCTTTTAAAATCTCCTCGCCTTTTTCAGCTTTCACATCAACAATGCGGCCGTTTTCAAAGGTAAGAGTGAAGTTATCAATAATGTTGCCGCCGTAGCTCAGCGGTTTCGTGCTGGAAACGGTGCCGTTCACCCCGTCACGCTGCGGGAGGGTGAAAACCTCTTCTGTCGGCATGTTGGCCATGAATTCGTGCCCGCTCTCATTCACGCTTCCCGCGCCTGCCCATACATGTTTTTTCGGCAGTTCAATGGTTAAGTCTGTTCCTTCAGCCTGATAATGCAGGGCGCTGTAATGTTTTTTGTTTAAGTGTTCCACTTTTTCATGAAGGTTTTGATCATGTTTTTTCCATGCTTCCACAGGGTTTTCTTCATTTACGCGGGTCGTTTTGAAAATTTCTTCCCATAAAAGCTGAACGGCTGTTTCTTCCGGCTGATCCGGGAACACTTTTTTCGCCCAGCCTGTTGAAGCCGCTCCGATCACCGTCCAGCTGACCTTATCTGATTGAATATATTGTCTGTATGTATGCAATGCTTTTCCGGCGGCTTTTTGGAACGCTGCAATCCGTTTGCCGTCAGTGCCTTTTAACAGGTCGGGGTCGGATGAGACGACAGAAATAAACGCAGCCCCTTTTTTCGCGAGCTCTTCTTTGCCTTTTGCTTCCCATTCAGGATACTCTTCAAACGCTTCAAAAGGTGCCATCTCGTATTTTAATCTGGACAGTTCATCGTCCTGCCAATTTACGGTGACGTTTTTAGCGCCTTTTTCATAAGAATGTTTGGCAAGCAGTCTGACAAGTTCCCGAACATCAGTTGAGGCATTGATTACGACATGCTGTCCTTTTTGGACATTGACGCCGACTTCTACCGCCAGCTGAGCATATGTATGTAACTTTTCAGTAAACGAACTCATCGTTCATTCCTCCTCATCGGTTTTTCTCATCATATCAAATATCGCCTCATAAAGGAAAGAAAGGAGCACAAACGAAAAAGACACAGCTTTTGCTGCGTCTTTACGGGTGATTCAGTTTTACGGCGCCGCCGGCCGGAGAATGGGGCATATTGGCCAGTGATATGCTCATACCCCCCAAAATAATTCCGCTTAAAATGACGGCTACTGCTACGCGTCTTCCCACATCTCTAAGCATATGCTTCCTCCTTAATGTTTCTCCAGTTCTCACAATATGAGCCGGGCGGAGAAAAAAGAAGCACAATTTTATTATTTAATTGCTTTTTGCAGCTTGTCGATGACGTCTAAGGAACGCCCCGTGCCGATAGCCACTGATTCAAGCGGATTTGCCGCCAAATGAACGGGAACGACGATTTCATCTGTCAGCCATTCTTTCATCCCGTTTAAAAGGGAGCCTCCGCCGGTTAACACGACTCCGCGGTCAACGATATCACCGCTGAGCTCCGGCGGACAATCTTCAAGTGTCGCTCTGATCGCTTCAAGAATATGCAGGAGCGATTCACGCATCGCGTGCTGAATTTCATTAGATTGCAGTCTGATTGTCTTCGGCAGACCGGTTACAAGGTCACGCCCGCGGATTTCCATCGTTTCCGGCACATGTTCGATCAATGCAAAACCGATTTCCATTTTCACTTGTTCTGCCGTACGTTCCCCGATCAGCAGGTTGTATTTTTTTCTGACGAACGAGGCGATATCTTCATCAAGCTGGTCGCCGCCGATTCTGATCGAATGGCAGGATACGACGCCCCCGAATGAGATGATGGCGACTTCAGTCGTACCGCCGCCGATATCTACGACGACGTTTGCGACCGGCTCGTCAACAGGGAGGTCGGCCCCGATTGCAGCGGCTACGGGTTCTTCAATCAAGTGAACGTTTTTCGCTCCGCAGTTTTTGACAGCGTCACTGATGGCGCGGCGTTCAACGGCTGTTGAGCCTGAAGGCGTGCAGACGACGACATTCGGTTTGCGGAAAGTCATGCCGATTTTTTTTCCGGCTTTTTTCATAATGTGTTTTAATAAGTCAGTTGTCATATCATAATCAGCAATGACACCGTCTTTCATCGGCCGAACGGCGACGATTTTCCCCGGCGTCTTTCCGATCATGCTTTTGGCATCCGTTCCGATGGCAAGCACCGCTTTCGTTGTTGTATCTACAGCGACAACGGAAGGCTCGTTTAAAATAATTCCTTTATTTTTACTGTAAACAAGTATATTAGCGGTTCCTAAGTCGATTCCGATCTCAGTTGATTGAAACATGTTTTCACCCAATCCCTATCCTGATTTAATTGATTCTACATTTAAAGTTTCTGAGAAAAACCACGATTTTTGGGGGTTTCCGCCGGGAATGAAATGTTTTTGTAAAAAAGGAGGGAAAGTCTGTATCCCATATTTCAAAAAGATTTTCTTCTGTAAAAAAACATTCAGTTCCGGATGCTGAGAAACTTTTGCTCCGTTCCTTTCGTCTACGTTTATGAAGGATTTTCCTTGGACATAAAGAAGAGACATTAAAGGAAGTAGGGGATTTCTATGAAATCAATTGGTGTAGTAAGAAAAGTAGACGAACTCGGGCGTATTGTCATGCCGATTGAATTGAGAAGAGCATTGGATATCGCTATTAAAGATAGTATTGAATTTTTTGTTGACGGAGACAAAATTGTCTTAAAAAAATACAAGCCGCACGGCATTTGCTTAATGACGGGGGAAATTACTCCCGAAAATCAGGAGTACGGCAACGGCAAAATTATTTTAAGTCCTGAAGGAGCGAAAATGCTGCTTGAGGAAATCGAGGAAGCGTTAAAAGATAGATCATAATCAGCAAAAAGGGCGGAGCATCATTCCGTCCTTTTATTATGAACTTGTGCAAAAACTCACGGGAAAAGTAAGCGAACCTGCTCAATTAATTGGGAATAGTTATCATTTTTTAGTCAATAATGCAGTCAACAATGTTACAATATATGTAGAAATGCTAGCGGCAGGTGGGACTATGGGAAAATATCAAGCGCGTATCATTTCCTTAATCTTGGCAATGATTTTTATTATGTTTTGGGATTATTTATTTTATATGATTGAACGGAATCCAATTAATTGGCCCGTTGACATCACCTTTACCGCCGTCACATTAATCAGCGTCTGGCTGCTGGCTTATTATGTGGATAATAAAAAGCAGCTGCTGGCGGAGCTGAAGGACAGCGAGCAGAAAGCAAAGGCGCTTTCAGATGAGAAAAACCGGATCATGGACAATCTGCAGGAAATCGTTTTTCAGACGGATGCTCAAGGGAATATTACATATTTGAATCAGGCCTGGACGGCGATTACGGGCCACTCCATCAGCGAATGTATGGGTACGATGTATAATGATTATTTTATAAAAGAAAAACATATCATTGATTATATTATCTCCCAAATCAAGCAGCAGTCCCCGTCAGGAATGTTTACGGCCAAATATATTAAAAGAGACGGCTCGATCTTTTGGGGAGAAGTCCATTATAAGCTGTATTATGACCGCAGACAGAAATTTGTCGGAAGCCTGGGGACGATGTCTGATATCAGTGAACGGAAAAAAGCGGTCGACGAGCTTCTGGAAACGAACGAACGCCTTGCCATGCAATCTCAAAAGCTGGCCATTGCCGGGGAGCTTGCGGCAGGAATCGCCCATGAAGTAAGAAATCCTTTAACGTCAGTCAGCGGCTTTCTCCAGCTGATGAAAGCCCAGTATCCGGAAAGAACGGATTATTTTGATATTATTTTTTCGGAGATTAAAAGGATTGACCTTGTGCTGGGGGAGCTGCTTCTGCTCGCCAAGCCGCAGACCGTGACGTTTACCGCTCATCATCTCAACCATATTTTACGGCAGGTGGCGACGCTTCTTGACACGAACGCGGTGCTGTCGAACACTGTAATTGAGAAGGATTTCAGGCAGACTGAGTCCTGTATGGTCAACGGTGACGAAAACCAGCTGAAACAGGTATTTATCAATATTATTAAAAATGCGATTGAAGCGATGCCTGACGGCGGGAATATTCATATTTATACAAAACGGGATGAAGAATACGCGGTGATCAGCATACAGGATGAAGGAAACGGCATGTCGAAAGAAAAGCTTGAAAACATCGGGAAACCGTTTTTCTCAACAAAAGATCAGGGAACGGGTCTCGGGCTTCCGATTTGTTTACGAATTCTGAAGGAGCATAATGGTAAACTTAACATTAAGAGCAAAAATGGAGAAGGCAGTACGTTTCAGGTGATTCTGCCGTTAGAAGCGGCTGCTGTCCAAAAGGAGGAAAAATAACTTGCTTCTTTTTGTATACGGTTTGTTACGGAAGCGTGAAGAAAACCATGAACTGCTGAAAGGCGCTCCGTGTGTGTGCGAGCAGGCTGCGATAAACGGCGTGCTGTACGAAACGGATAAAGGTCAGCCTGCGGCGTCTTTAGCAGAAACAGCTTTTGTGTACGGGGAATTGTATGAAACAGATCATCAGATGATCCGTAAGCTGGATGCGTATTATGCTGATTTTGATCGAAAAGAGGTTGCCGTGACGACGGATGCCGGGAATAAAACCGCCTTCGCATATGTCGTAAAGCCCGACCAGTGTGCCTCATTCAGCCGTATCAAAAGCGGAGACTGGAAAGAATACCGTTTTATGAAACGGGAGGATGACAGTCCGGTTTATTATTTCGCTTACGGCTCCTGTATGGACAATGCCCGGTTTAAACAGGCGGGGGTCGACCACTTTTTTGCTGAGCCGGTCGGAGGGGCGGTTGTTGAAGGGTATTCGACGAGATTCACATTAAGGCGTCCTGACGGTTCCAGAGCCGATCTTGTTGAAGACGGGGGACGAACTGAAGGCGTGCTGTACAAGCTCCCGTTTGAAGCGGCAACCTATCTGTACAAAAGAGAAGGTGTTGATAACCACACATACCGTCCCGCGTTCATAGAAGTGTGTGCCGGCGGCCGTGTATACAGAGGCGTCCTGACGTTTCTCGTTCTTGATAAAGCTGAGGAAATTGCGCCTCCGGGTCACTATCAGGAAGAAATCGAACGCGGAGCGGACCTGTATTTATCGCCCGCCTTTTCAGAAAAGCTTAAACGCTATATGAACTCATTGCCGAAAATGTGATACTATTCCTATTAGAGATATTGTTTAAAGGAGTACTGTTATGAGAAAAGAGTTTGCCGTTATCGGTCTCGGACGCTTCGGCGGAAGTATTTGCAAAGCATTAAGTGAAGAAGGCCTTGAGGTCATGGCGATGGATATTGATGAAGATAAAGTAAATGAATACGCCAAAATCGCATCACACGCGGTCATCGGCGATTCAACCGATGAATCGGTGCTGAAAAACTTAGGGCTGCGCAACTTTGATCACGTCATTGTGGCAATCGGCGAAAATATACAGGCGAGCATTTTAACGACGCTGATCTTAAAGGAACTCGGCGTGAACACGATCACTGTTAAAGCGCAGAACGATTATCATGAGAAAGTGCTTGCGAAAATCGGGGCCGATCACATCGTCCACCCTGAACGTGATATGGCAAAACGCATCGCCCACAACATCGTATCAAATAATGTGCTTGATTATTTGGAGCTGTCCGACGAACACAGCATTGTGGAGATCGTGGCCAACAGCAGGCTTGCGGGCAACACACTGCTTGATCTGGACATCCGGGCGAAGTACGGCATTAATATCGTGGCCATCAAGAGAGAAAAAGAAGTGATCGTATCTCCGCTGGCGACTGAAATGATCCAAAAAGAAGATATTCTCATCGTTATCGGCTCTCTTACGGACATTTCCCGATTTGAAAAAAGAGTGCTTCACACAAAGTGAAAAGCCGTCCGTAAAAGGACGGTCTTTTATTATGTCAGAATAGAAAGACATTTATCGTGTAAGCGGTATTTTCTGCAATTTTTATTGACTATGATCAGGCGATCCGATAGCATATTGTACCATATAAAGAAAAAGAGGAGGCCTCATTTTGAACAAAGAAACACTGGCTGAACGGCTGAATGCATCAGCCGGCAGACAAAAAGCCGATACCGTCATTAAAAACGGAAAAATCATGGATGTATTTAACCAGGAATGGATTTCTGCAGATATCGCCATTACGGGCGGAGTGATCGTCGGGCTGGGCGAATATGAAGGGGAAGAAGTCATTGATGCAGAAGGTCAAATGATCGTTCCGGGCTTTATTGACGGACATGTTCATATCGAGTCCTCTATGGTTACTCCGATTGAATTTGCTAAAGCCGTCCTCCCACACGGAGTGACTACTGTCATTACTGATCCTCACGAAATTGCGAACGTTTCCGGAGCAAAAGGCATTTCTTTTATGATAGAGCAGGCGAAAAAGGCGCCGCTGAACATCCGTTTCATGCTTCCTTCCTGTGTTCCCGCCGCTAGCTTTGAACGCTCAGGAGCCGTATTAAAAGCCGAGGATTTAAAGCCTTTTTATCAGGAGAAAGAGGTGCTCGGACTTGCGGAAGTAATGGATTATGTGTCTGTGGCGGAAGGTGAAGAGGATATGCTTCAGAAACTGCTTGATGCCAAGCGTCACGGAAAACGGATCGACGGGCATTTAGCCGGACTGTCTTCAGATATCATCAATATATACAGAACCGCAATGGTGTCAAATGATCATGAAGTGACGACAAAAGAAGAAGCGCTGGACAGAATCAGACGGGGAATGTATGTCATGCTGCGCGAAGGATCGGTGGCAAAAAATACGCTCAATGTACTGCCGGCGGTGAATGAAAAAAACGCGCGGCGCTTTTTCTTTTGCACGGATGATAAGCATGTAGATGATCTGCTTTCAGAAGGAAGTGTGAACCACCAAGTCAAAATGGCGATAAAGGCGGGACTTGATCCATTCCTTGCGTATCAGCTCGCCAGTTTAAATGCGGCTGAGTGCTACGGTCTTGAAACAAAAGGGGCGGTAGCGCCGGGTTTTGACGCAGATCTGCTGTTTATTTCAGATGTACGGGAGGCTGCCGTCACGAAGACCATGGTCGCCGGCCGGACCGTTGCCGAGAACGGACGCACGGTTTATGAACAGTCTGCCGGTTCCTATTCGCCGGACCAGGCGCTGTTGGATACAGTGCGGCTGAAAGCGCCGCTGACTGAATCGGATTTTCATATACCGATTCAAGAGGGCAAGAAAATGAATGTAATCGAAATGATACCGAATCATTTGGAGACGAGAAAAAAAGAAGTGCCTGCACCGTCTGCTGACGCGTTTTGTCCTGATACAGAAAATGATTTATTAAAAATCGCCGTCGCAGAGCGGCACAGCGGCGAAAAAATGATAGGACTCGGGATTGTACAAGGGTTCGGGTTAAAAGAAGGCGCCATCGCCACAACCATTTCTCACGATTCCCATAATATCATCGCCGTCGGTACAAACGATGCCGATTTGGCAAAAGCAATCAACAGGCTCCGTGACACCGGAGGAGGATTAACAGCCGTGAAAAACGGAGAATTGCTTCATTCCGTTCCGCTTCCGATCGCCGGGCTTTTGTCTGATAAGTCGGCGGAATGGGTCAATGACAGCTTGGGCGTGCTTCATGAAAAGCTTCCTCTGCTCGGATTCACCGGTGATTTCAATCCGTTTCTCACACTATCGTTTTTAGCGCTTCCGGTGATTCCGGATATTAAAATGACAGCAGCCGGTCTGTTTGATGTCAAAGCCTTTCAGCATATTCCGCTGCAATAAAAAAACTGCACTCGTAATGAGTGCAGTTTTTTTTTAGACCTCCATAATGATCGGAAGGATCATCGGGCGGCGTTTTGTTTTTTCGTATAGGAACGGAGCAAGCGTATCGGTAATTTCGTTTTTAATTTCGGACCACTGCGTTGTTTTCCGATCCATTACTTTCTCCAAATGGTTCGAAATCAGCTGCTGCGCGTCATTGATCAAATCACCGGATTCTCTCATGTATACAAAACCTCTTGAGATTAAATCAGGCCCCGCCGAAACCTTAAAGTCGTCCATATTGATGCTGACAACAACGATAACAAGGCCTTCTTCTGAAAGAATGCGGCGGTCGCGGAGCACGATATTGCCGATATCACCGATTCCGCTTCCGTCAATGTAAACGGAGCCGGACGGAATTTTGCCTGCCACAGCGGCTTCTTCGCCTTTGAGGGCCAGCACTTCGCCATTATCCATGATAAAGCAGTTTTCTTCAGGTATCCCGCAATCAGTCGCGAGTTTGACGTGCATTTTCTGCATTCTGTACTCACCGTGAATCGGCATAAAGAACTTCGGTTTGATCAGGCGGAGCATTAATTTCTGCTCTTCCTGTCCGCCGTGTCCGGATGTATGAATGTCATTCAATGAACCGTGAATGACTTCTGCGCCCGCACGGTACAGCTGGTTGATGGTGCGGCTTACGCTGATTGTGTTTCCGGGAATCGGAGAAGAAGAAAAGACGACCGTATCTCCGGGATTAATGGAAATCTGCCGGTGCGTCCCGTTAGCGATGCGTGATAACGCCGCCATCGGTTCACCTTGGCTTCCCGTACATAAAATTGTTACCTTATTGGCAGGCAAACGATTGATTTCGTTATGCTCAATAAACGTATTTTTAGGACAGGTAATGTAGCCGAGATTTTGTCCGATTTCAATAGCCGATTCCATACTGCGTCCGAATACGGCAACTTTTCTGCCTTTTAAAACGGCTGCTTCAATCACCTGCTGAAGACGGTGTATATTCGAAGCGAATGTCGCAAATATAATTCTGCCGTCCACTTTTCGGAAAATATCGTGAATGCTTTCGCCTACGCGGCGTTCTGACATGGTGAAATCAGGAACCTCACTGTTTGTACTGTCAGAAAGCAGGCACAGAACGCCTTCTTTCCCGATTTCAGCCATCTTTGTCAAGTTTGCCGGTTCGCCTACCGGTGTGAAATCGAACTTAAAGTCCCCGGTATGTACGATATTGCCCGGCGGTGTTTTGACGACGATTCCGTATGAATCCGGAATGCTGTGTGTCGTTCTGAAGAAGGATACTGACGTCTTGCGGAACTTCACGATGTCGTCTTCACCGATGATGTTTAATTTGGTCTGTCTTAACAGCCCGTGCTCTTCAAGTTTATTCCGAAGTAAGCCGATCGCGAGTTTACCGCCGTAAACGGGAATATTTACTTGTCTGAGCAGGTACGGAATACCGCCGATATGGTCTTCGTGACCGTGGGTGATAAACAGACCTTTAATTTTATCTTCATTTTTTACTAAATACGTGTAATCGGGGATTACGTAATCAATGCCGAGAAGTTCATCTTCCGGGAACTTGATTCCCGCATCAATCAGTACAATTTCATCCTGAAACTGCACCCCGTACGTATTTTTCCCGATCTCGCCCAATCCGCCGAGGGCGAAAACGGCAGTCTGGTCATTTTTTACAAATTTCATTCCGCTCATAACTCCAATACTTTAAAATTTTCGCTCTGCTTCTCATATTCTAAAAAAGCACCGTCCACAGGCTGAACAAATTCAATGTTGTATTTCTGATCTTTCAGTTTCGTTCTGACGTCCCGTTCTGAAACGCCCTCAATGTAAAGTGAATCTGTTTTTTCCCGAACAGGTACTTCGTCAGCCTTCTCTTGATAAAATACCTTATAAATCATCCAAATCTCTCCTTAAATGCCGTATGTTAGACTCGCTTATTCTATTATATTCGAAAACGGATTATAAGGAAAGTCTCGAGCAAAAAAGGGACTTTCAAAAAACGAAAGATCCCTTCTACGCGATGACTTTTTTCCGGAGCATTCCGCCCCACTGTCTTCTGAGTTTCTTCCGTAATCGGCGCAGCATCGTATACCTCCTTTAAAGCCCTTTATAGCAGTAGTATGCGGAAAAAATGAATTTGTTTTCGTGGGTAAAACTGGAATTTCATCAAGGCGGTTTTCCGGAAGAAAAACTTTCTGTATGATGATATTGAAAAAGACACGACTGATAAACGGGAAAAAGGAGAAATTGACATGAAACCAAAATTGATCTTTTTTGATATTGACGGCACGATCTATGACCATGATAAACATATTCCCGATAGCGCAAGAAACGCCGTGAAGGCGCTTAAAGAGGCTGGCCATCACGTTTTTATCGCCAGCGGAAGGTCCCCGTTTATGGTAAAACCGATTCTGGAAGAGCTGGAGATTGAATCATTTATTTCATACAACGGCCAGTATGTCGTTTTTGAAGGTGAGGTCATTTATAAAAATCCGCTTCCTGAAGATGCGGTTGCGCGTTTATTAAAGCAGGCGGCAGAAGGGGAGCACCCCGTCGTATTTATGGCGGAAGACACGATGAAAACGACCGTCCCCGGACATCCGCACGTCTCGGAAGGAATCGGCAGTCTGAAAGCGCCTTATCCCGAAGTTGATGAAACTTTTTATAAAGGAAAAGAAATTTATCAGCTGCTTTTATTCTGCCGCGGACATGAAGAAAAAGCATATGCCGCTTTTCCGGAGTTTGATTATGTCCGCTGGCATGAATTGTCAACGGATGTGCTTCCGAAAGGCGGTTCAAAAGCGGAAGGCATTAAAAGAGTGCTTGAGCGGCTTCCGTACGGCGTAAGTGACACTTATGCATTCGGCGACGGACTAAATGATCTTGAGATGATCCGTTTTGTCGGCACCGGGGTGGCGATGGGAAATGCGGTTCCGGAATTAAAAGCTGCCGCCGATTTCGTCACAAAGCCGGTGGATGAAGAGGGAATCAGCTGGGCCGTCAAAGAACTGGGCCTTTTGAAATAAAGAAAACCGGCACTTTGGGAAGTGCCGGTTATTTTTAACGGTCAATGGCAATGGCGTTTTCAGGTTCTTTGAACGGATTTTCTTTATCGATATGGTCGTAAAACATCACGCCGTTCAGATGATCGATTTCGTGTTGAAACACAATGGCCGGAAAACCTTTGAGGCGGATGTCAATCTGTTCTCCTTCAAGCGTCACCGCCTTTACGCGGATGCGGGCGTAGCGCGGCACATAGCCGGGAATGGGTTCGTCTACCGACAGGCAGCCTTCTCCGCTCGTCAAGTAGCTTTTTTCCACTGAGTGGCTGACGATCTTAGGGTTAAAAAGAGCATAGCTGTATAAAGTGCCTTTCGCATCTTCTGCATGGACGGCGATCATCCGTTTTTTTACGTCTGTTTGGGGAGCGGCAAGACCGACGCCCGGACGAAGCTTGTATTTCTCGGCTAATTCAGGATTTTGGCTGTTTTTCACAAACTCAATCATATCAGCAAGATGCTGTTTTTCTTCGTCAGAAGCGGGAAGCTGAACCTCTTCAGCGATCTCTCTGAGCGCGGGATGTCCGTCGCGTACAATATTTTCCATAGTAATCAAGAAACTTCACTCCTAAAGCTTAATATGTAAATTATAGCGAATTTCTTTATCGTGGCGCAACGAAACAATTGGCCGGCCATAGCAGGCCGGCCGATGTTCATGGTGTATAATGTCAGCAGCCGCAGCCTAAATAAGCGGCACCGACGATGATTAATAAGATAAACAATACGACGATTAATGCGAATGTGCGGCCGTATCCGCCGCCGCAGCCGTAACCGTAACCGCCGCCATAACCATATCCGCCGCCGCAACAACCGCCGCCAAATCCGCCGCCAAATCCATATCCGTACATAAAAAAACCTCCTCTTTTAATTACGCTGACCCTCTGTCAGCAGGGCCGGCGTCTACTATAAACTATGTAAAAGCCAAAAAGATGTATGGTCATCCGCCCTGTTTTCTCAATTTTTTACGCAAGTATTCTTTGAAAGCACCGTAAGCGTCTTTACACGGTCATGCCAATTACAGCTCAGCTATTGTCAAAAAGCGTTCGGGCTTCTATAGTGGAAATTGTCAAGATTGGGGGATTTTAAGTGAATATGATTCAAAAAAAGGTATTAGCAGGAATCGGAGCGCTCGGCGCCGCAAGTATGCTGCTTGCCGGCTGCGGGGGAAAAGATCCGGTTGAATCGCTTCATGACTCGATGGAAAAAGCCGTTCAAGCGGAAAAACCGTTTCAAAAAGAGCAGAAAACATTAGAAAAATTGGAGAAAAAAGAGCATAAGCTATACGACAGCGCGGTTAAACTGAATATAGATGATTACCAGAAAATTGTCACACTGTCTGATCAGGCTCTGAGCAATGCAAATCAGCGAAAAAAACATCTGAAAGCAGAAAAAGACAGTATTGATGATTCAAAAAAAGCGTTTGAATCCGCAAAAAAAACTTCTCAAGAAATAAAAGATAAGAAAGTAAAAGAAAAAGCCGGGCATGCTGTCGCTTTAATGGAGAAAAGGTATGCATCTTATGATCTTTTGTACAAAAAGTACGAAAAAGCCATTTCACTTGATAAGGACCTTTATAAACTGATTAAAGATAAAAAGCTCACATTAGCGCAGCTGGAAGAGCAAATCAGCAAAGTAAACTCAGTTTACGAAAAGGTGCATAAACAAGCAGATGAGTTCAATCAATTTACTAAAGACTACAACAAAGAGAAAGAACTATTATTCCGCAAATAGTATAGTGAAGGCATATCGGCATGGGCTGATGAACTGATAACAACCGAGTTCAGCCGCCTGTAAAAAGGCGGCTGAAGAATTGGTATATACGTGTGTTTCCCATTGACAACAAGTAAATCATGGTATAGTATTTATTTAGGGAAATATTCACATAAAACCAATCGTTGTTTCGGCACGTTGGAATGTTTTTATTATATTGATATATATAAAACAGAATGAAAATGTGATTTTAATTATCAGAAAATTCTATCTATTTATATTTACGGCGATATGATATTTGTACATGCTTTTTGCTTTTAAACCTTTATCCGGCATAAAGGTTTTTTTATTTTGCTTCGTAACGCTTATTAAGTAAGGGTGCTGAGAGTAAACGACAATTTTAAAATTGAAGTGAAAAACGTTAATCAAAATCGGAACGAAAAGAAACGGCAGAAATACGGAACAGGAGGAAAACAAATGCTTGCTTACGTCTTTCCCGGACAGGGAGCGCAGTTTAAAGGAATGGGCAGAGACTTATTCGATGAATTCAGTGAGCTCATTAAAAAGGCAGATCATATTTTAGGATACTCCATAAAGGATTTATGCCTTTCAGATGAAAAAGAGAGGCTGACTGATACGAAGTATACACAACCTGCAATTTATACAGTGAGCGCACTGCAATATTTAAAGGGTTTAAAAGAAGGTCATACACGCCCTGATGCTGTTGCAGGACATAGTCTTGGTGAATATACTGCGCTTTTTGCGGCCGGCGTTTTTAATTTTGAAACAGGTCTCCGGCTGGTTGCTAAAAGAGGCGAGTTAATGAGTGAGGCTTCCGAGGGCGGAATGGCTGCCGTGATCGGACTGGATGAGCATCACATAAAAAAAATACTTCAAAAGTATGAATTCGGCCAAATAGATATCGCCAATTACAATACATCTTCACAAATTGTGATAGCAGGGGCTGCAGAAGAGATAAAGCGGGCAGCCTCTTTTTTTGAAAAAGAAGGGGCGAAAGCTTATATCGTATTGCAAGTCGGCGGAGCTTTTCATTCTCGTTTCATGGAAAGTGCACAGCGTGAATTTGCGGAATTTATCGAGGAGTTTCATTTTTCTGAATTGAATTTCCCAGTCATTTCTAACTATACGGCAAGACCTTATAAACAAGAAGATATCAAACGGAATTTAATTGAACAAATAACAAACTCGGTAAAATGGACTGAAAGCATCAGGTATCTAATGGGACAAGGCGTAACTGTGTTTGAAGAGATCGGTCCTGGAAACATTCTGACTAAATTAATTCAAACCATACAAAGAGATGAGGAACCGCTTACTATCAGTGCGCCGGAAGACAGTCTCTTTTTTTCTGAAGGGAACACGGACAATTCGGAAAGCGGGAAAGAGCATAGCCTCTTGGCCGAAAATATAGAGAGCGGTGCAGCTTCACCGGTGTCCCGATTGGGTGATCAATCTTTCAAAGAAGATTACGGTTTGACATACGCGTATTTGGCAGGTGCGATGCATAGAGGGATCTCTTCCGCTGAAATGCTGATCCGCCTCGGGAAGAAAGGAATGCTGGGGTTCTTTGGCACAGCGGGTTTACCTATAAGGGAAATTGAACAGGCCCTTATTTCTATTAAGAAGACACTCAAAAATGGCCAGCCCTACGGAATGAATCTGCGATTTGAGCCGGATCATCAAGATAGAGAAAAGGAATTGATAGATTTATATATCAAGCATGACGTACGAGTAATAGAAGCGTCTTCGTATCTTTCTGTCAGCGCACCATTAATTTATTACAAAGCGCATCAGTTGAAGATAGACAAAAGCGGCAGGGTCATACCTCATAATCGGATCATTGCCAAAGTTTCACGGCCGGAAGTTGCGGCCGCATTTCTGAGTCCGCCTCCTCAAAGTATCGTAAAGAGAATGTGTCAGCACGGTATGCTGACGGAAGAGCAGGCGGAGTGGCTCAGCCGTATTCCGGCAGCAGACGATATCATTATTGAAGCAGATTGCGGAAGTAATACTGAACAGGGCTCATTGCCAGCGATGCTGCCGTTTTTTGTTAAGCTGCGGGATGAAATGATGGAAACACACAAATACGCAAGGAAGATAAGGGTCGGGGCTGCGGGAGGAATCGGAACTCCCGAGTCTGCCGCGTCTGCTTTTTTAATGGGCGCTGATTTTATTATGACGGGATCCATTAATCAATGTACAGTTGAAGCCGAAACAAGCGGTTTTGTTAAAGAAATGCTGAGTGAGACAGGAATATGCGATACTGCTTATGCGCCTTCGGAGACTCTGTTTGAGTTCGGAACAAAAGTTCAGGTGCTGAAAAAGGGCACGCTGTTTCCGGTCAGGGCAAATAAATTATTTCAAATCTACCAACAATATGAGTCTTTGAGTGAGATAGATGAAAAGACAAAGATTCAGCTCGAAAATGATTATTTTAACAAAACTTTTGATGAAATCTACGAAAGCTTAATAGAAAAACAGCCGAACCTCGCCCAAAAAGCTGAGCGCAATCAAAAATATAAGATGCTGTTACTATTTAAGTGGTATTTGCAGAGAGGATGTCTGCTTGCTTTGGAAGGGCAGGAAGAACAAAAGGTGAATTTCCAAGTTCATTGCGGCCCGTCTTTAGGCGCTTTTAATCATTGGGTAAAGGGCACGGATTTGGAATCATGGAGAAACAGACATGTCGATGACATTGGTGAAAAATTGATGAATGAGACCGAAAGTCTGCTAAGGCGCAGATTGGATACGTTATTTCTACACTAAAGAAGGGGCGGGTGGAGGCCAATGGTTCATTTGAATAAACAGAGTGCGGATATCGCGATAATCGGGGTTGCTTGCAGATTCCCCGATGCAGATCATTATCATGAATTCTGGGAAAACATAAATAGCGGCAAAGATTCCATCCGGGAAGTGCCGATTGAACGGTGGGATCCCGATCTTTATTATTCAGCTGATATCAGTATACCGAACAAAACAATCAGCAAGTGGGGAGGTTTTATTCATAAAGCTGACCATTTCGATCATAAGTTTTTTAATATCTCTCCCCGGGAAGCGAAAAACATGGATCCTGAGCAAAGAATCCTTTTAGAAGAAACTTGGCGGTGCATCGAAGATTCCGGGGTTTCTTTGCAGGATCTCCAGTGTAAAACCACTTCTGTTTTTGCGGGTATTATGAATTCTGACTACCGGCAGACAGGTCATGCTGAATCGGAAATCGACAGTTATGCCTGCTTAGGAAGTTTCGAAGCTATGCTTTCCAACCGGCTTTCATACACATTCGGTTTGACCGGAAAAAGCATGTCTGTAAATGCCGCTTGTGCATCATCGCTTGTTGCTTTACATGAAGCGGTTAAGTCATTGCGGACAAAAGAAAGCGATTATGCAATCGCATCGGGAGTAAACTTGAATTTCCAACCCGGAAAATATATTTCTTTTTCCAAAGCCAGAATGCTGAGTCCTGACGGCAAATGTAAAACCTTTGACGCAGCAGCGAACGGGTACGTTCCCGGAGAAGGGGCAGGCGTTGTATTGCTGCAGCGCCTTGGTGATGCAGTAAAAGCCGGTCACCATATATACGGGATCATAAAAGGGACAGCTGTTAATCATGGCGGTAAATCCCGTTCCATAACCGCTCCCAGAGCAGAAGCGCAGTGCCGGGTCATCTCAGAAGCTTTACACAACGCTGCTGTCGATGCTGCGACGGTTTCTTATGTAGAAGCACATGGCACAGGTACATCTCTGGGCGATCCGATAGAAATAGAAGCATTGACAAAAGCGTATCGGCAATATACTGAGGATACTCAATATTGCAGGATCGGAAGTGTGAAAACAAATATCGGTCATACAGAAGCAGCGGCGGGAATGGCCGGATTGATAAAAGTTCTAATGATGATGAAACACCGGAGGGTGCCGAAAAGCCTGAATGTACATACGGTAAACCCAATTATACAGTTTGAAAAAACACCGTTTAGGCCGGCGCTTGATTCAAGTGATTGGAAGGCGGCAGACGGGGCTCCGCTCAGGGCGGGAATCAGCTCCTTCGGTTTTGGAGGTGTCAACTCTCACGTCATCATCGAAGAATTTATACATACAAAAGACGAATCTGACAGAAAAGGAAGGGTACCCTTCCTTTTTTCCGCTAAAAGTGAAGAAAGCATGAAACAAATGATACATCATTGGAGAACCTTTGCTGACGATTCAGAGGAATTTTGCAAAATATCAAATGAAGTGATCAGCAGCACCCTTTTAACGGGGAGGACATCGTTTGATTACAGGGCTGGTTTATTGGCAGGCAGCAAGGAGGAATTTAAAAATCAGCTTAAAGAGGGATTGAGTTTTCGGAGGAAACAAGATTCTGAATGGGCGCTTGCCATCGGTGACTTCAAATGGGAAAGTTATAAACAATTTGCCGTTTTGAAACGGGTGTTCCCTGATTTAGAAAAGAACGTAAGGCCGGTGCTGAAGGGTATACCAACATTGCACAGTTCATTTAAAAGAAAATGGACACCTGAGAAAATCCGCTTGTATTCTTTAGTTATCAATACGGAAATCATAAAAAGTATCCTGGCATCCGGTTTTAAGCCAAGCCTCATTACAGGCGCCGGAGACGGATATTACGTCGCTCTTGCAGCAGCGGATATCATCAAAATTGAAAAGGCCATTTCTGTAATCACAGGCGCTGAAAAACCTTCGCGCATATCCTGTAAGCCGCCGTCCATTCCATTTGTCAATCCGTACACTTCAAAAACGTACCCGCCGGTTCGATTAAATGAAGAATATGTAAGGATGCTGCTGAACGGTCTGAGCTTCCCGGCTGATTTTGCAGACCGCCTGTACGGGAAAACACGGCTGCTTCTTGAGCACCAATATACGTTTAAAGGGTTTTTAGAAGAGTGGGATAAAGCGGGAAAGACTCAGGAAATCGAGATTTTATCTTATATTGTGAATCGCACGGCGGATAAAAGAAACGCATTGCCGGCTGATGAGGAAGCGGCGATCATGGCTATCCTTGCCTCTATGAGAAGACTGTATAAGAGATGGGATTTAACAGATTATGATGGATTCTTTAATAATGATTATGTTCTGGAAATATTAAATTTACTGGATGAAGGAATCTTGTCTAAAGAACTTTTTCTGAGCATGTTATTGAAAAAGCAAGACGGAATTAAACAGGCTGTTGCTTGTATTAATGAGCAGCCGGCAGGTTTTTATGATAAAACTCGTTTTCCGTTGATGACAGAATACAATCAAATGGATGCCGTGTCTCAGGAGATAGCTGACCATATGCCGCTTCACACGGAAGAAAAGGGAACGGAGCCGGATGTGAATATTTCTGATTTTTCAGTTTTTCAATTCGGATCGCTCCCTCCATCAGCAAAACTAAACAAAGCGGCTGCTTTTGAAGCGGACAAACCAGCCGATGAGGCTCTATATCATTCATTTATGCAAATGTGGCTTTCAGGAGAAGAGATTGAATGGGCGAAACTAGGTGATTATCATAAAAGAAAAGCACCGCTTCCGCCTTATCCGTTTGAGCGCTCTCAATTTTCTTTAAACCCTCAGCCGGTAAAATCAGACGCGGCTTTTTCAGAAAAGAAGAATCAGGCACTTTATACGCCGGTATGGAAAGAAACCGCACTTGAGAATGAAGCGGGCAGCCGACAAGCCTGTACTATTTTGTTGTTCTCCGGGAATAAAGACTATTTTGAAGAGCTGAAAAAAAGAGAGAATACGTCCGCATATCTTATTATGCCCGGTGAGCGTTTAGAGCAGATAAGCGACAGTGTTTTCACGATCAACAGGCAGCGTCCCGAAGATTATCAAGGTGTTATTCGTCTGTTAAAGGAAAAAGGCGCAGCGCCCGATGCAATTTTGCATACGTGGTCTGAAAAACAGCCTGAACTGGAAGAAACACTCGAATCAGGAATTTATTCCGTGTTTTATCTGACTAAGGCTTTAATCAGCGAGAACCTTATAAACAAAGTAACGTTCATTTATACATTCAGCGCAGATCAAAAAGAAAAATTGCCGTATTTTGAAGGTGTGAACGGTTTTTTAAAATCGGTAAAACAAGAATACCCGCAGCTTCATTGTAAGACGGTTTGCTTTGAACATGATTCTGCATCCGTTTCATTTCCAGAGAAGGCTGACATTCTTTATAAAGAAATAAACACAGCGCCTGGTCGGCATATTCATATCACTTACAGAGGCTGCGTAAGATATGCACGGATGTTAGTGAAGCAGAGAGAAACAAACAGAAAGACCATTCAATACCCTGAAAAAGATAAAGTATATTTAATTACAGGAGGATTCGGGGGGATTGGCAGTAAAGTCGCTGAATATTGCGCGAAAACTGAAAGATCCACCATTATCCTATCAGGGCGATCTGTTTTAAACGAAGATAAGCAGAAACATTTAGAATACCTGAACAGCTTTAAAGCCAAGGTTTATTATATACAGGCGAATATATCCGATAAAGAAGCGGTAAAAAAAATGATTGACGGTATTACCGATCAGCATGCAGGTCTTCATGGCGTCATTCATTGTGCAGGCGTTATCAGAGACTCGCTGCTTTTTCGAAAAACAAAGCAGGAACTTTCAGAGGTGATGGCTCCGAAAGTTCATGGTACATTGAATCTTGATCATGCAACGAAGTCGCTCGAATTGGATTTTTTCGCCGTTTTTTCTTCAGTCGTCTCTATTGCAGGGAACGAAGGCCAATGTGATTATGCATATGCAAACGGCTTTTTAGATCATTTTGCCGAATATCGGGAACAGAAACGGCAAAATTCTCTGCGCAGCGGCCGCACGCTGACAATCAATTGGCCTTTATGGCAAGACATCGGAATGGGGGCGAACCTGTCAGGTCAAGGGCGGACGTCTCTTTTTCATGGTTCCGGGCTCGAAGAACTTCCTGCTGAAGACGGAACGCAATGGTTTTCGCGGATTGTAACTTCGGGTCAGCTGCATAATATTGCAGTCTGCGGTGACCATGAGCGTTTTGAACAATTTATGCGGCAGAGATTTTTGACGGACGAAACAGAGACAGGCAGTGCCATTTCTTTGGCTCAAGGCGATATTTTGGATCAGACAGTTTTGTTTTTAACCAATATCATCTCCTCTGAGATCGGTGCAGAACGGGAAGAGATCGATCAAGATGTGCATCTGGCTGAATATGGAATGGATTCGGTTATGATTCATCAATGCAACACAAAGCTGGAGCAGTCACTGGGAGCAATTTCGAAAACGCTTTTATTTGAATTTCATACAATCAGAGATTTAGCAGATCATCTTGTAAAGGAATATCCGGATCGGCTGGGGCGTTTATTTTCACGGGAGGAAAAAGGAAAACAGATTCAGAGCATTACCCCCGCCAGGCCGGAACAAAACATCACTGCACCTGCGGCGGAGGAAAAAGAACATCTTGACGGGATAGCGGTAATCGGTATCAGCGGCCGTTATCCCGGGGCTGAAAATATCGAAGAATTGTGGGAGCTTCTATCAAAAGAGAGAACCGCAATCACAGAAATTCCGAAAGAACGATGGAATTATGAGACCTACTATGATCCAGACCCCGCTAAAGCGCATGAGGGGAAAATTTATTGCAAATGGGGCGGATTTTTAAAGAATGCTGAATCATTTGATTCTTTGTTTTTCCAAATATCGCCGAGAGAAGCAGAAGCGATGGATCCTCAGGAACGAATATTTCTCGAAACCGTATGGAAAGCATTTGAAGATTCGGGATATACCATTGAAGGGTTGAGAAAGCAGACCGAAAAACATGTCGGTGTATTTGCGGGAGTGACGACCAATTCTTACAAGCTGCTCGGCGAAAGAATACCGACGGACAAAAACGATGTACTTCCAAATTCATTCCCATGGTCTCTCGCGAACAGAGTGTCTTACACATTTGACTTTACAGGTCCCAGTGTCCCTGTAGATACGGCTTGTTCTTCATCCTTAACGGCAATTCACATGGCTTGCCAAAGTTTAACAAAGGGTGAGTGCTCGGTTGCGGTTGCGGGAGGAGTAAATTTGTATCTTCATCCTTCTGACTATTTATACCGATGTCAGATGGGGATGCTTTCAAAATCGGGAAAATGCAGAAGTTTTGGAGAAGGCGGCGACGGTTTCGTGCCCGGGGAAGGTGTCGGGGCTGTTATTCTTAAACCGCTTAAAGATGCCATACGTGATAATGATACTGTGTACGCCGTCATTAAAGGAACGGCAATTAATCATGGCGGAAAGACAAATGGCTATACGGTGCCTAATCCTGCCGCACAGGCGGATTTAATTCAAGGAGCTCTTAAAGCGGCCGGTTGGAGCGCCAGAAGTGTCAGCTTTATTGAAGCCCACGGCACGGGAACGCCGCTGGGTGACCCGATTGAAGTCCGAGGCCTGACCAAGGCGTTTAGAGCTTATACCGAAGATGTTTCATATTGCTCTCTCGGATCGATTAAATCTAACATCGGCCACCTGGAAGCGGCCGCGGGTATTGCCGGCCTGACAAAGATTATCTTACAAATGAAGTATAAAAAAATAGCCGCAACACTGCATGCTGAACGGGTGCATCCGGATCTTTATCTGGAAGAGACACCTTTTTGCCTCCAGCAGGAAACCGCCGACTGGATAAAACCCGCGAATGAAAAACATTCTGACAGCAAATATCCGCGGCGTGCGGGATTAAGTTCTTTCGGAGCGGGCGGGGCAAATGCTCATATCCTTGTGGAAGAGTATGAGTCTGCTGCTGACTGTCATACGAGGCGTGAGGAAAGTGAGGAACTTATCGTACTCTCAGCCAAGCATTCACTGAGTTTACGGGAATCAGCAAAACAGCTGGAGGAATATCTTCAAAAGGCCCGTCATAAGCAGGGCGAGTTTTTACACCAAGCGGGAACAAACAAGCCGCTTCACCTTTCTGATATTGCGTATACCCTTCTTGAAGGGCGTGAAGCCATGCCGGAAAGGCTTGCTGTCATTTCAAATAATATCGATGATCTGATGTTGAAATTAAATCACTTTTATAATGGAATTGATGATCACGAAATATTTAGAGGGAAAAAACTGAATCATAAACGCAGACAGCAGCAATCGGATCTTCCGCTCAAATCCGGCAGCACCACATTAGCCGAAATGGCTGAATTCTGGGTATCAGGAGGCAATTTAAGCTGGGATGACTTCCGCACCGGCAGAAAACCGAGAAAAATTGCCCTGCCGACTTACCCTTTCTTAAAAAACAGACTGTGGGTGTCAAATAAGGCGCAAACAACATCAGCAGCCGGTACAGCTCCTTTATTTGATTTTTCAGCAGGTGAGTGCCGATTTTATAAAACGCTTTCGGATTCTGAATATTATGTAAAAGACCATGTTGTACATGGGAAAACGGTTCTGCCCGGAGCGGCAATCATCGAAGCGGCCAGAGAAGCGGGAGAGAGGCTGTACGGAAAATCAGTCATAAAACTGAGTCAGGTTGTATGGGCGGTTCCGATAACCGTTGAAAAAGAAAAGACGATAATGATAGATCTGCTGCCGAATCAAAAAGACGGCAGATTTGTGGTGAAAACCGATATGCACCCTGAAGCGGCAGTTCACTGCCAAGGAAACATTATCACATGCGGAGATCAAGATGCCTCTCATACAGAGCATTTTCAATTGGACAGCTGGTTAACCGGACAGAAAAGATTAATCAGCGGCGCTGAGTGTTACAGGGATTTCCGGCAGAGCGGTTTGGAATATGGAGCCAGCTTTCAGGTAATAAAACAGCTGTTTATCCATGAAAATGCTGTTCTTGCACGAATATCACTTCCTGAGAGCATTCATAAAAAATCCGGCACGCTGCTGGAACCGTGTTTATTGGATGGCATCTTTCAATCCACAACAGGGTTTACGTTCGGTCAGCAAGACGATCACACCGCATATTTGCCTTTTGAATTAGGTGAGTTGGAGATTCTTCAGGCACCTTCGGCAAACGGCTATGCTTACATTACAGCTGCCGATGAAAGACAACATGATGATGTCAAAAGGTTTCATATACTATTTATGGATGAAAACGGATCTGTAAGTCTTAAAATAAAAAACTTAGCGTTGAAGGCATTAAGGGTTGCACCGCAGACTCAGGATGAGCGGCATTCAGTTAAGTATTACACAGATATGTGGAAGCGGGCCCCTCTGCTTCATCAGCCTGAAGCCAGCGGTTTAAACAGCTGCCTTGTGATTTCACTCCGTCGGGATATATCAGAACCGCTGATCCGCCAGGCATATAAAGATATCGGCCTGAACATGATCTTTGTCCGCCATGGCAGCAGTTTTCAAGAAAAAGAAGCTGATTCCTTTGAATTGAACAGCGTCAAACTTGACGGCTATCAGAAATTGCTGGCGATTCTTAAAGAAAGACAAGTGACAATTGACCGCGTCATTTTAATCGGGAAGAGCCCTGAAACGGGAATTGAGCATAACATTCGTGAAAAGCTGGAAGAGGCTGTTTTGCCGGTTTTCAATGTAACGAAAGCTCTGTTAGCAACAATCCCAAGACATAAAATCCTGATATCACATGTATTTTTCACAAGGGAAAATCAAATCTTACCTTATCAAATGGCAATCAGCGGCTTTTTTAGGTCGCTTCATTTAGAACATCCAATGTTGTCCGGTAAAAATATTGAAATACAAAGCGACGAAATTCAGTTACAGCTGAACACCGGTCTGCCTGAATTAAAAAACCTTGTGAAAGAAACAATCATCAGCGATGATACTTCAGAAATCAGATACAGAGATGGAATCAGGCAGGTAAAGCACTCTGCAGAAATTGAAAGTGCCGAGCCCCCCGAAAAGATGGAAGTAAAAGAAGGGGGAGTTTACCTCATTACAGGAGGAACAGGCGGTCTGGGACTGATTTTCGCCAGACATCTTGTGCGAAAAGGTAGAATAAAACTTGTCCTTATCGGCAGGTCAGAGCTTTCTGAGGAAGCCGTAAGCAATGTAAAAGAGCTCGAAAAAAACGGATCAGAGGTTTTTTATGTAAGAACCGATATTTCTGATAAGGAAAATGTCAATAACCTGATAAAACTCGTCAAAAACAAATTAGGTCCTGTTAAAGGAATTATTCACAGCGCCGGTGTGATAAAAGATTCATTACTCATCAATAAGCGTGAAGAGGATCTCGATTCAGTTTTGGCCAGCAAGGTTTACGGAACAATATGGCTTGACCGGTATACAGACAGAGAACCTCTGGACTTTTTTGTTATGTTTTCATCTATCAGCGCAATAATCGGGAATGCCGGACAAACTGATTATGCTTATGCAAACCGGTTTATGGATTATTTTGCGGAAATGAGAGCGGCGGAAAATAAACCTGGAAAAACAGTCTCGATTAATTGGCCTTTATGGAAAGAAGGCGGTATGCAAATTGATATTCATTCAGAGAAGTTCCTTTATGACCGTTTCGGAATGCTGCCTCTGGGAAAACGGGAAGGCCTTGCAGCATTTGATCAAGCAATGACAGGGTGTGAACATCAAATAATGGTATTTAGCGGTAATGAATTAAAGCTGGAACGAATGATAACGATTGACAGCGGAAAAAGTGATCCGGCAATCGCCGACGAAAATCACGAACCGAAAGAGCTGTCAATAACTGAATCTTTAAAAAGCACTTTGACGCGCATCATCACCGGCGTATTAAAAATTGAAGAACGGGAATTTGATTTTGAACTGCCGATAAGTGAATACGGATTTGATTCAATTATGTTTACAATGCTGGGCAACGAATTAAACGAAACATTAGGAATATCAATGATGCCGTCAGATTTTTTCGGTCTTACTGATTTTAATGAACTTCTTGAGTTTTTAAAGAGTGAGTATTCCGAGGAGCTTCATCTCTGCGGTTCTTTTTCTTCAGATGAATCTGCGGCGAAAGACCGGAGAGAAAATCTGATTGAGGGCATCGCAAAGATGATGTCAAGTATTTTGAAGATTGACAGAAAGGAAATAGAAGAAGAGACTTCATTCGGCGAGTACGGATTTGATTCTATTACGTTTACCAGACTCGGAAATGAAATCAATCAACAATATGGTACGGAATTATTGCCGTCCATTTTCTTTGAATGCAATTCACTGGCTGAAATAACTGATTATGTAATCGAGCAATACGGAGAAATCCTTTTTGCTGAGACAGAATCTTTTTCTGCAGCTGACGAAAAAACATTGTACAGCACGCCTCCGCCGGAAACCTATGAACATTCCCTTGAGCCTGAAAACAAAACCAGGCAAGAGGAAAGACATATGAATGAACCGGTTGCAATAGTGGGAATAAGCGGCCGTTTCCCCCAAACAGATTCGCTGGAAGACTTTTGGGAAGGAATTGAAAAAGGGCGGGATATTATTACAGACATTCCTGAAGATCGTTGGGACTGGAAAGAGTTTGACGGCGATCCGATCAGGGACGTCAATAGAACAAAAATAAAAAAAGGCGGATTTATCAAAGGCGCGGACAGTTTTGATCCGTTGTTTTTCGGGATTTCTCCCGCCGAAGCAGAATTAATGGATCCCCAGCAAAGAATTTTTATGGAGACTGTATGGAAAACAATAGAAGATGCGGGCTATAAGCCGTCTGATTTGGCAGGGACGAAAACCGCGGTGTTTGCAGGGGTCGCCACAACGGATTATGCTGAACGTCTGAATGAAAATGGCGTCTCTGTTCAGGCGCAGACCGCAACCGGTTTAAATCATTGTATATTGGCAAATCGTATTTCTTACCAGCTGAACCTGACGGGTCCGAGCGAACCGATTGACACTGCCTGTTCAAGTTCGTTAGTTGCACTCCATCGTGCGGCTGAGGGGATTCAAAGAGGCGATTTTGAAATGGCGATTGCAGGCGGAGTGCATATTATGACAAGTCCTACTCTGTTTATAGCTTTTGATAAAGCAGGTATGCTTTCCAAAGACGGAAAGTGCAAAACGTTCGATAAAAGCGCTGACGGCTATGTAAGGAGTGAAGGGGCGGCTGCAGTATTGCTTAAGCCGCTCAGCAAAGCACAGGCAGACGGTGATCATATATATGGTTTGATTAAAGGGTCAGCTGTAAATCACGGCGGCCGCGCCAATTCTTTGACAGCTCCGAATCCGAACGCACAGGCGGACTTATTAACCGAAGCTTGGCGGAAGGCGGGTGTCAGCCCTGCCACTGCGGGATATATAGAAGCGCATGGCACAGGGACAAGTCTTGGCGATCCGATTGAAGTGAACAGCATCATAAAGGCATTTAAAACGTTATATCAAGAATGGGACATTCCTTTTGCGAAACAGAAATGCTGCGGAATCGGGTCTGTGAAAACAAACATCGGCCATCTCGAAACCGCTGCCGGAATAGCCGGAGTGATGAAAGTGTTACTGGCTTTTAAATATCGCAAACTTCCGGGACTCGCCCATTTTTCAGAACTCAATCCATACATCAAACTGGAAAATACGCCATTTTATATCACAGAAACCGCTCAAAAGTGGAATCCGATAAAAGATGAAGAGAACAACGATCTGCCGAGGAGAGCGGGTGTCAGCTCATTCGGATTCGGCGGTGTGAACGCGCATATTGTTTTAGAGGAATATAGGGAACCTCAAAAAGAAGTGCCGGAAAACAACGGTAACACACATATTTTTGTTTTATCTGCGAAAACCAAAGATCAATTACTTGAGTATATCCGGCATATGGTTCAGTACTTGGAGCGCATGATTGCCGGTGACATGACCGTTAATGCCAGTGACATGGAATTTACATTACAAAACGGCCGGGAAGCAATGAATGAAAGAATTGCCGTATGTGCAGCGAGTCTGACTGAGCTGAGAGATAAATACGTCAGCTTTCTTGATGACAGCAAGGTGCAAAAAGGCGTATTTATAAGTGAAAACACTGAAGAGCCCACAGCTGTTTCTGAATATATGATTGAGGAGGCTCTTCAAAGCGGAAAAGAGGAGCTGCTCGCACAATGGTGGGCCAATGGAGCCGAGTTTGAATGGAAGACAATCGGCAATAAGAAATTGAATAGAGTGCCGCTGCCAACTTATCCGTTTGCAAAAGAGAGTTATTGGTTCACCCCGAAAAAGAACAAAAGCGAGGTTAATAGCAAAAGTCTTCACCCATTAATCAGCGAGAATGTCTCAACATTAAAGAAACAAGCATTTAAAACTGTTATTTCCGGAACTGAATTTTTCGTCACTGATCATCTTGTTTCAGGAGACTATGTGCTGCCAGGAGCCGCTTCGCTTGAAATGGCTCTTGTTTGTGCGGAAATAAGCGGAGAAAGTAAAGTATATAAAATAAAAGACGTGATGTGGAACAGACCTATATTATATAAAGGAAAAACGCTGCACATTTATACCGACTTGGAAATGAAACAAGATAAGTTGAACGTAACGATATGTAAAGAGGGTCCGGATGGCGTGCAGCAAATCTGCACACAAAGTGAAACAGTATTCGGGGACATAAACAGCAATGCTGAGTATGTCGATATTGATAAGTTCAAACGCAGCAGTAAGGCTGTCATAAGCCGGGAAGAGTGTTATCACTGCTTCAGTCGTATGGGCCTGACATATCATAGCAGTTTTCAAACGTTGAAAGCCGTATATCGCGGTGATATGGAGTTAATGGCAGAATTGGAGCTTCCGGCTCATTTAGCGAACGGGTTTTCACATTTTACACTCCATCCTTCATTAATTGACGGCGGTTTTCAAGCGGCGGCATTTTTGTTAAGAGATAATGAGAAAGACGGCTTATTTGTTCCATATTCACTTAGAGAGCTTCACATTAAGAGGGCGCTTACTGCCCGATGCCATGTCTCGGTGAGAGAAACCGGTTTTTATACGTATAACATTGATTTTATTAACGAGAGCGGCGAAATAGCCGTGAGCATGAAAGACTTTTCTGTCAGAAAAGTGACCGGGGGAGAATTAACCGCAGGACGTAAAAATGAAGATCAGGAAATTCTCTTCTTATTAGAACAATTGAAAAACGGTGAACTTTCTGCTGACCAAGTTTATCAGCTGCTGGAGGGAAAATAGTGCAGATCAAACAAATACTTTCCTTAATTGAAGAACAGCAAATGTCTCCTGATGCAGGACTGGAGCTAATTCGCACTTACAGAAAAGAACAAATGGAAAAAAAGGCGGAGCCGGAATCACAAGCTCCGTCCCCAACCATTTTTTTTAAGAACGATTGGGTAAGGACAAATAACATTGATATGCCGAATCAGCAGGCACCGGGGAATATGCTGATTTTTGATCAGGATAACCGTCTGTTTCAGCATGCCGAGATGATGAATGGAGATCATAACCGTGTCATTCTCGTAACGCCCGATTCTGATTATAGAATTGAACGGAATAGATGCACAATCAATCCTTCTGATGAAAATCATGTCGAAATGCTGCTGTCTGATTTGGCTGTAAACGGATTTACACCTGATGTCGTGCTTTATTTATGGAACGAAGAAATCAGAGAATTCACTGAAGAATCCGTTAATGAAACTCTTCGCAGAGGGATCAACTCGCTCTTTTTATTATCAAAAGCTTTAATGCGGAGAAACGAACCTGTTACATTATTGCATATTTATTGGACAAGCGGTCTGAATCAGCCGTTTCAGGAAGCTGTCGGAGGGTTCATGAAAACGGTAAACATGGAAAGCTCCAAGCTTCAAGCGAAAACCATACAGATTCGCCATGAGGATTCTGACAAAAATCCTCCGGTTTCCGAGATGTGGGATGCTGCAATCAGTGAAATACAGCGCTTTCGAACGGATGAATGTGAGGTTTTAATAGACTCACATACCCGTTATGTGAAAGGGCTGCAGCATATTGATAATCCGGAACACGATAACGGATCTGTAACGTATCAAAAAGGCGGTATATATATCATTACCGGAGGAGCGGGAAAACTCGGGCTGCTGTTTGCGGAACACATCGCTAAAGAAAACCAAGCCGTGATTATACTTACAGGCCGTTCTTTTTTAACCGCTGATCAAAAAGAACGGATCAGTAAGCTTAATGAGAGCGGCTCTATTGTTGAATATCAGCGGACGGACATCACAGATCGAACAGAGGCAGAGCGATTCATTTTCGGCGTTAAACAGCGGTACGGCAGCATAAACGGGATCATTCATGCTGCCGGCATCCTTCGTGACTCATTTCTTGTAAATAAAAGTCTCAGTGATTTTACGGACGTACTGAAACCGAAAGTTTACGGGACAATCTGGCTGGATGAGCTGACAAAAGACGAAGATCTTGATTTTTTTGTTCTCTTTTCTTCTTTTTCCGCTTATGGAAATGCCGGCCAAAGTGACTATGCGTACGCAAATCATTTTATGGACAGTTTTGCAGTGCTTCGATCCCAGCTCTCCCGAAACGGAAAAACCCTTTCAATCAATTGGCCGTTATTGAAAGATGGCGGGATGAGTCTCGACAGCAATGGAATCAACCAAATAAAAGAAAAATACGGAATGACTCCGATGCGAACTTCCTCTGTTTTGGAAGCGTTTCTGAAAATGCTGCGGTCTTCATTTACCAGCTTAATGCCTGCAGAAGGAAAGCGGGATAAAATGATAAAAGCGCTTTCTATTCAAAGAAATACAGCTGCAGCAGATCATGATACACTCACGGCGGAACACGATGAAGAAGAGGAACACGCTGCGAAAGAAAAAGTCAATGACTATTTAATCAAGATCATCAGCGGTGTCTTGAAAATCCAAGCTCATAAAATAAATGCGAAGGACTCTTTTGAGAAATTCGGAATCAACTCACTTATGATCATGTCACTTATTTCAAAGCTTGAAGATACTTTCGGGGATCTTCCAAAAACAATCTTTTTTGAATATCAGAACATTGAAGAGCTTTCAAACTTCTTCCTAACATCTTTTAAAGAAAAAGTGCTTAAGTCCGCAGGGGCAGCTCCGGTAACAAGAGTGCAAAAGAAAAGAGAAAATCTGAGTAAAAAACAGCATCGGCAGCAGAGGGTTGCAGCTGCACCGAGCATGGTTCCGCCGGGTGAGGATATTGCCATTATCGGTGTGAGCGGAAGATATCCGAATTCCGATACTCTTGAGGAGTTCTGGGAAAACATTGCCGGAGGGAAAAACTGTATTATTGAAATCCCTGAGGAACGTTGGGATTTCAGATCGAATTACAGTCCCGACAGAATGGAGAAGGGGAAAATCAACAGTAAGTGGGGCGGTTTTATCAGCGGTGTTGATCAATTCGATCCGCTGTTTTTCCACATTTCTCATAAAGAAGCTGAGCTGATGGACCCTCAGGAGCGAATTTTTCTCGAAACCTCCTGGCATACGTTTGAAGATTCAGGATATACAAAAGAGAAGCTTAACGGTATGAAAGCCGGTGTGTTTGTCGGAGCCATGTACGGACAATATCAATTATTCGGCGCAGAAGAAACTGCGCGGGGCAATCCGATTGCGCTCAGTTCCTTCTTTTCATCTATTGCGAACAGGGTTTCATACTTTTTTAATCTCTCCGGTCCGAGCATTGCACTGGATACGATGTGTTCATCATCGCTGACGGCCATTCACTTGGCATGTGAGAGCATTAAAAGAGGGGAAAGTGAAATTGCGCTTGCGGGCGGCGTTAATGTGTCCATACACCCCAGCAAATACCTTTGGCTGAGTCAAGGTAATTTTGTTTCCACCGAAGGATTGTGCAGAAGTTTCGGAGAGGGCGGAGACGGCTATGTCCCGGGAGAAGGTTCGGGCGCCGTCCTTTTGAAACCTTTGGAAAAAGCAATTGCTGATCAGGATCATATATACGGAGTAATTAAAGGAACATCTGTAAATCATGGCGGAAAAACCAATGGATTTACGGTTCCGAATCCGAATGCACAAGCTGAGCTGATTGCTGAAAATTTCAAGAAATCGGGCATCAGTCCGCGATCCGTCAGCTACTTGGAAGCACACGGAACGGGTACCTCGCTCGGAGATCCGATTGAGATTGCAGGATTGACAAAAGCGTTTGAGAAATTTACGGACGATAAACAATTTTGTGCCATAGGTTCAGTGAAGTCTAATATCGGACATCTGGAGTCTGCTGCAGGTATAGCAGCCCTTACAAAAGTTCTTTTACAATTTAAGCATCAGAAATTGGCGCCATCCATTCACTCGGAACAGCTGAACCAAAATATCCGATTTGAAAAGACGCCTTTTTACGTTCAGCAGAAAGAAGAAGAGTGGCGGAAAGAATCAGGCGCCTCCCGCAGGAGAGCAGCAATCAGTTCGTTCGGAGCGGGCGGAGCAAATGCCCATGTCATTGTGGAAGAATATCAAAACCATGCGGACACACAAACAATAAGCGGTCCGTTTGCCGCAGTTCTCTCTGCCAAAAATGAAGACAGGCTGAAAGAATACGCTCGGCGCCTTCTGCAATTCACAGAGCGGGAGACAAAGGCCTCGGCAGCTGATATCGCTTTTACATTGCAGACATGCAGGGAACCGATGGAAGACAGACTTGCTGTTGTAGCTTCCGATTTGCCGGAACTTAAGGAGAAACTGAGAACTTTCTGTACTGAAGGAACAATTGGGGAGGGCGTATACAAAGGGAATGTTACGAAAGATTTTGATAAAGTCTTTATCTTTCATGATCAAAAGATGAAAGATAAATTCCTCGAGGTGATGATGGAGACAAAGGACTTGAATCTTCTTGCAAAATTATGGTCTTTCGGGGCTGATATTCAATGGAGAGAGTTATATGAAGAATATACCCCGCAAAAGGTCAAGCTTCCTTTATATCCATTTGCTGAGGAGTCTTACTGGGTGCCTCGAAACCAAAGTGCAACATTTCCGGAAATATTGCCGCGGCAGTCTTCACTGCACCCGCTTCTGGATTCGAATGAATCTACTCTGGAACAGCAGTTTTTTAAAACGACATTAAGAGAAAAAGAGATTTGGTTAAAAGACCACATCGTAAAAAACAAGAGCATTCTCCCGGCAGCTGCTTTTCTTGAAATGGCATGCGCAGCGGGAACGCGGTCATATCGAAAGAAAAAGGTCACTCGTTTAAAAAACGTGATATTTGCCAGACCGGCCATGCTTTTGCAAGAGAGCCTGACCATTTACACTCACATTTCCGTAAAAGACGGCAGCATATTATTTAACATGTCACCTGACGAGGATGCTGCTGTAAGGACTGGATTTGTGACGGGGGAATTAGATTATGATCATCATTACAGTGATGATGATATAGAGAACATCGACAGACAAGAGATCATAAACAGAAGTGCTTTTGTCCGTGAACAAGATGAATGTTACGAGTATTTTCGGGAAAACGGGTTCCTGTATGGGCGCGCTTTTCAGCCGATTCAACGTTTATGGGGCGGAAAAACGGAAGCGGTTGCACACTTATTGCTGCCAAAAGAAGCCGAATATGCTCTTGAACATTATACATTGCATCCGTCTTTAATTGATGGGGCTCTGCAATCTTTGTTCGGAATTACCGACGGAAGAGAAGAGGCATCTGTTTATGTTCCTTTTTCAATAGGAGAGATTACGATTCGGAAAAAAGTTTCAGCAGAATGCTGGGTTTATGCGCGTAAAACAGGCCAAAAAGGTCAATCCGAGCTTATTTACGATATTCAGCTGCTTAATGAACAAGGAGAAAGACTTGCAGGTTTGAAGGATGTAACCATTCGTAAAAAAGAAACGTTTTCCGCGGAGGCACAGACTCGTGCAACAGCGGATTCCAATGGAAAGAACGAGAGAGTAAAAGAGCTCCTCAGACAATTAAAAGCGGGCGAACTGACTGCGGAGGAAGCAGATTATGCGCTGGAGCGTATGCAGGATTAGTTTATCATTTTGCGGAAGCGCCATTTGTAAAGGGGATGAAGATTTTTATGAAAGAAGCCCGTCATATTAGAAAAAAAGTACTTTCTGACATAGAAAGCGGCATCATTTCTTTGGAAGAAGGAGTAAAGCGGATACAGCAGCTTGGTTCTCATTCCGCAGGGGGTAACGGACAGGCGATATATTATCAGACGATCTGGCAGCGGACAGATCTCAGCATTCATGTAAAAGGCGGCCGACGCGAGGGCAGCCTTTTATTATTTGATAAAAATGAAGATGTGAGTAAAGAACTTGCTGCATTGCATGATACAAGGGTTATTTTGGTTAAGCCGGGGAAAGAGTTTCGAAAAACCGGGGACGGTGTATTTGAAATCGACCCCCGCTCTGAAAGAGATTACATAAACCTGTTAGGATGGCTTATAGAAGAAGAGAAGTCAGATATACGGGAAGCGGTGCATTTGTGGTCAGACATGCCGTTTGAAAAGACAGAGAGAGCGATTCGTGAACAATGCGACAGCGGAGTCTATTCTTTGTTTTTTCTACAACAGGCGCTCTTCAAAAATAACTGCCGCAAACCGATCAAGCTGTTATATGGATATTTTTCGCATCTTTCTGGAGAACAGCCTCTTTACGCGGCGGCAAGCGGATTTTTGCGGACATTGCAGCTGGAAAATCCGTTAATCTCAGCAAAAAGCATTGAGATGGAGCAGTCAATAGCAGCTGTTCACGCAGCTGATATCATACGCAATGAGCTGAGTGATTTCCAGCCTTCAGATGTAGAGATTCGTTATAAAGACATGCAGCGTTATGTTAAACAGCTCAAAACGTATGAACCCGAAAAAAATTCCGGAAGCGGAGATGTGCCGCTGAGAGAAAATGGAGTATATATTATCGCAGGAGGCGCGGGCGGATTAGGATTTACCTTTGCAGAATATTTGGCTTTTCAAACAAAATGCTGCCTTGTTCTAACAGGTAGATCTCCGCTTTCAGATCATATAAGAAAACAGCTGAGACGATTAGAGGATGCCGGTTCGTCAGCTCTTTATGTTCAGGCTGATATTACCAATAAGGAAGAAGCCGAATATGTAGTCAAAACAGCCAAAACTTCTTATGGAAAAGTAAACGGGGTCATTCAGGGCGCGGGAATCATTCGTGACTCTTTCCTTCTTAACAAGTCACGAGAGGAATTCGATCAGGTAATCAGACCGAAAGTATTGGGTACGATGTGGCTGAATGATGCCGTTGAGAAAGAAAATCCTGACTTTTTCATTTGCTTCTCCTCTACTTCCGCAGTGTTGGGAAATGTCGGGCAATCTGATTACGCGTTCGGAAACAGTTATATGGATCATTTCATGAATATGCGTTCTGCCCGGGATTCTGATACGATTTCTCTCTCTCTGAACTGGCCGCTGTGGAAAGAAGTCGGCATGCAAGTGGATGAGCGCACGGTAGAGACAATGAAAAAGGCGGGTTTTTATCCTTTAGAAAAAGAGGAAGGTAAAGAAGCGTTTGCAGTCGCATTGTCCTCCGGTTTTTCGCAATTTACTGTATTTTACGGAGATGAGCAAATTGACAATCATGTTCAGCAATTATATGAACGAAAAGACAATATTCAGGCAGATGAAGGAACAGGGAGAAATATCGAATCATTTGATTCAGAGAAACTGAAAGCTGAAACATCTGATTTCATCATAAAAGTGATTGCTGCAGAATTCAGGATGCCTGCGGACAAAATAGATGCAGAAGAGGCATTGGAAAAATACGGACTTGATTCCGTTATGATTATCAATATGACGAATGAGCTTGAAAAACATTTCGGCGCGCTCTCAAAAACGCTGTTATTCGAATATCAGACTGCGGAAGAATTGTCACAGTATTTCGTTGAGGAGCACAGGGATACTCTTCTTCATAAACTCCGGTTAGGAGAAAACGGGAGCAGCACCCCATCTCAGAAGAAAAAAGATCATGAACAGACAGCCGAAGTTAACGGGAAACAGAAAATCCAGATGAAAAATCAGGTGCAGCAGGAGAAGTATCATGACAATGATATCGCGATTATCGGTATCAGCGGACGTTACCCGATGGCAAATGATCTTGATACTCTGTGGGAAAACTTATTGAACGGTAAAGACTGTATAACTGAGATACCTGAGGATCGGTGGGATTCGGGGCTGCACTATCAGCCTGCGGCGGGCGACGAAGTAAAAAACCAAAGCAAATGGGGGGGATTTATTGACGATGTGTATCATTTTGATCCGTTGTTCTTTAATATCTCTCCTGCCGAAGCTGAATTAATTGATCCGCAGGAGAGACTGTTTTTAGAGACGGTTTGGCACACCATAGAAGATGCGGGGTACGCAAAGAAAACGCTTGAACGAAAAAACGTCGGTGTTTTTGCAGGGGTTATGTACGGCCAATATCAGCTGTACAGCGTTGGTCACGAAGCGGCCGTTTCTTCCTCATATGCATCAATCGCCAACCGGGTATCGTACTTCTTTAATTTCAGCGGACCAAGTATTGCTTTGGACACGATGTGTTCCTCATCATTAACGGCTGTTCATTTTGCCTGTGAAAGTTTAATCAGGAATGAATGTGAAATTGCAATTGCAGGAGGCGTCAATTTATCCATTCATCCTCATAAATATGAACTCCTGACTCAAGGCGGATTTTTATCCAGTGATGGCCGGTGCAGAAGCTTCGGTTCCGGAGGAGACGGCTATGTGCCGGGAGAAGGGACAGGTGCCGTGCTGCTGAAACCTGTAAAAAAGGCTATTGCGGACGGTGATCAGATTTATTCAGTTATTAAGGCAACAGCCATCAACCACGGTGCTAAGACGAATGGATATACCGTGCCGAATCCCAAAGCTCAAAGTGAGGTCATTACGAGAGCCTTAAAAAAAGGATTTATTGATCCAAACAGCATCAGCTATATAGAAGCTCACGGAACAGGCACCGCGTTAGGAGATCCGATTGAAATCACCGGTCTGACCAGAGCATTTTCAGGTGCCGAACGCGATAAGAAAACATGCGCGATCGGGTCGATTAAATCAAATATCGGACATCTTGAGGCTGCTGCAGGCATAGCGGGCATTACGAAAGTTATTCTTCAAATGAAACATAAAACGATTGTTCCGTCACTGACTCATTCTGCTGAATTGAATGAAAATATACCGTTTCAAAAAACACCTTTTTATGTACCGGACAGTGCCGAAAAATGGGAGTCATCCGTTCCCAGGCGTGCCGGAATCAGTTCTTTCGGGGCAGGAGGAGCTAATGCCCATGTTATTTTAGAAGAATTTGCGGATGAAGCTATCTCTCCTCTCGCGGCTGAAGAACCTGAACAGCTTTTATTTGTTTTTTCTGCAAAAAATGCCGACAGGCTGGCAGAATACGCAAAACGCGCAAAAGAACATATAGCAGCCAGAGATTATCCATTAGAAACACTTAGAAATACAGCATTTACTTTACAAACCGGCAGAGAAGAAATGCCGCACAGATTGGCTGTTATCGCCTCCACAAGAGATGAATTGCTTAAAAGACTGACAGACTATATTCTCGGAAACGCGACGGATCATATTTTTACAAGCGGCAAAGACACAACAGAAGCTCAAAGGATGAATAAAGTTGAAATTGAAGAAGCAGCCGCAAACAGGGATCTTTTGAAGATTGCTGAATACTGGGTTGGCGGTAACGGGGTAGATTGGCCGTCACTTTATAAAGATGACACTCTGAGACGGGTATCAGCACCCGGATATCCATTTGCCAAAGAGCTATGCAGAATAGATGCGCAAAATATGGGAAGCCGCCGGATGAACGTTAATAACGATCTGCATCCTTACATTTCATGCAATATATCTGATTTTAAAGCACAGAAGTTTCTTATCAATGTAAGCGATACCGGTTTGTATATAAAAACAAAGTATCAAGACAAGGAAATGTTTCCGTTTCTCAGCCAGATTGAAATGGCGAGAGCTGCCGGAGCGATGGCTTCAGGGAATCCGATTATTAAATTAACAGAGCTCTCCTTTAGAGAACCGATGTTACAAAGCGGAAGCAATGAGCAGATCCGGATTGTATTAACCCCGGATAATCAGGGTGCATCGTATTCTATAGAAAAACAGAGCGACTCATCCATTTATTCCTCAGGGCGGCTCGAATTAGAAGGCGGGGCGTACGAGAACGGAAATGTTCATCTTGAGCCGTTTCTGTCTCAGCGCGCAGACCGCATACCGTACGAAGCGTTTTATCAGCGGCTTGCCGAATTCGGATACAGCTGCAGTGACAGTCTGAAAGCGGCAGAGTACTGCGTCAGCAGGAACGGACAGGTACTTTTAAAAATAAAAGCAAAGGCCGGGCCGAAAGGGTGCATAATCAAACCGGAAGTTATTGAGAGCGTATATCAAGCCGTCATATACCTTGCGGGGGAAAATGCCGGAGAGCTCCCGGAAAACATTAAGGAATGTACGATTTTTGATCATGAGACTGAACCCGTTTATGTATATGCAGAACAAACTGAAGAAAGCGATTCGGCTTATGATGTGTATGTATTAGACAATGCCGGCGGGATTTTGATGGAGCTGAGCGGGCTGGTTTTTGGCGAAAAGCCTAATAAAAATGTACGTTTTTATGAGCATAAGTGGGATCAAAAAAACCCTCTGATTGAAATCAAAGATAGGGAGCCAAAAACAATTCTGGTCTTTGCAAAAGATGAAGCATTAGCTGAAGCTCTGAAAAATCAATCAGACAGCCGTGTCATTCTCGTCACGCCGGATCAGCGGCAGACCGATCAAAATCTGCTGACATTCTGTGTAAAACCGGAAGTGACTTCAGATTACATTCGTTTATTCGAAGAATTGGAGAAAAAGGGGGTTGCTCCTGATGTCATCTTGCACACGGGAGAAACATTTTACGCGGGTGACCGCCTTCTCAGCGGCCTGGAATCAATTTTTTATTTATTAAAAGCCCTGAGCGCCCGCAGTGACGCCTCTCTTTATCTTCATTCTCTGCTTCTTGTTCACTCTTTTAAAGAAGGCGTGAATGATCCGTATACGGGCGCTCTTGCAGGCTGTTTAAAAACGGCAAATATGTTGGTGCCATCCGCAGAGAATGTGAAGTCAATCGGTTTTTCAGAACGTATATCAATTGAAAAAATGGCTGAATTTTGTCTTAACGAAATGGTTTCAGGCGCGGAACGGCAGGCTGAAGAAGTTAAATATATTAATGACAAGAGGTATGTTAAGACATTAAAAGACTATGTATTCAATCATACAGAGCACTCTCATCAGCTGAAACAGGAAGGGATTTACCTCATAACGGGCGGTTTGGGCGGTCTGGGCCTGATTTTCGCAAAATATTTGGCCTCTCAATATCAAGCAAAATTAGTATTGACGGGAAGGTCACCGTTAACAGCTGATAAACGCCATAACATTGACCGGCTGCAGGCGCTTGGAGGAGATGCGGTATATTATCAAGCTGATGCCGCAGATCAAAAGACGATGGGACGGGTCATAGAAGAAACGAAACGGACTTGGGGCTCCATTCAAGGCGTTATTCATTCAGCTGGTCATGCCGATGATCGGTTATTTACAGAGATGAATCTGGCTGATTTTTCAGATGGCATGACTGCTAAAATTGAAGGCACGGTATGTTTAGATGAATTAACGAAAGATGAGCCGCTTGATTTCTTTATCGTATTTTCTTCTATTTCTTCGGTCTTCGGAGATTTTGGACAGGTTAACTATGCGTTGGGCAATTATTTTCAAGATCAATATATAAATTGGAGATCCGAACAGAGCCGCCGGCAAGAGAGACAAGGCAAGAGCATTTCGATTAACTGGCCGTTGTGGCGTAAAGGCGGAATGCATTTAAACAAAGAAGCTGAAGAAGCATATCTTTCCGCATCCGGGTTTGATTATTTGGAAACGGAAGAAGGGATAGCGGCTTTTGAGACGATTTTGGCAAGTGACTGCCCGCAAATTTCGGTTGTTACCGGGGATGCCGAAACGACACCAGCAAGAAAAGATCTGCCGCATCAAAAAGTAAATACGCTTCCGGTTCGTCAAGAGGAAATTTCTTATACAGCACCGGCTTATACAGACAATGTCCTGGAAGAACTGAAGCAAATGGTATCGGAATTATTGAAAATTAACATTGAACAGCTGGATACGGCAGAGAATTTCGGCAATCTCGGCTTTGATTCTATCAGTTTGAAAACATTAGCTGTCCGACTGAATAAAAAATACAAACTAAAGCTGACACCTGCCGTTTTCTTTACTTACAGCCATATTAAGTCTCTTTCAGAATTTCTGAACAGTGAACTGCGTACTGTTGCAAAAGGGAATACAGATGCAGAAAAAAACATTTCTGAAAAAAGGAAAGTAGTGCACGCTGGGAAAACCACGGGGAAAACCGTGAAGCCGCCGCGAAGTTTTCCGTTTGAAAAAAAGACAACAAGACAGGCTGACCATCATCCGGAGAAGCAGCCAGTTGCCATTATCGGGATGAGTTGTGTTTTTCCGGGAGCAAAAAATGCAGATGAGTTTTGGCTCAATTTAATCAATGAAAAAGATTTGATCCAGGAAATTCCCCCGGATCGCTGGGATTGGAAAAAATACGCCGAAGGCAAAGGAAGCAACGAAGTATATTCGAAATGGGGCGGCTTTATCACAGATGCCGATAAATTCGATGAGGCGTTTTTCAATATTAATCCGCGGGAAGCAGAACTCATGGATCCTCAGCACAGAATTTATTTGCAGGAAACCTGGAAAGCGATAGAAGATGCGGGTTACAAAGCTTCAAAGCTGTCTGGCAAAAATATCGGGGTGTTTACGGGCATTCAATTTAATGATTACCGCCAGCTGCTGATGAGGCATTCGGACGGGGCGCACGCGTTTGCGGGAACCGGAAACAGCCAGGCGCTCATCAGCAATCGTGTATCCCACTATTTTAATTTCAGAGGTCCGAGTGAGTCCATTGATACAGCCTGCTCAAGCAGTCTTGTAGCAATCCACAGAGCTGTGCGCTCGATTCAAAATGGTGAAAGTGAGCTGGCGGTAGCAGGCGGGGTTTCGCTGCTTTTAGATCCAGTCACGCATATGTATACTGATAAACTCGGTATTTTGTCTAGGGACGGCCGGTGTAAGACGTTTGATAAACTTGCCGACGGTTATGTCCGCGGTGAAGGTGCAGCTGTTCTGTTATTGAAACCATTGCAAGCGGCAATGAATGACAGAGACAATATTTACGGAGTTCTGAGAGGAACCGGAGCAAATCACGGAGGAAGATCTGCTTCATTGACCGCTCCGAACCCGGAAGCTCAGGCAGAACTGTTAACGTCTGTTTACAAAAATGCCGATATTCCTGTTGATACGATATCTTACATTGAAGCACACGGAACCGGGACAGAACTGGGAGATCCGATTGAGATTGAAGGCTTGAAAAAAGCGTTTGGATCTTTTGAGCCGCATCCAGGAAAGAATCATGATCAATATTGCGGCATCGGTTCAGTAAAAACGAATATCGGTCATTTAGAGCCCGCCTCTGGAATGCCGGGGCTGATTAAAGTATTACTATCCATGAAGTATAAAACACTGCCTGCCACACTTCATGTCAAGGAACTGAACCCTTACATTCAATTAAGCGGAACACCGTTTCATATTGTCAATAAAACTATGAAGTGGGCCAGATTAATAGATCGAAAAGGAAATGAAATTCCGCGCCGTGCCGGAGTCAGTTCCTTTGGATTCGGCGGGGCAAATGCTCATGTCATCGTGGAAGAATTTGAATACGGACAAGATAAAGCAGTAACTGGCGAGCGGGAACAAATCATTGTTCTATCGGCCAAAACAAAGGAAAGACTGATGGTTAAAGCCAAAGAGTTAACAACGTTTTTACATGAAGAACTATCAGTTCAATTCAGTCAGCAAGAGGTGCAGGAACGTGATTTGCAAGAGGCGGTTCGGGAAGCGGCAGCGGGTATCCTGCGTTTAGATACCGCAGATATAGATGCAAAGACACCTCTTTCGGAATTCGGATTTGATCCGTTGGCTTATTCCGAATTAATCTCTTTTATAAACCAAATGTACGGCACAGAAATATCACTTGACATATTTCAGGAATTAAAGACACTGAGCGAGCTGTGCCGCTATATCAGCAGCATCCGGAATCGATCAGCTGATAAACCGTATAAGGGCAATTTTAGAGAGAAGTCCGGAATCAGTCTTGAAGAAATAGCATATACGCTGCAAACCGGAAGGGAACCATTTGAATGCCGCCTTGCGATCACTTGCTCGAATACAGGAGATCTTCTTGAAAAATTAAACGGTTACATCCAGGGGAGCAGGCTGCAAGGTGTTTATGAAGGAAATGTAACGGATTTTGATAGTCTGTACGCTCCTTTATTCGGCGGCCCCGAAGGTCATGCATATGTACAATCACTGATTCAGCAAAACAAGCCGGCCAAACTGGCTCAGTTGTGGACGATCGGTTGTGAAATCAGCTGGGAAGACTTGTATGAGGAGGAACTCAAACCGGTTAAACTGTCTCTTCCTCTCTATCCTTTCAGTAAGAACAGACATTGGATTCATTTAAATAAAGATGAAGCGCAGAAGGCTGAGGCTTTCTCGAACACTGAGCTTCACAACTCAAATAAAGATACAGCAGATGGAGAAATCATGTCGCTTCTTGAAAAAGCACAAACAGGTGAGATGAATACGAAAGAGACGTCAGAGCTGATAGAGGAGTTGCTTTTCCATGAATGAAAAAACGATGCAAATTGAGCAAATCGTGAAAAAGGTGAAAGAATGCAGCCTGACGCCTGAAGAAGGGCTGGAATTAATTAAGAGCTTGGGGACAACCCATCTATATGAAATGGTATGGGATAGACATGAATTTAAAGGCAGTAAAAAATTCCCGCATACGAAAGAGCCAATTTTATTTTTTTGCGAAGACGACAGCATGTATACCGTAATGAAGAGACAGCTTGAAGGTTATGAGGCGCCTTTCATTTACGTGACTTCCGGCGAGCGTTTCGAAGATTGCCGGAACGGTCGTTTTACAATGAACTTTGCAAAAGGTGAGGATTATGATGCGTTATGCGGGGTTCTGCGTTCTCAAAATATAAGACCCCGCCATATTATTCATTTTTTGGCTGCCGGGCTCTTCAAAAATACAGAAGATGCAATGAGAAAGCAGCTCAATAAAAGTCTGTATTCCTTGTTTCAAATGTTTCAGGCCTTCATGGCGAACAAACTTTGTCCGAAAGCAGAAATTTTGTATCTGTATGAAAATGCCGAGGGCGAGGTTCAGCCGATTTATAACGCGGTTGAAAGTTTTCTTAAGACCGTACAGGCCGAAAATCCGAATTTCACATGTAAGGCTGCAGAGCTGAAATCAATGTTTGACGAGCCGTTTACAAAGCAGCATATTGCAGATGTCATCTCTTTTGAATGGAACAATCAATGTAAGACGGACCACTTTACCTGTTATGAGCCGAGGCATTATTATAAAAGGCAGCTTCAAAGAGTAAAAAAAGAAGATGGGGAGAAACATAGTTTCAGTGTAAAAAAGAACGGTGTGTATTTAATTACGGGAGGAGCCGGCGGTCTCGGGTATCTGTTTGCTGAATATCTGGCGAAACAGGCAGAAGTCAAGCTGATATTAACCGGGCGTTCCCCGGCCTCCCGTGAAACGGCGCAAAAATTAAGTGCTCTTGAAAATCTCGGCGCTGAAGCCTTATATGTCCCGGCAGATATTTCAAAGGAAAAAGAGACGGACGCTTTGATTAAGCACATTAAGCAGACATTCGGAGAATTAAACGGAATTTTGCACAGTGCCGGACTTGTTAAGGATGCATTTATCATAAAAAAAACGAAAGAAAGCATAGAAGAAGTTATAGCGCCTAAAGTATTCGGAACCGTTTGGCTGGATAAAGCAGCTGAAGAAGAGCCTTTAGATTTCTTCGTTATGTTTTCATCCCTTTCGGCCGTTCTGCCTAATGCGGGTCAAAGCGACTACGCCTTCGCTAACGGATGTATGGACGGATTCACCCAGTATCGAAGCATTAAGGGACGTCCCGGGAAAACACTTTCTATTAATTGGCCGTTATGGGATGCGGGCAATATGACAGTCGGGCCGGGAGAGCTGCAGGCTTTAAGACATGCAGGGCTGGAACTTTTATCCGCCCAAGCAGGGCTTGCCGCTTTTCAGGACAGTATGAGCCGCTCTGCTTCTCAGCTGGCTGTTATCAGCGGAGACAAAGATAGAATAAGTGAATTACTCTCAACTGACCATAAAAAGATAGAGACTGTGCCTGAAAACAACAGTAATCTGCCGCAATTACATGAAAAAGATCTGAAAAAGCAAACGGTCCGTCTTTTGACAGAGATCGTCGGAGCGGAAACGGGAAGACCGGCGGACAGTATTTTACCCGAGGATACGTTTGACCGTTACGGAATTGATTCTCTAACGATTTTAGGTCTTAACTCCCGTCTGGAAAAGTATTTTGGAAGAGTGTCTAAGACTCTTTTCTTTGAATACAGCAGTGTTGAAGAGCTGTCAGAGTATTTTCTTGAACACTATCAGCATGAGTTGCAGAAGGCGTTTTTACCGGCAGCCGAACAGCGAATTGATCATTCGGCGCCGGCGAAACGGCAGAAGCTTTCCGTTTCCCGCATACCATCCGCACCTTCCGAGGAAGATATTGCAATTATCGGTATAGCCGGCCGCTACCCGATGGCGAAAGATGTGGAACAGTTTTGGGAAAATATTTCTTCCGGAAAAGATTGTATAACGGAAATACCGAAAGAGCGCTGGGATTTTCGGAAATATTATCACACAGGTGACAATGCCCGTCATGACAGCAAATGGGGAGGTTTTATAAAAGACGCTGATAAATTCGATCCGCTGTTCTTCTCAATTTCGCCTCGTGATGCCGAGTTAATTGATCCTCAGGAACGGTTATTTTTAGAGACAGCATGGCACACGTTTGAAGATGCGGGTTACACAAAGAAAAAGTTGAAACGGCATAAGACAGGTGTATTTGTCGGTGTCACCTACAGCCACTATCAGTTATTTGCAGCCGGTGCTTCAGATGATGAGGAACGTCAGGCGCTCTTGTCTTCTTATTCGTCTATCGCAAACCGGGTGTCATATTTCTTTGACCTGCACGGACCCAGCCTTGCAATTGATACAATGTGTTCTTCCTCACTTTCTGCTGTTCATTTTGCATGTGAAAGTATAAAAAGAGGAGAATCCACCCTCGCTATAGCCGGAGGAGTGAATTTATCCTTACACCCGGATAAATATACTTTGCTTTCACAAAACCATTTTGTTTCAAGTGATGGGCGCTGCAGAAGCTTTGGAGCGGGAGGAGACGGATATGTGCCGGGAGAAGGAGTCGGGGCCGTTCTTTTGAAATCGCTTTCTGCCGCGAAGGCTGACGGGGACAGGATTTACGGTGTGATTAAGGGAACATCTGTAAATCACGGCGGAAAAACAAACGGATACACTGTGCCAAATCCGGGCGAGCAGGCAAACGTCATCAGTGAAACTCTTGATAAGGCGGGGATTGATGCAGACAGCATAAGTTATATTGAAGCGCATGGCACCGGGACATCTTTGGGAGACCCGATTGAAATTTCAGGTTTAACCAAAGCTTTGCACAGCTCGAAAAGCGATTATCGTTGTGCAATTGGTTCGGTTAAGTCAAATATCGGACACCTAGAGGCTGCGGCGGGAATTGCTTCTATCACAAAAGTGCTGATGCAAATGAAGTATAAACAGCTTGCTCCTTCCCTTCATTCCGATAACTTAAATCCTAATATTGATTTTGAGGAAACACCGTTTTACGTGCAGTCTGAACTGACCGATTGGGAGACGCCGCAAAATCAAGCCAGAAGGTCAGGCATCAGTTCTTTCGGCGCTGGAGGATCTAATGCCCACATTATCATCGAAGAGTATAAGAATGAAGAAAAGATGGAAACGGTAAAGAGCAACAAGACGCAAATTATTCTGCTTTCTGCCAAAAATGAAGAACGGCTCAGACTCTTGATTGATGCATATATAAATGAACTGGGGCCAAAAACGTCACTAGCTGATGCCGCGTACACCTCGCAGACCAGGAGAAACGCTATGGAAGAGCGGCTCGCTGTTGAGGTTAGCAGCATTGACGATCTTCGCAATAAGCTGACGATGTATTTGCGGTCAGATCATAAGTTAAACGGTTTATATAGGGGAAAGGCCCGCCGAGACGCTGGTCAAAAGGATGCCCTGTCAGCCGCCCGCTTTAAAAGTGCAAGAGAAATGGCCATTCACTGGGTGAACGGAGGAGACGTTCAATGGGAAGAGATGTACACTGCGGAATTACCGAAGCTTGTCTCTCTTCCTGCATATCCTTTTGAACGGAACAGATATTGGGTGCCTGCCGCAAAAGCTGCACAGAAACAGAAAAAAACAGGCGTACCGCAGAGTCTGCCACACGCACCGACTCACTTACCATTTGATGTATATAAAAAATCGTGGAAAAAACAAAAGGCTGCGCCCTCCGCTTTTACGAAAGGACAGGTGATGATCCTGGCTAATAGTGAAAGTGAGCGGCTTGCATTCGAATTGTTTGATTCAGATCCTCTGATTGAATCCGCTGTCATTTGCGCAGATAACTGGGATCATTCGGATGGGGAAGCCAAAAAAACGGCTCTAGCGGTCATAGAAGAAAATCCGGAAATCATCGGCATGATTGACCTGTCAGATTTGCGGAGTGATCAAAACGGGGCACGCACCGGCACAATCGGGAAGCTGACACTGCTGCAGGAAATCATAAAGACACGTAAACAGCTTTTCGTTTTACATGTGACCAGAGGGCTGCAGACATTTCTGAATGACAAGCCGTCGTTAGCCGGAGCCGAAACAGCCGGACTATATAAAATGCTGAGTGCGGAGTATCAAAAGATAAAATCAAAAACAATAGATGTAGACGGTCATGTCGGGACTGCGGCGGAATTGAGACAGGTAATCACAGATGAAGCTTACGCTGACGGGCTGTATAGTGAAATCTGCTACCGGAACGGTGAACGTTATATTCCATACGTCGAGAAATTACATGCAGCGGAAATAAACCGGAAACTATCCGGTCTGCCAGTATGCCGTACGGATCAAACCCTGATTATTACAGGGGGAACAAGAGGGATCGGAGCAGAACTTGCCAGACATTATGCCGGCAAGGGAGTCAAAAAACTTGTGTTGATGGGAGTAACCGACCTTCCGGAATCTGATAAAATAGCCGGCATGTTAAAAGACACCGATGAAAAGTCATCTCTTTATTCGAAATTACAACTGCTGCATGAGTTGGATCAAAAGGGAGTTCAGGTGGAAGTGTATTCCGGGCCGCTCACGGAAAAAGAAACATTACAACGCTTCTTTTCAAAGGTGAGACTGAAGTTCGGCAAAATCGGCGGGGTGATTCATTGCGCTGGTGCAGCCAATCATTCGAATCCGGCTTTTATTCATAAATCTGATCAAGAAATAAGAGAAGTATTTGAGCCAAAGGTACAGGGGATGCAGGTACTTCATGACATTTTTATTGATGACAAACTTGATTTCTTCATTTTGTTTTCATCTGTTGCGAGCGCCTTTCCTTTATTAGGCGCCGGAACAAGTGACTATGCCGCAGCGAACGCTTTTATGGATTACTTTGCGGCGTATCAGCATGCAGCCGGCAGAACGTATTATCAATCAATTAACTGGCCGAGCTGGAAGGACATTGGGATGGGCGAGGTGACCAGTCCATCATATCAGGCACTTGGTTTACTTTCACACTCAACAGAAACAGGTATTGCCATGCTGGATGAAATGATGACGATAAACGGATACCCCTGCCTTATGCCGGCAAAGACACATCCGGAGAAATTCAATCTGGAGCAGCTGCTTCAGACAAGAATTCAAGCTGCTATAAATAACCCGGATGCTAAAGAAAAAGAGATCTCTGGTCAGGGAGACAATGAAGCTATGATCAGGAAGTTAATGGAGATTTTTTCCGCGGAGCTGAAAATACCTTATGAGAATTTAGATCAGGATACGTCTTTTACGGATTACGGTGTTGATTCAATCTTACTGGTTCAGCTTGTCAAAAAAGCGGAAGCTGCATTTCAAATAAAAATTGAACCATCAGCTTTTCTGGAGTATCCGAGTTTTTCACAACTGGGTGTCTATTTCAACGAATTATTTGCAAGTGAGGGGATCAGTCCTCAAATTGATTCAGAAAACATTGAGGTTCGGAAAAAAGAGCAACATATAAATCAAAATGCTTCCGAAGTACGGGACAGCGGATCTCAAATACAACAAACCAGTCTGAACCAAATCGCTATTATCGGAATGGGCTGTGAGTTTCCGGATGCTCCGGACACAGAAACGTTCTGGACAAATTTGAAGAAAGGACAAAATAGTGTCCGCGAAGTCCCGGCGTCGCGATGGGATATTTCTTCATACTACTCTGACACCTATGAAAAGGGAAAAAGTATCAGTAAGTGGGGCGGATTTCTTCAAGATATTGAGTCTTTCGATCCCGCGTTTTTTAATATGAACAAAAGTGAGGCATCAGAGCTTGATCCGTTAATCAAAAAATGCCTTGAGGTCAGTGTCCAGACATTGAGAGACGGCGGCTATACAAAAGAAGAAGTATCAAACAAAGAAGTCGGCGTCTTCATCGGTTCGCGGACCGGGACGTTTATGTCCAAAATAGGTTCCCCTTCAAAAAATACGATCGTGGGTATAGGACAAAATTTCATAGGCGCGCATATCTCACACTTTTTTAATCTGAAAGGACCGAATCTGGTTGTAGACACGGCTTGTTCTTCTTCATTGGTCAGCGTCCATCTCGCTTGTCAAAGCCTGATGTTAAAAGAGTCAGATATGGCGATTGCGGGCGGAGTTGACATTTTGCTGGATCAAAAGCCTTACGTCATGCTGAGTGAGGCTCGGGCGCTTTCACCTGAAGGAAAATGTCATACATTTGATGAGAAGGCAGATGGATTTGTACCGGGAGAGGGATGCGGCGCAGTCCTTTTGAAAAGACTTGATGACGCCCTTGCCGAAGGTGACAGAATTTACGCGGTAATTGACTCATCCGCGGTTAATAATGACGGACAGACAATGGGAATGACAACACCTAATCCGAAAGCGCAAAGCGCAGTGATAAAAAAAGCCCTGAAAAAAGGCGGAATTGATGCAGATACTCTCAGTTATGTCGAGACGCATGGCACCGGTACGATGATAGGAGATCCTATTGAATTAAAAGCGCTGACAGAAGTGTTCCGGGAGGTTACGGAAGAAAGGCAATTTTGCGGAGTAGGCAGCGTAAAAACGAATTTCGGACATTTAATGAGCGCAGCGGGGATAGCGAGTATTATAAAGGTTGCCTTATCCATAAAAAATCAGATGCTCCCGCCGACATTACATTGTAAAACGCCAAATCCGCGTTTTAAATTTGATCAGTCGCCATTCTTTCCGAACACGTCTTTAAAAGAATGGCGTCCCAGAAAAGGGGTTTTGAGAGCCGGAATCAGTTCTTTTGGATTCGGGGGCACGAACGCACATATGATATTGAGCGACAGCCATCTCACATTAGGATATGGAGAGACAAAAAGACACCCGCTTTCTCCGATTATATTCAATAAGGAACAATGCTGGATCGACAATGGAGAAACTCCAGAAAAGGAAGAGTCAGAATTGCTGATTCCTTTACTTGATTTCAAAGAATTATAAAGAAAAGGAATGAGACAGGTGGCCAGTAATCAAAACTATCAGTTCACATTAACAATTAAACATACGGACTATATTGTCAGGGATCACCGGGTGCATGGCACCCGGATTATACCCGGTGTCACATTTTTAGATATGATATACCGTATGGCGCTGAGCAAAGGTTTGCCTATTGAAGAACTCGAATGTCAGAATATTTTGTATTTGGAACCTGTAGCAACATCGGATACCTTTGACAGAGAAATCCGCATCCGTTTTCAGGGATTGGAACAGGGATGGGGAATTCAGGCGAAGAGCAGAAAGGTAAAAGATGACCGCATTCTGGATGAAAGCTGGGATGAGAATATGACCTGCAGGCTCATGCAGAAATTCCCGGAAAGCATGAGTTCAATCAATATTGATGAAATTAAACATGCCTCCGCCCGTGAAGCTGATATGGAGATATGTTATGACTATTTAAAAAAGGTTGATATAGAGCATTTTGAATTTATGAAGAGTCTGGGGAAGGTTTATGCGTCTGATCATTCTGTACTTGCAGAGTTGACGCTCAGCCAAATTGCCAATCAATATACCGGCTATTTTCAATTGCATCCCACTTTTCTTGATGCGTCTACCATCATATCGATCCTTTATCAGGCATGTCCCGAATATTTTACACAAGGATCTCCGGCAAGCCGGATGAAGACGTATATTCCCATTCATATTGAATCTTTCCGTATGACGAAGCGCCTGGAAGACAGGTGTTATGTGTACATAGAGAAGCAAGACCAAAATCATGATTCAGGGGATGTCATCCAAGTAAGTTACGGTTTGTACGATGCATACGGGGAGATGATCGCTTATTTTACGCGGCTGTCTGTGAAACATATTCGCTCAAAAGATTTAATTGAAAATCTGAAGCAGACTCGTTTGGAAACTGAAGCGGCTTCTCAGCCAAAAGACAGCCTGATCAGAAAAGATTCAATCATAAATCGAAGCGAAAGCATTGAGACACACCTTAAAGAATTAATATCCGGGGTTTCAAATATAGATCTGCGTGACATAAGGACAGACATTGGTTTTTATGAACAGGGCCTGGATTCAGCTTCTTTGCTTGCCATTGTCAAAGAACTTGAAAACAAAACAGGGGAACAGCTGTATCCTACACTCCTGTTTGAGCAGAAAACGATCCGGGAACTCGCCGCGTATATTAAAGAAAATCAAAAAATGTCCAGTTATTTCTTAACGCGAAATCAATCAGCTGAAAAGCCTGACATGAAAGAAAGTATGAACGAAAATCTTTCCGCTCTTATAACAGAAGGAGACATTCAGCAGCTGATCGCAGATATCAAAGGGACTGCCCCTGAAACACTCTCTGTGGTAAAAGGTTTTTATGAACAAGGCCTCGATTCCGTAACACTTGTGCAAGCCGTAAAGGCATTGGAAGAGAAAACAGGCAGGGAACTGTACCCTACTTTATTGTTTGAGTATCCGACGATTCAAAAACTTGCAAACTATTTTGCAGAGAGCGGCGAAAAAACTTCCGTTGAAAAAGACCTCCCTCTTCATCATGGAGAGAATCATACGGCTCTGACCTATTTAACGCCGCATTGGAGACAAAAGGCTGCCGCTTGGGACCCGAATTGCGGAAATAAAAAGAAAAGAACATGCCTGCTGTTTCAATATGACAGAGAGCTTTTTCATTTTATGCGGGAAAATGCTGAAAATGGATTCGAAAATACACAGATCATTCTCGTTTTATCAGGGAATCGTTTCTCCTATCACGGAGACGGTGTTTATGAGATAGATCACAGGGAGGAAGCTCACTTTGACAGGCTTGCAGCTGATCTGAAAAAAAGGGGGCAAATGCCCGACACCGTGGTTTACGGGTGGCCGGAAGGGTCATTTGCCGGCCCGGAAAAAATAAGTGAACAGCTTTCTAAGGGGGCTTATCCGCTATTCTTTTTCAGCCGGGCATTGATGCGCAGCAAGACGGAAAAAAAGGTTGTATCGCTTTTCCTTTATCCGGCGGACCATAAAAATGATCAGCCGCTTTACGCTTCAGTCCATGGCGCAGGGCAGTCTATTGTGCTTGAGAACCCGAAACTGGCCCTTAAGACAATCGGGATATCAGTTTCAGACAAGTCATCGTTGACGGAACTTACAGCTGAAATCATCAGAGTCGAATCTACGGAAGCTCATCCGGGAGAAACCGATCTTTATTATGAAGGAAATGTGCGCTGGGTCCGTGCCTTACGGGAAGCGGAACCGGCTCCAAACTCAGATTTCTCCTTTAAAGAAAACGGAGTATACATGATTACAGGAGGGGCCGGCGGCTTAGGCCTTATATTTGCTGAACATATCGCAGCCCAAACGAAAGCCAATATTATTTTAGCGGGCCGTTCTGAACTTACGGAAGACAAAAAGAACAAAATCAGCCGAATGAAAGCAGGCGGTTCTTCGGTTCAATATATAAGAGGTGATTTTTCAGATAGCCGTGATGCAGAGCGAATCATAAAAACCATTAAAAGGCAATTCGGAGAAATCAACGGTGTGATACACAGTGCCGGTGTGACGCACGACGCTTTATTGATTCAAAAATCAAAAGATGAAATTCAGGAAGTAATCGCTCCGAAAATAAATGGGACGGTCTTATTGGACAGCTTGCTGCAAACCGAACCTTTGGACTTCTTTGTGATGTTTTCATCAAGCACCTCGATGTACGGGAATATCGGACAGACGGATTACGCATTGGCCAACCGGTTCATCGATCTTTTCGCTGAGTGGCGTGAAGGAATGAGGCGGAAAAAAGAACGCTCCGGCGTCTCAGTAGCCATCGGCTGGCCGCTATGGGAAGACGGCGGCATGAAAGTGGATAAACAAACTGAAAAATGGATGAAACAAAAAATCGGTATGGTTCCTCTTAGTAAAACCAATGGGATCAAAGCTTTTCAAGATTCACTCTCTCTGAACGCATCACAGCTGATTGTGTTTAAAGGTGACAAAGAAAAATTGGAATCTGCACTTCAAGATACCTTCATAGAGGATGAAAGCCGTGAGATCCAAATAAATGAAACAGCTGATACAAGGCATGAGGACATTGCCATTATCGGATTAAGCGGAAAGTATCCGATGGCTGAAGACTTACCTGAATTTTGGGAGAATTTAAAGAGCGGAAAAGATTGTATTACAGAAATCCCGCCTGACCGCTGGAATATGGATGATTTCTTCAGCGAAGACAGAGATATGAAAGGGAAGTCTTACAGCAAGTGGGGAGGTTTTATCAGCGGAGCCGATCAATTTGATCCGCTTTTCTTTCATATTTCCCCAAGGGAAGCAGAACTTATGGATCCCCAGGAAAGGCTCTTTTTAGAAACGGCCAAACATTGTTTTGAAGACTCAGGGTACCCGAGAAACATGCTGGAAAAGATGAAAGTCGGTGTATTTGTCGGTGCAATGTGGGGCCAATATCAACTATTTGAAGGAGAAGAAAATGGAGTGGCTTTCTCGCCGGCGTCCGTCTATTCTTCAATTGCCAATCGGGTGTCTTATTATTTTCATTTAAAAGGTCCGAGTTTGGCTCTGGATACAATGTGCTCTTCATCACTGACCTCTATTCATTACGCATGCCAAAGCATACATTGCGGAGAGAGCGATATGGCATTAGCCGGCGGAGTGAATTTGTCAATACATCCGAATAAATATAAGTTCCTCAGTATGGGACAGTTTCTATCAAGTGACGGCAGATGCCGGAGTTTTGGAAAAGACGGAAGCGGTTATGTTCCCGGTGAGGGAGTCGGAGCCGTATTGTTAAAACCATTGAAAAAAGCAATAGAAGATCAAGATCAAATATACGGTGTGATTAAGGGAAGCGCCGTTAACCATGGAGGAAAGACGAGCGGATATTCCATACCGAATCCGGATGCGCAGGCGGAGGTCATTTCAGAAGCGCTTCGTAAAGCTGACATTGATCCGAATACCGTCAATTATATTGAAGCACATGGAACAGGGACGTCATTAGGCGATCCGATTGAAATTCAAGGACTGAAAGATTCCTATCAATTGAACCATCCTTGCGCCATCGGTTCGGTGAAATCAAATATCGGACATTTAGAATCTGCGGCAGGAATCGCTGCGGTAACGAAAGTGCTTCTCCAAATGAAGAATAAGCAGCTTGTTCCTTCTCTGCATTCCGATATTGTTAATCCGTTTATAGATTTTGATCAGGTTCCTTTTCAAGTGCAGCGGAAAGCGGCTGAATGGAATATTCCGCAAAACAGCAATGCTGTTCATCCTTTGAGAGCCGGGGTAAGCGCTTTTGGGGCAGGAGGAACAAACGCGCATCTTATATTGGAAGCGTATGAGCCGCCAAAAGCTTTTGATCATCAAAGCGGCCGAGTGATCTTTGTTTTATCGGCTCAAGACAAACAACGGCTGATAAAATATGCAAAGGTTATGGCTGATTTTCTATCAGAAAATGAATCGAAGGATAACAATCATAAACTGCGTCTTCAGGATATTGCCTATACACTTCAGACGGGACGCGATCATATGGAAGAACGGCTGGCGATAGTGGCAGATTCCGGGCGGGTCATTGCTGAAGAGCTTTCAGCTTATATCAGGGGTGAAAAAAGCAACTTCAGTCATACCGGTAATACATTCGAATCAGAAGTTCACAATGAAATGCCTCACGTTTGTTCAGATTACGCCGAAGCAGCATCCAAATGGGTAAATGGAAGAAAGATAGATTGGGAGACTTTTGAGGTGAATCGGAATGCTCGCAGGATTTCTATTCCGGGACAACCGCTGATCAAACAGCGGTATTGGATAGCGGAAAAAGGGGAAGCACTTGTTTCAGCGGATGTGAGTAAGCCGACTCACCCTTTCTTGGGGAGTAACACGTCCGATTTTAATCAGTTCAGTTTCACGAAAAAAATCAGCCGTAATCATCCGTTCGCACTAAGTCTGTCTGAAGGAAACGTGTCCTTTTTCCCTTATGCATCTTTGGCTGAAATGGCTATCGTCAATGCAGCGGCGGCATTTGGACAACCAGTTCATACATTGACTGATTTATTGTGGACCGAAAGCATGAACGGAATAACTGATATACGGGAACTGATGATTACGCTGACGCCTGAGCGCGACTTTGCGCGGTTTGACATATATGCAAACACAAAAAATGAGAATAAAGTACGTCTTGCCAGGGGAAATGCGCATATTGCTAAGCCTGAAAGCGGTATGTTTCCTGAAGCGCTTGATATTGCTGAAGTCAAATCAAAAATGACTGAACATCCTGCTGAAGCGCCTTTTGTCATTGAATCAGCGAAAAACAGTGACGGAATGCTGTCGCTTCATTCATTGCCGGATGAGCTTTATGCAAAAAGAGAGAATTTTACGATCTCTCCTGAAGCGCTTGAGTCCGCGATTCAAGCCAGTGCGTTTTTTGTCAGCGGAGAAACCTTCCCGGAATTGATCGGAATGGGAGCGGCGGATGTCTATCACCCTCTCGCTCAAAATTTTTATGTCTATACTCAAAAAGAGAACCGGCAGAACAGCCGTGATGTAACGTGTCATATGACGTTTACAGATAAAAACGGAAGCATTCTGGCAGAGTGCAGAGATGTGAGATTCAGATATGGTCATGAAAAAGACACTGTTCAGACGGACGACGAACTCATTCGTCTCCTGCGTCAATTGGAAACCAATGATATTGATCAGAAGGCTGTATTGAAACAATTAATGGGGGAAGAATGATGAACGGAAAACGTGAACAACTCAGCGATATTCTTGATCTGATTCAAACAGGACAAATGTCGGCTGACGAAGGCTATGCCCGTGTGACATCCATTCAGAATCAAAAATCACGGGCATCGAACCATCCGCTTTTATATTACAAGCCGGAATGGACAGAATCGTTCATTCCGAGTAAGAAGAGCGTACCCTTGACGGGATTGCTCCTGATTTTTGCAGAAAATGAACGGCAAATACAAGAATTGAGCGGTTTGTTTAAGGACTGTACTCTCTTGTTTGTCATCCGCGGAAAAGAATTTGCTGTTTTACATGATGATGCGATTTGTATGAACCACGTGAAAAAAGACGATTATCTAAAGCTGTTCCGATACATTCATGATCATTATCAGCTGCCCGAAAAGATTCTTCACTTGTGGTCTGATTCTCAGGCTGACATGAGTAAGGGAGGTATACAGAAACAATTGGAAAACGGATTGTTTTCTCTTCTGTATATTACACAGGCGCTGATTGAACTAAAATGGAAAAAGATAATAAAGCTGACGCATATTTTTCAAACAGAGAATAAAGAACAACTGCCGCTGCATCATGCTCTCGGCGGATTGGTGAAAACCGTTCACCAGGAACACCCCAATTTTCACTATCAGATTATCAATATCACGCAATCAGAGGGTGAGGGAGCCGCTCTTCCAGCGATAGCGGATATATATCAGAGAGAGTGTGACGAAAAACGGGATATCCATTTTGAAGTGCGCTATGAAAACGGGAGACGTTTTACGAAAAGCTATAATAAAGCCGGCTCATTCGATTTAACCCAGCCGCTGAAACATCATGGGAACTATCTGATTACAGGAGGCCTGGGCGGTCTCGGTTATATTCTGGCAAAACATCTGTCGGAACAATGGAAAGCGAATCTCATATTGACAGGGCGCTCTGATTTAACTGAAGAGCAGGAGAAAAAGATCGAATATTTAAGAAGTTCAGGTTCAACAGTTGAATATATCCGATCTGATGTTTCAAAACAAAGTGATGCTGAACGGATGTTTGCTTTTGCAAAAGAGCAGTTCGGCACCTTACATGGAGTATTTCACAGTGCCGGCGTACTCCGTGACTCTTTTATCTTAAGAAAGACAAAAGAAGAAATTGATCAAGTCACAGGTTCGAAAGTTTATGGCACGCTGTGGCTGGCGGAAGAAATCAAAAAAATGAAAGTTGAATTACTTGTCTTGTTTTCATCCACATCGGCAGTCTTCGGCTCAGCCGGCCAATGTGACTATGCTTTCGCCAATGCCTGTTTGGATCAGTATGCAGCAGTTATGACCGCAAAAGAGTCTGCCGGAAGGGTAGTGTCAGTCAATTGGCCGCTATGGACTTCCGGCGGGATGAATATTGACGATGAAGGAATATCCTACATGAAACAGGAACTCGGTCTTGACCCGTTAGATGACGGTGACGGAATACAGGCTCTGGAGAACAGCTTGTGTCAATCATCTGAACAGCTGATTGCCCTGAAAGGCCGTAAAGAAAAGATTGAGGATGTGCTGAAGCGTGCCGGCACAATCAGCTTACATTCAGACCAGCAGGAAGATGCCGATTTGCAAAACGATGAATTAAGACAAAATATCATCAGTTATCTGAAAAATATAATGTCAGAGGAATTGAAATTACCGGCCTCACTCATAGATGAAAAACAATATCTGGAGAAATACGGCATTGATTCAGTGATGATCATGCGTCTGACCAAAAAGCTGGAGCAAAGTATCGGCAGATTGTCGAAAACATTATTTTTTGAATATCATTCAATATCGCAGTTAGCTGAATATTTCCTGAGTCATCACAGCGAACGAATGATGAAACTGCTGAAACCGGCCGGCACATCTGAACTTGTCTCATATCAAAAAAAGCCAAAAAGAAAACCAGTGGAAACAAAAGCGCCGGTACGCTCTGAAGGAGAAGATTCAAAAGAGCACATGGCGGCCGATTCCCTTTCTGCTGATATAGCCATTATCGGTGTCAGCGGCAGGTATCCGGGTGCGGAAAACATCAGGGAGTTCCAGAATGTGCTGATGAATGGACAGGATTGCGTAAGCGAAATTCCCGATGACCGGAAAGAAATGCTGGAGGGAAGCTGCTATAAGTGGGGAGGTTTTCTGAAAAATCCAGACCGGTTTGATCCTTTATTTTTCCGGATATCACCGAAAGAAGCGGCTTTTCTTGATCCTCAGGAACGTCTCTTTTTAGAGACAGTGTACAATACCATAGAGGATGCGGGTTATAAACCTTCAGATCTGACCCGCAAAAAGGTCGGAGTATTTGCAGGCGTCACATATGGAAGCTATCAATTTTTCGGCGTTGAAGAATCACTTAAAGGAAATGAACTGGCCGTCGGGTCTCCATTTTCTGCAATAGCAAACAGAATATCGTATTTCTTTAACTTTAAGGGGCCGAGTATGGCGGTTGATACAATGTGTTCATCCTCTCTTAACGCCATTCACTTAGCCTGTGAAAGTATACGAAGAGGAGAAAGCACACTTGCTGTTGCCGGCGGGGTCAATCTTACGCTTCATCCGAATAAATATACATTATTAAATCAAAGCCGCTTCTTTGCAAGTGATGGCCGATGCCGGACATTCGGCGAGGGCGGTGACGGTTATGTACCGGGAGAAGGAGTGGGATCCGTACTTTTAAAGCCGGCGGCGGAAGCGGTAAGGGACGGAGATCATATTTATGCGCTGATTAAAGCGACAGCAGTCAATCACGGAGGGAGAACAAACGGTTTTACGGTTCCTAATCCAAATGGTCAGTCTGAACTGATACAGGACGCGCTTCAGAAAGCTTGTATTGACCCTCGTACAATTAGTTATATTGAAGCTCACGGAACGGGAACTTCTCTTGGAGACCCGATTGAGATCACCGGGTTAACAAAAGCGTTTCGGGAATTTACGGAGCACACTCAATATTGTTCCATCGGTTCTGTCAAATCAAATATCGGCCATCTTGAGGCCGCAGCGGGAATTGCCGGTTTGACAAAGGTTCTTTTGCAAATGAAACTGAAAAAACTGTTTCCTTCCATACATGCGGAGACGTTGAATCCAAATATCGATTTTAAAGCATCTCCCTTTTATGTACAGCGGTCATTGCAAGATTGGAAGAAACCAAAACTGCAGGAAAACGGAAAAACAGTAACTGTTCCGAGAAGAGCGGGGATCAGCTCATTCGGAGCGGGAGGAACGAATGTTCATATCATTATAGAAGAATATGAAGAAACAAACGTCTCAACAGAACATGTTGAGAACGAACCGCATATTGTCCTGTTATCTGCCAAAGACAATGAACGTCTTCTTGAGTATGCCGAAAACATGAGAGATTTTATCCAGCGTTCACTAAGTCCTGAAGTAAAGGATAAGCAGCCTGATATGAAAGAAAAGGTGTATGAAGTACTCAAACCGTTTGTTTCGGAATTGCTTCATATCCATCCGGAAGAAATTAATATTGCTGATCACCTGAGTGAATTTGGCGTAGGGCCTTTGGAATTAAGCCGGATGGCGGATTTTATTAACGAAATGTTTCATATTGAACTCACGATGTATGAATTAACTGATTGCCCCTCCATTCAAGCGGTTACTGAATACGTATTGAAGGAATATGCCGGAGCGATAAGAAACCTGTTCCCGAATGAAGTGATGGAAGGCAGCCAATCGGAAAGCGTCGTTTTACGGGATCTGGCATACACTACACAATCGGGCAGAGAAGCGATGGAGGCCAGAGCGGCGATTATCGGTACCTCTCTTAAAGAAATGAAAGATAAATTATTTGAGTTTTGCCGCGGTGACAAGCAAGTTCCAGGCGTATATGTTCATCAGCAATCAGCAGATGCATTTGCTGAAAAAATGAAGGCGTTAACGGAAGGCACAGCAGGTGAATTGTTTGTAAAGACCATTATTGAGAACGGTGAAGCGGAAAAGCTGGCTCAATTATGGGTTTGGGGGGCGGATATCGACTGGAAATCCGTTCATCAACATTTAAAGCAGCCGGGTAAACGGATCTCAATTCCGACTTATCCGTTTGCAAAAGAACGTTATTGGGTTCCGTTCAGGACTGAGAAGACAGAGATCCCTCAGCATTCTTTTCAACATCACTTGCAAAAAAAATGGAGGGAAAATCCGTTTGTTAATCCATCCGAAACAAAAGAGTACGGACTGACAGTAGCATTTGTAAATCAAGACACAGAATCAATTGCCCGCACCATTTGTTCGGATATAGATCAGGAGAATCTGATTGTCATAAAACATCACTCTTCATTTATAAAACACTCTGATCAAATGTTTGAGTGTTCTTTATTAGATGAAAACCACGCATACGACGTTATCCGTGAGATCTTCTCGGGCGGTGAGCGGCAGGTCCAAAATATATTTGATTTCTCAGATATCGGAAACCAGAGTGACAATCAGAACGGCATCCCATATGGTAAATTCTTATTTATACAAGAAATAATTAAGCGGAGTAAAAAGGAAACACCATTATCCATTTTACAAATCACCAATGGCTTGCAGGTATTTAAAGCGGAAAAACCAAAGCTGACGGGTGCAGAATCAGCGGCTTTTCTGAAAGCCCTTTCTGCGGAATACGGCTTTGTTCATGTGAAAACAATAGATATAGACAGCATGAAAGAAACGCATGAGCTGAAACAAATCTTTGAGAATGAAAGGGCGCAATGTACCGGAGAGAATGAAGTATGCTACCGCAGCGGCGTCAGATATGTTCCGTATTTTGAAGAAGAAAGAATCCATACCGGCGCGCCTGTTTCATTTCCTGCGGATAAAGCCATCGTGATTACCGGCGGGACAGGGGGCATTGGCAGAGCAATAGCTGAAGATTTGGTGAAACGGGGAGTGAAAAAACTCGTGCTGACGGGTACGCGTCCATTACCTTTGCGAAGTGAATGGGATCATTTGCTGAAAGAGGGCAGACAGGACGAAAAGACAGTCAGCAATATAAAACTGTTTCAAAGTTTTGAAGAGAAAGGTGTCAACTATCTGTATTACAGCGGTTCTCTCACAAATGAAGAGAAGCTGCGTTCATTCTTTCACCAAGTAAGCCTTGAATTTAAAGATATAAGCGGTGTCATACACTGTGCCGGACTGCACAGCGGCGGAAATCCGGCCTTTATTCATAAAAGAATGAGTGAATTTAAGACGGTGTACGGGCCGAAAGTCACTGGACTTCAGAATTTGGAGCGGATTTTTAATAATAGGCCGCTGGATTTCTTTATTCTATTTTCATCAATTGCAGCACAGTCACCCAAACTGTCGAAAGGAATGACTGATTACGCGTCTGCAAACGCATATATGGACTATTTCGCGGTTTATCATTTTCAAAAGGGGAGAACGTATTTCACGTCCATCAATTGGCCGAGCTGGAAAGAAGTCGGAATGGGTACTGTGACGAGTCCTTTATATGATGAATTGGGATTGGACTCTCTTTCCACACGGGAAGGACTGGCGATTTTGTATCATGCACTGGAGAAAAAATCGGCCAATATCATTCCTATCGTGAAAAAAGGAACAGTGTTTCATGCAGACAGTCTCCTGAACATCAATAAAACCGGCGGAGCTTCGGTTCCAGTCCGAAGACAGGAGACTCCCGACACTTTTGATCATTCAGAAGGGCTTGTCAGTGAACTTTCTGCCGTATTTGCCGAGGAATTGAGCATTCCCCTTGAAAAGCTTAACCCAAATACGGATTTTCAGGAATACGGTGTGGATTCTATACTTCTTGTCAGCATTATACATCGAATAGAAGCAATGATTCAGAAAAAAATTGACCCTACTGTGCTTCTTGAACACAACACGGTTCATGGTCTTGCGGAATATATCGGTAAGACGGCGCCGCCGTTGAAGAAACAAATCGAACAGACTGATTCTCAAAGCAGCAATCAGCAAGATATGCAAGATATGCAGTCTGTGACGAGCCGAAATACAGAACCGCAGACGGCTTCCTCTGCAAAGATAGCTGTTATCGGAATCGGATGTAAGTTCCCTGGAGCGGCTGATAAAGAGGAATTTTGGGACAATCTGAGAAAAGGGAAGAATCATATTAAAGAAGTACCTGATTCCCGGTGGAATATAGAAGAAAATTACTCTCCGGTCAAACAAAAGGGAAAAAGCATCAGCAAATGGGGAGGATTTATCAATGGAATCGGCAGCTTCGATCCGGAGTATTTCCGCATGGAAGAGGAGAAAGCCATCCAAACGGACCCGCTGATAAGACATTTCTTAGAAACGAGTGTACAGACTGTACGGGATGCCGGTTATGAAGAAACGGAATTATCGGGAAAAAAAGTCGGCGTATTTGTCGGTTCCAGAATGGGCGGTTACGGTCACAAACTGCCGAAAGAAAGCAGCAGCCACATCGTCGGGCTTAGTCAAAACTTTATTGCTTCACATGTGTCGCATTTCTTTAATTTTCACGGTCCAAGCATGGTTTCTGATACCGCTTGTTCTTCTTCATTAGTCAGCATTCATTTAGCCTGCCAAAGCATAAAAAACGGTGATTCAGAGATGGCGCTGGCAGGAGGAGCGGATCTGCTTTTGGATGAAATTCCTTACCTGATGTTAACAGAAGGAGGAGCTCTTTCGCCGGACGGTCAGTGTTTTACTTTTGATGAAAGGGCAAACGGTTTTGTACCCGGAGAGGGTTTTGGCGCTGTTCTGTTAAAACCGCTGGAGAAAGCGAAAGCTGACGGTGATCGGATATACGGTATCATTGAAGCATCAGCTATTAATAACGACGGTGCGACAATGGGAATTACGACCCCCAATCCTAAGCTTCAAGAGCAGGTTATTCAAGATGCATTTGAAAAAGCCGATATCACTCCCGGATCAGTCAGCTACGTCGAAACTCACGGCACAGGCACGATGATTGGAGATCCGATTGAGCTTCAGGCTCTGACAAAAGTATTCCGAAGAGACACAAACAAAACGCAATTTTGCGGAGTAGGAAGTGTGAAAACCAATATCGGACACTTATTAAGCGCTGCCGGAGCGGCAAGTTTCATTAAAGTGATTTTATCAATATGGCATAAGGAAATCCCGCCTACATTGAATTGTGAAACGCCAAATCCGCGCTTTGAATTTGAAAAGTCGCCTTTTTATCCGAATACAGAGCTGAGAAGCTGGAAGGATGGAAAACGGAGGGCGGGCATCAGCGCTTTCGGTTTTGGCGGAACAAACGCCCACCTTTTGGTAAGCGGCCTGGATGATTCATATCATTCCGTCAGAACTCCGCTGCCGCCTGCTGAGTTTGTCAGAAAAGAGTACTGGCCGGATTCAAATCGGAAAAAACAAATCAAACAGAATAAAAAACGGCTTCTTGAAATTATTGATGAAACAGAGTAGCACCTGCTCTGTTTCTTTACTTTGTAAAAGAAGAAAGGTTGTCGAGTTGCATGAGGTTCAGCGTATTAGTCAAACATGACGATTATATTGTTTCAGACCATGTCCTTCATCAAGTGCGTACGATACCCGGCGTAACGTATCTGGATTTAATAACACGATTTTTAGCTGAGAAAGGGATATCACCCCGAAGTTTTGAAATCAAACATGTTTTATTCCGTGAACCTGTTGCGACGTCAGTCCATTTTGATAAAAAAGTCACCTTCCAGTTTACGAAACAAGAAAACGGCTGGCTTGTTGAAACAACAAGCAGGAAATGGGTCGCTGAAAAGGCGGAAGGTGAAGCGTCAGTCAACTTGCAGGCGGAAATCATAAGAAAAAATGCGATAAAAGAAAAGACAATTTCAATCGAAGAATTAAAGAAAGGGGCCGTCCGGACTTCGGATGCTGAATCCGCCTATCGTAATTTGCGCAGGGGCGGCCTGATTCATAAAGATTTTATGAAATTGGAAGGTACAGTATATGAAGGTGAAAATTATATTCTGGGAGAGGTCAGTTTAAGCGGACTTTCAAAAGAATATACAGATGACTTTTACATGCATCCCGCATTTTTGGATGGGTCTCTCAGCTTGTTGGGAATCCTTACATCAGACTTGCCGGATGAAGGAACAAATGCGTTTATCCCTATATATATTGAGACATTCCGGGCACTGCATAAAACAACTGGGTCTTGTTTTGTGTATATTAATAAAACCAGTATAACGCAGCCGCCTTCTAAAGACATTTTATATGCGGACATAGAAGTATACAGGCCTGATGGAGAGCTTGCTTTTTATTATGAGCGATTCGGTGTGAAAAGAGTCAGAAATGAAAAATCAATACAAAGGCTGGAGCATTCCCAAAAAGCTAAAGAGGTCGGCAGCGTAGCGAACAATAAAGAAATGATCAGAAATAATTTGATCCAAGAGATAGCCGGCATGATTGAAAAACCTGCTGAAACAGTGAAGAATGATATTTCCTTTTATGAGATGGGCTTGGATTCTAAACAATTATTAGACTTATCCAAAAAATTAGAACTGATGTTAGGTTCAAAGCTGTACCCGACTTTATTATTTGATTACTCCACAATCGGTGAATTGACGGAATTTCTGCAGGAGAAATACGGAGCTAACATTACAGACTCTATCTCTGATACAGTTCAGCACCAAGACAGTCATAAAACATTAACAGATGAGCTGTCATCCATTATTGGAGAGGTTACAAACACACCGCCAAATAAAGCGGACAAACACCAATCTTTTTACGAACTGGGTCTTGACTCAAAACAGCTGCTGCATATATCGAAAATGCTCGAGGAAAGATTGGATACACAATTGTATCCGACATTGCTTTTTGATTATAACAATATTCATGATTTAGCGGCTTATTTAGAAGAAAAATATGATGTGCGTAATACGCCGGCCGCAGCTTTTAAAGAAAAAACGCAAACGAAAGAGCCGTCTGAAAAGCCGGTGCTTGAATCTTTATATTTACAAAAAGAATGGATAGAATCGCCATTAAAGTCCGGAGAAGTACCTAAGGAAAATACACTGATTTTCGATTTCGACAGTTCATTGAGTGATGAAATCCGAAAGTACATCGGCAGTGAAAATGTTATTTATGCGGAAGCCGCCGCTGAATATGAAATGGTAAATGAAAAGCATTATAAATTTAATCCGGAGCAGTCTGCTCATTACTCCAGACTGTTAGAAGATATGAAAAAGTCCGGAGCATTTCCGGCGTCAATCATTCATTACCTGTCAAAAAAAGCTTATACTGAGGCAGCGTTAGATCTGACTCACAGCTTTTATTCAATTCTTTATTTGAGTAAAGCTTTGATCCATCAAAAAGTAAAAGAAAACATCAACATTCTGTACGTACATGACAAGGGTCAATATACAAATCCGGTTTACGCCGCGATTGGAGGCTTTTTTAAAACGCTGAATGCGGAGCAGCCGAATATAAAGTGTAAAACGGTTGAGATTTCTTCAAGACAAACCATTGAAAAAGCACCTTTGCTTCTCAATGAATTAAGTGCCGGACATCATCAGGCTGTGAAATATGACGGCGATCAAAAAAGGCGGGTGACAGCATACAAAGACGCTTCGCTGCAAACAGGACAAAAGGCCGCAAAGTTTGCAAAAAACGGGGTGTATCTCATCATCGGAGGATTAAGCGGCATCGGCTGGATTATTTCAGCGTTTCTTTATGCAAATCACGGAGCCAGCGTTATCATTGCCGGGCGATCGAAAATGACAGCAGACATGGAAGAAAAATTAGACAGCATCCGATATGACGGGGCAAGCATTTCTTATATCCAGGCTGACATGTCAGATAAGCAGCAGGTCATCAAGTTAGCGGAAAAAATTCGTGCTGATTTTTCCGAAATCAACGGGGTCATTTACAGTGCAGGCGTGTTAAAAGACTCTCTCATTATGAATAAAACAGACGCGGAAGCTCAAGCGGTGCTGCAATCAAAGGTCAATGGTGTGATTCATTTGGATGAAGCGCTCAGAGATATGCCTTTAGACTTTTTTGTTTTGTTTTCTTCCATCTCCTCAGAAATCGGAAGTCTGGGTCAAGCCGATTACGCTTACGCCAATCGTTTTCTGGAGCATTTTGCCGAGTGGAGGGAATGTATGAGAAAGGCGGGGGGAAGATCAGGAAAAACCATCGCTGTAAATTGGCCTTTCTGGAAAGACGGAGGCATGTCAGTTGATCCCGGCATTCAAGATATTATGAAAAGGGAGTACGGACTTCACCCATTAGAAAATACTGCCGGAATCAAAGCTTTTGAACACTCGCTTCTCGGCCGAGGCCACCAGCTGATCGTGTTATACGGAGAAAAAGAAAAAATACAAAACGATTTCAAGCCGTTATCCGCCCGTTCAGCACCGCCTCTGGTAAGAGATTCAGCGATTGCAGCCGATTTTGATGCTTCGTCAGTCGTTACGGAAGAAGCCGAGAGTCCTTTCCGAATACTCGGCACGGCTTCCAATCGTCATCTCGACGATTATTTGCATTATTGGAGCAGACTGAAGAAAGGAGCCCTTCAGCACAATCAAAGCGATGCCGCAAAAAAACTCATCGCTTTTTACCAGACAGAAGAAACGGAAACCGTTCATTTTCTGGCAAACACAGAAAATGCCCGGCATATGGAAATATTGATGAGCGGTAAGGGTGAAACAATTTTACTGATTTGCGGTTTTGCTACCACTGCTTACATGTGGAAAGAACAAATGAAGGAGTGGGCAGATCAATTTAATGTAATTGTCATACACACACCGGGTTACGGGCTGAGTGAGGGGAGCGCCGATTTTACACTGAGCGGGCTGGCTCAGACTTTTATCGAAGTGCTGAACGAGATAGGGGTTGCTTGGCCGATCCACATTGCGGCAGCTTCTTGGGGAGGCATGATAGGGCAGAGGATAGCCTATGAATACCCTGAAAAAGTAAAAACGCTCATTCTTTCCGGAAGTTACACCGCATACGAAGAAGACCCTGAAAGCAGTGTCGAGGAAAAACTGAAAAATGATTTTATAGCTATAGGAAAGTCGCATGAATATGAAAGTTTATACAGTAATCAATTCTTAAATGCTTCTATTGAACGTTTTATGAAGATACATCAACAAGAAGGCTATTCTACGATCGGCTTTTTAAAAGACATTCATACAAGAACGCTTATCCTTACGGGTGAGAAGGAAAGCGTAGTTGATCAGAAAGAAACAAAAAGGCTGCGGAAACTGCTGAGCAATGCAGAATTAAAGAAAATTAAGGGAGCGGGGCATCTTCCGAACATCACACATCCGGAAGAATTTAATAAAGCGGTGTCAGAATTCATCAAGAAATCAGTAAGTAAGGGATGAAAACGATACATACAGTACAGGGGGAGAAAACAATGAAACAAACATTAAGCAATCCGGCATTTGATATGAAACAAATTAACGCTCTTAACGGCCATTATCAGACGATGATAGACAATGGAGATCTGCAATGTGCGAGTTATATGATGTCAAGAGGAGGTGAGGTTTTTGCAGCTGAGTCGTTAGGGGAATTTACCGGCGGACAAAAAGAAAAGCAAACATTTCAGCTTGATACAATCAGAGAAATCGGTTCTTTGACAAAAGTGTTTACCGCTGTAGCCGTCATGCAGCTCGTCGAAAAAGGTTTGCTCGATCTGAAAATGCCGGTCAAGCTCATTTTGCCAGCGTTTGATAAACCGGGTTTCGGAGAAATTAAAATTTTGCACCTTTTGACTCATACGGCGGGATTAAGTTTTGAGCTGGATATTCAAAAGGCTGAAGGCATTGACTTAACGAATGAGGAAGAATGGATAAACTATCTGGTTCGTACGCCTTTGGAGTACGGAGTGGATGAAGCATGGAACTATTCCAGAACCGGCTTTGTTATACTTGGCATCATTATTTCAAAAGTAACAGGCGTATCCTACGAACAGTATGTAACAAAGCATATTATTGAAGCGCTCGGATTAGAAAGAACGTATTTTTATGTGCCTGATGCTTTAAAAGAAGAAGTTTGTGTGATCAATGAGCACGAGTGCGTACAGCTGGAAAAAAGTCATCACCCGTATTTTCCGAATAAAGCGACAAGCGGTCTGTACTCTTCATTGCGAGATATTTGGAAGTTAGCTGAAATGTTTAGAAATAAAGGCAGATTGAAAGATAAGAAGCTGCTTGGAAGAAAAACAGTCGAAGCGATGCTGAGAAATCAAATAAAGCCCGGTCTTCCTTTTTACTTCTTCGGAGCGCCCAGAGAGGAAGGCGGCTTTGGTTTAGGCATTAATTTGTGGCCGGCCGGTGACCATTATTTCATGACAGAAGGCACCTTCTCACATCTTGGAATGGGGTGGTGCGGCATGTTTTCTGATCCAGCCGAAGATTTTACGTATGTATTTTTCACTCCGATTTCCGAGTTTCATCCTCATGCCGTGCTGACGCCGCTGAATATCGTGTGGGCGGGTATTGAATAATTAGACAAAAGCATCGTCCCGTCTGTTCGGCAGGCGGGACGATTGCTAACTGCCCGTTTTTATCCCGCGGCATCTTTTCAAAGCCCGCCCCTAAGTTAAATAACTTAATTTACACTTTGTAATTTTTTTTAATTATAGTACAGTAGAGCATTTTTATAATACAGTTTAAAGTCTTTTATAGTACAGTTTGGCGCAATATGATCTTAAGTTTTATAAGCGGTTTCAAAATGAGGTTATAAATGATTGACGGCTTTGTTTAATTACTGTAAACTATGGTTGTTGATCATATTGTACTAATAAAAAATCTTTTTTTATTAGTACAGTTTAAACGTCATTATCTTTGCTTAAGCGCTATGTGAATTTCTGAATGATTAATTTTAGAATTGCAGAGCATGATAAGACTGTTTTTAATACGGATGGCTAAACGGTATCCTAACCCTGTTAAATCAAAAGAAGAGGTGGTTTAAAAAATGGCTGCAAAGACAAAAACTTCAATTGTTGATAGCAAAAAACAATTTGATGCTATTCATAAGCAGTTTGAAACGTTCCAAATTTTAAATGCTGAAGGAGAAGTCGTAAATAAAGACGCAATGCCTGATCTTTCAGATGATCAGTTAAAGGAATTAATGAGAAGAATGGTGTATATCCGCATTTTAGACCAGCGTTCAATTTCTCTTTCCCGTCAAGGACGTTTAGGTTTCTATGCACCGACAGCGGGCCAGGAAGCTTCTCAAATTGCATCACACTTCGCGCTTGAACAGGACGATTTTATCCTTCCGGGTTATCGTGACGTTCCTCAGCTGATTTGGCACGGTCTTCCTTTACACCAGGCATTCCTGTTCTCAAGAGGCCATTTTAAAGGTAATCAGATGCCTGAGGGAGTAAATGCTTTATCACCTCAAATTATTATTGGTGCTCAAATTATCCAAACCGCAGGTGTAGCTTTAGGTCTTAAAAAGCGCGGTAAAAAAGCGGTAGCTATTACTTACACTGGTGACGGCGGAGCTTCTCAAGGTGACTTCTATGAAGGAATGAACTTTGCCGGAGCATTTAAAGCGCCAGCGATCTTCGTTGTTCAGAATAACCGCTATGCGATTTCAACTCCTGTAGAAAAGCAATCATCCGCACAGACAATTGCCCAAAAAGCAGTTGCCGTCGGTATTACAGGTGTTCAAGTAGACGGAATGGATGCACTTGCCGTTTACGCTGCAACCGCAGAAGCACGCCAGCGCGCAATTAACGGTGAAGGTCCGACTCTGATTGAAACTCTTACATTCCGTTACGGACCTCATACAATGTCCGGTGACGATCCGACTAAATATCGTACGAAAGAAATAGAAAATGAATGGGAGCAAAAAGACCCGCTCGTACGTTTCCGCAAGTTCTTGGAAAACAAAGGACTATGGTCTGAAGAAGAAGAGAACAAAGTGATTGAACAGGCCAAAGAAGAAATCAAACAAGCTATCAAAAAGGCTGACGGCGAATCAAAACCGAAAGTAACAGAGCTGATTGAGAATATGTTTGAAGAGCCGACGTTCAACTTGAAAGAACAACTTGAAATTTACAAAGCGAAGGAGTCGAAGTAAGCCATGGCGCAAATGACAATGATTCAAGCGATCACTGATGCGTTACGCACAGAACTGAAAAACAATGAAAACGTTCTGCTTTTCGGGGAAGATGTAGGCGTTGCCGGAGGCGTATTCCGTGCAACTGAAGGCCTTCAAAAAGAATTCGGTGAGGACCGCGTATTTGACACGCCGCTTGCTGAATCCGGTATCGGCGGTCTGGCTCTCGGTTTAGGCCTGCAAGATTACCGTCCTGTTATGGAAATCCAATTCTTCGGATTCGTATATGAAGTAATGGATTCAATCTCAGGACAAATGGCTCGTCTCCGCTACCGTTCCGGCGGACGCTGGACTTCTCCGGTGACAATCCGTTCTCCATTCGGCGGAGGGGTTCATACACCTGAACTTCACGCTGACAGTTTGGAAGGCCTTATCGCTCAGCAGCCGGGTATTAAAGTTGTTATCCCATCCACTCCTTACGATGCAAAAGGACTGCTGATTGCCTCTATCAGAGACAATGATCCGGTTGTTTTCTTAGAGCATATGAAACTTTACCGTTCTTTCCGTCAGGAAGTTCCTGAGGAGGAATACACAATTGAGCTAGGCAAAGCTGATGTGAAACGCGAAGGTACTGACCTTTCTATCATCACATACGGCGCGATGGTTCATGAGTCGCTTAAGGCTGCTGAAGAGCTTGAAAAAGAAGGCGTTTCTGCTGAAGTTATCGACCTTCGCACTGTAAGTCCGCTTGATATTGATACGATTATTGCTTCTGTTGAAAAAACAGGCCGCGTAATTGTCGTGCAAGAAGCTCAAAAACAAGCCGGCATCGCTGCCAACGTTGTAGCTGAAATCAATGACCGCGCGATTCTGAGCCTGGAAGCTCCGGTTCTGCGTGTTGCGGCGCCTGATACAGTATTTCCTTTCTCGCTTGCTGAGAGCGTATGGCTTCCAAACCATAAAGACGTTCTTGAAACTGCGAAAAAAGTTCTTGAATTTTAATCAGGCATCATAAAAGACGGTAAAGAGAGTCCTTTTCTCTTATATGAAGGAGTCTGTTTACTAGGTTCAATGCTTGCGAATGCATAACTAAAATTTGCTTAATCAACTAGGAGGTCGAAAACTGTGGCATTTGAATTTAAACTTCCGGATATCGGGGAAGGTATCCACGAAGGCGAAATCGTAAAATGGTTTGTTAAGCCGAACGACGAGGTAGAAGAAGACGATGTTCTGGCTGAAGTGCAAAATGATAAAGCAGTGGTAGAAATTCCTTCACCTGTTAAAGGAAAAGTATTAGAATTAAAAGTTGAAGAGGGAACAGTTGCAACTGTTGGACAAACGATTATTACGTTTGACGCACCTGGTTACGAAGATCTTCAATTTAAAGGAAGCCATGATTCAGGAGATGCGAAAACTGAAGCTCAAGTTCAGTCGTCTGCTGAAGCAGGGCAGGATATCTCTAAAGAAGAGACTCCTAAAGAGCCTGCAAAAGAAACCGGCGCAGGACAGCAGGACCAAGTGGAAGCTGATCCGAACAAACGCGTGATCGCGATGCCTTCCGTACGCAAATATGCCCGTGAAAAAGGCGTGGATATCCGTAAAGTAACAGGTTCAGGCAATAACGGACGTGTTGTAAAAGAAGATATCGACAGCTTTGCAAATGGAGGAGCGGCTCAAGAAGCGGCACCGCAAGAAACAGCTGCACCTCAGGAAACAGCTAAACCTGCAGCGGCTCAGGCTCCTGAAGGCGAATTCCCTGAAACACGCGAAAAAATGAGCGGTATCCGTAAAGCGATCGCGAAAGCAATGGTGAACTCTAAGCATACTGCACCGCACGTAACTCTTATGGATGAAGTTGACGTAACAAATCTTGTTGCTCACCGCAAACAGTTCAAACAAGTTGCTGCTGATCAAGGCATCAAGCTGACTTATCTGCCTTACGTCGTCAAAGCATTAACATCCGCTTTGAAAAAATTCCCTGTTTTAAACACATCTATTGATGATAAAACAGATGAAGTGATCCAAAAACATTACTTCAACATCGGAATTGCAGCGGATACCGAAAAAGGCCTGCTTGTGCCGGTAGTGAAAAATGCCGACCGTAAAGCCGTTTTCGAAATCTCTGATGAAATCAACAGCCTTGCAACAAAAGCGCGTGAAGGCAAGCTTGCACCTGCGGAAATGAAAGGCGCTTCTTGCACGATCACAAATATCGGTTCTGCCGGAGGCCAATGGTTCACACCGGTTATCAACCATCCAGAGGTTGCGATTCTCGGTATCGGCCGTATTGCTGAAAAAGCGATCGTCCGTGACGGTGAAATTGTAGCTGCTCCTGTCTTAGCTCTTTCTCTCAGCTTTGACCACCGTATGATTGACGGAGCAACTGCACAAAATGCGTTAAACCACATCAAGCGTTTACTGAACGATCCACAACTTATTTTAATGGAGGCGTAATGTTATGGTAGTAGGAGATTTCCCTATTGAAACAGATACTCTTGTGATTGGTGCGGGACCCGGCGGCTATGTAGCTGCCATCCGCGCTGCTCAGCTTGGACAAAAAGTAACAGTCGTTGAAAAAGCAACTCTTGGAGGCGTTTGTCTGAACGTCGGCTGTATTCCTTCAAAAGCGCTCATCAATGCAGGCCATCGTTACGAGAATGCAAAACATTCAGATGACATGGGAATCACTGCTGAGAACGTAACGGTTGACTTTACAAAAGTCCAAGAATGGAAAGCTTCTGTTGTAAATAAGCTTACCGGCGGTGTTGCAGGTCTTTTAAAAGGAAATAAAGTGGATGTTATAAAAGGGGAAGCTTATTTCGTAGACAGCAACTCTGTCCGTGTAATGGATGAGAACTCTGCGCAAACATACACATTTAAAAACGCAATCATTGCTACCGGTTCTCGCCCTATCGAATTGCCAAACTTCAAATATAGCGAACGCGTTCTGAACTCTACAGGCGCACTTGCGCTTAAAGAAATTCCGAAAAAGCTCGTTGTTATCGGCGGCGGATATATCGGTACTGAGCTTGGAACAGCGTATGCGAACTTCGGAACTGAATTGGTTATTTTAGAAGGCGGAGATGAAATTCTTCCTGGCTTCGAAAAACAAATGAGTTCTCTCGTTACCCGCAGACTGAAGAAAAAAGGCAACGTTGAAATCCATACAAGCGCCATGGCTAAAGGCGTTGAGGAAAGACCTGACGGCGTAACAGTTACATTCGAAGTAAAAGGCGAAGAAAAAACGGTTGATGCTGATTACGTATTAATCACTGTCGGACGCCGTCCGAACACTGATGAGCTCGGCCTTGAGCAAGTCGGTATCGAAATGACTGACCGCGGTGTCATTAAAACAGACAAGCAGTGCCGCACAAACGTACCGAACATTTACGCAATCGGTGACATCATTGACGGACCTCCATTGGCTCACAAAGCGTCTTACGAAGGTAAAATCGCTGCCGAAGCTATTTCAGGAGAGCCGGCTGAAATCGATTACCTCGGTATTCCGGCGGTTGTATTCTCTGAGCCTGAACTGGCTTCTGTCGGTTACACTGAAGCACAGGCGAAAGAAGAAGGCATTGAAGTCGTTGCAGCTAAGTTCCCGTTTGCAGCAAACGGACGTGCGCTGTCTCTTAACGAAACTGACGGCTTCATGAAGCTGATCACTCGTAAAGAAGACGGTCTTGTAATCGGTGCGCAAATTGCCGGCGCAAGCGCTTCTGACATGATTTCTGAATTGAGCCTGGCGATCGAAGGCGGAATGACTGCTGAAGATATCGCAATGACAATTCACGCTCACCCGACATTGGGCGAAATCACTATGGAAGCTGCCGAAGTAGCAATCGGAAGCCCGATCCATATCGTAAAATAATAATGTAACAAAGAAACAGCCCCCGTTTGTAAAAGCGGGGGCTGTTTTTATTGTGCAAGCACATGCTGCATAGGTTTGATGATATCCTCTTTTTTCTTTACGGATCCCTCAATCTTCATGACCACATGCCGATGATTGATCACCATCAGCGCAGGGAACGTGTTGATTTCCTCTTCCCATCCCTTTCTGTTGTCATAAACCTTCATTTGATCGACATGATGGGGATATTTCTTTTCTAAATCAAGAATCGCATCGTAATAAGGCACTTCTTTATCTATATGATTTTCATCGGAAAAAAACAAGATTTGAGTGTGATGAATGCTGTCGATCCGGTTTTTTGTGAATGGACTGACAGTAGAAACCGAACAGCTTGACAGAACGAACAGCATCAAAAAAAAGGGAATCACCGTACGGTAGCGCATCTATCTTACTCCTCTGTTTTATATAATATATGGGTTCATCCATTTATAAGCCTATATCAAGTGTATCACGAGAGGTGAAAAACCTAAGGCTTGTTACTGAATTGTTATATAATTGAAACCGTTTTTAATGAAGAAATAATACGTGTGACAACTTGCGCAGCCGATGTGTAAAAAAGGCACATTGTTTTTCGTGAGAGCGCTGTTTTTTCGTTATACTGGGAGCAAAACCATATCAGGAGGGATTGTCATGTATAAAGCCGCTGCAGCTGTCATATGTATGTGCTTACTCGCCGGCTGCCAATCAAATGAAAAGATGCAAACAAACAAACCCCATTCTCAAGCCGCGGCCAATCATGCCAAACGGGAAAACCACCATACAAAAGAGGAAAAACAGAAAAAACAGAAGGCGGAGCCCCGTTACTATATCAATCCGAATAGCTTTTCTGTGGAAAAAATGGATGAACAGAAAGAGAAAAAACCGATCGCATTGGTAACGATCGATGACGCGCCTGATCAGCATGCCGCTGAGATTGCGGACAAACTGCACGATCTCAATGCGTCAGCGATCTTTTTTGTAAACGGACATTTTTTGAAAAAAGATGAAAATAAGAAAGCGCTTAAGCATATTCATGAGTTAGGTTTTATGATCGGTAATCATACAATGACTCATCAAAACTTAAAAGATCTTTCCGAACAAAAACAACGTGAAGAAATCATTGGCGTCAATAAAGCGGTTGAAAAGGTAATAGGAGAGAAACCCGCATTTTTCAGGGCGCCTTTCGGAAGCAATACGGACTACAGTGACAGACTTATAAAAAAAGAAGGTATGGTGAAAATGAACTGGACCTTCGGGTATGATTGGGATCAGAAATATCAATCCAAAAAAGCGCTTACCGATATCACACTGAGCAGTCCTTATCTGCGGGACGGGGCCAACATATTGATGCATGACCGGAAATGGACGGCGGAAGCCATGCCGGACATTGTAAAAGGATTGCGTCATAAAGGATATACTGTGATTGATCCTCGAGCTATAAAAAGACCGTAAAAAATAAATGTGTTATACAATTTATCAGTTGACATATTAAATGTGACATAATAATATAATAACAACAAGTGAAAATTAAGCGTTTTCAAATTCTGAGAAATGGGGAATGACAGATGGGTACAATTGTTTGCCAAGACTGTAACGAAGCGATTCATTACTTTGAGGATGAGAAGGTCACGACGTTATACGGAACATGCTGCGGACAATGCCAGTGTCATCTTGAAGAAGAGTAAAAAGCGTAAAAAGGCCCGAAACGATTTCGTTTCGGGCTTCTTTATGTTTATTGGATGGCTTTTTGCTCTTTGATGACTCTGATCATTTCAAGCGTTGCATCTTCGGGACCCTGCACAGGAAGGCCGGCGTCCAAGTTTTTAAAAATGTAGCTGATATTTTCTTCAGTAATGATCTCGCCCGGAATAAAGATCGGAATTCCCGGCGGGTACACCATGACAAACTCTGCGATGATCCGTCCCGCGGATTCTTTTAACGGAATGACTTCCGTATTTGCGTAAAACGCGTCTCTTGGCGTCATCGCTAACAGAGGAATTTCAGGAAGCAGAACTTCGGTTTGCTGATGAGCATAGTCATTGTCGGAAGCCTGCTTTGAAATGTCTGTAAGCGCGCTTACAAGACGGTCGGCATCTCCCGCTCTGTCGCCGGGGGTGAAAATACATAAAATATTATACAAATCGGACAGCTCGACTTCGATATTATATGATTCGCGGAGCCATTTTTCAACGTCATGACCCGTCAGGCCGAGGTTTTTGACCGAAATGATTAATTTAGTCGGATCATAACTGAATGCAGCTTTAGACCCTGTGATTTCTTCGCCGACACAGCGGATGCCTTCAATTTGATTGAGGCGTTTCCGTGTCTGATCCGCCAGCAGAATCGTATCTTCAAGAAGGTCGCGGCCTTCTGTAGCGAGGCGTTTTCTTGCGACATCCAGTGAAGCGAGAAGCAGATAGGATGTTGACGTTGTCGTCAGCATGCTTAAAATCGACTGTACTCTTTCTTTGGAAACAAGACCTTCTCTCACATTTAAAATGGAGCTCTGCGTCAGGGAGCCTCCCAATTTGTGCACGCTTGTGGCTGCCATATCAGCGCCCGCCTGCATGGCGGACAGAGGAAGCTTATCATGAAAATGAATATGCACGCCGTGCGCTTCATCGACAAGCACAGGCACATCGAAAGAATGCGCGAGCTTTACAATGCTGCTCAAGTCAGCTGCCACACCGAAGTACGTCGGATTTATGACAAGCAGGCCTTTTGCGTCAGGGTGCTCCGTCAAAGCCCGCTCGGCGGACTCAAGCGTAATGCCGTGAGAAATTCCGAGCTCATCGTCAATTTCCGGGTGAATAAAAATCGGCACCGCTCCGGAAAATACAATGGCCGACATAATGGATTTATGAACGTTTCTCGGGATGATGATTTTATCTCCGGGTCCGCATACGGCCATGACCATCGTCATAATGGCGCCGCTCGTCCCTTGTACGGAAAAGAAGGTATGGTCTGCGCCGAATGCTTCCGCGGCCAGATCCTGGGCTTCTTTAATGATGCCCTTTGGCGCATGTAAATCATCCAGAGGTTCGATATTAATTAAATCTATGCTTAACGCGTTTTCTCCGATAAATTGTCTGAATTCCGGATCCATTCCCGCGCCTTTTTTATGGCCCGGAATGTGGAATTGGACAGGCTGTCTGTCCGCGTGCTTTTTCAGTCCGCTGTACAGGGGTGTTTCATGTTGCGGCAATTGTTTTCCCACCTTTATCATAATACCTACGGATTAGTTTGTATTACATTCAGTTTTATTACCCGTTTTTTAAACGTAAAACAAATGAATTATATTATGAACTTGAAAGAAAGTAAAGAACAATTTATGATCTATGGAAGATGCTTATTTTGAGCATGATTATAAAGGAGTGAAGACATTTGGAATATCAATATCCGATGAATGAGGACTGGACGACAGAGGAGGCCGTGGATGTCATTGCTTTTTTTCAGCAGGTGGAAAACGCCTATGAAAAAGGAGCTGACCGAGACAGACTTCTGAATGCGTACCGCCGCTTTAAAGAAATCGTTCCCGGGAAAGCGGAAGAAAAGAAAATCTGCAGCCAATTTGAAGCTGACAGCACCTATTCCCCGTATCGGACTGTGAAACAGGCGAAACAATCAGATCAAGCGATTATCAAAATGTAGACAAAGCGAGCCGGCAATCGGCCCGCTTTTTATGTTATGAGACTTTCTGAGTCAGTGTGTATAAAAAGGAAAGCTTCCTAAAAGCATCTTCAATGGTTTGCAGGAATTCATTGTTGTTCATGTTGATCACGTCTTCTTTTTGCAGCTGAATGCCGCACAAAAGCTCTGCTTTTTTCACTGTCTGCAGGCGTTCAAATAATGTTTTCAGCTGCTCCTGATCCATGTCGGACTGCTTGTACGCCCCTGGCTTCGTATGATCCGGCGACCATACAAAATGACCGGGAATCTGTTTTGTGATGTCCTCCTGCTTCGCTTCCAGCAATCTGCCGTATTCCTCTTTTATCGGAGATTCATAAATGATGGCAAACCATACAAACATATGGGTGTCCCATAAACCGATCTGAAAGTGAGGGAGTTTCTTATACCCGCGTTTGCTGTTGGCAAAGGCAACCCAGCTGTCAGCCGGCGGGTTGACAGATCTTCTCGCGTGCTTGGCGACATGCGGGAACATTTCATCGCCTGTCAATGCTGACAATGTCGGTGCGAAATGCTCTCCTAACAAGGTCAGCTTCGGGCGGACTTGTTCTTTTAACACCTCCATGCGCGGATCTAAACCTTCTATTGTAAATGTATCGAAGTCTTCTTTTGTAAAACGCATCTGAGTCATCTTTTTCCTCCTTATCGTAAGTATTCATATTTTACCACAGCCGCCGCCGGCCGCAAAAACATTGAGAACGTTTGAGCCGAGAGGATTGGTGGTAAAAAACGAATAGGTAAACACACAATTTTAAGAATGTTGTTACAGCCGAATATAAGTTTCCATACGATATAAGAAGTATCATTAATAAATTGGAAAAATGGGATGCTTTTTTAACAAATGATCTCTGGAAGGGGCGAAAGACAATGAGGCAAGTGGTGAAGGAAGGATTCAGGGAGGAAAAAAATAACCGTGTAGCTGTCTGGAGACTAGAGGTTGATTATGAATTGGCAACCCTGTATGAGGCCATGCAAAAAGAGAATGCAGATCAAATCGATCTCAGCAAAAGAAAACTGGAACGTCTCAGAAAAGAATGGATTCGGCTTAACGGATAAAGAATAGTAAAAACGAACCGCAGGAAATGGTTCGTTTTTACGTGAGAAGGCATTTTTTTCATTTTCCTTGCTTTTTCATCGCCTTTATCAGTATGCTATAGAATAAGCTATACATAGAAAAGAGGTACACGGTATGACAAATTGGACGGAAATTGATGATATCGCAAAACAATGGGTAAAAGAAGCCGGAACGAGAATCAGACAATCCATGCAGGAAAGCTTGACGATTGAAACAAAATCAAATCCGAATGATTTAGTCACAAATATTGATAAAGAGACGGAACGCTTTTTCATTGACCGTATACAGGGAACTTTTCCCGGACACCGGATTCTCGGAGAAGAAGGGCAGGGAGATAAGCTCCGCTCCCTTGACGGAATCGTCTGGATCATTGATCCGATTGACGGAACGATGAATTTTGTCCATCAAAAGCGGCATTTCGCGATCTCCATCGGCATCTTTGAAGACGGAAAAGGCAAAATCGGCTTAATTTATGATGTGATGCAGGACGAACTGTATCACGCATTCAGCGGAAAAGGGGCTTATCTGAACGACACGCCGCTTGCTCCTTTAAAAGAAGCTTCCATTGAAGAAGCCATTATTGCAATCAATGCCACATGGGTGACGGAAAACAGAAGGATTGACCCGAGTATTTTGGCGCCGCTCGTAAAACGGGTCAGAGGAACGCGTTCCTACGGTTCGGCGGCACTTGAGCTGGCCAGTGTTGCGGCCGGCCGCATTGACGCATACATTACGATGAGGCTCGCGCCGTGGGATTACGCTGCCGGCTGCGTGCTGCTGAACGAAGTCGGGGGCATTTACACGACCACAGACGGCGAACCGTTTACGTTTTTAGACAACCACAGCGTGCTTGCGGGCAATCCGGCAATACATAAAATTATCTTTGACGACTATTTACATGCTGACAGGTAGAGATTTTGAAGAAGAAGATCTCGGGTTTCTGGAGCAGCTGGCGACATCACACCCGGTGTGGAAAAACGAAGAGTTCGGAACAAAAAATGCGGCGGAGTTTATGCTTGCATACTCCATGTACAATGGAACATGGCTCGTATGGGAGATTGACGGCGCTCCTGCCGCCGTCAGTTTTCATTTGGAATGGGCGCCTTCAAACGGAAAACCGTGGCTCGGAACCGTGGCCGTCGCTCCGGAAGCAAAAGAGAAAGGAATCGGACGCGCGGTCATTGAAGAGATTGCGGGCCGGCTGAGAGGGGAGCATAAAGCGATGTTTTCAGCCGTTCCCCTGGACAGGCAGGAATGGGTTTTGTTTTTAAGCCAATGCGGCTTTGAACAGCTTAAGCTTGAAAAAGACGATCGTGAAAAGACATATATGATCATGGTGAAGCCATTGTGAAATGTTTCAGATATAAAAAAGAGACCGGATTTCTCCGGTCTCTTTTCTTGTTTACAAGCCGACCGCATTCCAGGCCGCTTCTACGCTTGCAGCGTCTTGAGAGCCGTAAAGGTCCCGCGCTGATTGAATCAAAGCTGCTTTTGCATCTTTAAAGTTTGATGACGGAGTGAGATATACCGTTAGTGCGCGATAGTAAATCTGCTCCGCTTTTTTTACGCCGATTTTTGTAATCGTGTTGTAAGCGGCTTTGTTCGGAATTCCGCTGTTTGTATGCACGCCGCCGTAGTCGCCGGCATCAGTGTTCGGAAGGTTTTGATAATTTTTGTAATGGTCGGGCTGTCCGTATTTTGTCGGAGTGGATAAACTGCGGAGAGCCGGCTGGCTGACCGTAATATCTTCACCGATATCCCAGTCCTCAGTATCATTGAAGTATCCGAATACATCAGAGAAGGATTCGTTTAAAGCGCCCGGCTGATTTTCATAGTTCAGGTTGGCTGTTTCCTGTGTAACACCGTGTGTCATTTCATGGGCCGTTACGTCCATTGAACCGGAAAGAGGCGAGAAGAATGAGCCGTCACCGTCACCGTAAATCATTTGGTCGCCGATCCAGGCCGCGTTATTGTATTTGCTGCCGTAATGAACGGAAGATACGATTTTGCCGCCTTTATTGTCGTAGCTATTGCGTTTAAACGTCTGATAGAAATAATCGTACACTTTGCCGAGATTGTAATGCGCATCAACGGCAGCGCGCTGAGAAGAAGTTGTGAACTGGTTGGTAGTGCTTGATACGAGTGTGCCCGGCAGGTTATATTGTCGGTTTTGCAGATCGTACGTAATAATTTGCGTTCCGGTAGGTTTAGAAAGATCACGCATTACATATTTGCCGCTTTCAGAAGAAATATTTAATGAGACCGTTTTTCCTTTAAGAGTCGTACCTGTTCCGGTTGCAGCGGCATGCTCCACTTTGTTTTGCTTTTTCAGGACTTTCCCTGTTTCCGCATCAACGGTTACTTCCCAGTTAGCTGGTTCCGGTTCGATGTAGCGGATGGTTACATCATAGGCGAGGCGGTATTTACCGTCTTTTGTGGCCGCTGCTTTCAGCTCGGCTTTGTTTTTGTTTGTAACGTTGCCGTTAGAGACGGCTTCAGGTGATTTGCCGATTGCTTTAAAAGCATGATCCAGCGCCTGATTTGCAGATAATTTTTTGCTGTTAGCCGTTTTGGCAGAAGCATCGTTGTTTAATTCACCGTTAATCGCATAGACATTGTTGGATTTATCGACGTGAATAATGACTTGCGAGTCTTTCACAGGCACACCGTTAACGACAGGCACATAACGGAAGTGCTTGTAGCCGAGATCATCGGTCGTGTGGTCAATCAGCTTCAGTCTCTCAGAAGGGTTGCCTTTGAAGACTTTGCCGTTTTGTTTCAAGTATTGCTTGATTGCTTTGTCACTGACTGAAGGCAACTCAGACTGCACCAAAGAATGCTTCGGCACAAAGTTCGTCAGGTTTTCTTTAAGCTGAGGATTCTCAGCGGCCTGAACACCTGGAAGACTGATAGTTAAACTCATAAAGGAAGCGGCGACAGCAACAGACAATTTCTTACCTAAACCCACAATAAATCCCCCTTTTTGAAAATAATGAAAACTTATATTGTTATAATAAACCAGCATTCTCTCATTCTGCAATATAAAACTAGACTCCGCTGATGAATTGATAGAATCGTCCCGGAAAGGCTTCCGGCGGCCAGCATTGGGGGATAAGCCGAGAGGCACGTGTTGAATCAGACATGAGTCGAATGATGCGATTTATTCTGAAAAAAATGACAAATGAAGTCGGGAAAAATGATAGGGGAAAAATGTTCCGATCTGTAAAACTTTTTTTATAGCCGTTTGTCTAAACGGGTGAGGCCTTAATAAACGAAAAGGATTGTTTCAGATGTCAGAGATTTTCAGTCATTTTATTCAGCATTTCGACAGGTATTTCAAGAGCTGTCTTACGAAGAGATTGCTGATGTTTTGGACTGGAGTCTTTCGAAGGTGAAGAGCACCCTGTACAGGGCGAGAATGCAGCTGAAACAGCACTTTGGGGAAAAAAGGAAGGACGGACAGATATGACTTGCTGTTTAGTGAGAGATTTACTCCCTTTATATATTGAAGGCGATTGTGAAACAGAAACGGAGCGGTTTATTTCCCGCCATCTTGAATCATGCGGTAAGTGCGGGAGTTTATATCATATGATGAAGGAGCCGCTTGACCTCGGCAGCCCTGAGATGAAGGCGCCAGCCTGTTATGCAGAAGAAGAAAGGCGGTTTAAGGAACGGTATTACGGAAAGCTGCTGATAAAAGCAGCCTGTTTGTTCGGCGCTGTATTTCTTATCATGCTGGTCCTTAAACTGCTGATTTAAAAAAACGCCCGGCTGAATGACCGGGCGTTCTAATCCGTTTACTCAGCCGGATGAAAGGCTGTATAAATGCCTTCAAGCAATTCCTGGGGCAGTGAATTAAAGAATCCGGCACACAGCTTTGCTTCTTTTTTTCCTGCTCCTGCTTTTTCAGCAAGTTCCTGATCAAATGTATACACACCGTCTTCTTCAATCAGCGCAGATTGAAGGATATGAAGACTTTGGGAAAAAGCGGTGAACAGCTGATCAACGATAAGGGCCTCTTTTTCCGTAAAGCCGAGCTCCACCGCTTTTTCTTTATTAAATGTATATTCGCCGTCCGTTTTCTCAATACATTGGGAAAGTACGGTTAAAAATTCGGTTGAACTGTCCCACAGCTTTTGAATGATCTGGGCTTGTTCTTGATCTAATCCCAATTCAACCGCTTTTTCGCCGTCAAAATAATAGACACCGTCTTTTTCGTAAATCGATTGGCTGATGATGTCAATGAGTTTTGCCGCGTCTTCCGGTGTTTTCTCTGCGGAAGCCTGCAGGACATGCGGTTCATTTGCCTGAATCGTTTTTGCGCCGGCAGAATCAAGCGGACTGAATGCAAGCAAGGCGGCTGAGGCGGTTGCGGCGGCAGTTACAGCGGTTTTCTTCAAAAAAGGTGTTTTCATTTCGTTCTCTCCTTGTCATGTGTATTTGCTTACAGCCACAAGTATAAAAAGACAATGATGGAATTGAAATAGGAGGTATGGTATTTTCTGCATAACGATGCCGGACTATTTCAGACTGCATATTCTGAGGGAATCTGCTGATGTAACTAGAATGGGAGCTGTCATTTCCGGCTTCCTGACTAGGCGGCGGGGGAGATAAGCCTTACATCTCAGCCTGTTTTGAGGATGTAAAAAAGCCTGAATCTTTGATTCAGGCTTCATTAGATATTTTCTTTCCATGTTTACGGAATTTTGCAAAGGGTCATGCTTTTAATCAAGCAGTCCCTGTTCGCGCATTTTTTTCTTTACGGTGAAACCGCTTCCCATCATGGCGATAACGAGAACAATGCTTCCGATGATGCCCCATGCGCTTTTCTCAGCGATTGATACGCCGATCAGCATCATGCTGAAGACTGCTGCGAATGCAAATAATAATAAGAGCCAATTCAATTTTTTCATATTTCCATCCCCTTTAACGTCATACTTTCAGTTTACAGAAAAACGTAACGCTTTTAAAGAGGATGTGTGGTATAATATGAAAGTTATCTAATTTTTTTAGGAGATGAAAATGTGAAACTTCGAAACGATCTTCGCAACATCGCGATTATTGCCCACGTTGACCATGGGAAAACGACTTTGGTAGACCAATTGCTTCACCAAGCCGGAACATTCCGTGCCAACGAAAATATTGCCGAACGCGCAATGGATTCAAACGATCTTGAACGTGAACGCGGTATTACAATTCTTGCGAAAAATACTGCGATTAACTATAAAGATACACGCATTAATATTTTGGACACTCCGGGACACGCCGACTTCGGCGGAGAGGTAGAACGGATTATGAAAATGGTTGACGGCGTTCTGTTAGTCGTTGACGCATATGAAGGCTGCATGCCGCAAACCCGTTTCGTACTGAAAAAAGCCCTTGAGCAGAACTTAAATCCGGTTGTCGTCGTAAACAAAATCGACCGTGATTTTGCCCGCCCGGAAGAAGTCATTGATGAAGTGCTTGATTTGTTCATCGAGCTTGACGCAAACGAACAACAGCTTGAGTTCCCTGTCGTCTACGCTTCTGCGATTAACGGAACGGCAAGTCTGGATCCGAAAAAGCAGGACGAAAATATGGAATCACTGTATGAAACGATTCTTGAACATGTCCCTGCCCCGGCAGATAACGCCGAAGAGCCTCTTCAATTCCAAGTGGCGCTGCTTGATTACAATGATTATGTCGGCCGTATCGGTATCGGACGCGTTTTCCGCGGCACGATGAAAGTGGGTCAGCAGGTTTCATTGATGAAACTTGACGGAACGGTAAAATCATTCCGCGTAACGAAAATCTTCGGTTTCCAAGGATTGAAACGCGTGGAAATTGAAGAAGCGAGAGCGGGAGACCTCGTTGCCGTTTCGGGCATGGAAGACATCAATGTCGGTGAAACGGTTTGTCCGGCTGACCACCATGAGCCGCTGCCGGTTCTGCGCATTGATGAGCCTACGCTTCAAATGACATTTGTCGTAAACAACAGCCCGTTTGCAGGCCGTGAAGGCAAATATGTCACAGCCCGCAAAATTGAAGAGCGTCTGAACGCGCAGCTTCAAACAGACGTCAGTCTTCGTGTCGAACCGACTGCATCACCTGACGCATGGGTTGTTTCAGGACGCGGTGAGCTTCACCTGTCCATTTTAATTGAAAACATGCGCCGTGAAGGCTATGAGCTTCAAGTGTCTAAACCTGAAGTTATCATTAAGGAAATCGACGGCGTAAGCTGCGAGCCTGTTGAGCGCGTGCAGATTGACGTGCCTGAAGAGCATACCGGTTCTGTTATGGAATCAATGGGTGCGAGAAAAGGCGAAATGCTTGATATGATTAATAACGGAAACGGCCAGGTCCGCCTGATCTTTACCGTACCTTCACGCGGACTCATCGGCTATTCTACTGAGTTTCTGTCACTGACACGCGGTTTCGGTATCCTGAACCACACGTTTGACAGCTATCAGCCGATGCAAAAAGGCCAAGTCGGAGGCCGACGTCAGGGTGTGCTCGTTTCCATGGAAAACGGAAAAGCGACATCTTACGGAATTCAAGGTATTGAAGACCGCGGCGTCATCTTCGTTGAGCCCGGAACAGAAGTATATGAAGGCATGATTGTCGGCGAACATAACCGTGACAATGACCTTGTCGTCAATGTCAGCAAAATGAAACAGCAGACAAACGTCCGTTCCGCTACGAAGGATCAAACGACTACGATTAAGAAAGCGCGCATTATGTCGCTGGAAGAATCACTCGAGTACTTAAACGAAGATGAATACTGTGAAGTAACGCCGGAATCCATCCGTTTAAGAAAGAAAATCCTGAATAAAAACGAACGTGAAAAAGCGGCGAAAAAGAAAAAAACAGCAGGAATGTCTTAATCACTTGCAGAATTTGAAAAGGTAGAACCCGAACGGAAAAGGGGAGGGGGATCCTTTTGAATGAAGTAAGTGAACGGCTGTCGTTCTTTGCGGCTCTTTACCAAGTGGATGAGCATCCGCTGACGGGAATGTGGCTGTTATACGGAACGATCGTCGTGCTTTCGGTAATTGTATTTAAACTCGGCTTTGCCAAACGGCTGCCGGTGTTGAAGGCTGCGGCAGTTTATCTCTTTCTCGTGCTCGGCTGCACCGTACTGACTTTTTTCGGTGTGTTTCTGCCGGTCGGAGAAGGGCTTGTTGTCGCCGCCTTGATTTTGATCATTTACAAAATCCGTCTGCACCAGTCCAAAAAAAGCCAGTCAGCTAAACCGCAATAAAAAAATGACCTTGCCTTCCGGCGGGTCATTTTTTATTCGGTTTATTTTTTCAGTTTATCTTTTTTCGCTTTTTGTCCGGGATGAAAGGAAAAGTGTCCGGTATTCAGCCGCGCCTCCGTTTTGACTTTGATTCGGTCATGGCATTCCCGGCACATATATGTATGAATCGGACGATTGCGGAGGCGTTTGGCTGTCAGTGTTTCATCATCAATTTGTTCGATTTTGTCGCAAATGGAACATTTTACTCTCATTGATTTTTCACCTCTTTCACTATGACAAGCATTATATCATGGATGCTCCTCCTGCCAAAGGGAAAGAAAGCAGCGCCCTTCCTTTGGAGCGGGCGCTGCTTTTTACCGGCGGTTTTTCATATGATGATCCGATTGATCGTTCTGTTCGTTTTGCAGCTTGTTCTGGTCTCTTTGGTTCAGCTGATCATCATTCGATTGAGTCGGTGATTCTTTTTCATTGTCGGTCACATCATTCGGGACTTCCGGCATGACACGGCCGACGATGGCGGCAAGTTCGTCCAAAATGCCTGAAACGGGGCGGCCGGCCTTAATGTCGCTGCCCATGCCTCTCAGACGGGAAACCGTATCAGGATCAGCCACGACAACGGCATTGGCGCCGTAAGGATCGTTTTTTAACGCCTGGGCAACCGTGTATTTAATGCTCTCCACTTTGCTTCTTTCTAAATTGTCATCCACATCGATACCGACAACGGAGTATCTTCCGAGTACAACCGCGGTGGCATCTGAAATGCCGGGGATTTTTTCGGTTACCTCGACGAGATGCTTAGCGATGTCTGTCCGGCCGGGATTTTCAGCTGTCTCAGGAGCCGTATTTTTCACATGGATCGGTTTTGCATCGCGCTGATCGGCTGATTCGTTCTGAATATTGCGGCCGCGGCCGTCCTGTACAGCAGTGCAGCCGGTAAGGATAAACAAGGCTTGTATGATAATGAAAAGAATTCGCACGTCAGATTTCCTCCTTGAATGCTTTCATTTATTTTATTGTTGAATTAACCTTCTATCTTTATTCACCAAATCATATATTTTAGCAGGCATCCCCGTTTTTCGCGGAAAGAGAAGCACACGATGGGCTTTGATCCTTATTTCAGGAGGCTGAGACTTGAGTAAAATTTATGTGTTAGATACGAATGTACTTTTGCAGGATCCTAACGCCATTTTTTCCTTTGAAGAAAACGAAGTTGTCATCCCCGCCGTCGTGCTGGAAGAGGTCGATTCAAAAAAGCGGTATATGGACGAGGTCGGGAGAAATGCGAGGCACGTATCTAAGCTGATAGACGGGCTCAGGGAGAAAGGAAGGCTGCACGAGAAAGTTCCGCTTGAAAGCGGAGGAACGCTCAGAATTGAACTGAACCACCGGTCATTTCACCAGCTCCAAGAAATTTTTATCGAAAAAACGAATGATAACCGCATTTTGGCGGTGGCAAAAAATTTAAGCCTTGAGGAGGAAACGAAAGAAAACGGCCGCCTCGTCATCCTGGTCAGCAAAGATGTGCTTGTCAGGGTAAAGGCGGATGCCATCGGGCTTTTGGCGGAGGACTTTTTAAACGACAGAGTCGTTGACCATGATGAAATATATAGCGGGTACAAAGATATATTTATGAATAAAGAGCGGTTTGCCTCGTTTTATAAAGACAAACAAATTTCAGTCAAGGAGCTTCAGCAGCATCAGGTTTATCCGAATCAATTTGTGCTGATGAAAGATGAATTAGGAGGATCTTCGTCTGCGGTCGGCATGACAGATAAGAAAGGCGAGACCGTAAAAAGACTCGTTTTCGATGATGAGCACGTATGGGGAATCAGGCCGAAGAACGTCCAGCAGACAATGGCGCTTGAACTCCTGCTGAGGGAAGATATCCCGCTCGTCACCCTGATCGGAAAAGCGGGAACGGGAAAAACCTTGCTTGCTCTCGCGGCAGGGCTTCTGCAGACGGAGGATCTCGGTATTTATAAAAAACTGATCGTCGCGCGTCCCATCGTCCCGGTGGGAAAGGATATCGGATATTTGCCTGGCGAAAAAGAGGAAAAGCTCAAGCCGTGGATGCAGCCAATCTTTGATAATCTTGAATTTTTATTCAATGCGAAAAAGCCGGGTGAACTTGAAGCGATTTTGGCAGGAATCGGATCGATTCAGGTGGAGGCGCTGACATACATTCGGGGGAGAAGCATTCCGGATCAGTTTATTATTATTGATGAGGCTCAGAATTTGACGAGGCACGAGGTCAAAACGCTTTTGACTCGGGTGGGAGAGGGCAGCAAAATTGTCCTGATGGGCGATCCGGAGCAAATAGATCACCCATACTTAGACAGTTTAAACAACGGACTTGCTTATGTTGTAGAACGGTTTAAAGAACAAACCGTCTCCGGCAGCGTGAAGCTTGTGAAAGGTGAGAGATCCGGCCTTGCACAGCTTGCAGCCGATTTGTTATAAAACTTCGATTTCTGTGACGCCCGTTATCGGTTTTTCTAAGTCTCCGTCCACGTAAAAATGGACCGGGCCGCCGTCTTGAAGGGGTTTCCCCCCATCGCTGAAATGCGCGATTGCGTCCATCGCCTTTTCAAGCGCCACTTCGGTTCTTTCTGATTTTGAAATAAATGCGCACAGGACAGCGCTTTCTTTCGGCTCGGCATTTGCTAAAACAGCGCCGAGCTTCATGGCGAAGCTGCCGTTCATCAGTCTTTCTTTTTCATAACGTTTTTCGCTTTTTAAAGTCGGCGGCGAAATGCGCCCTTCTCTGATCACCCGTTCCGGATCAAGCGTATGCTCCTGGGTTTCTGCAGAGCCGTCCGGATGAACAGGCTGATTTTTTTCAAACGGAAACTTACGGTCATCGAAAATCCAGACACTCGGATCAATTGTAATCGGGTATGTAACATTGCCTTTTACTTGAATAACGCTCATGGTGAAGCCCCCCTTTACTTAAAGTATAAAAGTTTTCGCATGAATTGTCACTTTGCGTCGCAAATTAGATGTATACAACGGCAGCGAAGTGAGGATGATCGACATGGTATGCCGGCATTACCAAGAGCTGGACGCATTAGTTCAAGAAGCGAAAAAAAGGACCGAAGAAGGCAAAGTGGCAGACTATATTCCGGCTCTGGCTGAATCTGAACAAGACAGCCTTTCGGTCACGATTTATCATGCGGAAAATACATGTCTGACGGCAGGAGACGCCGACCGGACATTTACGCTGCAGAGCATTTCGAAAGTGCTTTCTCTGGCGCTCGTACTGATGGATTACGGAAAGGAAAAGGTGTTCAGCTGCGTGGGTCAGGAGCCGACCGGCGACCCGTTTAATTCCATGATTAAGCTTGAAACAGTGAATCCGGGCAAGCCTTTAAATCCGATGATTAATGCGGGAGCTCTCATCGTTACGGGTTTCATTAAAGGGCATTCGCCGAAAGACCGCCTGGATTACCTGCTCGGATTCATCAGAAGACTTGCGAATAATCAGGACATTACATATTGCAGACATGTCGCGGAATCGGAATTCAGTTCATCCATGATTAATCGGGCCATGTGTTATTACATGAAGCAGTATGACATTTTTAAAGGCGATGTTGAAGAGGTCATGGATTTGTATACAAAACAGTGCGCGATTAAGATGAGCAGTCTGGATTTAGCCAAAATCGGCTGTGTATTCGCCCTTGACGGCAAGCATCCGGAAACCGGGGAGCAGGTCATTAAAAAAGATGTGGCGAGAATCTGCAAGACGTTTATGGTGACATGCGGCATGTACAATGCGAGCGGGGAATTCGCAATTAAGGTCGGCATTCCAGCTAAAAGCGGCGTTTCGGGAGGGATCATGGGCATTTCGCCGTACAACTTCGGAATCGGTATATTCGGCCCGGCGCTTGATGAAAAAGGCAACAGCATCGCGGGTGTGAAGCTTTTGGAAATCATGTCTGAGAAATACAGGCTGAGTATTTTTTGAAACATTTTTTATCATAACATCTGCTTAAATCCTCTTGCAATTTCATCTGATACCCTTTATGATAAATAGAAGAATTAGGTACTCGCCTGGGGAACGGAGGGATACTTTTGGCTTCAGAGATTATAGTTGACCATCAGCAGAAAGCATTCGAGCTGTTGAAGTTAGATGCTGAGAAGATTTTGAAGCTGATCCGAGTACAAATGGATAACTTAACGATGCCTCAATGTCCTCTGTATGAAGAGGTCTTGGATACTCAGATGTTCGGACTGTCGAGGGAAATCGATTTTGCTGTCCGCCTGGGATTAGTTGACGAAAACGACGGCAAAGAGCTGCTGGACAGACTTGAAAGAGAACTGTCTGCTTTGCATGACGCGTTTACAGGAAAATAAATGATCAAACTCAAACTATTTAACGGTTTGGGTTTTTTTATAACCGTAAACCGTTTTTTTTGCATCTTCTTTTCGTAAGACGGTCTCTTAATCTGCATTTCATCCGAAAAACTATAAAGAAACTGCGTAAAATGTTTATGAATTATAGTAAAATATAATACGCAATAGGTATTAAACGTAAGCTTTAAGCAGGAAAGAGGATGTTATGTTTAAAAGAATGTTAAAATCTTACGATTATTCATTGATATGCGCTATCATTCTGCTGTGCTGTTTCGGATTGGTAATGGTATACAGCTCAAGCATGATTACCGCCGTTATGCGTTACGGCGTGAGCAGCGACTATTTCTTTAAACGGCAGCTGTTCGCCGTCATCGCAGGGTTTGTGCTGTTTATCATCGCGGCCGTTTTTCCGTACAAAGTGTTCGCCCATCAAAAGATTCAGAAATTCATACTGCTTGCGTCAGTGGCTGCGCTTTGCGCGCTGTTTGTTTTCGGACATGTTGCCGGAAACGCGCAAAGCTGGTTTAAAATCGGCGGAATGGCCATTCAGCCGGGGGAATTTGTCAAGCTGACCCTGATACTGTACCTTGCCGCGGTATACGCAAAGAAACAAAGCTACATCGATCAGCTTTTGACGGGGGTTGCTCCGCCGGTGATCGTCACCGTAGTCATTTGTGCGCTTATCGCCATTCAGCCCGACTTCGGAACGGCGATGATTATCGGTCTGATCGCGTTTTGCGTCATCATGTGTTCGGGATTCAGCGGAAGGACCCTGCTCAGGCTGGTGCTCATGGCGGGAATCGTATTGCTCCTTGTCAGCCCGATCATCTATCTGAAATGGGACGATATTTTGACACCCGGGCGTATGAGCCGGTTTGAAAGCCTTGAAAATCCATTTAAATACGCCAGCACATCAGGCCTGCAGATTATAAATTCGTATTATGCGATCGGCTCAGGCGGTTTTTTCGGTCTCGGTCTTGGAGAAGGCATTCAAAAATACGGTTATCTGCCTGAATCGCATACAGACTTTATTATGGCGGTTATTTCAGAGGAGCTCGGCATTTTCGGCGTCCTGTTTGTCATTGTGCTGCTGGCTTTTGTCGTGTTAAAAGGTTTTTATATTGCGAGAAAATGTGAAGATCCGTTCGGGAGCCTTTTGGCAATCGGGATATCCAGCATGATTGCGATTCAGACCTTTATCAATCTCGGCGGTGTCAGCGGCTTAATTCCGATCACAGGTGTTCCGCTGCCGTTTATCAGCTACGGGGGCTCATCAATGTTTTTGTTATTAACGAGCGCCGGTATATTGGTGAATGTCAGCATGCATGTCAAGTACTCAGAAAAGAAGAAAAAGAGGGAGCCCGTTCCGTCTAAGGGGGTAAAAAGACGGCAGACGGAAAAATCTGTGTATCTCTAAAAAACAAGTGTATACACAGGGCGGATATTCCTTTATTATAAACTACATATTTATTAGGCCAAGGGGGAGAAAAGTTTGTCACAACAATCCATCCAAAAAGTGTTAGTAGCAAACAGGGGAGAAATTGCGATCCGGATTTTCCGGGCGTGCACAGAATTGAACATCAGAACGGTAGCCGTTTATTCAAAAGAAGATTCGGGCTCCTATCATCGCTATAAAGCGGATGAAGCTTATCTTGTGGGAGAAGGCAAAAAACCGATTGATGCGTATCTTGATATTGAAGGGATTATTGAGATCGCAAAAAGAAACGGCGTAGATGCCATTCATCCGGGCTACGGATTTCTCTCTGAAAATATCCAATTTGCGAGACGCTGTGAAGAAGAGGGCATCGTATTTATCGGACCGACGTCAGCGCATTTGGATATGTTCGGAGATAAGGTAAAGGCGAGGGAGCAGGCAGAAAAAGCCGGCATCCCCGTTATTCCGGGGAGTGACGGACCGGCTGAAACATTAAAAGATGTCGAACAATTCGCAAAAGTCCACGGATTTCCGTTTATTATTAAAGCATCGCTCGGAGGCGGAGGCCGCGGAATGAGAATCGTCCGAAACGAAAGCGAATTGAAAGAATCGTTTGAGCGGGCCAAATCAGAAGCGAAAGCCGCATTCGGAAACGATGAAGTGTATGTTGAAAAACTGATCGAAAATCCTAAGCATATTGAAGTTCAGGTGATCGGAGATAAAGAAGGCAATGTCGTTCATCTGTATGAGCGGGACTGTTCCGTTCAGAGACGCCATCAAAAGGTCATTGAGGTGGCGCCTAGTGTATCTTTGCAGCCTGAATTAAGGGACGAAATCTGTGAAGCGGCTGTGGCGCTTGCGAAAAATGTCGGCTATATCAACGCAGGGACCGTGGAGTTTCTCGTAGCGGGCGGTGAATTTTACTTTATTGAAGTGAACCCGCGCGTGCAAGTGGAGCATACGATTACGGAAATGATAACGGGGGTTGATATCGTTCAGACGCAAATCCTCGTGGCGCAGGGCCACGGACTGCACAGCCGTGCCGTCAATATCCCTGAGCAGAAAGACATTTTTACAAACGGGTATGCGATACAATCACGTGTGACCACTGAAGATCCGCTGAATGACTTTATGCCTGACACGGGTAAAATTATGGCTTACCGCTCAGGCGGCGGCTTCGGCGTCCGCCTTGATACGGGAAACAGCTTCCAGGGCGCCGTCATCACGCCTTATTATGATTCACTGCTTGTCAAGCTGTCGACATGGGCGCTGACGTTTGAACAGGCATCAGCGAAAATGGTCCGCAACCTGCAGGAATTCAGGATCAGGGGCATTAAGACCAATATTCCGTTTCTTGAAAACGTGGCAAAGCATGAAAAATTCCTGACGGGCCAATATGACACATCGTTTATCGACACAACGCCTGAGCTGTTTGTTTTCCCAAAACAGAAGGACCGCGGAACAAAAATGCTTTCCTATATCGGCAATGTCACGGTGAACGGTTTTCCGGGAATCGGGAAAAAAGAAAAACCTGCATTTGATAAGCCTCAGACCGTTACGTTAGGTATCGAAGAAAAGCCGGCAAGCGGTACGAAACAGATCCTTGAGGAAAGAGGCGCCGAGGGGCTTGCAGACTGGGTGAAAGAGCAAAAATCCGTGCTCCTGACCGATACAACGTTCAGGGATGCCCATCAGTCCCTGCTTGCAACCCGGATCAGATCCAATGATTTGAAAAAAATCGCGAATCCTACGGCTGCCCTGTGGCCTGAACTGTTCAGCCTTGAAATGTGGGGAGGCGCGACATTTGATGTAGCGTACCGTTTCTTAAAAGAAGACCCTTGGAAACGCCTTGAAGATCTTCGCAAGGAAGTGCCGAACACATTGTTCCAGATGCTGCTTCGTTCATCAAATGCCGTCGGTTATACAAACTATCCGGACAATGTCATCCAAAAATTTGTCCGGCAGTCAGCGGAGTCAGGTATTGACGTATTCCGGATCTTTGACAGCCTGAACTGGGTAAAAGGGATGACGCTGGCCATCGATGCCGTCCGTGAAACCGGAAAAGTGGCGGAGGCTGCGATTTGTTACACGGGAGATATTCTTGATAAGACCCGGACGAAATATGATTTGCAATATTATCTTTCTATGGCGAAAGAGCTTGAGGCGTCTGGTGCCCACATTCTCGGCATTAAAGACATGGCCGGTCTTTTGAAACCTCAAGCCGCATACGAACTTGTCTCAGCGCTGAAGGAAACGATTGATATTCCCGTTCATCTTCACACGCATGATACGAGCGGCAATGGCGTCTTTCTCTATGCCAAAGCTGTTGAAGCGGGTGTGGACATCGTGGATGTCGCCGTCAGCTCAATGGCGGGTCTGACTTCACAGCCGAGCGCAAGCGGATTTTATCATGCCCTTGAAGGAAACAGCCGCCGTCCTGAAATGGATGTCCGGCAGGTGGAAAGACTGTCGCAATACTGGGGATCCGTCCGTCAGTATTACAGTGAATTTGAAAGCGGGATGAAGTCTCCGCATACTGAGATTTATAATCATGAAATGCCGGGCGGCCAGTACAGTAATCTGCAGCAGCAGGCAAAAGGAGTCGGCCTGGGTGATCGCTGGAATGAGGTGAAAGACATGTACAGCGTCGTCAACCGCATGTTCGGCGACGTCGTGAAAGTAACACCTTCTTCCAAAGTCGTCGGAGACATGGCGCTTTACATGGTGCAAAACAATTTAACAGAACAAGATGTTTATGATAAAGGCGAAACGCTTGATTTTCCGGATTCAGTCGTTGAGCTCTTTAAAGGACAGATCGGCCAGCCGCACGGCGGATTTCCGGAAAAACTGCAAAAGCTCGTTCTGAAAGGACAGACGCCGATCACGGTAAGACCGGGTGAGCTGCTTGAACCGGTATCTTTTGAAGGTATTAAAGAAGAATGGAAAGAAACGCATCAGATGGAATTGAGTGATCAGGACGCAATCGCGTATGCTCTTTATCCGAAGGTGTTTACTGAATATGTTAAAACGGCGGAACGCTTCGGTGATATTTCCGTATTGGACACACCGACTTTCTTCTACGGCATGACACTCGGTGAAGAAATCGAAGTGGAAATTGAGCGCGGAAAAACGCTGATCGTGAAGCTTGTATCTATCGGTGAACCGCAGCCAGATGCGACACGTGTCGTTTATTTCGAATTGAACGGCCAGCCGCGCGAGGTGGTCATTAAAGATGAAAGCATTAAATCGTCCGTACAGGAAAAATTAAAAGCAGATCGGACAAACCCGAGCCACATTGCGGCATCCATGCCGGGAACCGTCATTAAATTGTTAACGGAAACCGGGGCAAAGGTGAATAAAGGCGACCATCTGATGATTAATGAAGCGATGAAAATGGAGACGACGGTACAGGCGCCGTTCTCCGGGACGATACAGCAGATTCATGTGAAAAACGGTGAACCGATTCAGACAGGCGATTTACTGATCGAAATTGAAAAAGCGTAAAAAATGAACCTAAAAAAACCTGATCCGCCCCCGTGTGCGATCAGGTTTTTTATGTGTAAAGGCCGAAGCTCTAATGCTTCGGCCTTTTCATGTGCCTCAGATGTTCCGCTGTTTTGATTCATAGCGGAAGCGGGCGATTAATAATAAGAAATAGCATAAGACGCCGAACAGGCCGGCAATAAAGAGCGAATGGGCAAGTGCAAAGCCGGTGGCCATTTCTGAATAAACAACCATGATTCCGGAGAGCGCCTGTAATACAACAAAGGCAACAGCCGCTATCCAGCCCCCAAGAATCTGTTTTTGGTCTTTGTAAGAGCGCACCGCATGTGCAAAAGCGACAAGAATCCATACGAACAGAAGCAGCGCTGCCGTTCTGTGGCCCATCTGCACCCATTCCTGAAAATGGGACGGAAGCCCGTGATTCAGCCTGCTGCAAAGCGGAACGTCAGGGCAGGCAAGGCTTGATTTCGTATGGCGTACATAAGCCCCCGTATAAACGACGATATACGTGTAAATCGAAAGGCCGATCATATGAAACTGCATTTTTCTGCCGATTCTGAGCGGCTTGACGAGCTTTTTGTCTGATTTATCAGCTTCGAATATGAGCAGCGTCAAAATCAGAACAGAAGCGAAAGAAATCAGCGATATGCCGAAATGAAGCGCCATAACGAGCGCATTTGATCCGAAAACAACCGCTAATGCGCCGAGAAGCGCCTGTAAAAATAAAAAGATAATGGACATAATGGCGAGAAAGGTTGTTTCACGGAAAACAGGCGTGACTTTTCTCCATGCCCAAAAAGCGAGACTCAGCACGAGAACGATTGAGACACCGCTTGCGAGTCTGTGGCTCCATTCAATGATAGAAGCGGCGTTAAGCTCCGGGAAAAACCGGCCGTGGCAAAGCGGCCACTGCCTTCCGCATCCGAGACCCGATCCTGTCTTTGTGACAAGAGCGCCGCCGATCAGCACGACGAGCATAACGAATGTCGTCAGCACGCCGAGCGCTTTCAAAGCTTTATTCATTTTACATTCACCTTCTTAACAAACTGGACAAAATGATATACGTACCAAGTGTAAGCGAATATGTGTTTTGTGGCAATTCTCAATTCTGTTTGTTCACAAAAATATAATAGAATCAGGACTTCTTAGATAATGGGGTTGATTATTCCAGATGGGTCTGATAGAAATAAAGTAACCGCTTTATTATGAAACCGGCGGATTTGGTAAAATTCATAAAAAGTTCACAAATAAATTCCTGTTTCTCGTTTAATATTTAAGAGGATGTTTTTTTACAGGTCATTATCTTGTATGATAGAGTTGCAGGTCTTAAAAAACCTGCTTTAGGTTTGTAAGGGAGGTTTACGTTATGGCTAATTCCAGAATTTTAAACGATACAGCTATAGACGGACAGATTGAAGAGACGACGGCATGGAAGGATTTCCTTTCGCTTATCAAAATAGGAATCGTCAATTCGAATTTAATTACGACTTTTACCGGCATGTGGCTTGCGTTACATATATCCGGTCTGAGTTTTTTAGGCAATTTAAACACCGTGCTTCTTACATTAATAGGATCTTCTTTGATCATCGCCGGTTCTTGTGCGGTTAACAACTATTACGACCGTGATATTGATCATTTAATGGAACGCACGAAAGTAAGACCGACGGTAACCGGAAAGATTCAGCCGAATCAAGCGCTGTGGTCAGGAATTTTACTCATTGCTTTAGGACTTATCATGCTTTTGATGACCACCGTGATGGCAGCAGTCATCGGTTTTATCGGCGTGTTTACGTACGTTGTTCTTTATACAATGTGGACCAAACGCCGTTATACGATTAATACGGTTGTCGGAAGTGTATCAGGCGCCGTGCCGCCGTTAATCGGCTGGACAGCGGTTGAAGGGCACATCGGTGTTGTCGCGTGGGTTTTATTCATGATTTTATTCATCTGGCAGATTCCGCACTTTTTAGCGCTTGCGATTAAAAAGACGGAAGATTACAGAGCAGCGAATATTCCGATGCTTCCGGTAGTGCACGGCTTTGAAGTGACGAAAAGACAGATTATCGTCTGGGTCGCATGCCTGCTGCCGCTTCCGTTTTTCCTCGGCAGTCTCGGTCTTCCGATCGTCATTCTCGGCACTTTGCTGAATGTCGGATGGCTTGTTCTCGGACTGATGGGATTCCGCATGAAAAACATCATGAAGTGGGCAACTCTTATGTTTGTCTATTCGCTTAATTACATGACCATTTATTTTGTAGCGATGGTGGTCTTTACGCTGTTTTAATTGAATAATGAGCTTGTTTGATCGCCAAAACAAACAATGACAACTAGTAAACGCCGCCTTGACCTTTTGTTTAATCAGGCGGCTTTGCTTTTATACATAGATGGAATTTTAAGTAAAAAATCTCATATTTTAAGAAATGAGGAAAAGAAGTATTTCGGCTGGAAGCAGATTTACTGCTTGTGCATCTCGTACTGATTCAAAAAAGGGGTTGGGTGAAATGTTAAAGCGTTGGCGTCTTTTATCATTATTAGCCTTAGTGCCGCTTTTATTGAGCGGCTGTGGAAAACCGTTTCTGTCCACACTCAAGCCTGCCGGCGAAGTGGCTGATAAACAATATGATCTGACGGTGCTCAGCACACTTATCATGGTTGTCGTCGTTGCGGTCGTAGCAGTTATTTTCTTTTACGTCATTGTGAGATTCAGACGGTCGCGTATAGGGGAAGACACGATACCGAAACAGGTGGAGGGGAACCGTTTTTTAGAAATCACCTGGACCGTTATTCCGATCCTGCTTCTGATTATTCTTGTCATTCCGGTTGTCATCGATACATTGGCGCTGGCGGATACGTCGCCGATGGATAAGAAAAACCGTAAAGCAGAGGATGCGCTCGTGATTAATGTAAGGGCGAATTTATACTGGTGGGAATTCGAGTATCCTGATTACGGGTTTGTGACAAGTCAGGAGCTGATCGTTCCCACAGATGAACGCGTCTATTTCAAGCTGAAGTCCTCAGATGTGAAACACTCTTTCTGGATTCCGTCAGCCGGGGGAAAAATCGATACGAATACGGATAATGACAATACTTTCTTTCTGACCTTCGATTCTAAACGCAGCAAAGAAGCGGGAGAATATTTCTTCGGGAAATGCGCAGAGCTGTGCGGACCTTCACATGCGCTGATGGATTTCAAAGTGAAACCGCTGCCGTCAAAAGAATTTAAACAATGGACGAAAGCGATGAAAAATTATAAGCATACAACAGACTCCGGTTTAGCCGCGCAAGGAGAAGAGCTGTTTAAGGAAAAAAACTGCCTGAGCTGTCATGCGGTTGAGCCCAATGATAAACGGGCTGAAGCGGCAAGAACGGCTCCGAACCTCGCTACCTTCGGTGAACGGGTCAAAGTGGCCGGCATTAAGGATGCGAATAAAGAGAATATAAAAGCCTGGCTGAAAAATCCGGACAGCATTAAACCGGGCAATAAAATGACAGGCACTTATCCGAAGCTCTCGGACGCTGAAACGGATGCGCTGTATGAATATTTAAAAGGGCTGAAAGCGGAGAACAAGTGAGGACAGGGAGATATCAGGGGGGAGGTCGTAAATGATGAATACGCTTACAGGACAGCAAAGAAAAAGCTCTTTGCTTTGGGATTATTTGACGACGGTTGACCATAAGAAAATCGCGATTTTATATATGATCGCCGGGGGATTTTTCTTCGTCGTCGGCGGACTTGAGGCCATGCTTATCAGGATTCAGCTCTTGAGGCCGGGGAACGATTTTATGGGTGCGCAGCAGTTTAATGAAATTATGACGATGCACGGCACGACAATGATCTTCCTGGCGGCGATGCCGCTGTTATTCGGGCTGATGAACGCGGTTGTGCCGCTTCAGATCGGGGCGCGTGACGTATCGTTCCCATTTCTGAATGCGCTCGGATTTTGGCTGTTTTTCTTCGGAGGCATCTTTTTGAATCTGAGCTGGTTTTTAGGAGGCGCTCCTGATGCAGGCTGGACGTCGTACGCGTCGCTTGCGCTGAATTCGAAAGGGCACGGCATAGACTTTTTCGTGCTCGGCCTGCAAATATCAGGCTTAGGTACGCTGATTGCGGGGATCAACTTTCTCGCCACGATTATTAATATGAGGGCGCCGGGTTTGACGTATATGAGACTGCCGCTGTTTACGTGGACGACATTTGTGGCGTCGGCACTCATTTTATTCGCATTTCCTCCGCTCACCGTCGGTTTGGCGCTGATGATGCTGGATCGTTTGTTCGGAACGAATTTCTTTAATCCTGAATTGGGCGGCAATACGATAATCTGGGAGCATCTGTTTTGGATTTTCGGGCATCCGGAAGTATACATTTTAATTCTTCCCGCCTTTGGGATTTTTTCAGAAATCATTCCCGTATTTGCGAGGAAACGTCTGTTCGGTTATTCATCTATGGTCTTTGCGATCGTGCTGATCGGCTTTCTCGGGTTCATGGTTTGGGTTCACCATATGTTTACGACGGGACTCGGACCGATCGCTAATGCGATATTTGCGGTTGCGACGATGGCGATCGCGGTGCCTACCGGCATTAAAATTTTCAACTGGCTTTTGACCATCTGGGGAGGAAACGTCAAATTCACTACGCCTATGCTGTATGCCGTCGCCTTTATTCCTTCTTTCGTACTCGGAGGAGTCACGGGTGTCATGCTGGCGGCCGCAGCGGCAGATTATCAGTTCCACGATACGTATTTTGTCGTAGCGCATTTCCACTATGTCATTATCGGCGGCGTTGTGTTCGGCATCCTGGCGGGCGTGCATTTCTGGTGGCCGAAAATGTTCGGGAAGGTGCTTCATGAAACGATGGGGAAAATTTCGTTCGTCTTATTTTTTATCGGGTTTCATCTTACCTTCTTCATTCAGCATTTCCTCGGTTTGATGGGAATGCCGCGGCGCGTTTACACATATCTGCCCGGCCAGGGGCTTGATACCGGCAACCTGATCAGTTCAATCGGCGCGTTTTTCATGGCGGGCGCGGCTGCTTTACTCGTCGTCAATATTATTTATACCTCAATAAAGGGGAAATACGTCGGGAACGACCCGTGGCTGGACGGTCGTACGCTTGAATGGGCGGTCTCTTCGCCGCCGCCGGAATATAATTTTAAACAGCTTCCGTTTGTCCGGGGACTTGACCCGCTGTGGATTGAAAAGCAGGCCGGAAATGAAGGGATGGCGCCTGCAGAGCCTGTAGAGGACATTCATATGCCGAACGGCTCCATCATGCCGTTTATTATATCTTTCGGGCTGTTTGTCGCAGCGTTCGGGTTTTTATACCACTCCGATTATTCATGGGGGCTTCCGGTTATCTTCATAGGGCTCGGCATCACATTCTTTACCATGCTGCTTCGCTCTGTGGTCGATGATTACGGCTATCATATTCACAAAGAAGATCTGCCGAATGATGATAAAGGGGTGAAGGCGTAATGCAGCTGCAGGAAAAAATGACGGCTGAAACCTTTCCGGCTTCTCCTGAAAAAGCAACGCTGGAGGGGAAAAATAAGTTTTTGGGATTTTGGCTGTTTCTCGGCGGGGAAACGGTTCTGTTCGCCTCGCTATTTGCAACATTCCTTGCTTTACGGGAATCTAAAGCCGGAGGGCCGTCAACGGCTGAGATGTTTGAGCTGCCGATCGTATTTATCGCGACGATGCTTCTTTTAACGAGCAGCTTAACGAGTGTGTATGCGATGTATCATATGAAAAATTTCTCCTTTAAAAAAATGCAGGTGTGGCTTTTGGTTACCGTTTTATTGGGAGCAGGATTTTTAGGGGTAGAAATCTATGAATTTATGCATTACACTCACGAATTCGGCTTTACCATTACAAGCTCTGCGCTCGGCTCAGCGTTTTACACGCTCGTTGGCACACACGGAGCACACGTGGCGTTCGGGCTGTTGTGGATCAGCGCGCTGATGATCCGGAATGCAAAAAGAGGGCTCAGTCTTTATAATGCGCCGAAATATTACGTGGCCAGCTTATATTGGCATTTTATCGATGTCGTGTGGGTCTTTATCTTTACCGTTGTATATTTGATGGGGATGGTGGGATAACGATGGACGATAACAAAAACAGAGGGACTGTCAGTACGGATCTCGAATATCGAAAAAAGAAAAATGCCGAGGAGATGAAATATCAGGTCATATCCTTCGGCTTGATGATCGGTCTTACGCTTGTCGCGTTTTTGACGGTGGCTGCAGACGGCATTGCCGGATGGTTTACGATGCCGTTTCTGATCCTGCTTGCGGTCATCCAGGTCATCTTTCAGCTGTTTTACTTTATGCATATGAGCCAGAAGGGGCATGAAGCGCCGTCATTATTTCTGTATTCGGGAATATTTGTCGCGTTTATCACCGTGCTTGCATTTGTCACGATTATTTGGTGGTAATCGGGACGGCGGGGAGTGAGAGATTTGATTAATTTGGAAATGTTCGGGTTTCGCGCAATGTGGAGCCCGTATCTGTTTTGTATAACTGCCGTGATAACAGGTGTTTACTTTTACTGGTGCAGCCGGCATAAAGGACGTGTGTCCGCTAAGGAGAAGGTGCTGTTTGTGCTTTCCGCGCTATTTTTTTACGCGGCTGCGGGAAGTCCGGTTGATTTATTGGGCCATGTGATGTTCAGCGCCCATATGACGCAGATGGCGGTTCTGTTTTTAGTCGTACCGCCGCTGTTGATTTCCGGAATTCCCGGCTGGGCATGGAAAAAACTGATCTTCCGTCCTGTCGTAAAGCCGCTGTTTTCGTTCTTTTCAATGCCGCTTATCGCATTAGTGCTGTTTAACGGTATTTTTTCACTGTATCACATCCCGTTTATATTTGATTTCGTCAAAACGGATTCGCTGTATCACACGCTGATGAACGGACTCATCTTTGTAACGGCGTTTTTTATGTGGTGGCCGCTTGTGCATAAGGTGGACGGTCTGCCCCGTCTCAGCGGTTTAATGAAGCTGGGGTACATTATGGCAGACGGGATTTTGTTAACGCCGGCCTGCGCGCTCATTATGTTCAGCGGGGCGCCCATGTATGCCACGTATACAGATCCGGCGGCTTGGGCCGAAGCAATGAAGCTTTGCGTTCCTTTAGATTTGCTGGAGGAGATCCCTTTATCCGGGCCGGAGATGTTTAACACGCTTCCTCCTCTGGAAGATCAGCAGCTTGGGGCAGTACTGATGAAAATCATTCAAGAAGCGGTCTACGGAACATATTTGGCTGTCATCTTTTTTCAGTGGGTCAGAACGGAACGGGAAAAAGATACGCTGTCAGAGCCGCCGTATATCGAGCATACCGTCTCATGAAAAAAAGTACAGCAGAATATGCTGTACTTTTTTATTACATTTGCACTGTTTTTAATGACTCTTCCAATTCAAGCAGTAAAGCTTTGCTTTCAGCGACGACATATTCCGGAAATTCTTCAGCGCTGCCGTATTCTACGCCGTGCGGATAATAATGCTTTCCTAAAAGAGGGGCCTTCAGCTGAATTACGGCCCGGCTGCCGCCGACATCGCCCTCTTTTGCCGTTCCTTGAATCCGCAGATAAAATGTCCCCTCAGGTACTGAAAACTTTTTGTCGTAAGTCACTCTTTCATAATCCCATTGTCCAGCCAGAATGAGCCCTTTACCTTCCATCAGATCATTCAAGCGGCTGAGCTCCGCTGTTACCCCTTCAAGACCGCTGTTTTCAAACTTCAAACCTTCCCCCTCCTTTTAAAAATGCCCTTTCCTGACAATCATAGTATGAAAGCGTTACACTTTCAATGATTCATACGGTGAAAGTATGCAAAAAGAAAAATTTGACGACAATAGTAGCAGAAAAAAGGAGGAATTCCGCAATGACAAAGATCAATAAGCTCATGACGTCAGACTTGCAATATTGTACAGTATTAGATAATGTATATGAAGCTGCGGTGAAGATGAAAGACGCAGATGTCGGCGCCATTCCGATAGTGGATGAAGACGGCGCCACACTTGTCGGGATCGTGACAGACAGAGATCTCGTATTACGGGGAATTGCTTCAAAAAAGCCGAACTCTGAAAAAATAACCGACGCAATGACAGAGCGGGTTATCAGTGCAGAAGAAGACGCCTCTGTGGAGGAGGTGCTCCATTTGATGGCTGAACATCAGCTCAGAAGAATTCCCGTCACAAGGGATAAAAAACTGGTCGGCATTGTTACGCTCGGCGATCTTTCGTTGGCCGAGCAATCAAATGAGCAAGCAGGCCTGGCGCTGTCTGACATTTCTGAAGACGGCGGTCCGGAGGGGTTTATCCATTAAACATAAATCACGGACGATGCAAATAGGCTGTACTGTATAAGAGTAAACAAAAACAGAACGGTTTGAACATATGGGGGTGAGAGATTGAAAAATATCGCAAGGGCTCTCGTTATCCTTTTGCTTATTTACGGAGCGTATGTTCTGTTTATACAATATGGATCGGCTCCTCAAAAAAAGACGGATCAGGAGGAGCCTCAGGTTTCCAATGAAGAAGAGAGCGGAAAACGGCTGAAAATGCCGTCATCCGGACTGCTTTCTCTCATGGGGAAATCTGCCGCCGATGTGAAAAAGAAACTTGGGGAACCGTCCCGGAAAGATCCTTCTGCCTACGATTACGAGTGGTGGGTGTACAACCAGGGGAAAGACCAATACGTACAAGTCGGTATTTTGAATGATAAAGCCGTGACTTTATACGCTTCGGGAAGCGGCATCAACGCAAAACCGTTTAAGATCGGCGAATCGACGGGCGAAGTTTTTAAAACGACGCAGGTTTCTCCTTTTGTCAATGTGACTGACAAGGGAAACACGTATCGGTTCGAATTTTCTGAAGAAGATATCAATACCCGTCCCACCGTTAAGATAGGCGGAATGTATGTTCAGCTGTACATGGACAAATTTGACGGGAATCTGTCAAGCATCAGGGCATTTGATGCGGAAACACTTGTGAAACAAAGGCCGTATGAGGTCATGTACAGAGGAAAGCTGACAGAACCCGAGCCTGTTTCTGATAAAAAATGGAACGACATTGAACGAGCGAGTGAGCAGCAGATTCTCGATATTACAAATGTCATCCGCGTAAAACACGGACTTGCAAGGCTGAAATGGGACGAAGGCGCCGCAAAAGTGGCATTCGGCCACAGCAAGGACATGAAGGATAACAAGTATTTCTCTCACGTCTCAAAGAAATACGGGACTCTGAAGGACCGCTTGGAAAAAGGCGATGTGAAATACCGGGAGGCCGGTGAAAATATTGCCTACAACTATGTGGACGGTCCTGCAGCCGTGGAGGGCTGGCTGAACAGCGAAGGCCACAGAAAGGCGCTGTTAAGCCCGGATTATACGCACCTCGGTGTCGGCGTTGATCAGAAGTATTATACGCAAAACTTCATTAAGCCTTGGCAGTAAAAAACCGCAGAGGGGCGCGTCCCCCGCGGTTTTTTTATGTTTTTTCGCGAGCGGCGCTCCTGCCGAAAAAAACAATTTTTATATATACCTGCTTTTTTTCGCAATTTAGGCGAACATTAAGGCGCATGAACCGATACATTATAGCAGGCAAAACTTTTCGGAGGGGGTGAGAATTGTGGCGAATCAGCAATCACGGCAATCAATCGATGATTTTAAACAATTCGTAAAAAAGCATCCCAAACTGATCCAAAATGTTCGCAAGGAACAAAGAAGATGGCAGGAAGTCTATGAAAATTGGGTTCTTCTGGGCGAGGATGATCCGATATGGAACCCTTTTAAAGACGAGGCCGTTCAGCCTTCTTCCGACGCGGAAACCAAACAGGAACCAGCTGAAAAAAACGATTTCGTTTCAAAAATGGTCACTGCCGTCAAAAAGATGGATATCAACCAAATGAATGAGCAGATCAATAAAATGAGCCAATCCATTTCATCATTGCAAAGCCTTTTAAGCCAATTTTCGGGGAGCAGCACGAAGCAGCCCCGGCAAGGCTCCGGACAACATCCTTTTTCGTTCAGAAAGGATTAAAGAAGGGGATCGTGTATGCGAAAAGAGGTTCAGGAATTCATATCCGCAGATGAGGAACGGAAACGGTTTATACGGCAGCGTCCCGTCTGGTACCGCAGACTTGCGAGAAAACCGGACGATCTCAATTCCTTTCAGCTTGACATGATGAATTTTTATGAAAAGACGATACCGCATCGAGTAAGCCAATTCTCAAACGGGATTCAAATGGCGCAGATGATGATGCAGATGGTTCACGCCATGCGTTCACAGGATTAAAAAGCGTTTAAACGCCGCATTTTCCAATTGGGTGGTTTCATGGTAAACTAGCAACTGGAGGTGCGTATTTATGTATGCAACAATTGAGTCCGTCAAGCTTCAAAGTGAAGCGGAGCAGCTTGCCGGCATGATTCTGCAGTCTGAGACGGCTGAAAATTACCGCGATTGTTACAAGCGTCTCCGTGAAGATGAAGAGGCAGGGCGGATCATTCGTTCTTTTATGAGCGTTAAAGAGCAGTATGAGGATGTGCAGCGTTTTGGCAAATACCATCCTGATTATAGAGAGATTTCCCGCAAAATGAGAGAAATGAAGCGGGAACTGGATTTAAACGATAAGGTGGCCGAATTTAAAAAAGCGGAGACTGAGCTTCAGTCGCTGCTTGACGAGATCAGCATTGAACTCGGAACGGCCGTCTCGGAGCATGTAAAAGTTCCGACGGGGAATCCTTATTTTGACGGCCTGTCATCCTGCGGCGGCGGGTGCGGTTCCGGCGGCGGCTGCGGATGCAAAGTTTCCTGACGAGACGGCCGTCTCGTCTTTTACATAAAATGAACAGAAAGTCAGGCGGGTGATCATGATGGAAAATAAGCGCCAAGGCATAATCGTATATCTGCATTCCTTAAAACACAGCAAAATGCTGAGAAAATTCGGCAACGTTCATTATGTTTCCAAGCGGCTGAAATACGTTGTGCTGTATTGCGATATGGACCTAATCGAAAAAACAATGGAAAAGATTTCTTCTTATTCTTATGTGAAGAAGGTAGAGCCTTCTTATAAACCTTTTTTAAAGCTGGAATTTGAATCAAAGCTTGATAAGGCGAAAGAGTACGATTACAAAGTCGGTATATAAAAAAATCCCCGCAGATACCTGCGGGGTCCTTCTATTCCTTAACAAGTTAAGGAGAAGGAAAAGGGAGAGGAGAAACCGGAGGAAGAACTTATGGGGAAACGTAAGTCTTCTCCGCGGTTGGCAACAACATCATTCATTGATGCTGTTACACGTAGTCTTGACAGGAATGTGAATATGTATACACGTTTTTCACGTTCATTGTTTGAAAGAATGCTTTATGATAAGATAGGGATTGTTTTGATACATAACGGCTCAGCCGATGAGAAACATCAAAGTTTTCAGAAAAAGTGGTGTGAATAATGAGAGTAATTTCCGGTTCAAGAAAAGGACGAGCCTTAAAGGCTGTGCCGGGCACATCAACAAGGCCGACGACGGATAAAGTAAAAGAGTCTATTTTTAATATGATCGGCCCGTATTTTGACGGAGGAACGGGGCTGGATTTGTTTGCGGGGAGCGGCGGTCTCGGGATTGAAGCGCTGTCGCGCGGATTTGACCGCTGTATCTTTGTGGATCGTGATTTCAAAGCCATCCAAACGGTAAAAGCGAATATCAAAGCGCTTGATCTGCTGTCTTCAGCGGAAGTATACCGCAATGATGCAGAACGGGCCCTCTATGCCGCGGCGAAACGGGAAAAAGGTTTTGACGGAATTTTCTTAGATCCTCCGTATAAGGAACAAAAGCTGAAAGCGCTTATCGAAATGATTGATGAGCAGAACATGCTGAATGAAGACGGTTTTGTCGTAGCCGAGCATGATAAAGCCGTTGCGCTTCCTGAAGCCGTCGGCGCGCTTTCTGTAACAAGAAGGGAAATTTACGGGCTTACAGGAGTGACGATATACCGAAATAGGGGGTAATGATGTGGCAAGTATAGCTGTATGTCCCGGAAGTTTTGATCCCGTCACCTACGGACATCTGGACATTATCAGACGGGGGGCAAACGTGTTTGAGCAGGTGTACGTATGCGTGCTCAATAATTCTTCTAAGCAGCCGCTGTTTACAGTTGAGGAACGATGTGAGCTGTTAAGAGAAGTGACAAAAGACATACCGAATGTTACGGTCGAGACGTCACAGGGACTGTTAATCGACTATGCGAAAAAAAAGCGGGCGAAGGCGATTATCAGGGGGCTCAGAGCCGTTTCTGACTTCGAATATGAGATGCAGGGGACTTCCGTCAACCGCGTGCTCGACGAATCAATAGAAACTTTTTTTATGATGACGAACAATCAGTACTCTTTTTTAAGTTCAAGCATCGTAAAAGAAGTCGCAAAATATAACGGGCCTGTTTCAGAGTTTGTTCCTCCGGAAGTTGAACAGGCGCTGATGCAGAAATTTAAAGGATGAGAAGCGCTGATTGGCGTCTCATCCTTTTTTTGTCCGTGCTGACAGCCTGTAACAATAAATCAATGCGTATACGGCGAGAGCTGTCAGCGTGATGGCGGGCCCGGTTTCAACAAGTGTATTCCAGCCGCTGACGGCAGCAGATCCCGCTTCCTGATCGCGGAAAGGGAGGAATACGGACTGGTAAGGTTCGTCCAATGCAAGGTAAAGCGGCTTCCACAGTAAGAGAATAAAGAGTGCGGCATAAATGCCCTGAAGGATACGCGCCGCGAAAAACGGTTTAAAGCGGATATCTGTTTCCGATAAAATGCCGGCTACCTGGGCCTGTACGGAAAGGCCGCTGAACCCGAGAATAAAACTCACAATCATGGCTTTCGGCAGCAAGGCGGCATCAGCTTCACTGACCAGCTTGCTCCCAAGTGTAATTTCAAACATTCCGCTGATAAGAGGGATGTCCAGATTTGCCGGAAGATGAAAAAGCGAAAGCAGCGCGTTTGTAAATACAGAAAGCACATCCATGACTTGTACGATTGATAATAACCGGCTGAAAACCGAAAACAATATAATAAAACCGCCCACCATCAGCAAGGTTTGTACAGAAGAGGTGACGGCGTCGCCCAAAATTTTTCCGAGCGGCCTCTTTTCCGAAAGCCGCGCCTTGTGGAGGGCCAGAAATGCTTCCTTCAGAGAAGGGAGAGCGATCGTCTTTTTACCGGTATACGCCGCTTCTTCTTTCCGTCCGTATGAACGCATCGTCAGGCCGACGGCGATGTTTCCGAGATAGTGAGCCGATGCCAGCAGAATGCCGAGAGACGCGTTATGAAAAAAGCCGACTGCCACAGCAGCGAATATAAATAACGGATTGGATGAATTGGTAAAAGAGACGAGGCGTTCAGCCTCTACTCTGGAGATTTGTTTATCCTGGCGCAGCCGTGCAGTCAGCTTCGCGCCGGCCGGATTGCCTGAAGCCATGCCCATAGCCAGTACAAATCCGCCGACCCCCGGCACTCTGAAAATGGGACGCATAAAGGGTTCGAGTAAAAGGCCGACAAACTTGACAATGCCGAATCCGATTAAAAGCTCAGATAGAATAAAAAACGGAAGCAATGAAGGAAAAACTACCTCCCACCACATGGAAAGACCGGTTTTGGAGGCTTCGAATGAGGCCTGAGGGTGTGAAATAACCGTAGCCGTCAAAAAAATGAAAAACAATGAAATCAAAAATGTATGAAACTTAGACAAATTCATTCTTACCTCCCCGATGCTAAAATTGCACACTGACATTTATATCATGATAAAATATAGAACAGACCTTAAAGGCGGCCGGGCAAGTACCTATTTGTCATCCTGTACTAATATACGAGCATAGGGGTTCAATTTAGACCATAGAATTCATGTATAGGATGTCTATTAGGGGGTTCGTCGCGTTGGCCAAACCTACAATCGGGTTAGCGTTAGGTTCGGGAGGGGCAAGAGGCATCGCTCATCTCGGAGTGTTATCCAGTTTACATAAGCATCAGATTCCAATTGATATGATTGCCGGCAGCAGCATGGGAGCATTAGTTGGAAGCTTTTATGCGGCCGGGCATGACGTGGCCACGATGAAAAAAGTCGCCAAAGCATTTAAGCGGCGGCTGTACGCGGATTATACGATGCCGAGGCTCGGATTTTTAAAAGGAGACCGCATCAGGCAGCTCGTTCATGCCTATACGTACGGCAAGCCGATAGAAGAACTGCGGATCCCGCTCGGCATCGTGGCCTGCGACCTTCAGACCGGCGAAAAGCTTGTTTTTACGAAAGGTTCAGTATCCGAAGCCGTCCGCGCGAGCATCAGCATACCGGGCGTTTTCGTCCCGCAAAAAATGAACGGACGTATGTTAGTCGACGGCGCGGTGGTCGACAGAATCCCGGTTTCCGCCGTAAAAGATATGGGTGCTGATATCGTCATCGCCTCTGACGTATCCCGGGTGAAAAAAACGGAAAAGGCGGCACATATTTTTGATGTAATCATGCAAAGTATGGATATACTGCAAAATGAATTGGTCCGTCACCAGACCATTGCCGCAGACGTCATGATCCGCCCTTCTCTTGAATCATTCAGCTCAAGTTCTTTTGCCCACATTGATCATATGATCACAGCGGGCGAAGAAGCCGCAGACCGGATGATCGGCCGGATTAAACAAGAAATAGAGAACTGGGAGGGCTAACTCATATGAAAGCAAAACATTTTCGCTGGGTGTTTATCATCCTGATCTTATTAATCGCTGTTACATTTATTAAGCTTCCGTATTACATCACACAGCCGGGAGAAGCATCAGAGCTGAGACCGCTGATTAAGGTGGACGGAGGCTATCCTGAAAAAGGAAGCCTTTCCTTGATGACTGTCAAAGTAGGCCCCGCCAATCCGTATACATATCTTTGGGCGAAAGTGCATCCTTACGAAGAAATCGTCCCTGATGAAAGCATAAAAGAAGAGGGCGAATCGGACTCGGATTATATGAAGCGCCAGCTGCAAATGATGAAAAGCTCCCAAGAAAACGCGGTCATTGCCGCTTATCAAAAAGCCGGGAAACAGGTGAAATACTCATTTAACGGCATTTATGCCAGTTCAGTCGTCTCTGACATGCCGGCAAAAGGAAAAATAGAGGTCGGTGATAAAATCATCAGCGCGGACGGGAAAACATACGAATCCGCTGAAAAGCTGATTGATTATATCAGCAGCAAAAAAGCGGGGGAAAAAGTAACGTTTCACATTGAACGGGACACGAAAGAAAAGACCGTTGACATTGTGCTGAAATCATTCCCGGACGACCCGAAAAGAGCGGGAATCGGTGTCGCATTATATACGGACCGGAACGTGAAAGTGAAGCCGGATCTTCATTTCAGCATTGAAAACATCGGCGGGCCTTCTGCGGGTCTCATGATGTCTTTAGAAATTTACAACCAGCTGACAAAACCTGACGAAACAAAAGGCTATAATATAGCCGGAACGGGGACAATCGACGTGGACGGCAAAGTCGGACCGATCGGCGGAATCGATCAGAAAGTCGTCGCCGCAGACAAAGCGGGAAAAGATATTTTCTTTGCTCCGAATCAAAACGGAGCTGAAAATTCTGATTACAAAAATGCGGTAAAAACGGCGAAAGCAATCAAGTCCGATATGAAGATCGTCCCTGTCGACACCATGCAGGACGCACTTGACTATTTGGATCAGCTGAAAGTAAAAAGCACCTGATACAGACAGGTGCTTTTTTTTACGCATTCAAAAAACGCTTTTCGTCTTCATCATAGCGGATCGGCGCTTGTGAAAATTCCTGTTTCTCAAACAATGTGCGTTCAGGTTCGTTTATCGGCAGGCTGTAAACCCGTCCCGCCAGTATGTCCAGATCCAGAGCGGGATGAGAGAAAGAAGAGAGCTTGCTGACGAGAGGTGCGGTAAGCTCTTTTTTCTTTGCCGACAGGTACGCCTGTCCTTTTTTCGTCATTCCGAGAAGACGGATATAAGGAGCGCTTGAAGGCTTTAAGAGCCGATGCATGTCTTCTTTTTTCGTCCGTGTCAGAATGTGCGTGTTCATCCGCTGCAGCCTCGTCCACGTGTATCGTTTTGTTTTCAATCGTTCCATCATTTCGCGATAGGATCGGGCTTGTCTGATGGTGCGCAGAATTCTGTGCTCAAGGCCTTCTTCCACTTCATAGATTCGGCTCAATTCTTCAGCGGAAAGAGTGCTGAGGCTGTATTTTACATATGAAAAATAGTCTTCCGTGCTGTGCCATATGCCGTATGAATTTCTGTATGCCTCCAGCTCACGCGCAGACGCTTCCGGGAGAAAGCTCCTTGCGGCCGCCGTTCCTTTTTCTATCAGCGCTTTCCGGATGCTTGTTGCGCTGGCTATCCGGCTGTTATCTCCGGGAAGCTCGGCGTCATGATATTGGGAAGCGATTCTGGCTGTCGTATAAGGCTTCATAGCGGAACCGGAGGTGTGTATCGCTCTAACGTAGTGAAAACCGAGAATATTGTTCGGCTTGGACAAATCGAGCATGTCCCGCCCTTTGAATATGTGTGAAAAAGCTTTTGAGGCGGCGGCCGGATAGCTGAGACCCTTTTTCAGCTCCTCTTTCAGAATCAGGCTGCAGTCATCTTCCTTTCGGCTGAACGCTTCAGACGCTTCAAGAAAGGATTCGATCCGCCCGTTTTCGCTGCCGAAAAACAAGCTGCTGCATCCTAAATGATGAAGAAGCGAAACGCTGCCGCGCGCGAATAATTCCGCTTTTTGTACGGCATATATATAAGGGAGCTCAATGACGATATCCACGCCGTTTTCCAGCGCCATTTTTGTCCGGGCCCACTTTGAGACGGCGGCCGGTTCCCCGCGCTGCAAAAAAGGGCCGCTCATCACCGCCGCCGCGACGCTGCTGTCCGTTTTGATTTTTGCTTGTTCCGCATGATAGCGGTGTCCGTTATGAAAGGGATTATATTCAACAACCAGGCCGACTGCTTTCATATTTGTCCCGCCTTTCTTGCTATGTTTTGCTTCGTGTGGTACATTTGCAAATGAAGTGCATATTTTAGTCCGTTTCGTTTAGTGTATGCATAGCCTATCCGGCTGTCAACGATTGCATGACGGCGGCATTATGCTGTAAAGAAAAAATATTGACAAAAACATTCTGAAAAGCTATAATCATGTTTGTTGCTTTCCTGAGGTGATACAAATGAAATGGACGATTTATCAGCTTCATCAAATCGCGAAAAAGAGCTTTGAATTTGATGAAACAGTTGAGTTAAATGAGCTGACAAAATTGAATTCTGACATCCGCCGCATTTCTCCCGTCCGGGTGAAGGGCCGCGCGGAGATTGAATCCAAGCAAGTTTCGTTTGACTTTACGATTTCAGGCGAAATGGTTTTGCCGTGCTCAAGAACTTTAGTTGATGTGCCGTATCCATTTACAATCGCGACAAAAGAACTGTTTAGATTTCATAAGTCGGATGATATAGAAGATGAGGACGTTCATTTTGCTGAAGACGATACCGTCGACTTAACTCCGATCATAAAAGAAGAGATTCTTTTAGAAATTCCTATGCAAGTCTTTTGTGAAACTGAACAAAAAGAAGGAGCCGCTCCCCAAGTGGGGAAGGATTGGCAAGTGATTTCTGAGGAAGACAAGAAAAATCAAATCGACCCCAGACTTGCGGATCTGAAAAAGCTCTTAACACAAGATGATGAATCTTAACTCTTTAAGGAGGTGGGAATAATGGCTGTACCTTTTAGAAGAACTTCTAAAATGAAAAAAAGATTGCGCCGTACACATTTCAAACTAAATGTACCTGGTATGACAGAATGCCCGTCATGCGGAGAGATGAAATTGTCTCACCGTGTATGTAAAGCATGCGGATCATACAACGGCAAAGACATAAATGTTAAAAGCAATTAATGTATGAAGAAAAGCGCGGGAATCTCGGTTCCTGCGCTTTTCTTTTTTTTTTTTGCCCCTCCGGCCTGCTCCCGCCGAAAAAATTGTGAGCCCCAGTAGTCTATCTAATCTATCAGCGGCATATGTATGAGGTAAATGAGCAAATATGGAGGGAGATACGATTGACGATAACGAGACAAGACGCGTGGACGCAAGATGAAGATTTGCTGCTGGCCGAAGTGGTGCTCAGGCATATTCGGGAAGGCGGGACCCAGCTTTCCGCTTTTGAAGAAGTCGGCAGAGCGCTGACGAGAACGGCTGCCGCCTGCGGGTTCAGATGGAATTCTTATGTCAGAAAACAATATCAGTCAGGGATAGAACTGGCGAAAAAACAGCGGAAGGAATTAAGAAAGCAGATCGGGGTGCATTCCGCCAATCTGCCGGGAACCGTCAAACAGCCTCCGATCCGCAGGGCGGAAGGAGAAAAAGAGCTGTCCATTGATGATGTCATTTTGTTTCTGCAGCAATTTAAAGAGTCGCCAGCCGCAGCGGATATGCGTCATGAAAAAGAAAAACTCACAGAACAGCTGACCGCGCTGCAAAAAGAAGTCGAGGATCTGCGTGAGGAAAATGAAAGCTTGAGAAACAAGCTGGAGATGACGGAAGAAGATTATAAAGCGTTAATTGACATTATGGACAGAGCGAGAAGGATGTTCAATTCAAAAGAAGACGACAGAAAATCGGCGCAGAGCCTGTAAAATGAACCGGCCTGGGGGCGGCGCCCCGCCGGTTTTTTATTATGCCGTTTCTCCGGATGTCATTTCACCGTCCATATCGGGATGCCAGATATAAGGATTTTCTCCTTTATCACGCGCCATATCATATTTAACGGGCTCAAAATTCATCTTATCCCAGAAATCTGCTGATTTCATGCGTGAATTTGTCCTGATCGGCATTCTGAAGGATTTGGCAAAATCAACAAGCGCTTTTCCGTATCCGTTGTTTTGATAGCCCGGAAGAACCTCAAGCTTCCAAAGTTCCAAAAAGTCCTGACGGTGATCAAAATACGGATTCGCGCCTCCGTTTACCTGATATAAACTCATTCTCGCCACTAGTTTATCCCCGAAGTAAATCCCGTAAAAAGGCGAGGTGCTGTCATTTTCAATGATATTATCCTGAAGATCTTCAAGCATCGACAGCTCCTGCATCCCGTATTCCTTAAACCTTTTAAATTCTTCGAGTGTCTTAAAGTTGATGAGCAGTCGCTCTATTTTCAACACAAACTCCCCCTTTGTTGTGTTCTACCATTATTGTAAACGCTTTAATTGAAAATTCCAACTATAATATGCTTGCCAGTCTTTTTGCTCAAAACGAAATTGAAGTAATTTGCGGCGGCTTCTGCTATGATAATATGGAAAAATGCAGATATAGGGTGTGACAGTGTGAAAATCGGAATTATCGGCGGCGGAGCGGTAGGCCTTTTATGTGCTTACTACTTATCGTCCCGCCATCAGGTAACGGTCATTACGCGGCGGACGGAGCAGGCTGATGCGATTAACTCAGGCGGTATACGGCTTTTGAAAGACGGAATAGAATGTACGGCGGCATGCAGAGCGCAAACAGGCCTCACTTCCGGATTCGACCTCTTAATCGCAGCCGTTAAACAGCACCAGCTAAGTGCTGTGTTGCGGGATCTTGAGACGATAAAAGGGACGAATGTGCTGTTTTTGCAAAACGGCATGGGACACATACACGACATTAAAGATTGGCATACGGATCATTCGCTTTATGTCGGCACTGTTGAGCACGGAGCAAAAAAGATATCAGATCATGCCGTTGAACATACGGGAGCCGGAGCCGTAAGATGGAGTGTATTCAGCGCATCCCGGCCGGAAACGCTCAAAAGCATCTTTTCCGGCATGCACCGGGATTTTCCCGTATATGATGAAAACGACTGGTATCGGCTGTTAACGGGAAAACTGATCATAAATGTATGCATCAACCCGTTAACTGCATTGCTGCGCGTGAAAAACGGAGAGCTGGTAACAAATGACGCTTACAAAAAATATATGAGAAACGTGTTTGAAGAAGCGGAGACAATACTTGGCCTCGCTGATAGAGAAAAAGCGTGGAACAAGGTTTGCGAAGTTTGCAGACTGACGGAAAAAAATCATTCTTCCATGCTCGTCGATATCATGGCAGGCAGGCGGACAGAGGCCGATGCGATTATCGGCTACATTGTAAAAGAAGCGGAAAGCCGCGGATTGCCGGCCGTTCATCTCCCATTTTTACACCGCGGCATAAAAGCGTTAGAAAGAAACTGAAACAAAGTCTTTTGAGGTTTTCCGGTAACATGCTATACTCATTTCGGAAACCTAACTATTTATTGGAGAAAGGAAGTTCCAGACAGATGCAGCTAACTGAACTTTCCATCAAAAGTCAAAATAAGTTTGTGCAGCACTATATAGATGGAGAAAACATGTCTTCATTTTTTGATTATGATATTCATTCAGAGGACGTATGGCAAAAGCGGCTTCATGACCTGTCTTCGCGGCCGTTTGCCAGAGAAGAATTAGCGGATTATTTATCCTCCTATCACGAAAAATTTCACTCCGCCGCCATGCAGGCCTCCATCGAAAAACTGAGAGATCCAAAAAGCGCAGCGGTAGTAGGCGGCCAGCAGGCCGGTCTTTTAACGGGGCCTCTTTACACCATACATAAAATTATCTCCATTATCGTACTTGCCAGACAGCAGGAAGAGGCGTTGCAGATTCCTGTCGTTCCGATTTTCTGGGTGGCGGGTGAAGATCACGATCTGGAAGAAATCAATTTTGTGCATACGTCAACAGAGAATAAAGGTCCGGTGAAACAGAAACTGCCGCAGTCGTACTGGAAAAAAACATCGGCGGCTAAAACCGAGCTTGATCAGGAAAAATGCGCGGCTTGGATTGATGAAGTGTTCGCTGCTTTTGAGGAGACGGATCACACAAACACACTCCTTCAAAACGTGAAGCGATGTTTACGCTCATCAGAGACATTCACGGACTTTTTTGAACTGTTGATCGCCGACTTGTTTCAAGAAGAAGGCCTTATTCTGATGAATTCGGGAGATCCGGGGATTAAAAAGCTGGAAACGGGTATGTTTCAGCAGATTTTAAAACACAATCATGAGCTTGCCAAAGCCGTGTCAGACCAGCAGCGTCTTATGCGGGAAGCCGGTTATCACCCGATTATTGAATCGGACAAAGATCAGGCCAATCTGTTTTACGAACATGAGGGAGAGCGTTTCTTAATTGAAAAAGAAAACGGCGTTTTTGTCATTAAGGAGCTTGACCTGAAGTGGACGAACGACGAGCTTCATACCCATATGGAAGAAAAACCGGAATGTTTCAGCAATAACGTTGTGACAAGGCCGCTTATGCAGGAGTTTCTCATCCCGACTCTGGCGTTTATCGCGGGACCGGGGGAGATCAATTATTGGGGTGAGCTGAAGCGGGCTTTCTCATTAATGGGCTTTCGCATGACCCCGGTAATGCCGAGACTGAACATTACGATTCTTGAGCGCCATATTGAAAAGAAGCTTTCAGAACGAAATATCCCGCTTCAGGAAGCGATCGAACACGGCACCGGACACCTGAAAGACACTTATTTTGAAGAGCAGATTCCGGAAGAGTTTTCTTCTGTAATGGAACAGGCGAAGTCGCAGATTGAAGCTGTCCATAAACGCGCAAGGGACGAAGCGCTGAAGGTCGATTCAAGCCTTGAGCCGCTCTTACAGAAGAATGCCGCCTTCATTCAAGATCAGCTCTTGTTTTTAGAACGGACGGTAACGAAAAGAATTGAAGAAAAAGAAGGCTTTGTGCTGCGTGACTATGAAAGAATCCAAAACAGCATCAGACCGCTCGGCGCTCCGCAGGAACGGATTTGGAATGTGATGTATTATCTGAACCGCTACGGTCCAAAATTCTTCACAACCTTCAAACATCTGCCATTTTCTTTTCAAAACCAACATCAGATTGTCAAACTTTGAAATAAAGTTTTAAAGAACCCTGAATAGTTCAGGGTTTTTTTTTATGTGTAAACAGTGTAAAATGAGGTTGTGGAGAGAAGTGGCGGATAGTGGTGAGTTTAGGGGAGAAAGTGGGGGTCCTTATCATGTTTATGGGTGAATACCGGCATACTGTTGATGCAAAGGGCCGCATGATCGTACCCGCAAAATTCAGAGAAGGCCTCGGTGAGCAGTTTGTGCTGACAAGAGGACTTGACCAATGCCTTTTCGGCTATCCGATGAATGAATGGAAGCTGATTGAAGAAAAGCTGAAGGCTCTGCCGCTCACCAAAAAAGACGCCCGCGCATTTACCCGATTCTTTTTTTCCGGTGCGACCGAATGCGAACTGGACAAGCAGGGAAGGGTTAATATTGCGTCATCTCTTCTGAATTACGCAAAACTGGAAAAAGAATGTGTTGTCATCGGGGTTTCCAATCGAATTGAATTGTGGAGTAAGGTAATATGGGAACAATACACAGAAGAGCAAGAAGATTCATTCGCTGAAATTGCTGAAAACATGATTGGATTTGATATATAATGGATCTTCGTGCATCACAACAACAACTGACAATTCAATTCATTCCTGATAAAGGTGGGACCGACACAAATGTTTCAGCATAAGACAGTACTTCTTCGTGAAACCGTCGACGGTTTAAATATCAAACCGGACGGAACCTATGTGGACTGCACCCTTGGCGGCGCCGGGCACAGTACATATTTATTGCAGCAATTATCGGAAAAAGGACGCTTGATCGCCTTTGATCAAGATGATACGGCACTTGAAAACGCAAAGAAAACATTGTCCGAATACAAAGGACAGCTCATTCTGGTGAAAAGCAACTTTCGTTATTTAAAAGAGTGTTTACATGAACACGGCATTACGAGTGTCGACGGAGTTCTATTTGATTTAGGAGTATCCTCTCCGCAGCTTGATACACCGGAACGGGGATTCAGCTATCATCATGACGCACCGCTGGACATGAGGATGGACCAGTCGGCCGCCCTTACGGCGAAAGAAGTCGTAAATGAATGGCGGTATGAGGACCTTGTGAGGATTTTCTTTAAATACGGAGAAGAAAAATTCAGCAAGCAGATCGCCCGAAAAATTGAAGAGGCAAGAGAAAAATCGCCTATTCAAACAACCGGCCAACTGGTCGATCTAATAAAGGACGCGATACCGGCTCCGGCAAGAAGAAGCGGAGGTCATCCGGCCAAACGTGTATTCCAAGCCATTCGAATCGCCGTAAACGACGAGCTTCAAGTATTTGAAGAGGCCCTCTTGCAAGCGATAGAGGTGCTGAAGCCGGGCGGAAGGGTGTCTGTGATCACTTTTCACTCGCTGGAAGACAGAATGTGCAAGACGACATTCAAGGAAAAATCATCACTTCCCGAACTGCCTCCGGGTCTTCCTGTGATACCGGAAGAATTTGAACCGGAATTAAAACTGATTACAAGAAAGCCCATTACGGCATCAAAAGAGGAGCTTGAAGAAAATAACCGCGCCCGGTCAGCGAAGCTCCGCATTGCGGAGAAACGAATATAAAGGGCAGCAAATGACAACATTAAAGGAGGTCATCAGCCTATGAGCAACTTAGCTTACCAGCAGGAAAAACAACAACGGCCAGTGATAAGTCCCGAAAAAAAGGTGATTGTCAAAAAGAGGGCTTCCATTACACTCGGGGAAAAGGTGCTGCTCGTCCTGTTTGCCATTGCCGTTCTCTCCACATCAATGTTTATCGTATCAAAGGCATACGCGGCGTACCAATCCAATATTGAGGTGCAACAACTGGAGGAGAAAGTATCTGAGAAGAATAAGCAGATCGGTGATCTCGAAAAGACGGCTGCTGACTTAAGCCAGCCGCAGCGCCTGATGGATATCGCTAAAAAGCACGGTTTGAATCTGAAAGATAAAAAAGTGAAAAACATACAGGAATGATAACCCATGCCGAAAAAAAATAAGTTTATGAACAGAGGAGCAGCGATACTCAGTATTTGTTTCGCTCTCTTTTTCTTTGTCATTCTCGGGAGAATGGCGTACATTCAATTAACTGGTAAAGCAAACGGTGTAGAACTTGCAACAAAAGCGACCGAGCAGCACGAAAAAAAGCGGACGATAGAAGCGAGCCGCGGCTCTATTCTTGACCGGAACGGCAAAGTGCTTGCAGAGGACACGGCGACATATAAGCTCATTGCCGTGCTTGATAAAAAAATGACAAGTGATCCGAAGCATCCTCAGCATGTCAAAGACAAAGAGAAAACGGCGGAAAAACTGGCGACCGTTATCAATCTTGATAAAAGCGAGATTCTGGACATCTTAAACAGGGATGGCGCGAAGCAGGTGGAATTCGGTTCAGCCGGCCGCGATATCTCTTATGCGAAAAAACAAAAGATCGAAAAAATGAATCTTCCGGGTATTTCTTTCTTAAGAGATACGAAGCGCTACTATCCGAACGGCGTATTTTTGTCAAATGTTCTCGGGTATGCCGATGTGAATGAAAAAACAAACGAGATACAAGGCTCTTTAGGGCTTGAAAAAATACTGAACAACTATCTGACGGAACGCGACGGATCCGTCACTTACGAAAGTGATAAATCCGGCTGGAAACTTCCGAACAGCAAAGAAAAAATCACCGCACCTAAAAACGGTGACAATGTATATTTAACCATTGATCAGAAAATTCAAACCTTTTTAGAAGACAGCATGACGAAAGTAGCGGAAAAATATAAACCGAAAAAAATTATGGCGGCTGTCGTAGAACCGAAAACAGGCAAAGTGCTTGCGATGGGGCAGCGTCCGAGTTTTGACCCGAATATCAGAAACGTCACCAATTATTACAACGACTTAGTGTCGTACGCGTATGAACCGGGTTCAACGATGAAGATCTTTACGCTTGCCGCGGCGATTCAGGAAAATGTGTTTTCTGCAAACGAGAAATATAAATCAGGAACATATAAAGTGGGAGGCAAACCTGTTAAAGATTGGAACGATGGCGCCGGTTGGGGTATGACAAGCTTCCATGACGGCCTCATGAGGTCATCGAATGTTGCTTTCGCCAAACTGGCCAACGAAAAACTGGGGTTTGATCGGTTTAATGAGTACCTGCACAAATTCGGGCTCTATCAAAAAACAGGGATTGATCTGCCCGGTGAAGTATCAAGTAAAATTAACTACAAATATGATTTTGACAAAGCGTCTACGGCTTACGGCCAAGCATCGGCGATAACGCCGATCCAGCAGCTTCAGGCCGTCACGGCGATTGCCAATAACGGCAAAATGATGAAACCTTACGTCATTGATCATATTGTCGACCCCGATACGAAAAAAGTCGTCAAGCAGACAAAACCAGAGCAGGCAGGCACGCCGATTTCAGCCGATACGGCTAAAAAAGTCCGGAATCTGCTCGGAGAAGTCGTGACGTCAGACATCGGAACCGGAAAACCTTATAAAATTGAAGGATTTGACGTCGCGGGTAAAACGGGAACCGCACAAATTGCCGGGACGGGCGGATATTTAAGAGGAACGAGCAACTATGTGTTTTCATTCATGGGCATGGCGCCGAAAAATGATCCTAAGCTTGTCATCTATGTAGCCGTGCAGCAGCCGCAATTAAAAGCGGGGCAAAGCAGCTCTGATCCTGTCGCGGAAATCTTTAACCCGACGATGAAAAACAGCCTCCACTACATGAATATCGAACCGACGGAAAAAACAGATTCCGGTCAGGAAGAAACGAAAAGCCAAAAGATGCCTGACCTGACAGATAAGACGGTCAAGAGCGCTGAGAAGGAAGCGAAAAATGAACATCTCACACCGATTGTCATCGGCAGCGATGTTGCCGTAAAAGAGCAGTATCCGACAGCCGGAGAAGATGTGATCACCAATCAGAAAATCTTCTTAAAAACAGACGGAAAGATGACGATGCCGGATATGTCCGGATGGTCGAGGCGGGAAGTGCTTCAATTCAGCAAAGTATCAGGCATTCACATTGATGTGAGCGGTGAAGGTTACGCTTCAAGCCAAAGTGTGAAAAAAGGCAAAGAACTGAAAGGAAATACCGTGATCAAGGTGAAATTTAAAAATCCTGATTAACGGGACAGAGAAGTCCGCGGATGCCCGCGGGCTTCTTTTTTATGCGCCGCCGTTCTATGTGTCCAAGCTGAGGCATAAATTGAAACAAGCCTAAATAAGGAGTGGACGGTCCCTTGCGCGTTTCAAATGTAACGGTTCGAAAACGTTTATTACTGGTTTTGCTTTTTGGCGTAATCATTTTTTTGATCATTGACAGCAGATTAGGCTATGTCCAATTTGTGATGGGAGAAAAGCTGACTTCACTGGCTAAGGATTCCTGGAGCCGGAATTTGCCGTTTGAGCCTGAGCGGGGAGAGATTCTTGACCGAAACGGCGTGAAGCTGGCTACTAATAAAAGCGCGCCGACCGTCTTTGTCGTACCGCGCCAGATCCAAAATCCCATAAAAACGGGCAAACTTCTCGCGTCAGTTTTAAATATGTCGGAAGAGAAGGTCTACAAACACATTACTAAGAAAACCTCCATAGAAAAAATCTCACCCGAGGGGCGGAAAATTTCCAATAAAAAAGCGAAAGAAATCAAAGCGCTCGACTTAAAAGGGGTGTATGTGGCTGAAGACAGCATCCGCCATTATCCGTACGGAAGCTTTTTGTCCCATGTTCTCGGTTTTGCCGGTATTGATAACCAGGGTCTTCTCGGTTTGGAGGCTTATTATGATGATGACTTAAAAGGTGTAAAGGGATCCGTGAAATTTTATACGGATGCCAAGGGGAAGAAAATGCCTGATGAAGCGGATGATTACACCCCTCCGAAAGACGGACTTGATATGAAACTGACGATTGACGCCAAGGTTCAGACGATTATAGAAAGAGAGCTCGACAATGCAGCGGCGAAATATAACCCGGACGGAATGATTGCGGTCGCAATGAATCCGAAAAACGGGGAAGTGCTCGGCATGTCAAGCCGTCCTGATTTTGATCCGGCTGACTATCAATCGGTGGATCCGTCCGTTTACAACCGGAACCTGCCGGTATGGAGCACATATGAACCGGGTTCGACCTTTAAGATTATTACGCTTGCGGCGGCTCTTCAAGAGCAAAAAGTAAACTTGCAAAGAGACCACTTTTATGACAAAGGATTTGCCGAGGTCGACGGCGCCCGCCTCCGATGCTGGAAAAAGGGCGGCCACGGTTCGCAATCTTATCTTGAAGTCGTTCAAAATTCCTGCAACCCCGGGTTTGTACAGCTGGGGGAACGGCTCGGAAAACAAAAGCTGTTTCAATATATTAAGGACTTCGGTTTTGGAAAGAAAACAGGCATTGATCTGCAAGGGGAAGGAACGGGGATCTTATTCCCGCTTGACAGAGTCGGCCCGGTCGAACAGGCGACAACCGCTTTCGGACAAGGGGTTTCCGTCACGCCGATTCAGCAGGTGGCAGCCGTTTCCGCAGCAATAAACGGCGGAACGCTTTATACTCCGTTTATTGCCAAAGAGTGGGTTGATCCCGTTACGAAAAAAACCGTTAAGAAACAATCGCCGATTGCGAAAAGGCAAGTTATTTCCCAGGAAACGTCAAAGCAGATCAGATATGCTTTAGAAAGCGTCGTCGCTCAGGGAACGGGGCGGAATGCCTTTGTGGAAGGATATCGCGTCGGCGGAAAAACAGGTACCGCACAAAAGGTGAAAGACGGCAAATATCTCGAAAACAACCATATCGTCTCCTTTATCGGTTTTGCGCCGGCCGATGACCCGAGCCTTGTCGTGTATGTCGCGGTTGATAATCCGAAAGGCACGATTCAATTCGGGGGAACCGTCGCCGCGCCGATTGTCGGAAATATGATGAGAGACAGTCTGCCTGAGCTCGGCGTGAAACCGCGAAAAAATCAAATCGAGAAAAAATATCAATGGAACGACACAAAAACAATAGAGGTTCCGAATGTTGTAGGGATGTCTGTCTCTGATCTTGAGTCGCTGCTTGTCAATTTGAATATTGACTCCTCAGGAAAAGGAAGCAAAATTGTGAAACAATCACCTGCAGCCGGAACGAAAGTAAAAGAAGGCTCAAAGATCCGTGTTTACTTGAGTGAAGAATGAGTCTTTTTGAGGCAGCCGATTGTTTTCGGCTGCCTCTTATCATAAAGAGAAAAAAAGAAGATAACTTTTAAGATTAACTGGATGTATCCTTTTATTTACGCTAAAATATGAACTGTATGTTTAAAAGCCATTCTGACTTTTATAAACGGTTATCATGATAAAAGAATGAATAGAATTTCTGAGAGGTTTGATACAATGAAACTTACAAAGCTGCTTACATATTTAATGGCCGAACCTGTTCAAAATGACTTTCATGACCCTGACATAACTTCAATTGAGATGGACTCCAGGGAAGTGAGAAAAGGGAGTCTTTTTGTGTGTATAAAAGGGTATACGGTAGACGGACATGATTTTGCCCAAAAAGCCGCAGAAAACGGCGCAGCGGCCATCGTTGCCGAGAAAGAGCTTGACGTCGATGTTCCTGTCATTATTGTCCGCCGGTCACAGCGGGCGCTCAGCGTTCTTTCTGACGCGTTTTACGGGCAGCCGACAAAGCAGCTTCAGCTTATCGGCATCACCGGCACAAACGGCAAAACATCAACGACGCACATGGTTGATGAGATTTTCAAAAAAGCGGGAAGACAGACCGGTTTAATCGGAACGATGTACATTAAAATCGGGGATGAGACATTCCCGGTCAAAAATACAACGCCCGAAAGCGTCACACTGCAAAAAACGTTCAAGAAAATGAATGATGAGCATGTTGACACAGCTATTATGGAAGTGTCTTCTCACGCTCTGTCACTCGGCAGGGTTCACGGCTGCGATTATGATATCGCCGTATTCACGAACCTGACGCAGGACCATTTAGATTATCACAAGACGATGGAAGACTACAGACAGGCTAAAAGCCTCCTGTTTTCCCAGCTGGGCGGCTCCTTTAATCACGAAAAGCCGAAGCGGGCCGTTTTAAACGCAGATGACAAAGCCAGTGCTTATTTTGAAAAAGTGACGGCGGCGCACATCCTTACATACGGAATCGAGAATGATGCCGATGTCATGGCGAAACAAATCGAGATCTCTGCGCAAGGCACAAGCTTTGAGCTCGTTACGCCAAAAGGAACAAAGCAGATCACGGTTTCACTCGTCGGCCGCTTCAACGTGTATAACGTACTGGCTGCAGCGGCGACAGCGATCGCAGCGGGTCTGCCGTTTGATACGATCACAAGCGCTCTTGAAGAGCTGCAAGGTGTCAGAGGCCGGTTTGAACTGGTGAATCACAATCAGCCGTTTCCTGTGGTCGTCGATTACGCGCACACGCCTGACAGTCTGGAAAACGTCCTGAATACATGTAAAGACATGACAGAGGGCAAGCTTTTCGTCGTCGTCGGCTGCGGCGGAGACCGGGACAAAACGAAACGCCCGAAAATGGCGGAAATTGCGGTGCGGATTGCCGACGAACCGATTTTCACTTCAGATAACCCGAGAAGCGAGGACCCGCTGGCCATATTAAGAGATATGGAAAGAGGGGTAGAAGGCACTTACTATCACAGTATCGCAAACCGCGAGCAGGCTATCTTTTTTGCCATTGCCAACGCGAAAAAGGGAGATGTGGTTCTGATTGCCGGGAAAGGGCATGAAACCTATCAGCAGATCGGCAATGAAACATTCGACTTTGATGACGCCGAAGTAGCGGGAAGAGCTATTGTTGAGCTGAATAAAAAGTAAAACAGGAAAGAGTGTTAGAATGAGGGAAATGAAAAGAATTACGGGGACACAATGTGAATATGATAAATACGTATGTCGTTTGAACGAAACGGGAGGAGAAAAGAGCAATGCTTGAGCAAGTGATTTTATTTACAATAATAATGGGATTTTTAATCAGTGTTCTGATATCTCCGATTCTTATCCCGTTTTTAAGACGTTTAAAATTCGGCCAAAGTATCAGGGAAGAGGGGCCGAAATCACATATGAAAAAATCAGGGACGCCGACGATGGGCGGGGTCATGATTATTGTATCCATCGCCATTACGGCGATTGTCATGACGCAGAAATTTTCGCATCTGAGCGCGGAAATGTTTCTTCTGCTGTTTGTCACGATCGGATACGGCCTGCTCGGCTTTCTGGATGACTATATTAAAGTAGTAATGAAACGGAATCTCGGATTGACGTCGAAGCAGAAATTGATCGGCCAGATCATTATTGCCATAGTATTTTACGGAGTATATCATTATTGCCATTTTTCAACCGGCATCAGGGTGCCGGGCACACATCTGTCAATCGATCTCGGCTGGGGATACTTTATCCTCGTTCTCTTTATGCTTGTCGGAGGTTCAAATGCCGTCAACCTGACAGACGGTCTGGACGGTCTCTTGTCCGGTACCGCGGCTATCGCATTCGGCGCTTTCGCCATCCTTGCGTGGAACCAGTCACAATATGACGTTGCGATTTTCTCGGTTGCCGTTGTCGGCGCCGTTCTCGGTTTTCTTGTATTCAACGCCCATCCCGCCAAGGTATTTATGGGGGATACCGGTTCGCTTGCGCTCGGAGGAGCGATCGTGACCGTTGCCATTCTGACGAAGCTTGAAATTCTGCTCGTCATTATCGGCGGAGTATTTGTTATTGAGACCTTATCTGTTATCTTACAAGTCATCAGCTTTAAAACGACAGGAAAACGAATCTTTAAGATGAGTCCGCTTCACCACCATTACGAATTGGTCGGATGGTCTGAATGGAGAGTTGTCGTCACATTCTGGACTGCGGGACTGCTGCTTGCCGTTTTAGGAATTTACATCGAGGTGTGGTTATAAGTGGAAAACGAACTTTTTTTGCAAAAACAAAACTTTCTGGTCCTCGGACTGGCGAAAAGCGGATATGCGGCTGCGTCGATTCTTCATGAAAAAGGCATTAACGTCGTCGTGAATGATCAAAAAGCCTTTGAAGAGAACGAACCTGCCCAAAGGCTTGCAGAAAGAGGAATTGAAGTCATCTGCGGTGAGCATCCGACGTCACTTTTTGATCAGCATCACATTACCATTCTGATCAAAAATCCCGGAATCCCGTATGAAAATATCATGGTGGAGGAAGCGCAAAGAAGAGGCATCCCGGTCTGGACGGAAATCGAGCTTGCGTATTATATCACCAATGCAAAATTCATCGGCATTACAGGTTCAAACGGGAAAACAACAACGACGACCCTGATTTATGAAATGCTGAAAGCTGATTCGATAAAGACGCTGATCGCAGGGAATATCGGCACTGTCGCCAGTGAAGTGGCTTATCATGCTGACGGTGATGAATGGATCGTCACAGAGCTTTCTTCGTTCCAGCTGATGGGGACTCATGCATTCAGACCTGAAATCGGCCTGATTTTAAATGTGTTCGACGCTCATTTGGATTACCATCACAGCCGTGAAAACTATGAAAAAGCCAAGCAGAACGTGTATCTTCATCAGCTTGAGAGTGATACGGCCATCGTGAATCAGAGCGATGAAACAGTCGTGCGGCTTGCCGAAAGCGGAAAAGCCGGCACCGTTCCGTTTTCAGTTCACCAGGAACTGTCAAGCGGCGCATTCATTAAAGACGGAATGCTGATGTTCGGCGATGAAGCGATTCTGCCTGTTGATGACATCGTACTGCCGGGCGCGCACAATTTAGAAAATATTTTAGCCGCTGTAGCCGCGGCAAAAACGGCGGGCGCGTCTAATAAAGCGATTCAGAAGGTGCTGACAAGCTTTACCGGTGTCAAACACCGTCTGCAGTATGTAACTGCGATCCAGAATCGTAGATTTTATAATGACAGCAAAGCGACGAATATTTTGGCCACAAGCAAAGCGCTCTCCGCGTTCAAAGCACCGGTTATTCTGCTTGCAGGCGGACTGGACCGCGGCAACGGTTTTGACGACCTGAAACCGTATATGGACAATGTCAAAGCGGTCCTGACGTTCGGACAGACAGCGCCGAAGATAGAAAAACTGGGCAATGAGCTGGGAATACAACATGTCAAACGTGTCGATAATGTTGAACAAGCAGTATCTGCGGCGTTTGCGCTCTCAAATGAAGGAGACGTCATCCTCTTGTCACCCGCGTGTGCAAGCTGGGATCAGTTCAAAACATTTGAAGAACGCGGTGACATGTTTATAGATGCCGTGCATATGCTTAAGTAAGGGCTTGTCTCTGTTCATCGGCAGCCCTAAATGACTTATGCTTGGGGTGTCGATTGCTTTGACTACTAAAAAAACAGCGCCTGATTTGTTATTAGTTATCATTACGTTATTGCTTTTAACAATAGGATTAATTATGGTCTACAGTGCAAGTGCGGTATGGGCGGATTATAAATTTGACGACTCGTTTTTCTTCGCGAAACGGCAGCTGCTGTTTGCGGGGATCGGCGTCATTGCCATGTTTTTCATTATGAATGTGGATTATTGGACATGGCGCACATGGTCGAAGCTGCTTCTGATCATTTGTTTTTTTCTGCTTGTGCTTGTGCTGATTCCGGGAGTCGGAATGGTGCGGAACGGTTCAAGAAGCTGGATCGGAGTGGGAGCGTTCAGCATTCAGCCTTCGGAGTTTATGAAACTGGCGATGATTGCGTTTCTGGCTAAATTTCTTTCTGAAAAACAGAAGAATATTACGTCATTCAGACGCGGATTCGTTCCCGCGCTCGGAATCGTGTTTTCTGCATTTATTATTATTATGTGCCAGCCAGACCTGGGAACGGGGACGGTAATGGTGGGCACGTGCATCGTGATGATTTTTGTTTCCGGTGCGCGAATCGCTCATTTTGCGTTCCTCGGACTCATCGGTTTAAGCGGATTTGCGGCGCTAGTTCTGTCCGCTCCTTATCGGATTAAACGGATTACCTCTTACTTAAACCCGTGGGAGGATCCGCTTGGAAGCGGATTTCAGATCATTCAGTCGCTCTATGCCGTAGGTCCGGGCGGACTGTTCGGGATGGGGCTCGGCCAAAGCCGGCAAAAGTTTTTTTACCTGCCGGAGCCGCAAACCGATTTCATTTTTGCTATTTTATCTGAGGAACTCGGCTTTATCGGCGGTTCGCTCATATTGCTGCTGTTCACTATTTTATTATGGCGGGGCGTCAGGATTGCCCTCGGCGCGCCGGATTTATACGGAAGCTTTGTCGCCATCGGTATTATTTCTATGATAGCTATTCAAGTCATGATTAATATCGGCGTTGTGACGGGGCTGATCCCGGTAACAGGAATTACGCTGCCGTTTTTAAGCTACGGAGGCTCATCACTGACGCTGATGCTCGCAGCGGTCGGCGTGCTTTTAAATGTCAGCCGGTACTCGAGGTATTGATCTGTATCTTACCTCATCACTCATGATTTATTCGTTATCTATAAAAAAACAGACAACATCAATAACCCTGTCCTAAAAAACAGGGTTATCGCTATGTGATTAAGGGGGACATACGAATGCGTATTGCAGTAAGCGGAGGCGGAACCGGAGGACATATTTATCCGGCCCTGGCCTTTATTAAAGAAGTTCAGCGCCGGCATCCGGATGTGGAATTTTTGTATATCGGAACAGAGAACGGTCTTGAGAAAAAAATTGTTGAACGGGAAAATATTCCGTTCCGCGCCATTGAAATTACAGGTTTCAAACGAAAACTTTCTTTTGAAAATGTAAAAACCGTCATGCGCTTCTTAAAAGGCGTGAAGAAAAGCAAATCATATTTAAAAGAGTTTAAACCAGATGCCGTTATCGGTACAGGCGGCTATGTATGCGGTCCGGTCGTATACGCGGCGGCAAAAATGGGAATTCCGACGATCATTCATGAGCAAAACAGCCTGCCCGGCATCACAAATAAGTTTCTCTCGAAATATGTTAATAAGGTGGCAATTTGCTTTGAAGAGGCAAAATCGCATTTTCCTGCTGAAAAAGTTGTGTTTACGGGAAACCCGAGAGCCTCTGAAGTCGTCTCAATTAAGACAGGCCGCTCGTTAACTGAGTTCGGGCTGAAAGACAATCAAAAAACGGTGCTCATTTTCGGCGGAAGCAGAGGCGCGGCTCCCATTAACCGTGCCGTTATAGATATGCAGGAAGAATTGAAAACGAGACCTTACCAAGTGCTTTATATTACCGGGGAAGTGCATTACGAGAAGGTAACGGCTGAGCTGAAAGGCGGAAAAGCCGCTGATAATATGGTGACAAAACCGTTTTTGCACCAAATGCCGGAGTACTTACAATCAATTGATGTCATTGTGGCCAGAGCCGGAGCGACGACGATTGCGGAAATCACCGCTCTCGGCATTCCGAGCGTGCTTATTCCGAGCCCGTATGTGACAGCCAATCACCAGGAAGTCAATGCGAAGGCGCTCAGCCAGCATGACGCTGCAATCGTACTGAAGGAAACCGAGCTCACCGGAGAAAAACTGATCGCTGCGCTGGACAAAATCGTCATGAATGAAGAAACCTTAAAAGACATGAGTGAGCGGACAAAATCACTCGGTGTTCCGGATGCGGCAGCCAGACTGTACAGTATCATGGAAGACATAAAAAAATAGAGCAAATGGAATGCGGAGGTTTATGATGGAGAACGTAATTCAGGAATTAAGAGACCGCGAAGTCGGCAAAGTGCTGGAACAAGAACCGCTCGCGAACCATACAACGATGAAAATCGGCGGTCCGGCGGACATTTTAATCATCCCCAACCGTGTGGAAGCGGTCAAAGATATTATGGATATTGTGAAGAAACATGATCTGCCATGGACGGTTATCGGCCGCGGTTCAAATCTGCTCGTGCTTGATGAAGGCATAAGAGGAGTTGTCATCAAGCTGGGAGCGGGTCTGGATCATTTGGAGATTGACGGTGATCAGGTGACGGTCGGAGGCGGCTATTCGGTCGTCCGGCTTGCGACTTCCATGAGTAAAAAAGGAATGTCCGGTCTCGAATTTGCAGCGGGCATTCCCGGATCAATCGGCGGAGCCGTCTATATGAATGCCGGGGCGCACGGATCTGATATGAGTGAGATTCTTGTGAAAGCCCGTATCTTATTTGAAGACGGCACAATCGAATGGCTGACAAACGAAGAGATGGATTTCAGCTACAGAACGTCTGTTTTGCAGAAAAAACGCCCCGGCGTCTGTCTCGAGGCAGTTCTTCAGCTTGAGCAAAAGGAACGGGAAGCCATTACGGCGCAAATGCAGCAGAACAAAGATTACAGAAAAAACACTCAGCCGTATTCAAGCCCATGCGCCGGGAGCATATTCAGAAATCCGCTGCCGGATCATGCCGGAAACCTCGTTGAAAAAGCGGGATTAAAAGGACATCAGATCGGCGGAGCAAAAGTGTCCGAAATGCACGGGAATTTTATCGTCAATGCCGGCGGAGCGACTGCCAAGGACGTTCTCGACCTGATTGAATATGTGAAAAAGACAATCCGTGAGCAGTATGATGTTGACATGCATACAGAAGTTGAAATCATCGGAGGGAATCGTTAAAAGGTTCTCTGATTACGTGAGCTCATGTGATATACTTTTAACAAATGTCAAACGGCATCACAGCATGCCGTTTGTTTTTCAATCAGACGAATGTCAAGCTGTTTCATTCTTAGTGAGGTGGACAGGCAGTGAACCCAAATCATGAAAGAGAAAAAATTGTAAATATTGAAGAGCGGATTCCGAAAATCAAAGAGCAGCGGAAACAAAAAGCAAACCGCCGGCTGATTTCATTCATTGTGCTCTTTTTTATGATGGTGCTGATCATCGTGTACTTGCAGATGCCGATCAGCAAAGTGTCTTCTGTCACCGTTTCCGGAAACGAAAACGTGTCTGTAAAAGAGATCAACGCGCTTTCTGATATACATAACGGACAAACCGAGTTCTGGAGTCTGAACAAGAAACAAACAGAAGAAAAGATTGAGCAGAATAAGCTGGTGAAAAAGGCGGAACTTTCAAAAGTATTTCCTAACAAAGTCAGCATTCACATTGAAGAATACAAGACGATCGCGTATCTGCAGCGACATGATGTATATTATGAAGTGCTCGAAAACGGCACTGTGCTGCCGAACGAAGTCACGCCGGATGACGCGGGCCCGATTTTGGTTGACTGGACAAACGCGAAAAAGCGGGTCAAAATGGCGGAGCAGCTTGATAAGCTTTCCGGTTCGCTAAAGCAGTCGATTTCTGAAATCTATTATACACCGGTAAAAATGGATCAGGACCGGATCAAGCTGTATATGAACGACGGGTATGTAGTTACCGCTTCTATTAAAACGTTTGCCGGCCGGATGAAGACCTATCCTTCTATCGTTTCCCAGCTGGACGGCGGGAAAAAGGGGATTATCCACTTAGAAGTCGCTACGTATTTTGAAGAATTTAACAAAGGTAAATCCGGCAAGAAAAAAGAAAATGATTAATAGTTCTAAAGAACTAATTTCAAGGTGGTTCAAAAGAATCTATTACAATCAGCGGGGCAGCCGATATAACCGATAGCGGAATCATTATGACTATGTTTGTTTTTGCCCGGGATATGGCTGCCGGACAAGCGGAAAATTCTCAATGCAATGGGCGTGTCTTCTGCAATGAGCATTGCATTTGGAATTTTCCTCCTGTTTCTTCTTTTTTCGGATGTTTCTGGCAATATCTATAGCTTTTCTGGAGGTTCATCTTAGTGTAGACTAATGGAAAGCGGGTATATTTGCATCTGGTTTGCACAGTATGGCACCGTGACAGGAAATCTTACGGTAAGGTGGGCCGTCTCTAAAAAAAATAAAAAAAATACGATATAAAAGAGGATATACATAGAATATAACGAATAGTTTCATTAAACATAAATTGTGAGAAATCAGATAAGAATTTGTTGATGCTGTTGTTTTTGTTACACACTTGTAAAGCCACATTCATTGTATTGTTGTTCCGCAAATAATAGAATAGAATTTGATCGAAATGTGAGGAGGTGCCATAGAATGAACAACAATGAACTTTACGTCAGTCTTGACATCGGTACGTCCAATACAAAAGTGATCGTCGGAGAAATGACAGATGATTCCCTTAACATTATCGGAGTGGGAAATGTACCGTCTGAAGGGTTGAAAAAAGGCTCAATCGTTGATATAGATGAAACCGTTCATTCTATAAGAAAAGCGTTTGACCAAGCTGAAAGAATGGTAGGTTTTCCGCTGAAAAAAGCCATTGTCGGCGTTAATGGAAATTATATTCATATTCAAGATACGAACGGCGTTGTCGCTGTTTCCAGTGAAAACAAAGAAATTCACGTTGAAGACGTCCGCAGGGTAATGGAAGCGGCACAGGTCGTGTCAGTTCCGCATGAGCAGCTGATCGTAGACGTCGTTCCGAAACAGTTTATCGTTGACGGAAGAGACGAAATTACCGATCCGAAAAAAATGCTCGGCGTGCGCCTGGAAGTAGAAGGCACGCTGATTACCGGCTCCAAAACGATCTTACATAACTTACTTCGCTGTGTGGAGAGAGCGGGCGTTGAAATTACTGATATTTGCCTGCAGCCGCTTGCGGCCGGTTCGGCGGCTTTGTCAAAAGACGAAAAAAACCTCGGAGTCGCCATGATTGATATCGGCGGTGGCTCGACGACGGTGGCGGTATTTGAACAGGGGCACCTGAAGGAGACAGCCGTCATTCCGCTCGGAGGCGAAAACATCACGAAAGATGTATCGATCGGATTGCGCACTTCCACCGAAGAGGCTGAAAGAGTAAAAAAACAATTCGGACATGCATTCTACGATGAGGCTTCAGAAGATGAAGTATTTGAAGTCACCGTCATAGGAACGAATCAAAAGCAATCTTTTACACAGCAGGAAATTGCCAATATTATTGAAGCAAGAGTGGAAGAGATTCTTGAGATTGCCGCAGCCGAAATTGAGCATATGGGAATTACAGATCTGCCCGGCGGCTTTGTGCTGACCGGCGGACAGGCCGCAATGCCCGGAGTGCTTTCATTGGCACAGGAAGTGCTGAGGCACAATGTAAGGGTCGCAAGCCCGAATTATATCGGTGTAAGAGACCCTCAGTATATGACGGGTGTCGGCTTGATACAATTTGCCTGCCGAAATGCCAGAATTCAGGGAAGAAAAATAGGCTTTCATATGCCGGAAGAAGCCGTGCAGGAAATCGCGGTCTCTCACGAAGAAGAACATCATCAGCGGCCAGAGGCGCAGCAGCGTCCAAAAGCAAAACAAAAAACACAAGCCGAACACAACAAACCGAGCAAAATGAAAAAACTATTAAGCATGTTTTGGGAATAGATTGATAGTCATTCGGCAGATTAGGAGGATTTAGCATGTTGGATTTCGAAACAAACATAGACGGCTTAGCATCAATTAAAGTAATCGGAGTAGGAGGCGGCGGTAATAACGCGGTCAACCGAATGATTGAAAATGAAGTGCAGGGTGTAGAGTACATTGCGGTAAACACGGACGCGCAAGCTCTTAACCTGTCAAAAGCGGAAGTGAAAATGCAGATCGGGGAAAAGCTGACCCGCGGTCTCGGAGCGGGAGCGAATCCGGAAGTCGGCAAAAAAGCCGCTGAAGAAAGTAAGGAACAAATCGAAGAAGCGCTAAAAGGTGCTGACATGGTGTTCGTTACAGCCGGAATGGGAGGCGGTACCGGAACGGGAGCCGCACCGGTTATCGCGCAAATCGCAAAGGACTTAGGCGCTTTGACTGTCGGTGTCGTAACAAGACCGTTTACATTTGAAGGAAGAAAACGTCAGCTGCAGGCTGCAGGCGGTATCACGGCAATGAAAGAAGCCGTTGACACACTGATCGTTATTCCGAATGACCGCATTCTTGAAATTGTCGATAAAAACACACCGATGCTTGAAGCATTCCGTGAAGCTGATAACGTGCTTCGCCAAGGGGTGCAAGGTATCTCTGACCTCATCGCGACGCCTGGTTTAATCAACTTGGACTTTGCCGATGTCAAAACCATCATGTCCAACAAAGGTTCAGCATTGATGGGTATCGGGATCGCTACGGGCGAAAGCCGTGCTGCTGAAGCCGCCAAAAAGGCGATCTCCAGTCCGTTACTGGAAGCGGCAATCGACGGAGCGCAAGGTGTTTTGATGAACATTACGGGAGGTACAAACCTGAGCCTCTACGAAGTGCAGGAAGCAGCCGACATCGTCGCTTCTGCATCTGACCCTGATGTCAACATGATTTTCGGTTCAGTTATCAATGAAAATCTGAAAGATGAAATCGTCGTCACCGTTATTGCGACCGGTTTTATCGAACAGGAAAAAGATGACTCAAAACCGCAGCGTCCGACTTTAAACCAAGGATTGAAGTCTCAAAGCCAAAACGCTGCGAAACGCGAGCCGAAACGAGAAGAAACACAGCATCAAAACACGGTGAACCGCCATACATCACAGCCGGCGGATGATGCTCTCGACATTCCTACATTTTTAAGAAACCGCAACAAACGCGGCTGATGTAAAAAAGGACAAGACCACATGGTTTTGTCCTTTTTCTTTTTTGTGTACAGTCTTCCTTCCTATCCCCATGATCTATACAGTGAAAAAAGCAACTTTATACCTATGACGAATTGATTGTTTTTTAATTTCATACGGCTTTCTACAGAATGTGACAATATCTGGATGGAAGATTGTCTACATTTAACGTACAGCATCGAAATAACAAACGATTCCAATTATGAAGGAGGGATACACATTTTATAGGGCGTTACCAAATAAGGGGGGATACGATTGAAGAAAAAAACAAGAAACAGATGGACAGGCTCCGTTTTAAGCGCGATTGTCGTCAGTTCCCTGTTGTTTCCGGGTGCAGCCGGAGCGAACAGCACACCGGGGGCAGTTTCTTTCACCAAAGATCTTTCTTCCTCTAAGAGCATTCAGCATAAGATTTCCGATTCAGTCAAGAAGCGTTTTGAAAAAAATGATAAAGTCACGTTTCTTATCAAATTTAAAGAGAAAGCCAATACGAAAAAAGCGGTCAAAGAAGCAGAAAAAAACGCCAAGTCTCAATCGCTTTCCGCAGCAAAAACTGAATATCAAAAGCGGTCAGCCGTCGTTTCTTCTTTAAAACTGGCGGCTCATGATGCGCAGCAGAATCTGAAAACATATTTGGAAAAACAAAAAAAGAAAGGCAAGGCTGATCACATCCATTCCTATTATATTGTTAACGGAATGGCAGTCACTGCTTCGAAAGAGGTAATGGAAAAAGCCGCCTCATTTCCTGAAGTAGAAAAAGTTCTTCCGAATGAAAAACGTCAGCTTACTCAACGACAATCAAAAGCTCCTTTTCAAATGAAGAAAAAACAAAAAGAGATCAAAGCAAAGGAAGGCATCGAATGGAATATCAGCCAAATTGATGCGCCGCAGGCCTGGGCTTCAGGATACGACGGAACCGGCACGGTTGTCGCCTCCATTGATACGGGAGTTCAGTGGGATCATCCGGCGCTTAAAGAAAAATACCGGGGTTACGATCCTGAAAATCCCGCAGCGCCGAATCATGAAATGAACTGGTATGATGCCGTGTCCCATAAAGACGCTCCCTACGATGATCTTGAACACGGCACTCATGTAACAGGGACCATGACGGGTTCAGAACCTGACGGCTCAAATCAAATCGGTGTGGCTCCGGGGGCGAAATGGATCGCAGTAAAAGCATTTTCAGATGACGGAGGAACTGATGCCGATATTTTGGATGCCGGTGAATGGGTGCTCGCGCCTAAAGATAAAAACGGCACGCCGCATCCCGAGATGGCGCCGGATGTTGTTAATAATTCCTGGGCAGGCGGTTCGGGAATGGACGAGTGGTACCGCGATATGGTGAATGCGTGGAGAGCGGCAGGGATTTTTCCGGAATTCTCTGCGGGAAATGAAGACTTATTTACACCGGGAGGACCGGGTTCAATCGCAAATCCGGCCAATTATCCTGAAGCATTTGCGACAGGTGCGACTGACATCGACAAGAAACTCGCTGATTTCTCACTTCAAGGCCCCTCACCGTATCATGAAACAAAACCGGACATTTCGGCTCCGGGAGTGAATATCCGTTCTTCGATTCCTGGAGGAACATACGAAGGCGGCTGGGACGGAACTTCAATGGCCGGGCCGCATGTGGCGGCGACGGCGGCTTTGTTAAGGCAGGCGAACGCCTCTATTACGGTCGATGAAATGGAAGACGTTTTGACGCGCACCGCCGAAAAGCTGACAGATTCCGTTTTTCCGGAATCACCGAATAACGGTTACGGCCACGGTCTCGTTAACGCTTTTGATGCCGTTTCTGCCGTAACGGACGGAATCGGAAGCGTAGAAGGCAAGGTCTCTTCTGCGGGCGAAGATCACAATCCGCCCAGCTTTCACCATGAACCGGTCTCAGCGGCTTACAAAGGGGCAAACCTTCCGTTAACGGTTACAGCAGAAGACGATGTAAGCGTAACTGAAGTCATCCTTTCCTATCAGTTTGATGAAGGAGAGTGGAAAACGACAGCCGCCGTTCAAAAAAGCGGTGATGAAAAAAAGGGAACATACCAGGCGGAAATTCCGGATGTAACGGGAAGCAAGATAAGTTATAAATGGACCATAAAAGATTTCGGAGGCCATTCTGTAGAATCTGATACGTACCGGGCTGACGTGAAACCGAGCATTACGGCGGGATACAAAGAGGATTTTGAATCACAGCCGGCGGGCTGGTCCAGTTACGGGACACATGACCAATGGGAATGGGGTATCCCGGGTTCAGGGCCCGGCACCGCATTTTCCGGAGATAAAGTGTATGCGACGAATCTGTCCGGCCCTTATGCCGATTCAGCCAACATGAATTTGGTGATGCCTCCGATTCAAGTTCCGGAAACAGGACGGCTGTTTTTGCAATTTAAAAGCTGGCACAAGCTCGAAGAATTTTTTGATTACGGGTATGTGTTCGTTCTTCCGGAAGGAAAATCACATTGGGAGCAGGCGGCCGTTTACAATGGTGACTCCGCAGGATGGAACGATGAAGAGGCAGATTTATCTGCGTATAAAGGCCAAAACATAAAGCTCATGTTTAATATGCAGTCAGACGAAGTACTCAATGAAGACGGATGGTATATCGATGATGTCCGGCTTTCAAGCAGCCCTCTCGGCAAGGCGGCTAAAAAAAGTAAACACAATAGACAAACACCTCCCGGCCACCTGAAGAAAAAAGCAGTCAGTCCGAAACAGGCCAAACCGGCAGTGAAATCACCCGGAAAAAGAGTAAAACGTGAAACAAACCTCCTGCCTCTCAGAGCGCAAATCAGTGTCGCCGAGACGGGGAAATCCGTATATTCCGACCCTGCAAGCGGAAGCTACAGCCTGTCGCATAAGGCGGGAAGCTATACGCTGAAAGCCGAGGCTTACGGATTTAAGTCCGCTTCGAAACAAGTTTCTATTCAATCAGACAAAACCGCACAGGCAGACTTTACACTGGAGCAAATGCCGTCCGGCACGCTAAAAGGAACCATCACCAATCAGTCAACAGGCGAACCGGTAAAAGGGGCTGCGCTTTATGTGGCTGAGGATGCCGCAATTGAACCGGCGGTGACAAACGATAAAGGGGAATATTCGCTTAAGGCGTACGAAGGCTCCTACACAATCAAAGTAGCGGCAAAAGGCTTTTACAATAGCGAATTTTCCGTTGACATCAAAGGAGATGCTGAAAAAAACGTCAAGCTTAAGCCGTATATCGGTTATGAAGGGGAAATTGCCTATGATAACGGAACGGAAGAAGCCGCGCTGTCATATTTTAAAGCCGGCAGCAAATCTGCCGTTAAGATGACGCTCAAAGACGGAAAAGAACACGGTATGCTGACGGGAGGCCTTTTTAAATTTTGGGGCGCCGACTGGCCTGATCCGGGCGGTACCGAATTTCAAGCAGAAGTATATGATGCATCCGGCCCTGATGGAGCTCCGGGCAGCAAAATTGCCGGCCCGTTCCAAGCTGAAGCGCTTCGAAACGGCGAATGGACCAAAGTGGATCTCAGCTCAAAAGGAATCGCGGTCGGAAAGGATTTTTATCTTGTGTTCCGCCAGACGAAACCCGATCCTTATACACCTGCCCTGTCATCTGATGACGGCAGTCCGTACTCGAACAGAAACTGGCAATACCTCGACGGCCGCTGGTCTAAAACCGATAAATCAGACGGAAACTTTATGATCAGGGCTTTGGTCGACTACGAAGCTTCTGTGCCTGACATAACGTCGCCTGAAGACCGGTCATTTACAAACAAGAAGTCAATCACGGTGAAAGGAACGGCTTCACCAAAAACCGCTGTCCGTCTTACCAATAACGGTAAAACCGCCGCAGAAACGAAAGCAGATGCAGACGGCAATTTCCAGGCCGGCGTCACACTCACTGAAGATGCCAATCGGCTGACGGCGGCATCTGTGACAGACAGCGGGTCAACCGATGAGTCAAGCCCTGTCACGGTCATACTGGATGAGGATAAGCCGGATGTGACGATTGACAGTCCGGCAAACGGTGATAAAACAAATAAAGAAGCAGTGACCGTAAAAGGAAAAGTGCACGACGCCCATTTAAAATGGGTAAAGGTGAACGAAAAAAAAGCTGAAGTAAATAACGGTTCTTATCAAGCGAGAACCCTTCTGGAAAACGGCAGCAATGAGATCAAGGTCACGGCCTCAGATGAAGCGGGTAACAAAACAACGAAAAAGACGGTAATCGATGTCAATTACAATGCTCCCGTCATTTCCGGATTGGTTCCCGGAGCGGATAAGGAATTAAAAGCCGGAGAATCAGTGAAAATCGCTTTTTCAAGCGGAAAGAAATTAGACGCTTCCTTCGTTATCCGTCTGCCTCTGACAAACGCCCGGGCAGGGAGCCAAAACGCAACAGAGCTTCCGCTGAGAGAAATTTCTCCGGGACGATATGAGAGTTACTGGACGGCGACTTCTTCCATCAAAGCAAGCGGAGCAAAAATTGACGTTATCGCTAGAGATGACTACGGAAATGAAACGAGACAGACGGCTAAAGGAAAACTTTATATCAATGAGTAAAAACAGAGCGCTGCCAGATCACGGCAGCGCTTTTTTAGTTGAAGCGGACAATAGGAAATCAACCTTTTTGGCCCTCGACAAATAAAACGGTTATCCCTTAAAAATTGTACTTTACCCTCAACATTAATTGACAGACTTTCCCACAGAGCTTGCTTTATACTTATGAAACAAGAGAGAGAAACAGATAAGTAAGACAAAAGAGGAAAGGGGTCAGATGTGAAAATCTATCTGGATGTCATTTGGCTGTTGAACTTTTGTTTTGATTCTCTTTTGCTTTTATTGACCGCCTTTATTTTAAAACGCCAGGTAAAAAAAAGAAGAGTGGCCGCCGGCGGTTTCATCGGGTCAGCCATTGTGCTTCTGATGTTTACGCCTGTTTCTCCCTTTGTGGAGCATCCGGCGGGAAAAATGGCGTTTTCAGTAGTCATCGTGCTTGCGGCTTTTGGCTTTAAACGGTTCCGATACTTTTTTCAAAATTTGTTCGCCTTTTATTTCGCGACTTTTCTCGTCGGCGGGGGAATGATCGGCGTACATTCCCTGCTGCAGACAGAATCAATTGTGCAGCAAGGCGTAATGGTCACAAGCCAGACCGGATTCGGCGACCCGATCAGCTGGATGTTTGTAGTTATCGGATTTCCGGCCATATGGTTTTTTTCGAAAAAGAGAATTGAAGACATCGAGACGAAGTCCATTCAGTACGATGAACTTGTCATGGTGCAGGCGGAATTCAGCGGACAGACAATCCGCGCGAAAGGATTGGTGGATTCCGGGAATCAGCTGTATGATCCGCTGACGAAAACGCCGGTCATGATCCTTCACATTGACAAATTCGCTCCGATTCTCAGCGAAAAGGAAACGGCCCTCATCAAATCCGCCAGTCCGCTTGAAGTGATAGAGCAGCTTGATGATTCGTTCCGCCATGCGGATAAGCTGAGGCTGATTCCATACAGGGGCGTCGGCCAGGATAATCAATTTTTACTCTGTTTAAAGCCGGATTACGTCACGATTTTAACAAAAGACGAAATGATCGCTTGTGAAAAATGCCTGATCGGCATCAGCACAAAACCATTATCCGCGGACGGTGAATTTGACGGAATCGTTCATCCGAAGATGCTGACAGGGAAGGCTGTAAAACATGTTTCCTGACGAAAAGTCTGTTATTCATCATACTCAAAACGCGTTGTATTTAGAAGGGGGAGGAAGATGAAAAAACTTAAGCTGCGTCTGACATATTTGTGGTATAAATGGCTGATGAAACTCGGACTGAAAAGCGATGAAGTGTATTACATAGGAGGAAGCGAGGCGCTGCCGCCGCCTTTGTCTAAAGAAGAGGAGCAGGTGCTCTTATTAAAGCTGCCGAGCGGGGATCAGGCGGCGCGGGCCATCCTGATTGAGAGAAACTTACGTCTTGTCGTTTACATTGCCCGCAAATTCGAAAATACCGGCATTAACATCGAGGACTTAATCAGCATCGGCACCATCGGTTTGATCAAAGCGGTAAACACTTTTAATCCGGAAAAGAAAATCAAACTCGCCACCTACGCGTCGCGATGTATCGAAAACGAAATTTTAATGTACTTGCGCCGAAACAATAAAATCCGTTCAGAGGTGTCCTTTGATGAACCGCTGAACATTGATTGGGACGGAAACGAACTGCTGCTTTCGGATGTGCTCGGCACAGATGATGATATTATTACAAAAGACATTGAAGCCAATGTGGATAAAAAACTTTTGAAAAAAGCGCTTGAGCAATTAAACGAAAGAGAAAAGCAGATTATGGAACTGCGTTTCGGGCTTGTCGGAGAAGAAGAAAAAACACAAAAAGATGTAGCCGACATGATGGGGATTTCACAATCTTATATCTCCCGGCTCGAAAAGCGGATTATCAAAAGACTGAGAAAAGAGTTTAACAAAATGGTGTAAAATTTTTTCCATCTGACAGCCCTTACTGCTGCAAGGATTGCCGCAGCCGGATGTTTATTTCTGTAAAATGGCGGTGCATATTTTTCCCACCCGAGGAGATACTTAACGTTGTACAGCAGCTCCTAGTGGGAGGGAAAAACGTGTCAAGAAATAAAGTCGAAATTTGCGGGGTGGATACCTCCAAATTACCGGTGCTCAAGAATGAAGAGATGAGAAAGCTGTTTAGGCAATTACAGGATGAGGGCGATGATTCAGCGAGGGAAAAGCTTGTAAACGGCAATCTGCGCCTTGTCTTAAGCGTCATTCAGAGGTTTAACAACAGAGGAGAGTATGTTGATGACTTATTTCAGGTCGGCTGCATCGGACTAATGAAATCCATTGATAATTTTGACCTAAGCCATAATGTTAAGTTTTCAACATACGCTGTACCGATGATCATCGGAGAAATCCGCAGATATTTGCGGGATAATAATCCGATCCGCGTCTCGAGGTCGCTTCGCGATATCGCATATAAAGCGCTTCAAGTAAGAGAGCGGTTAATCAGTGAGACAAGCAGGGAGCCGACAGCAGAGGAAATCGCCAAAGTTCTTGAAGTGCCCCATGAAGAAATTGTGTTTGCCCTTGACGCCATCCAGGATCCGGTTTCACTGTTTGAGCCGATTTATAATGACGGCGGCGATCCGATCTACGTGATGGACCAGATCAGCGATGAGCGCAATAAGGATACACAATGGATTGAGGAGCTCGCTCTGAAAGAAGGCATGAGAAGACTGAACGAACGGGAAAAAATGATTTTGCGAAAGCGCTTTTTCCAAGGGAAAACCCAAATGGAAGTCGCTGAAGAAATCGGCATATCCCAAGCTCAGGTCTCAAGGCTTGAAAAAGCAGCCATTAAACAAATGAATAAGAATATCCATCAATAACGGAAAAAGCCTTTAAACCTTGTTTAAAGGCTTTTTTCATGCGATGGTTTACGTTTGCAAAAAAGTGATGTATTCTAATGTGTAAAAGTTTTTAGAAAATTTAAATAAAGTAAACGGGGGAAACTGCAATGATTTTACAGCTGGACAGTGTGTCATTAAAAAGAAACGGGAAATGGATTTTGAAAGATATCAACTGGCGCGTCGAGAAAAACGAAAATTGGGTGCTGTACGGATTAAACGGAGCCGGAAAAACGGCTTTGCTGAATATGTTATGCTCTTATTACTTCCCCACTTCAGGAGAGATGCAGGTGCTCGGCCACCAATTCGGCAAAACAGAGCTCGGTGACAGGCTCAGAAGGAAAATCGGTCTTGTTTCGGCAGGTCTTCAGCACAAATTATATGCCGCGGACTCCGCTTTTGAAATCGCCCTCAGCGGCGCGTACGCCTCAATCGGGCTGTACGCAACTCCGAGTGAGCAGGTAAGGGAAAAAGCGATCGGACTTCTGAAGGATTTGGGCGCCATCGGTTACGCCGACAGACGGTATGAAACATTATCACAAGGGGAAAGACAAAGAGCGCTGATTGCGCGGGCGCTTATGGCTGATCCGGAACTGCTGATTCTGGACGAACCCGTGACGGGTCTTGATTTTATGGCAAGGGAGCAGCTGCTGGACACGATTACGTCGATCGCCGAAAAAGAAAATGCGCCGTCCATCCTTTATGTCACCCATCACGCTGAAGAAATTCTGCCGGTGTTTGATCAGGCGCTGCTTTTAAAACAGGGCGAGGTGTTCGCCTCCGGGAAAATCAGGGACATGCTTTCTGACGAGCGGCTTACAGCGTTTTTCGATATGCCTGTCAATGTCTTATGGAACAATGGCCGCCCGCTTTTAACACGTGCAAAAGAGGCATCATCCGTAAAATAACATAAATTCACCCTGGGGGTGCTGCCATGCGGCTGAGAGAGACGTTTGTCTCAACCCTTAACGGACCTGATCCGGATCATGCCGGCGGAGGGAAGCGGTGAAAAAAGCGGAGGAAGATCCGTTTTTTACCCGTTTCATTTCATGAATGAAACGGGTTTTTTGATACAGCCAAAGGGGAGATTTCCAATGCATCAGATTGATATGCTGTTACACCAGGCGGAGAAACGGCGGCACGACTTCATACGTATTGCTGAAAGACTGATAGCCTTTCCGACTCCGGCCCCGCCAGCAAGAAATACGGCAGAAGCCCAAAAGTGGGTGGCCGGATTTTTAAAAGAAACGGGCTGCTCGGTCGATATGTGGGATGTGTATCCGGAAGATCCGAATGTAGTCGGTGTTTTAAAAGGGACAGATTCAAGCAGGCATCAAAGCCTGATTTTAAACGGACACATTGATGTGGCAGAAGCCGGGGGCGAAGACTGGCACTCTGACCCGTTTCAGCCGCACGTAAAAGACGGCATGCTGATCGGAAGGGGCGCCGCTGATATGAAAGGGGGGGTGGCGTGTGTTCTTTTCTCTCTGAAGCTGATCCATGATGCCGGCATTAAGCTTCCGGGCGACCTCATTGTACAGTCTGTAATCGGAGAAGAAGTCGGTGAGGCGGGGACGCTGGAATGCTGCAAACGCGGCTATCACGCGGATTTTGCCGTTGTCGCGGATACGAGCAGCCTGCATATTCAAGGGCAGGGCGGAGTCATCACCGGCTGGATAGAATTGAAAAGCAAACAAACATTTCATGACGGCATGAGGCGCAATATGATTCATGCAGGCGGAGGCACATTCGGAGCGAGCGCCATCGAAAAAATGGCAAAAATCATCACTGCCTTGGGAGAGCTGGAGCGCCACTGGGCGGTAACGAAAAGCTATCCCGGCTTTGCGCCCGGCACTAATACGATCAACCCCGCCGTCATTGAAGGCGGAAGACACGCAGCGTTTGTCGCCGATGAATGCCGGTTATGGATCACCGTCCACTTTTATCCGAACGAAACGCACGAACAAGCAGCCGCAGAAATCGAAGACTATATTAATCGTGTCGCTGACAGTGATCTGTGGCTCAAAGAAAACAGGCCGGTGTTCAAATGGGGAGGATCTTCGATGATTGAAGACAGAGGAGAGGTGTTCCCGGCGCTGGAAATCGACCCGGACCATCCGGCAGTTTCTGTCTTGGCTGCATCACACTCAGCCGTCAAAAAACAGGAGCCCGTCATTGATGTTTCCCAAACCGTAACTGACGGAGGGTGGCTTTATCATGCCGGGATTCCGAGCGTCATATACGGTCCCGGCGATTTAAGAAACGCCCACTCCGTAAACGAGGAAGTGTCCGTTGATGAGCTTATGGACTATACGAAAATTATGCTGAGATTTATCCTCGGCTGGTGCAGCCGCAAAAAAGATTGCCCGAGGTGACAAGGTTCAGCCAGGCCGTTCATATAATAGGAAAAAGAACGGGCAAAGGGCGTGATACGGATGATCAGCATATCTGAATTTCAAATAAAAGATGTGGTAAACGTGTCGAACGGAAAAAAACTCGGAAGCATCGGTGATATTGATATTAACGTGACAACGGGAAAAATTCAGGCGATTATTTTAGGCGGCAGCGGAAAAGTTCTCGGTTTTTTCGGAAAAGAAGAGGAAATGATCATTCCTTGGCGAAATATAGTTAAAATTGGGGAAGATGTCATCTTAGTGCGTGTAAACGAACCAAAGGGGGGAGAGTAATCCTCCCTTTACTTGTAAAAAGCCGGAAATCTCAATGTTTCCGGCACATTTATTTATCTCATTTTTCAATCAGCCGCTAAACGTATGCTTAAAATTGTGTTAAAATGAGTGGGAAATTACGCTTTTTTAATGTTTGTCGAAAGGTTGGATCTCCATGAATACATATCACCCGTTTAGTCTTACCACCCCCTCGGCACTCATGATAGAAGACTGGAACTGTGTGAATCAGCTTAACACAAAGGTCATCGCCGGATTCACAACGAAAAACGGCGGGGTCAGCAATCCTCCGTATGAGTCATTAAATACCGGATTGCACGTCCGGGACGAAGCTCATGATGTTGTGACAAACCGTGAAGTCATAGCGTCCTTATGCGGTACTGATCTGGATTCCTGGGTGTTCGCCGACCAGACACATGAAAACCGCGTCCGGCGCGTGACAGCCGGGGATAAAGGAAAAGGAGCGAGAGACTATTCTTCCGCATTCCGCGGGACGGACGGGCTCTACACGAAAGATGCGAATCTTTTTTTGGCTCTTTGTTTTGCGGACTGTGTGCCCTTGTATTTTTATGACCCGGTGAAATCCATTATCGGCGCTGCCCATGCCGGATGGAAGGGGACGGTCAAACAAATCGGACGCATCATGACGGAACGCTGGGTAAACGAAGAAGGCTCCCGTTTAACAGATATTCAGGCTGTCATCGGTCCGTCCATCAGCGCGGGAAGCTATACAGTCGACGACCGCGTCATCAATGAAGTGCGGGCGCTGCCTTTTACGGCTGAATCCGCCATATGCGAAACGGAAAAAGGCCAGTATCAGCTTGATTTAAAAGAGGTCAACCGTCTTCTTCTGATACATTGCGGCATTCCGGAAGAAAACATTTCAGTCAGCGGTATATGCACCGAACGAGAGCGTGAACTATTCTTTTCACACCGCCGCGACAAAGGGAAAACGGGACGCATGATGTCCTTTATCGGAATGAAGGAGGCGTAAGATCTTGCGTGTTGCTGATCAATTACGACATATAAACGAAAGAATAAACGAAGCATGTAACAGATCGGGCCGAAGCCCCGAAGATGTTACCGTCATCGCGGTTACAAAATACGTATCAGCTGAAAGGGCTCAAGAGGCCGTTGATGCCGGTATTACAAGTCTGGGAGAAAACCGGGATGCCGAGCTTATCCATAAGCAGGAAGTCATCAAAGGCAGCCCGGAGTGGCACTTTATCGGCAGTCTTCAGTCCAGAAAGGTGAAGGCCGTCGTTGACCGTGTATCTTATATTCATTCCTTAGACAGACGGTCATTGGCAAAAGAGATTGAAAAACGGGCGCAGAATGCGGTTCGCTGCTTTGTGCAGGTGAATACTTCGCTTGAGCCGTCTAAGCACGGTTTGAAAACAGAGGAGGTCATCCCCTTTATCAGAGAGCTTTCTGAGTTTAGAAACATTTCTGTAGAGGGCCTGATGACGATGGCTCCCCTGACAGACGATACAGAAACGATCAGAGCCTGCTTCCGGCAATTGCGTGATCTGAGGGATCAGGTGCAAAAACTGCATCAGACAAACGCACCGTGCCGGGAACTGTCAATGGGCATGTCAAATGATTATGAAATCGCTGTTGAAGAGGGCGCAACTTTTATCAGAATCGGCTCTTCATTAGTCGGAAATGAACCGGGGGGTGTAAACAAATGAGCATGAAAAATAAACTGAAAAACTTTTTCTCAATGGATGAGGAGGAGTACGAGTACGAATACATTGAAACGGAGCAGGATCATCCGGAAGAGCATGAACAGCAGAAAGATAAACAGCCTGCTTACGCTCAGAAGCCGCAGGGCAAGCAGAACGTAGTAAGCTTGCAAAGTGTTCAGAAATCCTCTAAAGTGGTGTTGAGTGAACCGCGTGTATATGCGGAAGCGCAGGAAATCGCCGATCATTTAAAGAACAGGCGGGCGGTTGTCGTCAATCTGCAGCGCATCCAGCATGATCAGGCGAAAAGAATCGTCGACTTTTTAAGCGGTACTGTCTACGCCATCGGCGGCGACATTCAGAGAATCGGTTCAGATATTTTTCTGTGCACGCCTGATAATGTCGACGTTTCCGGTACGATTTCGGAGCTTATAAATGAAGACGAACATCAGAGGTGGTAAAGCAGGATGATTCTTTATCAAATTTTTTCCGTTCTGAGTTATTTAATTTACATCTACTCGTTTGCCCTGATCATCTATATCTTTATGTCATGGGTGCCGAGTACGAGAGAAACGGCGGTCGGACGGTTTCTCGCAGCGATTTGCGAACCGTATTTAGAGCCGTTCAGAAGGATCATTCCGCCCATTGCCATGCTGGATATATCCCCGATTGTAGCGATTATCGTGCTTCGGTTTGCCACGACGGGACTTTGGGGACTATACCGCATGATCGCAATGTATACTTGAATGCGACAGTTTGATACGGGCTTGGCACCAGCCAAGCCTCTTTACATAGAAAGGAAAGAACATGAGCGATATTTACCAGCACTTCAGACAAGACGAGCGGCCTTTTATTGATCAGGCGCTTGAATGGAAACAGATTGTCCTGGACCAGTATCGGATGAAGCTGACTGATTTCTTAGATCCCAGAGAACAGGTCATTGTAAAAGCCGTTATCGGCGACGCCTGCGGTCTTGCGTTTTTCGGAGGATATGACAGAGCTGAGCGCAAGCGCGCGATTTTATACCCTGAATATATGGAACCTGAACAGGATGATTTTGAGCTTCGGGCTTTTGACGTTCAATACGCTGAAAAATTCGTCAGCATTGACCACCGCTCTCTTCTCGGATCATTAATGGGGATCGGCTTAAAGCGGCAGAAATACGGCGATCTGATTTTCTCTGAGGAAGCCGTGCAGCTGATCGTCTCCGGTGAAATCGCCGATTTTGTCAGCACTCAGCTGACCAAGGCGGGCAAAGCGCCGGTAAAGCTTGAGAAAATCGAGCTTTCCGCTCTTCACATTCCCGCTTCAGATGTCGAAATAAGGGATGACACGGTTTCTTCATTGCGTCTCGACGCCGTCTGCGCTTCAATGAGCAGGCAATCCAGGCAGAAAGCGCAGGCGCTTGTGAAAAACGGGCTCGTTAAGGTGAATTGGAAAGCCATTGAAGATCCGTCTTATCAGGTTGCTGAAGGGGACATGCTCTCGATTCGCGGCTTCGGACGATGCAGTTTGGCAAAAGTTGACGGAAAAACGAAAAAAGACAAATGGAAAGTTACATTTGAACGGCAAAAATGAGTCGTTTTTTCAGTTTTTTTCTCCATCTGTGCCGTATTTGTTTTATAATGTGAACTAGATAACCGTACTGAAATGTAAAAATGGAGGTGGCAATATGCCATTAACGCCGAATGATATCCATAACAAAACGTTTACAAAAGGTTTTCGCGGATATGATGAAGATGAAGTAAATGAATTTTTAATGCAGGTCAGAAAAGATTATGAAATCGCACTCCGTAAAAAAACGGAGCTTGAGGCGAAAGTGAACGAGCTGGACGAAAAAATCGGCCACTTTGCCAATATCGAAGAAACGCTGAATAAATCAATTCTCGTAGCCCAGGAAGCCGCAGAAGACGTAAAGCGCAACTCGCAGAAAGAAGCGAAGCTGATCGTCCGTGAAGCAGAAAAAAATGCTGATCGCATCATCAATGAGTCGCTTTCCAAATCAAGAAAAATCGCAATGGAAATTGAAGAGCTGAAAAAACAGTCTAAAGTCTTCAGAACACGTTTCCAAATGCTGATTGAAGCGCAGCTCGACCTGCTGAAGAACGATGATTGGGATCATCTGCTGGAATACGAAGTCGACGCGGTTTTTGAGGAAAAAGAATAATTTTCTGATTTTCTTGACATTCTCCGGCCCGTTCGAATATAATACGTTCATAAATTCAGATGAAAAGACGATTGAAAGGGACCGGCATGACTCAAAACAGGCTATAAAGCGACCCGGGGAAGGTGAAAGCCCGGGATGGCCGGAATCATGCAGATCAGCCCTTTAGTTTCCTTTCTGAACCGAGAGTAGGATAGGACGTTCCATCACGTTACGATGTTCGAGAGGAAAAGACGGATGATCCGTTTTTTCTAAAAGGGTGGTACCGCGAGATAAGCTTTCTCGTCCCTTATGGGATGAGAGGGCTTTTTTTATTTTCTGAAAAATGTTGTGGAGGAATGAAAATGGATTACAAAGATACGCTGTTAATGCCGAAAACAGATTTTCCGATGCGCGGAAATCTGCCGAATCGTGAGCCGGACATGCAAAAAGACTGGGAGGAGCAGGACATTTACCGTCTTGTTCAAGAACGGACGAAAGACCGCCCGAAATTCGTGCTGCATGACGGACCTCCTTATGCAAACGGAGACATCCACATGGGCCATGCCCTGAACAAAATCCTGAAAGACTTCATCGTCCGCTATAAATCAATGAGCGGCTACAACGCACCGTACGTGCCGGGCTGGGATACGCACGGACTGCCGATTGAAACGGCGCTGACGAAAAACAAAAAAGTAAACCGGAAAGAAATGTCAGTAGCAGAATTCCGCAAACTATGTGAAGAGTACGCTTGGAAGCAAATCGAGGGACAGCGTGAGCAATTCAAACGTCTTGGTGTCCGCGGTGACTGGGAAAACCCATACGTGACATTAAAACCGGAATACGAAGCGCAGCAAATCCGCGTATTTGGTGAAATGGCAAAACGAGGCTACATTTACAAAGGCCTTAAACCGGTTAACTGGTCACCTTCAAGTGAGTCTGCTCTGGCTGAAGCCGAGATCGAATATCAAGACAAACGTTCAGCATCTATTTACGTCGCTTTTGGTGTAAAAGACGGAAAAGGCGTTCTTGAAAACGGCGAGCGCATCATCATTTGGACAACAACGCCTTGGACAATTCCGGCGAACCTCGGAATCTCAGTGCACCCTGATCTTGAGTACAGCGTGATTGCAGTAGGTGAAGACCGCTTTGTCGTAGCAAGTGCCTTAGTCGAAAGTGTTGCATCAGCATGCGGATTTGATCAGTATGAAGTGACAAGAACGGTCAAAGGAAAAGACCTTGAGAACATTATCGCTGAACACCCGCTATATGGCAGAGACTCTCTCGTTATGCTTGGTGAACACGTAACAACTGATGCCGGAACAGGCTGTGTTCATACAGCGCCAGGACATGGGGAAGATGACTTTATCATTGGCCAAAAATACGGTTTAGATGTGCTTTGCCCGGTCGATGAAAAAGGTGTAATGACAAGCGAAGCTCCTGGGTTTGAAGGCATGTTCTATGATGATGCAAACAAAGCGATCACACAGCAGCTCGATGAAAAAGGCGCACTTGTGAAGCTTGAATTCATTACTCACTCTTATCCGCATGATTGGAGAACAAAAAAACCAACCATTTTCAGAGCGACAGCGCAATGGTTTGCGTCTATTAAAGATTTCAGATCAGACCTGCTGGATGCCATTAAAGAAACCAAATGGGTTCCTGAATGGGGTGAGCAGCGTTTGCACAACATGGTTCGGGACCGCGGAGACTGGTGTATTTCCAGACAGCGTGCGTGGGGTGTGCCGATTCCGGTATTTTACGCTGAAAACGGAGAACCGATTATTACAGATGAAACCATTGAACATGTTTCTGAATTGTTCAGACAGCACGGATCAAACATTTGGTTTGAAAAAGAAGCAAAGGATCTTCTTCCGGAAGGCTTTACGCATCCTGGCAGCCCGAACGGCACATTTACAAAAGAACAGGATATCATGGATGTTTGGTTTGATTCAGGCTCTTCACATCAAGCAGTGCTTGAAGAACGTGATGACCTCGTTCGCCCGGCTGATTTATACCTAGAGGGATCTGACCAATATCGCGGCTGGTTTAACTCTTCTCTTTCTACAGCAGTAGCCGTAACAGGAAAAGCGCCGTATAAAGGTGTGCTCAGCCATGGGTTCGCACTGGATGGAGAAGGACGCAAGATGAGTAAATCAATCGGTAACGTTGTTGTTCCGGCTAAAGTCATGAAACAGCTTGGTGCCGACATCTTAAGATTATGGGTATCGTCAGTGGATTATCAGGCGGACGTTCGCGTGTCTGACGCCATTCTGAAGCAAGTCGCGGAAGTATACCGGAAAGTCCGCAACACGTTCCGCTTCCTTCACGGCAACCTGTTCGATTTCAATCCAAGCGTCAATGCCGTGGATGTAAAAGATCTCCGCGAAGTGGATCAATATATGCTGATCAAGCTGAATAAGCTGATCGATAAGGTGAAAAAAGCGTACGATGAATATGAATTTGCGGTTGTTTATCACAGCATTCACAATTTCTGTACGATCGAGCTCAGCTCCTTCTATCTTGATTTTGCAAAAGATGTTGTGTACATCGAGCATGCGGATCATCCGGACCGCCGCAGCATGCAGACGGTCTTCTATGAAACGCTGCTGGCGTTAGTGAAGCTGACGGCGCCGATTCTCCCGCACACGGCGGATGAAATGTGGTCTCACTTATCATTTGTTGAAGAAGCGAGCGTGCAGCTGACAGATATGCCGGAAACCATTGCTGTTCCGGACAGTCAAGCGACAGAAGAAAAGTTCGACCGCTTCATGGAGCTTCGAAACGACGTGCTGAAAGCTTTGGAAACAGCCCGTAACGAAAAAATTATCGGAAGATCATTGGAAGCGAGCCTGACTTTGTATCCGAACAAAGAAAACCGCGACCTCTTGTCATCCATTAAAGAAAACATCGCGCAGCTGTTTATCGTCTCAGAACTGACAGTAAAAGACGAAAGTGAAGCGCCGGAAAACGCGCAAAGCTTCACAACAGGAAAAATGACCGTAGAAAAAGCGGAAGGCCAGATGTGTGAACGTTCCCGCGTAATTTCTAAAGATGTCGGAGCCAATCCGAAATATCCGACATTATCACTGCGCAATGCGGAAATCGTTGAAAAATATTATCAAAAATAATAAATGAGAAAGCGCCCGGTGACAGCCGGGCGCTTTTTTACATGCCACTAATGTCATCGATTAGAACGACAGGAAAAATCTTATGGGCTTCAAATGGCGCTCTGGGGGCAACAATAAAGCCATAACATCAAGAGCAGGAGTTGTGATGAATGAATGATCAACTGACCGCAATCCACACGGAGCTTCTCATGATGAAAGAAGAACTTCAATCAAGATTATTCGAATATTCTTGCTTTCAAATGTCAGCATCTGTTGAACCTTCAATGAACGACCAAGAAGCAACTCTGATCTATCATATAAAAGAAGAACTTCAGGACGTTCTTCTTGCCCTGTCTAAGTTTGAAAACAATACGTACGGTTATTGTGAAAAAACAGGCGACCCCATTCCGATTGAAAAACTTGCGGTGCTGCCGACGGCCAGAACCGCTGATGATTTTTATTATCCCGCTCAATTTGAAAAGAAAACCCTTCCATATTGGGAACCCGGAGATTATGCATATGATCAGGCGCTGTATGAGTGACAGCGTCTGTTTGCATGCGCTTATGATCTGCCTTTACTCTGGCATCTTTTACTGATAAAATTCATAAAGGATAAAAGTAACTGTATACTGGAGGAACGTGTGTGCTTTATTATCTTATCGCTCTTTTTATTATTATTGCCGACCAATTGACCAAATGGCTTGTCGTCAGCCATATGGAATTGGGACAAAGCATACCTGTCATCGATCAGGTGCTTTATATCACATCTCATCGCAACACGGGAGCGGCGTGGGGGATTTTAGCCGGCCAAATGTGGTTTTTTTACGTCATTACCATCGCCGTGATTATCGGAATCGTTTATTACATACAGCGTTATGCAAAAGGGCAGATGTTACTCGGAATTTCTCTCGGCTTAATGCTGGGCGGTGCGGCCGGAAACTTTATTGACCGGGCGGCGCGCCAGGAAGTGGTGGATTTTATTCATGTCATCATCGTGGATTATCACTATCCGATTTTTAATATCGCGGACTCCTCACTGTGCGTCGGTGTAATACTTTTATTTATTCATATGCTGTTTGACAGCGGGAAAAAGAAGGAGCAATAACATGAATCAATTTGAGATAACCGTTCAGCCTGAACAAAAGAGCGAACGGATTGATAAATTTTTGGCTTCAACGGGAGAAAACTGGTCACGCACTCAAGTGCAGCAATGGGTAAAAGAGGGATTGGTATCCGTTAACGGCAAATCCGTAAAAGCGAACTACAAAATGCAGCCAGGCGATCAGGTAAACGTCACCATTCCTGAACCGGAAGAATTGGACGTGCTTGCAGAGCCGATGGATTTGGACATTTACTATGAGGATCAGGACGTCTTGGTTGTGAACAAACCGCGGGGCATGGTTGTACACCCGGCGCCCGGCCATGTGACAGGGACGCTTGTAAACGGACTGATGGCTCACTGCAACGACCTTTCCGGCATTAACGGCGTCATGCGCCCGGGAATCGTCCACCGGATTGATAAAGATACTTCCGGTCTGTTAATGGTCGCTAAAAACGATATGGCGCATGAATCACTCGTTAATCAGCTCGTCAATAAAACCGTGACCAGAAAGTACACAGCGGTTGTCCACGGGGTGATTTCACATGATGACGGAACGATTGACGCTCCGATCGGGAGAGATAAAAAAGACCGTCAAAGCATGACCGTAACAAGAGAAAGCAGCAAAAACGCCGTCACGCATTTCCACGTGCTTGAGCGTTTTCAAGATTTCACGCTCGTAGAGTGCCGTCTTGAGACGGGAAGAACGCATCAGATCCGTGTTCATATGAAATATATCGGGTTTCCTTTGGCAGGCGACCCGAAGTACGGACCGAGAAAAACCATTGATTTCAATGGTCAGGCGCTTCATGCCGGAATATTAGGTTTTGATCATCCGCGGACGGGAGAATACATGGAGTTTGAAGCGCCCCTTCCTGAAGATATGAAAAAACTCATTGAAGATTTAAGAAATAGCCATTGACAGCGACTTTCTTTTCTGAAATAATAAAAACAAGCTGAATAGATTCTTTAACACAGTCCAGAGAGGCTGAGAAGGATAACGGATAGGACAGAAGAGATACACGTGTGTCTTCGTCCTGGAAAGGAACCCCTCTATGCTCTGGCAGGAGGGGTTTTTTCTTCTTATATACGAATGGAGAGGTGTCACGAGTGAATCAAAAAGCTGTTATTCTCGACGAACAGGCAATCAGGCGGGCGCTGACAAGGATAGCCCATGAAATGATCGAACGGAATAAAGGAATGAATGACTGCATTCTTGTAGGGATTAAAACAAGAGGCATTTATTTAGCGAAGCGGCTGGCCGAGCGGATCGAACAGATTGAAGGGAATCCGGTCACCGTCGGGGAAATCGATATCACCCTTTACCGTGACGACCTGACGAAAAAAACGAGCAATGAAGAGCCGCTTGTAAAAGGCGCGGACATTCCGGCCGATATTACAGACCAAAAGGTCATTGTGGTTGATGATGTGCTTTATACCGGCCGGACGGTGAGAGCTGCGATGGATGCCCTCGTTGATGTCGGACGGCCGTCATCGATACAGCTTGCCGTGCTTGTCGACAGAGGGCACCGGGAGCTGCCGATCAGAGCGGACTATATCGGAAAAAACATTCCGACCTCAAAAGCTGAAAAAGTGATGGTTCAGCTGAGCGAAGTTGATCAGACTGATATGGTAGCCATTTACGAAAATGAATAATCACCTTTTTAAATGCATTCCAGAGAGTTTGCAAAGAGGATTTTAAAACACAAAGCCGGGCGGATCGACGCGGCCGGGTTTTGTATGCCTCTTTGCGCAAAAAGCAAAGAGGTTTTTTTATACCATTTGAAAGTCAACCGGGAGGAAAACGCCATGAGTAAGAAAAAAGTAAACCTGGGAGTCAGGGACGTCCCCAATCCATTGTCTTGGCTGTCATTCAGCCTGCAGCATTTATTCGCCATGTTCGGTTCAACCATACTCGTGCCGAAACTGGTCGGAATGAGCCCGGCAGTGGCGCTTGTCACGAGCGGAATCGGGACACTCGCCTATCTCTTGGTGACAAAAGGCCAGATTCCCGCTTATCTCGGCTCATCATTCGCCTTTATATCACCGATTATCTTGGTGAAGGCGACGGGAGGGCCGGGGGCTGCCATGGTCGGCGCTTTCCTGGCGGGAATTGTGTACGGCCTGATCGCGCTTCTCATCAGGCAGCTTGGAACGGGGTGGCTGATGAAGCTGCTGCCCCCGGTGGTCGTCGGGCCGGTCATCATCGTCATCGGCCTCGGACTGGCAAGCACAGCCGTCAATATGGCAATGTATGCCGATCCGAATGCGAAGGAACTCGTTTACAGCCTGAAACATTTCAGTGTAGCCGGCGTCACTTTGGCCATAACCATTATCTGTGCCATCTTTTTACGGGGATTTTTAAGCCTGATTCCGGTATTGATCGGCATTATAGGCGGCTATCTGTTTGCGCTGACACAGGGCATCGTCAATTTCCAGCCGGTCATTGATGCAAAGTGGTTCGCCGTTCCTGAATTTATCATCCCTTTCAAAGACTATACGCCGTCAGTGACATTGGGCATTGCGGCTGCGATGGTGCCGGTCGCTTTCGTGACGATGTCAGAACATATCGGCCACCAAATGGTGCTGAGTAAAGTCGTCGGACAGGATTTCATTAAAAAGCCGGGACTGCACCGCTCCATAATGGGGGACAGTGTTGCGACGATCATCGCTTCGTTAATCGGCGGCCCGCCAACGACGACATACGGCGAGAACATCGGAGTACTGGCAATTACGAGAGTTTTCAGCGTCTTTGTCATCGGCGGCGCGGGTGTGATTGCGCTGTGCTTCGGATTTATCGGAAAAGTATCAGCGCTGATCAGCTCTGTTCCGTCCGCGGTTATGGGAGGCGTTTCCTTCCTGCTCTTTGGAATTATCGCCTCCAGCGGCTTAAGAATGCTGATTGACAACAACATTGATTATGAGAACAAGAGAAATTTAATTATCACATCCGTCATCCTCGTGATCGGCGTCGGAGGGGCTTTTATTCAAGTATCAAAAGGCGGGTTCCAAATATCCGGCATGGCGCTTGCGGCAATCGTCGGAGTCATCCTGAACCTCATCCTGCCGCATGCAAATGAAGAAGACGCGATGGCATCAGAAAAACAAAATCATATGTAAAACCTTTTAAAGAAAGTCCAGAGAGGCTTGGAAGGGTTATAACAGGAAGAAGCTGTACGCTGCTTCTCTCTTTAACCGCACCCCGAGTCTATAGACCGGGGTGTTTTTTACGGCCTTCAAGCGGAAACGGAGGAGAAAAACATGAATCATTTAACGGCGATGTCTGAACTGAGCACGGCTGAAATTACAGAACTGCTGCGTGAGGCAAAAGCGATAAAAGAGGGAACAGTCCGCCCCGATCTCGCGGGAAAATTCGTTGCGAATCTGTTTTTTGAACCGAGCACGAGGACGCGGTTCAGCTTTGAAGTGGCGGAAAAGAAACTCGGAATGAACGTGCTCAGCTTAGACGGCACGAGCACAAGCGTTCAAAAAGGCGAGTCCTTATACGACACGGTCAGAACACTGGAATCAATCGGAGCGGACGCCTGCGTCATCAGGCACAGCACGGATGAATATTACAAAGATCTGACCGGCAGAGTCAATATTCCGATCTTAAACGCCGGCGACGGCTGCGGCCAGCACCCGACTCAGTCATTGCTCGATTTAATGACGATTCAAGAGGAATTTGAGACCTTTCAGGGCCTGACGGTTTCCATTCATGGCGATATCAAACACAGCAGGGTGGCAAGGTCAAATGCCGAGGTGCTGACAAGGCTCGGCGCACGCGTGCTGTTTTCTGGTCCGCCGCAATGGCAGGATGAGAAAAACGCCTTCGGCACCTGTGTACAGACGGATGAAGCCATACAAGCTTCAGATGTCGTCATGCTGCTCCGCATCCAAAATGAAAGGCATCAGACAGAAGCCGACCAAAAAGGCTACCTGGAAGCATACGGGCTGACCGCAAAGCGGGCGGAGAGCATGAAGCGGCATGCCATCATCATGCATCCCGCACCGGTGAACAGAGGAGTCGAAATTGACACAACATTAGTGGAATGCGGAAGATCAAGAATCTTTAAACAAATGGAAAATGGTGTGTATATCAGAATGGCAGTCTTAAAAAGAGCACTGCAAACCAATGTGAAAAGGGGAGAAGCGGCTTATGTCTTATCTCATTAAAAACGGCTGGATGTTAAATGAACAAGGAGAAAAAGTGGCACAGGATATCCGGGTAACGGGTGAATTCATTTCGGAAACCGGGCTTCTGACAGCGAAAGACGGAGAAACGGTGATCGACGCTGGGGGACTGTTCGTTTCACCGGGACTCGTAGACCTTCATGTCCACTTCAGAGAACCGGGCGGCGAGAAAAAAGAAACCATTGAGACGGGCTCTAAAGCTGCGGCGCGGGGCGGCTTTACCACAGTCGCAGCCATGCCGAATACAAGGCCGGTGCCGGATACGAAAGAGCAGATGGAATGGCTGCAAAACCGGATCAAAGAAACCTCATCTGTCAGGGTTCTTCCTTACGCATCCATTACGATCAGACAAACCGGCGAAGAAATGACAGATTTTAAGGCGCTTCATGAAGCCGGAGCATTCGCCTTCACCGATGACGGCGTCGGCGTTCAGACGGCCGGAATGATGTATGAAGCCATGAAACGGGCGGCTTCAATGAATAAAGCGATTGTCGCTCATTGTGAGGATAACTCACTTATTTACGGAGGGAGCGTGCATGAAGGTTCTTTTTCAAAAGCGAACGGCCTGAACGGCATACCTTCCATTTGTGAAGCGGTACATATCGCCCGTGACGTCCTGCTGGCGGAAGCGGCGGGCTGCCATTACCACGTGTGTCATATCAGTACGAAAGAATCCGTCAGAGCCGTAAGAGACGCAAAAAAAGCCGGAATCCGCGTGACGGCGGAAGTGTCGCCGCACCACCTGCTTCTTTGTGACGAAGATATCCCGGGACTTGATACCAATTTTAAAATGAATCCGCCGCTTCGCAGCAAAGAGGACAGAGAGGCGCTGATTGAAGGGCTTTTAGACGGTACGATTGATTTCATCGCCACTGACCATGCGCCGCATACAGAAGAAGAGAAAAACACGGATATGAAGCTTGCGCCTTTCGGGATCGTCGGTTTAGAAACAGCCTTTCCGCTTCTGTACACACATTTTGTGAAAAACGGGGCGTGGACGCTGAAGCAGCTGGTTGATTTCATGACGGTAAAACCTTGCGAGGCATTTGATCTTCCGTACGGAACGCTTGCACCGGGGGCGCCGGCTGACATCACCCTGATTGATCTGAAAAAAGAAGCAGCCATTGACAAAGATACATTTTTATCTAAAGGAAAAAATACGCCATTCAACAAGATGAAGTGCTTCGGCTGGCCTGTTGCAACGATGGCTGCCGGTAAGCTTGCATACGAAGAAGGGAGACTCGTCAAATGAAAAGAAGACTAGTGCTGGAAAATGGAGCGGTATTTGAGGGTGAAGCATTCGGGAGCCTGGAGCATACCGCGGGTGAAGTCGTATTCAACACGGGAATGACCGGTTATCAGGAAATTTTATCAGACCCTTCTTACTGCGGGCAGATCGTGACGCTGACGTATCCTCTGATCGGCAACTACGGAATTAACAGAGATGACTTTGAATCCATCACTCCTTTTGTAAAAGGGCTGATCGTAAAAGAACTGTGCGAGCTGCCTTCCAACTGGCGTTCGGCTTACACGCTTGACGAGTATTTGAAAATGAAAAATATCCCCGGCTTACAAGGGATTGACACGAGAAAGCTCACAAGAATGATCCGCACGGCCGGCGCATTAAAAGGAACGTTTGCTTCAAGTGAGGAGAATGTCGGAGAGGTTCTTGCAAGGCTGAAAGAAACGGAACTGCCGAGAAATCAAGTCGCTCAAGTATCTGCGAAAACGGCATATCCGAGTCCGGGCCGCGGCAAACGCATCGTACTCGTCGATTTCGGTATGAAGCACGGCATTTTAAGAGAGTTAAACAAAAGAAAATGCGATGTTATCGTTGTGCCGTACAATGTAACGGCGGAAGAAGTGCTTCAGCTCAAGCCGGACGGCATCATGCTTTCTAACGGACCCGGAGATCCGAAAGATGTGCCGGAAGCCATTGAAATGATAAAAGGCATACTCGGGAAGGTGCCGTTATTCGGAATCTGCCTCGGCCACCAATTATTTGCGCTGGCATCCGGAGCGGAAACGGAAAAAATGAAATTCGGACACAGGGGTTCCAATCATCCGGTTAAAGAGCTTGCGACAGGGAAAGTCGCTTTAACCGCTCAAAACCACGGATATACAGTTTCTTCAATAGATGAGACAGAGCTTGAAGTGACGCACATTGCGATCAATGATCAAACGATCGAAGGACTCAAGCATAAAACATTGCCGGCATTTACGGTTCAGTACCACCCTGAAGCTTCACCGGGACCGGAAGACGCCAATCATTTATTTGACAGATTCATTGACTTGATCGAAACAACTGAGAAAGAAGGGGAAGCGGTATGCCAAAACGCGTAGATATTAAAAAGATTTTAGTGATCGGATCAGGCCCGATTATTATCGGACAGGCGGCGGAATTTGATTATGCGGGCACACAGGCGTGTCTCGCTTTAAAGGAAGAAGGCTATGAAGTCATTCTCGTCAACTCGAATCCGGCAACGATTATGACGGATACGGAAATGGCTGATCGGGTATACATAGAGCCGCTGACGCCGGAGTTTCTCACGCGTATTATCAGAAAAGAACGGCCGGACGCCATCCTGCCGACTCTGGGAGGACAGACCGGACTGAATCTTGCCGTCGAGCTGTCTGAACTCGGGGTTCTTGAGGAATGCGGGGTGGAAGTGCTCGGCACAAAGCTGTCCGCCATCCAGCAGGCGGAAGACCGCGACTTATTCCGTACGCTGATGAATGAGCTGAATGAACCGGTGCCGGAAAGTGAGATCATCCGCACTTTACAGGAAGCCGAGGAATTTGTCGGCCGGATCGGGTTTCCGGTTATCGTGCGCCCCGCTTACACATTAGGCGGAACGGGCGGCGGCATCTGCTCGGATGAAGCAGAACTGAAAGAGATCGTCGAAAACGGATTAAAACTCAGCCCCGTCCATCAGTGTCTTCTGGAAAAAAGCATTGCCGGTTACAAAGAGATCGAATATGAAGTCATGAGAGACAGCAGAGATCACGCGATCGTCGTCTGCAACATGGAAAATATCGATCCGGTCGGCATCCATACGGGCGACAGCATCGTCGTTGCCCCGAGCCAGACTTTGAGCGACCGGGAATATCAGCTTTTGCGCAATGTTTCATTAAAGCTGATCCGCGCGCTCGGCATTGAAGGCGGCTGTAATGTTCAGCTCGCGCTCGATCCCGACAGCTTCCAATATTACATTATCGAAGTGAATCCGCGGGTGAGCCGCTCATCTGCCCTCGCCTCAAAAGCGACGGGTTACCCGATCGCAAAGCTTGCGGCGAAAATCGCAGTCGGGCTTTCTCTTGATGAAATGATGAATCCCGTAACAGGAAAAACATATGCGGCTTTTGAGCCCGCGCTTGACTATGTCGTTTCTAAAATCCCGCGCTGGCCGTTCGACAAATTTGAGTCGGCAAACCGCAGGCTCGGGACGCAAATGAAAGCCACCGGAGAGGTCATGGCCATCGGACGCACCCTTGAAGAATCGCTGTTAAAGGCGGTCCGCTCACTGGAAGCCGATGTCTATCACCTGGAGCTGAAGGACGCGGAAGAGATTTCTGACGGACTTTTGGAAAAACGGATCAGAAAAGCCGGGGATGAACGGCTGTTTTATCTTGCTGAAGCGTTCAGAAGAGGCTATACAGTGGAGCAGCTTCATGAGTTTTCAGCAATTGACGTATTCTTTTTGCACAAGCTCTTTAAGCTGGTCGCTTTTGAAACAGAGCTGAAAGCGGAAAAAGGCAGCCTTACCGTCCTGCAGACAGCGAAGGAACTCGGTTTCTCCGACAAATATATCAGCCGGGAATGGAATATGCCGGAACAAGAGCTGTATCAAATGCGAAAAGAAGCAGCCATCAAGCCTGTATATAAAATGGTGGATACATGCGCGGCGGAATTCGAATCAGAAACCCCGTACTTCTACAGCACATATGAGGAAGAAAATGAGTCTGAGGTTACATCAAGAAAAAGCGTCGTCGTCCTCGGTTCCGGGCCGATCCGTATCGGACAGGGCGTCGAATTTGACTATGCGACCGTTCATTCTGTCTGGGCGATCAAGCAGGCAGGCTATGAAGCGATTATTATCAACAACAATCCTGAGACGGTGTCCACTGATTTCAGCATTTCAGACAAACTGTATTTTGAACCGCTGACGGTAGAAGATGTCATGCACATCATCGATTTGGAACAGCCGGAAGGCGTTGTCGTCCAATTCGGCGGCCAGACGGCGATCAATCTTGCGGAAGAATTGAGCGCCCGCGGCGTCAAAATCCTCGGCACATCACTTGAAGATTTAGACCGTGCGGAAGACCGGGATAAGTTCGAGCAGGCGCTTGAGGCGCTGAATGTGCCGCAGCCGCTCGGAAAAACCGCCGTATCGGTGAACGAAGCGGTCAAAATTGCCGCATCCATCGGCTATCCGGTACTTGTCCGCCCTTCGTATGTGCTCGGCGGCCGGGCGATGGAAATCGTCTATCACGAAGAAGAGCTGCTTCACTATATGAAAAACGCGGTCAAAATCAACCCGCAGCATCCGGTGTTAATCGACCGTTATCTGACGGGGAAAGAAATCGAAGTCGATGCCGTATCTGACGGCGAAACAGTCGTTATTCCGGGAATTATGGAGCATATCGAGCGGGCCGGCGTCCATTCAGGGGATTCAATCGCCGTCTATCCGTCTCAGTCTTTAAGCGAAGACATTAAGAAAAAAATCGAACAATACACTGTAGCCTTGGCAAAAGGCCTTAACATCATCGGGTTGCTGAACATCCAGTTCGTACTGTCGCAAGGTGAAGTGTATGTGCTTGAGGTAAATCCGCGGTCAAGCAGAACCGTGCCGTTCTTAAGCAAAATCACAAAAATCCCAATGGCGAACCTGGCGACAAAGGTCATTCTCGGCCAAAAGCTTGCTGATTTCGGCTATCAAGAGGGGCTGCAGCCTGAACAGCAGGGGGTATTCGTGAAAGCGCCTGTCTTCTCATTCGCGAAGCTGAGAAGAGTAGATATTACGTTAGGCCCTGAAATGAAGTCGACGGGAGAGGTCATGGGCAAAGATTCAACCCTGGAAAAAGCGCTCTATAAAGCGCTGATTGCTTCTGGCATTCAAATCCCGAACTACGGCTCAGTGCTGTTGACTGTTGCCGATAAAGATAAAGAAGAAGGACTGCTGATCGCGAAGCGGTTCCACGCCATCGGCTATAAAATCTTGGCGACGGAAGGAACAGCGGCTTATTTGAAAGACGCTCAGATTCCGGCTCAGGTCGTCGGAAAAATCGGCGAAGAAGGGAAAAATCTGCTCGATGTCATCAGAAACGGCGAAGCGCAATTTGTCATCAATACGCTGACAAAAGGCAAACAGCCGGCCAGAGACGGCTTCAGAATCCGCCGCGAATCCGTTGAGAACGGAGTCGCCTGCCTGACATCTTTAGATACGGCCGAAGCCATTTTGCGGGTACTGGAAAGCATGACATTCCGGGCGGATCATATGCCTGCATCCAAAACCAATCCAAAGGCGGCCGTTACGGTATGAAGAAAGCGCACTTGACTGTTCAATCCAACTCAGAAATTGCCGACCGGATTTATAAGATGGTGCTGAAAGGAGAGCTTGTCCGGCACCTTACCGAGCCGGGTCAATTTCTACATCTGAAGGTGAGTGACGCGGTCACGCCGCTATTAAGAAGACCGCTCAGCATTGCGGACGTCAATTTCGCCGCGGATGAAGTATCCGTTATCTACAGAGCTGACGGTGAGGGAACGCGTCTTTTGTCCGAGAAAAAAGAGGGCGGCAGGATAGACGTTCTCGGCCCTCTCGGCAACGGATTTCCCGTCCGGCGGATTGAACCCGGCAAAACCGCGCTGTTAGTCGGAGGCGGAGTGGGGGTTCCGCCTTTGCAGGAACTGTCAAAGCGCCTGACGGAAAAAGGCGTAAACGTCATTCATGTGCTTGGATTTCAATCAGCAAAGGATGTTTTTTACGAACAGGAATGTCGTGCGTACGGAGACACCTATGTGGCGACGGCTGACGGAACATATGGAGAGAAAGGGTTTGTCACCGATGTCATCCGTGAAAAGCAGCTCGAATTCGATGTCCTGCTAAGCTGCGGACCGACACCGATGCTGAAAGCTCTGAAGCAGCAGTACGGCCATAAAGAGGTTTATCTTTCGATGGAAGAGCGGATGGGCTGCGGCATCGGAGCCTGCTTCGCCTGCGTGTGCCGCACGGGTGAAAGCGATACATCCTATGTAAAGGTCTGCCTTGACGGGCCGGTATTTAAAGCTGAGGAGGTGGCGCTGTAATGTTAGAGGTGAATCTGCCGGGTCTCCAATTGAAAAATCCGATCATCCCCGCTTCCGGATGTTTCGGTTTCGGGAAAGAATATGCCGGATTTTACGATTTATCATGCCTCGGAGGCATTATGATTAAAGCCACGACGAACGAAGCCCGCTTCGGAAATCCGACGCCGAGAGTGGCGGAGACAAGCGCGGGAATGCTGAATGCCATCGGACTGCAAAACCCCGGCCTTGAGCATGTGCTCAATCATGAGCTGCCTTGGCTCGAACAATTTGACACGCCGATTATCGCAAATGTCGCCGGTTCTCAGGTGGACGACTATAAAGAAGTGGCCGAGCACATCAGCCAAGCGCCGAATGTGCATGCGCTTGAGCTTAACATTTCATGTCCGAATGTCAAAACGGGGGGGATTGCTTTTGGTACTGATCCCGTCATGGCGGCCGAACTGACAAAAGCGGTGAAAGAAGTTTCCGCAGTGCCTGTGTATGTGAAGCTTTCGCCTAATGTCGCAAACATAACCGAAATTGCTAAAGCGATTGAAGCGGCCGGTGCTGACGGTCTGACGATGATTAATACACTCATCGGGATGAGGCTCGATCTCAAGACGGGACGGCCGATCTTAGCAAATAAAACGGGCGGACTGTCAGGCCCGGCGATCAAACCGGTCGCCATCCGGATGGTATACGAAGTCAGCCAGGCCGTTCAAATCCCGATTATCGGGATGGGCGGCGTTCAGACCGCAGAGGATGCATTAGAATTTCTTCTTGCGGGAGCGAGTGCGGTTGCCGTCGGCACAGCAAACTTCGTCAATCCGTTCGTCTGCCCGGAAATCATAGAACAGCTCCCCCGTGTACTGCGCCAACACGGCTTTCAATCTGTAAGTGAATGCATCGGAAGGAGCTGGAAACATGAAAAACAACCTGCCCATCATCGCGCTTGATTTTGCATCAGGGGAAGAGACTTTAACGTTTTTAGACTTGTTTGAAAAGGAAAGGCTTTTTGTCAAAACGGGGATGGAACTTTTTTATCAGGAAGGCCCCGCCATCATTCACCAATTAAAAGAACGGAACTGTGATATATTTTTAGATTTAAAGCTTCATGATATCCCGACTACGGTCAATAAAGCGATGAAGCGGCTGGCCGGCCTCGGCGTTGATCTCGTCAATGTGCATGCGGCAGGGGGCGCACGCATGATGCGTGCGGCCCTTGAGGGACTTGAAGAAGGCACGCCGGCAGGCAGAAAACGCCCGTCTTTAATCGCGGTGACTCAGCTGACCAGCACTTCAGAGCAGGTGGCGAAGGAAGAGCTTCTGCTGCAAAAGCCGCTGTTAGAAACGGTCGTGCATTACGGCAAAATGGCGGAAGAGTGCGGGCTGGACGGAGTGGTATGTTCGGTACATGAAACAAAAGCCATTTATGAAGCGGTCCGGCCTTCATTTCTGACAGTCACACCGGGCATCCGTACGGCCAGTGACGCAGCTGACGATCAAGTCCGGACGGCGACTCCGTCATTTGCGAAAGAAAACGGTTCGTCAGCCATCGTCGTGGGCCGCTCAATTACAAAAGCGGAAAACCCCGTTGAAGCATATGAAGCAATTAAACTGGAATGGGAGGGCGTTCGCCGATGAAACAGGCTATCGCAAAACATCTATTACACATTGAAGCTGTCTTTTTACGCCCGAATGAGCCGTTTACGTGGGCGAGCGGCATTTTATCACCGATCTATTGTGACAACCGTCTGACATTGTCGTATCCAAAAGTGAGAAATGATGTGGCCGACGGGCTCGGCAAACTGCTGAAAGAGCATTTCCCCGAGGCGGAGATGATCGCGGGCACTGCAACGGCGGGCATTCCGCATGCTGCGCTTCTCGCAGATCGTACAGGCGCGCCGATGTGCTACGTCAGAAGCAAACCGAAAGCGCACGGCAAAGGAAATCAAATAGAAGGCGCCATTAAAAAAGGGCAAAAAACAGTCGTGATTGAAGACTTGATTTCTACCGGGGGCAGCGTGCTTGAAGCTGCGGCGGCCCTTCAAAGAGAGGGCGCGGAAGTCCTCGGCGTCATTTCCATTTTTACATACGGACTGCCGAAAGCAAAAGAAGCCTTTAAAAAAGCGGGTCTTCCTTATTACTCGTTAACGGATTATGACACGCTGATTGAAGTCGCGCTTGAAAACGGAACGATTCATTCAGATGACATTGAGAAACTGAAATCATGGAAACAGAATCCCGAGTCAGAAGATTGGTTTAAAAAATAATGACAATAAAAACAGGCCTCAGGGCCTGTTTTATTATTCCTATCAAAAAACTCGGGTTGACTTCTGTTAGAATTGTGCTAAAATTTAGTACAAATCTAAAAAGCTTATCAAGAGCGGCTGAGGGACTGGACCGATGACGCCCGGCAACCTGCGTGTCATGCAAGGTGCCGCATCCAGAAAAATGCACAGCATTTTGAAGATAAGGGCTATACCGGGTCACTGTCTTTCATTCCGCTGGATTGAAAGTTTTTTATATGAAAAAAAGATTGAGGGATAAGACAACCGGCAGAAAACAACAGCTGTTTGATTGTCTCCGGGAGGAGGAAAGAAAAAATGCTAACGTATGACACATGGGAAGAGCCGGCGATTACATTTCCGGAAGACGATTCCTATAAAGGCGCGCTGTCCGTTTTAAAATGGGCATACGGCCACTACGGAGACCAGCTTGTTTACGCGTGCAGCTTCGGGATTGAAGGCATCGTCCTGATCGATTTAATTTCTAAAGTAAAGAAAGACGCGGAAATCGTGTTTCTCGATACGGGTCTTCACTTTAAAGAAACATATGAAACGATCGAAAAAGTGAAAGAGCGTTACCCGGGACTGAACATTATCCTGAAAAAGCCCAGCCTTACTCTTGAAGAACAGGCCGAGGCTCACGGAGATAAACTGTGGGAAAGAGAACCGAACCAGTGCTGCTACATCAGAAAAATTCTGCCGTTAAGAGAAGCGCTCGCAGGGCATCCGGCATGGCTGTCCGGCCTTCGCCGGGATCAAGGGCCGAGCCGGGCGAATACGAATTTCCTGAATAAAGACGACAAGTTTCAATCGATTAAAGTATGCCCGCTGATCCATTGGACATGGAAAGACATCTGGAGATATACTTCCAAGCATGAGCTGGATTACAATATCCTCCATGATCAGGGGTATCCGAGCATCGGCTGTGAACCGTGCACTTCACCTGCGTTTACCGCGGAAGATTTGCGGAGCGGCAGATGGAACGGCATGGCGAAAACAGAATGCGGACTGCATGAATAAAGGAGCTGCACGATGGAATTAGCCGCTATTTTATTCTGCCTGTTTTTTGCCATGAATATCGGAGCAAGCGGAGCCGCGGCTTCAATGGGAGTCGCTTATGGGTCCGGCGCCGTTAAAAAGAAAACGTATGCGCTGATCATCTGCGCGGCCGGAGTCCTGTCAGGGGCGGTTATCGGCGGCGGAGAAGTCGTTAAGACGATCAGCGGCGGAATCATTCCCGAACAAACCATTACGCTCACCATTGTCTGCATTATTATCGGATCGGCGGCGCTATCATTATTCACGGCGAATGTGCTCGGCATTCCGCTGTCGACGAGTGAGGTCACTGTCGGGGCGATTGTCGGTGTCGGTGTCGCGTACAAAGTATTGTTTTTACAGCATCTTTTGGTCATCGTGATTTTTTGGGTGCTCGTACCGTTCGTCGCGTTCTGTTTCACGTTTCTCGTCTCGAAGGTATTCAGTTCTCTGAATATTCGAGTCATTTCGAGTCGGAAACAGAAGATTTTAGGGATTGTGCTGCTGATTGCGGGGTTTTGGGAAGCTTTTTCAGCCGGAATGAACAATGTCGCAAATGCGGTGGGCCCTTTGGTTGCTGCGGGCGTGCTCAGCGTGTCCAAAGGAATGCTGTACGGAGGCATCTTTGTCGCTCTCGGCGCTCTGCTTTTAGGACGCAAAGTGCTTGAAACCAACGGGAAAAAGATTACGAGATTTTCAGCCGGAGAAGGCATACTGCTTTCAGGAACCGGCGCGGGGCTTGTCATTATCAGTTCCGTCTTCGGTCTGCCGGTCCCATTGGCGCAAGTCACATCATCATCAATTATCGGTATCGGAATGGCCAAAAACGGGCCGAACGTTTTTCATAAAGAAGTCGTGAAAACGATGCTCAAAGTATGGGTCGTTTCGCCGTTTTTGTCACTGTCGATTTCGTATTTGCTTGTCTCCCTGCTGTTAAAAGGAGATTACTATTCCATCTTTATGATGGCCAGCGTGCTTTTGGCAGCTGGCGGAGCCGCCAGTCTGATGAAAGCCATCCGAAAAGAGAAACGCTCTGTCCATGAACAAGGCGGAGGCATTTAACTATTAATCTGAGTTTATTTATCTGTTAACTGGGAGGAATCATGTATTATGAGTTTAGCACCGCACGGAGGAACATTAATTAATCGGGTAAATGAGCAGTATGATCTTACATCCGTCCAAAAAGAAATTGAGCTTGATTTGATTTCGTTCGCTGATTTAGAGCTGATCGGGATCGGGGGGTACAGCCCGATTGAAGGATTTTTCACAGAAAAAGATTACGTGTCAGTCGTTGAAAATATGCGTCTGGCATCCGGGGTTGTCTGGTCCCTGCCGATCACGCTTCCGGTCGATTCAGAAAAAGCGGCTGAGCTTGCCGTCGGCGACACGGTGAAACTGACTTACGGCGGAGAAACATACGGCGTAGTCGACATCGAAGATATTTATACGCCGGATAAACAAAAAGAAGCCGTTCACGTATATAAAACCGATGATGCCGCGCATCCGGGCGTGAAAAAATTATTTTCACGCGGCGATACGTATATCGGCGGGCCGATCACATTAGTTAAAAAAGCGTCAAAGCAGTTTCCCGAGTTTACATTTGAACCTGCCGATACAAGACGAAGCTTCGAAGAAAAGGGCTGGAAAACCATCGTCGGTTTCCAAACGAGAAATCCGGTTCACCGCGCCCACGAATATATCCAAAAAACCGCGCTTGAGACGGTTGACGGCCTGTTTTTGAACCCGCTCGTCGGTGAAACAAAATCAGATGACATTCCGGCGGATGTCAGAATGGAAAGCTACCAGGTGCTGCTCGATCATTATTATCCGAAAGACCGCGTGTTCCTCGGCGTATTTTTGGCGGCTATGCGGTATGCGGGGCCGAGAGAAGCCATTTTCCACGCGCTTGTCCGCAAAAACTACGGCTGCACGCATTTTATCGTCGGCCGCGATCATGCCGGCGTCGGTGATTACTACGGCACATATGAAGCGCAAGAGCTGTTTGATCAATTTACAGCGGATGAACTCGGGATTACACCGATGAAATTCGAGCACAGCTTCTTCTGCCAGAAATGCGGCAACATGGGAACGGCCAAAACATGCCCGCATGACAGAGAAGACCACGTCATTCTGTCAGGAACAAAGGTCAGAGAAATGCTGCGAAGCGGCGTCATGCCGCCGGCGGAATTCAGCCGTCCTGAAGTTGTCGAGGTGTTGATTAAAGGGCTGAAAACGAAAGAAGAAGCAGGCGTTTCTTAAGGAGGAAAATAGAGTGACAAATCGTGATATCGTGTGGCATGAAGCCTCAATAACGAAAGAAGAATACCAGCAGAAAAACAAGCATAAAAGCTCTATCCTCTGGCTGACGGGCTTAAGCGGTTCAGGAAAATCCACGATTGCAAACGCCGCAGCGCGCGAGCTGTTTGAACAAGGCTATCAAGTCATCGTGCTTGATGGTGATAACATCCGCCACGGCTTAAACAAGGACTTAGGTTTTTCCGATGATGACCGCAAGGAAAATATACGCCGCATCGGGGAAGTGGCGAAGCTTTTCGTTCAGCAGGGAACCATCGTCATCACGGCTTTTATTTCTCCGTTCCGTGAGGACAGAGATCAGGTGAGAGAGCTTGTGGCGGAGGGCGAATTTAATGAAATCTATGTGAAATGCGACCTCGATATATGTGAAAAGCGCGATCCGAAAGGTTTATATAAAAAAGCAAGAAATGGTGAAATTCCGTTCTTTACGGGGATCGACTCACCGTATGAAGAGCCGAAAGCGCCTGAGCTCGTACTTGATTCAGGCAAATGTGAACGCGAAGAATGCACCGGAAGACTGGTTGACTTTGTGAAAAACAGCTTAGCATAATAGGTCCAAAAAGGCCGCGCAATCAGCCGGATATCCCCCGCAATGGCGGGATATGGTAAAATAGCTGAAGTGCGGCCTCGCGGCTGTTCTGGGAAGATTTCAAAACGGATCGGGGAGACATGCTATGGGGAAAGTATTTATCGTTGGAGCCGGTCCGGGAGATCCGGACTTATTAACGGTGAAGGCAATGAAAGCCATACAGAAAGCGGACGTTATATTATATGACAGATTGGTAAGCAAAGAGATTTTACAGTATGCCGGAGAAGAGGCGGATCTGATTTACTGCGGAAAGCTCCCGGATTTTCACATTATGAAACAGGATACGATCAACCGTTTCCTTGTGAAGTATGCGAAAAAGGGGAAAACCGTTGTAAGGCTCAAGGGAGGCGACCCGTTTGTTTTCGGCCGCGGAGGCGAAGAAGCGGAGGCTCTCGCACAAAACGCCATTCCGTTTGAGATCGTTCCCGGCATTACATCAGGAATCGCGGCTGCTGCTTATGCCGGCATTCCCGTGACGCACAGAGAGGCGAGCTCCAATGTCGCATTCGTTACGGGACATTATAAACAAGAAGACGACTTTGAAGAAAAATGGAAAGCGCTGGCGACGGGCATTGATACGCTGGTGATTTATATGGGAATTAAAAATATCCGGCAGATTGAAAGAATGCTGCTGGAAAACGGCAGAGACGCCGGCACCCCGGCAGCCTTTATTCATTGGGGAACGACGGACAGGCAAAAAACAGTCGTCTGCACCGTCGGCACGCTTTCAGACACAGTGATAAAAGAAGAAATCAAAAACCCGAGCTTAATTGTTATCGGCGATGTCGTCAATTATCACTGCAAACTGGACTGGTATGCATCTGAACAGAAAAATCTGGATTTGAGCGAGGCGTTGTAAATGAAGCAGGCGATTTTATACATCGGGCACGGAAGCAGGATGAAAAAAGCGCAGACAGAGTCGGCGGCGTTTTTAAAAGGGTGCATGCCGCACGCTGACGCTCCCATTCAGGAAATTTGTTTTTTAGAACTGCAGGAACCGTCTATTGAAGCGGGATTTGAAGCATGTGTCAGACAAGGCGCCACTCATATTGCGGCCGTGCCTTTGCTGCTGTTGACCGCTGCCCACGCAAAACATGACATTCCGGCTGAAATCGCCCGTGCGGCGGCCCTGCATCCCGATATAAAAGTGACATATGGTGTTCCGATCGGAGTGGACGATGAAGTCGTAAAAGCGGTGCATCATCGCATTGAAGATACCGGAGTGCCCATTGAGCAGGCGAAAGTGGTGCTGATCGGAAGAGGAAGCACAGATCCGGCAGTTAAGAACGCAGTCAGTGAGATTGCCGGAAAACTTGAGGCGATTACACCTGTTAAAGAAGTCATCCCTTGTTTTTTAACAGCATGTGATCCGCACTATAAAGAAGTGTTTGCCGGCCTTGAAGAGGATGACGGAGCACCCGTTTTTATCGTTCCATATCTTCTGTTTACCGGGCTTTTAATGACTGAGATTGAACGGGAAGTTCAAAAGCTTCAAACGGTCAATCAAAATGTTCATCTCGCTTCATACTTAGGTTTTCACCCGCATATTAAGCAGGCGTTTTTGAACCGTGTGTCAGAAGCTGTTCGAAACCCCGGCGGTCAGTTTGATTTTAAGGGGGGACAGTATGCTGCCTCTGCACATTAATTTAAGCGGAAAAAGAATTATCATCGCGGGCGGAGGCAATGTTGCCTTAAGAAGGCTCAAAACGGTGCTTCCGGAAGGCGCAGATATTACTGTAATCAGTCCCGATGCCCTGCCCGAAATTAAACAGCTGGCGGATGAAGGGCGCATCCGCTGGGTTTCCCGTAAAATTGAAATGAAGGATCTCGCGCCCGCTTTTTTCATCATTGCCGCGACAAATGACCGCAGCGTGAATCAGGAGATAGCCGCGAGCGCTTCTGAAACGCAGCTGGTCAATTGTGTAAGCGATGCTGAACAGGGCAGCGTGTATATGCCGAAGATCATCCGCAAAGGGCGCATTCAAGTATCCGTATCAACAAGCGGCGCAAGCCCGGCACATACGAAAAGACTGGCTGAGGACATAGAGCCTCTCATTACTGCTGATTTGGCTGAAGAAGTGGATCGATTATTTGAGAAAAGAAGAAGACCATAAAAAACACCTTGTCTGTCAGCAGGCAGGGTGTTTTTATACTGTCCTCACAGTCCCCGAATGTGAACAATTCAAAACGAAAGCGGGCAGTTTGAACGGTATATGCCGACAAGCGGTCAGGATTGCGAAGTGATGCGGAATATGTATCTGATCCCAATGCCGCCGGACTCTGCCCGCATACAAAGGAACGGTCAGAGACCCGGCATGATTATATTGACTGCCCGGATGTGCTCAGGTGCGGCGAGGGAAGGTGACAGTATCCGCCGCCAAATCAGGTGTGACTGCTTTAATCCGAGACGGCCCCGGCGGATCAGGCAGACATGACGGGAAACTGATCAGATATTGTAAAGATCGGTTCTGACGGCTGGGAGAGTGTCGTCTCCGTTTATACGTAATAAAAAACACCTCCAAGCTGAGTGCGGGTTTCAGCTTGGAGGTGCGTTTATTTTTTCAGCCGTATGACAAGGTCGGCATCAGGTGTGACAAATACGGTATGCTGGCTGTCATAGGTGACAAATCCGGGCTTTGCGCCGTTTGGCTTTTTCACGTGTCTGATTTTTGTATAATCAACGGGAACGGAGCCGGAATCTTTCGCCTTGGAAAAATAAGCGGCGATCGCAGCCGCCTCCAGTATGGATTGTTCATCCGGATCGTTGCTTTTAATCACAACGTGGGAACCGGGAATGTCTTTCGTGTGGAACCATAAATCATCCCTTGCGGCAGCTTTTGTCGTTAAGTACTCATTTTGTTTATTGTTTTTGCCGACAAGAATCGTCAATCCCCGTGAAGATTCATATTGCTCCAAAACAGGAACGTGCTGCTTCTGTTTTTTCTGTCCTCGCTGCTGTTTCGGTCGCAGATATTTGCCTTCCACAAGCTCTTCCCTTATTTCGTGAATATCCTTTGTGGAGGCGGAGGAGAGCTGCTGGATCAGCTGATCGAAATAAGCAATTTCCTCCTCGGCCAGACGGATCTGTTCTTTTACTACCTCGACGGAATTCTTCGCCTTTTGATACTTTGTAAAATACATCTGCGCGTTTTCTGAAGGTGTTTTGTTCGGATTTAAAGGGATGGTCACTGTCTTACTTTCTTCATCATAATAATTGATGACTTCCGCTTCTTTGTCACCTTTTTTCAGCATGTACAAATTCGCCGTCAGCAGTTCGCCGTATAGCTGGAATTCCTTCGCATTTTCTGAGTAGTCGAGCGTCTTTTCCAGCTTTTTTATCTTATTGGCGTTCTTTTTCCGTTCATTTGCGACAAACCGCTCGAGATCCTGAGCCTGCTGTTTGACGCGGTCGCGTTCCGCCTTGCCGAAATAAAACCGGTCCAACAGTTCACTCAGCGAGTGAAAGGTGCGCTCCTCACCGTTTACATGTGTGAGAGACAGGAGATAAAAGTATTCCTTTCCGCCGGCTGTCGTAATGTTCGGTGTAAACCTGCAATCTTTCACGGCATGGAACATTTCAATCAGCGTCTTCGGCAGCGTTATTTTGTTAGCGAGGCCCGCTCTGTGCACGGCTTCTTTTGCAAACAGCGGAGAAACACCGGAGAAGTGTCTGACGATCTGCTGGTCAAGCCGTCCTTCCTGAAAACTGAGATAACGCAAAACGTCCTCTTCATCCGCGGCAAGCGGCGAAATTTTTTCCTGAGCGGGAGGAAGCTTGTAATCATAGCCCGGCAGAACGGTCCGGTAGCTGTTCATCGACGGAGATAAATGCTTCAGTCCGTCGATGATGGCTCCTTCTCCGTCAGTCAGAATAATATTGCTGTGCCGTCCCATAATTTCAACATACAGCGTTCTGACGGTTTCGTCGCCGATTTCATTTCTGCTTTTTATGCGGAATATCATAATCCGGTCTAATCCGGCCTGTTCTATTTTCTCAATAAATCCGCCTTCTATATGCTTTCTGAGCAGCATACAAAACATCGGCGGTTCGCTCGGATTTTCATAGGCCTGGTTTGTCATGTGCACCCGTGAATAGCTCGGATGCGCCGATAATAATAATTTATGGTTTTTTCCGTTAGCGCGGATATGAAATATCACATCGTGCTTAAAAGGCTGATGGACTCTCGTAATCCGGCCTCCGGCGATCCGGCTGTTTAATTCATGTGTCATTCCGTATGTAAACATGCCATCAAAAGACATATAAAACACCCTTTCCTTCTTCCTGCATTCGATAATTATAGCATGAAAAGGGACGAGTCAGAATAAGCTTGTTTACAGAGTGACATCTCTAAAGCGAGGCAGGGGAGTGGACGAGAAGAATGAAGTTTCATGAAATGGGACAAACCGATTTGCTGAAAGCAACAAATACGTCCATTAAACAGGGGTTGACCGAAAAAGAGGTGAAAAAACGCCTTGAAAAGCACGGACCGAACGAGCTTCAGGAGGGCAAGAGGACACCGGCGATCGCCGTGTTTTTCGCCCAATTTAAAGATTTTATGGTGCTCGTGCTGCTGGCGGCAACCTTAATATCCGGGTTTTTAGGCGAATATGTAGATGCCGTAGCGATTATGGCGATTGTATTTGTCAATGGGGTTCTCGGTTTTTTTCAAGAGCGGCGGGCGGAAAAGTCTTTACACGCATTAAAAGAGCTGTCAACTCCGTATGTGTCAGCGTTGCGGGACGGGAGCTGGAAGAAAATTCAGTCCAAGGAGCTCGTTCCCGGCGATATCATGAAATTTTCAAGCGGCGACCGGATTGGCGCGGATGTGCGGATCGTTGAAGCGAAAAGCCTTGAAATTGAGGAATCGGCGCTGACCGGGGAATCAATTCCGGTGGTTAAACAAGCTGATAAACTGAGAAAGCCGGATGTTTCGTTAGGCGACATCAGCAATATGGCGTTTATGGGTACGATCGTAACGCGCGGCAGCGGTGTCGGCGTCGTCGTCGGTACAGGAATGAATACGGCAATGGGGAAAATCGCCGATATGCTGGAATCCGCCGGCAGCCTTTCAACACCGCTGCAGCGAAGACTTGAAGAGCTCGGCAAAATTTTAATTATCGTCGCGCTCCTTTTAACGGTATTGGTCGTTGCAGTCGGCGTCTTACAGGGACATGAGCTTTACAGCATGTTTTTGGCCGGGGTGTCATTGGCCGTCGCCGCGATTCCGGAAGGGCTTCCCGCCATTGTTACGGTGGCATTATCAATCGGCGTCCAGCGCATGATCAAACAAAAATCAATTGTCAGAAAGCTCCCGGCGGTTGAAACATTGGGCTGCGCCTCTGTCATTTGTTCTGATAAAACCGGCACGCTGACACAAAACAAAATGACCGTCACCCATATGTGGTCAGGGGGAAAAACATTTAAAGTGTCAGGCATCGGCTATGAGCCGGAGGGCGTTTTCACCCGAGATGAGCGGGAAATCAAGCCGAAAGATGAGAAGATTCTTGAACAGATGCTGGTTTTCGGCGCGTTGTGCAACACATCCGAAATCGCACTGAAAGACGGCCATTATGTACTCGACGGCGATCCGACAGAAGGAGCGCTGCTGACGGCTGCAAGAAAGGGCGGCTATTCAAACGATTGGCTCAGCGGGCACTACCGCGTGGTTGCCGAGTTTCCGTTTGACTCCGTCCGCAAAATGATGACCGTCATTGTAGAGGATCAGGAAAAAAAGCAGTTCGTCATCACTAAAGGAGCGCCCGATGTGCTGATTGACCGCTCGTCACATCTGATGTACGACGCAAGAAGCGCGCCATTTTCAGGAGAAAAGAAAGCAGAAACGGAAGCGGTTCTGAAAGAGCTGGCGTCGCAAGCTTTGCGTACGATCGCGATTGCTTATAAACCGCTTAAGCCCGGAGAAAAGCCGACAATGGAGCAGGCGGAAAAAAATCTGACGATACTCGGCTTGTCAGGCATGATTGATCCGCCCCGTCCGGAGGTCAGACAGGCGATTAAAGAATGCCGTGAAGCCGGCATTAAAACGGTTATGATCACAGGGGATCACGTCGAAACGGCAAAGGCCATTGCAAAAGATTTGCGTCTTCTTCCGAAAAAGGGGCGTGTGATGGACGGCAAGACGCTGAATGAGCTTACGGAGAAAGAACTTATCGAAACGGTCGATGATGTCTACGTCTTCGCACGCGTGTCGCCTGAACATAAATTGAAAATCGTCAAAGCGTTCCAGGAAAACGGACACGTCGTCGCCATGACGGGAGACGGGGTTAATGACGCGCCGGCCATAAAGCAGGCAGATATCGGCGTTGCCATGGGCGTGACGGGAACGGATGTGGCAAAGGAAGCCTCTTCTCTCATTCTGGTAGATGATAACTTTGCTACGATTAAATCAGCCATAAAAGAGGGACGGAATATCTATGAAAATATAAGAAAATTCGTCCGTTATTTGCTCGCCTCCAACGTCGGTGAAATTTTAGTGATGCTGTTTGCGATGCTTCTCGCTCTGCCGCTGCCGCTCGTTCCGATTCAGATATTGTGGGTGAACTTAGTCACTGACGGGCTGCCGGCGATGGCCCTCGGTATGGATCAGCCGGAAGGAGACCTGATGAGGCGGAAGCCGCGGCACCCGAAAGAAGGAGTGTTTGCGAGAAAACTGGGCTGGAAAGTCGTATCAAGAGGGTTTTTAATCGGAGCTGCAACCATTTTAGCGTTTATCATCGTCTATCACCGCAATCCTGAAAATCTGCCCTACGCACAGACCGTTGCATTCGCGACTCTTGTCCTGGCTCAGCTTATACACGTGTTTGACTGCCGGAGCGAAACGTCTGTTTTCTCCCGGAATCCGTTTGAAAATATCTATCTGCTCGGGGCCATCATTTCTTCTATCTTCCTGATGGTCATCGTCATCTATTATCCGCCGCTGCAGCCGATTTTCAAAACAGTGCCGATTACGCCGGGCGATTGGATGCTGATTATCGGTATGTCGGGCATACCTACTTTTTTGCTGGCGGGTTCACTTTTGACAAGAAAAAAATAATTCCATATGATATAATCTTAGGGGTAATAGCATGTCTATTGCCCTTTTATTTTGATAACGGGAAAGAATTGGGTGTTTCATATGATACGGAGTATGACAGGCTTCGGCAGCGCAAGCAGCACAAAAGGCGATCTCTCGGCAACCGTTGAATTGAAATCCGTCAATTACAGGTTCAAAGAAGTGAACGCCCGCCTGCCACGGTCTTTGCTATATGTAGAGGATAAGCTGAAACAAACGATATTGCAGCATATACAGCGCGGAAGAGTAGAGCTGTTTCTCACTGTAAACAGTGACGCGCTCATAAAAAGAAGCCTGAACATCGATTGGGAGCTCCTTGATGAATATGTGAGCGCCGCACGCGTCATGAAAGAGCGCTACAGCCTGGCCGCAGAACCCGATGCAATGGAGTTCTTTAAATTTGAACATATTGCGCAGATACACGAAGAACAGATGCGTGATGACAAGCTTGAAGAAGTCATCAGGGAAGCCGCTGAGCTGGCTGTAAAGGAACTTTGTGACATGAGGGAAAAAGAAGGACGGCTTTTGGCGGAAGACTGCTTTCTGCACATCGAGCGGCTTGAGACGCTGTCCGAACAGGTGAAAGAGCGCGCTTCTGCCGTTGTTATTCAATACCGCGAGCGTCTTTACGCCCGAATGAAGGAATGGACGGAGGATGCGCTCGACGAAAGCAGGCTGATCACGGAATGCGCCATTTTCGCCGATCGTTCTGATATAACGGAAGAAATTACCAGATTGAAGAGCCATTTTGTTCAATTCCGTGATATATTAAAAGAAGGCGGGGCAGTCGGCCGCAAACTTGATTTCCTTGTTCAGGAGCTTAACCGGGAAGCGAACACGATCGGCTCAAAAGCCAATGATCATCAAATCACAAAGCTTGTCGTTGAAATGAAAAGTTCTATTGAAAAATTGAAGGAACAAGTGCAAAATATAGAATAGCGACTGTGCGTATTGTTTACAGACGGCCTCTTCAGGTTACACTAGAGACGTCTATTTTACAGGGGGAACGTAGAAGATGACGATTAAACTGATTAATATCGGATTTGGCAATATCATCTCCGCCAATCGGATGATTTCGATTGTCAGCCCGGAGTCTGCGCCAATAAAGCGAATGATCCAGGATGCAAGAGACCGCGGAATGCTAATAGACGCTACATACGGACGAAGAACCCGTGCAGTTGTCGTCATGGATAGTGATCACATTATCTTATCTGCCGTCCAGCCTGAGACAGTTGCACACAGACTTTCTGTGAAAGAAGAAATTATGGATGAAGGGCAGGGGTAATTGCCGCATGAAAGAAAGAGGGTTATTAATCGTTCTCTCAGGTCCCTCCGGAGTTGGAAAAGGAACGGTTCGGCAAGCAATATTTTCACAACAGGACACGAAATTTGAATACTCAATTTCAGTCACGACGAGAAACCCGAGAGAGGGCGAAGTCGATGGCGTCGATTATTTCTTTAAATCTAGAGATGAATTCGAACGCATGATTGAAAACAACAAACTGCTTGAGTGGGCAGAATATGTCGGCAACTATTACGGAACGCCCGTTGATTATGTCGAACAGACGCTTCAAGAAGGAAAAGACGTCTTCTTAGAGATTGAAGTGCAGGGCGCGCTCCAAGTGCGGAATGCATTTCCGGAAGGCCTGTTTATCTTCTTAGCGCCGCCGAGTCTTTCTGAGCTGAAAAACAGAATCGTGACAAGAGGAACTGAAACCGACGATTTAATCGAAAACAGAATGAATGCCGCAAAAGCTGAAATCGAAATGATGGACGCGTATGATTATGTCGTTGAAAACGACGATATCCAAACGGCTTGTGATAAGATTAACGCAATCGTTCTCGCCGAGCACTTAAAACGTGAACGCGTCGCTCCGAGATATAAGAAAATGCTGGAGGTAGAATAACTTATGTTAGATCCGTCAATTGACTCTTTAATGAATAAATTAGATTCTAAATATACGCTGGTGACCGTGTCTGCAAGACGCGCGCGTGAAATGCAGATCAAAAAAGACCAGCAGATTGAACATACCATTTCTCACAAATATGTAGGCAAAGCTTTAGAAGAAATTGACGCGGGCCTGCTTTCGTTTGAAAGAGAAGACAGCGAATAACAAGCACACGTAGCAACCTATCTCTACATAGGTTGTTATTTTTTTCCGTTTGGGATTTGTCCAATGCTTTCATAAAGGGGAGAAGACTTCATGAAAAACCGAAACATTTTGCTATGCGTAAGCGGAGGAATTGCCGTTTATAAAGCTTCCGCACTCACGAGCAAGCTGGTTCAGGCCGGCGCAAACGTCAAAGTGATTATGACTGAGTCCGCGCGTGAGTTTGTTTCTCCGCTGACATTTCAGGCGCTGAGCCGGAATGAAGTATATACAGATACATTTAATGAACAAAATCCGAAGGTGATTTCTCATATTGATGCCGCTGACTGGGCGGATTTAATTATTGTCGCGCCCGCTACGGCAAATATCATCGGAAAGCTTGCCAACGGAATTGCTGACGATATGCTCACAACGACGGTGCTGGCGGCTGAGGCCCCGGTCTGGGTGGCGCCTGCGATGAATGTCCATATGTATGATCATCCGGCGGTGAAACGGAACATCTCTGTGCTTTATCAGGACGGGGTCCGCTTTATCGAACCGAGTGAAGGCTATTTGGCATGCGGATATGTCGGCAAAGGAAGGCTGGAGGAGCCGGAGCTTATTGTTGAGCGTGTCAGAGAGCATTTTAAGGAGCCTGAAGACGATGCGCCGCTGAAAGGAAAACATATTGTCATTACGGCCGGTCCGACGCGCGAAGCCGTGGACCCTGTCCGCTTCTTCACAAATAAATCCACCGGCAAAATGGGCTACGCCGCTGCTGAAGCCGCCGTCCGTCTCGGGGCGCGGGTGACGCTGATTTCAGGCCCGGTGTCAATAGAGCCGCCAGTCGGGCTGTATCAGTTTCTTCCTGTGCAATCGGCAGCCGATATGAGAGAAGCCGTGCTTTCTGTGTTTGATTCATGCGACATGGTGATTAAGACGGCGGCCGTGGCCGATTTTACGCCGGCGGTTGTTTCTGATCACAAAATGAAGAAGAAAGACGGTTCGCTCGTGATCGAATTCAACCGTACGGCAGACATACTGAAAGAACTCGGCGAACGGAAAACACACCAGCTGCTGGTCGGATTTGCGGCTGAAACGCAAGACGTCGAACGCTATGCGCGCAGAAAACTCGAACAGAAAAACCTTGATATGATCGTTGCGAATGATGTGAAAGCAGAAGGGGCCGGATTTGGCACGGATACGAATGTCGTCACCTTCTATTTCCGGGACGGAAGAAAACGGGAGCTTGCGCTTATGTCTAAACTTGACGTTTCCTTTGAAATGCTGAAGGAAATGACCGCTTTGAAAGCCGAGGACCGAAAACCCGTATGAATGTAGCAGAAGTCATTGTCGATGTCAGCTCTAAAAACATTGACAGACCCTTTGATTACAAAATTCCTGATCATTTAAAAGGGATGATCGAAGTCGGCATGCGGGTGATTGTCCCGTTTGGCCCGCGCAAGCTTCAAGGATTTGTGACCGGTTTGAAAGATTCGTCTGAATTAAACGGCGGCTCAATGAAGGAAGTCGAGAAGCTTCTTGATTTGACGCCCGTTCTGACTGAGGAACTGATGCAGCTGTCTTCATGGCTTTCTGACAAAACGCTGTCGTTTAAAATCACGGCGCTTCAGGCAATGCTGCCCGCCGCACTGAAGGCGAAGTACGAGAAAGAGCTGAAAGTCGTTGACGAAGAAGCGCTGACACCGGACATCAAACAGCTTTTCAGGAATCAAAAAAGTCTTCTGTACTCGGATATTACCGATGAAAGCATTCTTTCGTCACTTCAAAAATTCGTGCGCAAAGGAAGCATTGATGTCACATATAAAGTCGCCCAAAAAACGAATAAAAAAATGATCCGCATGATCGAAGCGGGGGCGGACAAAGAAGAACTCGCCCGGCACGCAGATTCATTGACAAAGCAGGCTTCTAAACAGCTCGCCGTGCTTACTTATTTTATCGGCGGGGGAGCAAAGATTTCCGCGGCCGAGCTTTGCAAAAAGACCGATTCCAGTTCCGCGACGCTGAAAACACTTCTTAAAAAGGGGCTTCTTACGGAAAGCTTTGAGGAGGTTTACCGCGATCCTTATCAGGATAGAATGTTCAAAAAAACAGAGCCGCTCTCTCTTACAGAAGAGCAGCAGGCCGCTTTTGAGCCGATTAAACAAGCTGTAGCCGATCATGTCCATCACGTCTTTCTGCTTCACGGCGTCACGGGAAGCGGCAAAACGGAAATTTACCTGCAATCCATTGAGAAAGTGCTGGCAAAAGGACAAGAAGCCATCGTGCTCGTTCCGGAAATCTCGTTGACACCGCAAATGGTCAACCGTTTTAAAGGCCGCTTCGGCTCACAGGTTGCGGTCATGCACAGCGGATTATCCACAGGTGAAAAATACGATGAATGGCGGAAGATTCAGCGCAAGGAAGTCCGGCTTGTCGTCGGAGCCAGATCGGCCATCTTTGCCCCGTTTGAAAATCTCGGCATGATCATTATTGATGAAGAGCACGAATCTTCCTATAAGCAGGAGGAAATGCCGCGGTATCATGCAAAGGACGTAGCCATCCGCCGGGCCGAGCATCACAGCTGTCCGGTCGTCCTCGGGAGCGCCACGCCGACATTGGAGTCATTTGCGCGGGCGAAAAAAGGCGTTTATGAGCTGCTTCCGTTAAAACATCGCGTGAATCGCCAGCTCATGCCTGACGTTTCTCTCGTTGATATGAGAGAAGAACTGAGAAACGGCAACAGATCAATGTTTTCAAGAGAACTGATGGAACAGCTGGAAGAGAAGCTTGCAAAAAAAGAGCAGGCCGTCCTTTTTCTGAATAAACGGGGGTATTCCTCGTTTGTGATGTGCCGGGACTGCGGTTATGTGCCGCAATGTCCGCATTGCGACATTTCGATGACTTATCACCGCTACGGACAAAGGCTGAAATGCCATTACTGCGGCCATGAGGAACCTGTCCCGGGAACATGCCCGGAATGCGGCAGCGAACATATCCGCTTTTTCGGCACGGGAACGCAGCGTGTGGAGGAGGAGCTTACCAAAGTGCTGCCTCAGGCGCGCGTGATCAGGATGGATGTGGACACCACTTCAAGAAAAGGCGCCCATGAAAAACTGTTGTCAGCGTTCGGTGAAGGGAAGGCGGATATCCTGCTCGGTACGCAAATGATCGCAAAAGGGCTTGATTTTCCGAACGTGACGCTCGTCGGAGTATTAAGCGCAGATACGACGCTTCACATCCCTGATTTCAGGGCCGCGGAGAAGACATTCCAGCTGCTGACGCAGGTAAGCGGCCGGGCCGGGCGGCATGAAAAGCCGGGAACGGTGGTCATTCAAACGTATACACCGTCTCATTACAGCATTCAGCTGACGAAAACGCACGACTATGAAACTTTTTTTCAGCAGGAAATGGCGCACAGACGGGCCCAGTCATACCCGCCTTATTATTACGTGGCGCTGGTGACCGTTTCTCATGAAGAAGCGGCAAAAGCCGCGGTCACCGCAGAAAAGATTACAAACTATTTAAGAGCGGGATGCGGGCCTGATACGAAAATTCTCGGGCCGGCGGCTTCCCCGATCGCCAGGATCAAAGATAGATATCGCTATCAATGCGTGATAAAATACAGACAGGAAAACGAGTTGCAGATTCAGTTGAAAAAGATACTGGAGCACTATAAACGCGACATTGCGCAAAAGCATGTCATGATTTCAATCGATATGAATCCGTACATGCTAATGTAACATTAGTTTTTGGAGGGCAAAATTTTGGCTGTGAAAAAAATCGTCACACACCCGGCGGAGGTTCTGGAAACACCCGCTGATGAAGTGACAGTGTTTGATAAAAAATTAAAAAAATTGCTTGACGATATGTACGATACGATGCTCGAAATGGATGGCGTCGGCCTCGCCGCGCCGCAAATCGGCATTTTAAAAAGAGCGGCCGTCGTGGACATCGGTGAAGAAAGCGGCCGGATCGACCTTGTAAATCCGGTTATTCTTGAAAAGAGCGGTGAACAGACCGGAGTCGAGGGCTGCTTAAGCTTTCCCGGGGTTTACGGGGATGTCACCCGCCCGGATTACGTAAAGGTAAAAGCCTATGACCGTAAAGGAAAACCGTTTATTTTAGAAGCGGAGGGTTTTTTGGCCAGAGCCGTTCAGCATGAAATGGATCATTTAGACGGCATTTTATTCACATCAAAAATTACGGCTTACTACACTGAAGAAGAACTGGCAGAAATGGAAGGATGATTGGATGACAAGGATCGTTTTTATGGGAACGCCCGATTTTTCAGTTCCCGTCCTGCGCACGCTTATTGAAGACGGGTATGAAGTGGTTGGTGTCGTTACGCAGCCTGACCGCCCGAAAGGCAGAAAAAAAATCATGACGCCCCCTCCTGTTAAGGCTGAAGCTGAACGTCACGGCATTCCCGTGCTTCAGCCCGAAAAAGTAAGGCTCGAAGAAGAAATAGAAAAAGTGCTCAGCCTGAAGCCGGACCTGATTGTTACGGCGGCATTCGGACAGATCCTGCCCAAGCAGCTGCTGGACGGCCCGAAATACGGCTGTATCAACGTACACGCGTCACTATTGCCTGAATTAAGAGGCGGAGCGCCGATACATTATTCGATTCTCCAAGGCAAGAAGAAAACGGGCGTGACAATCATGTATATGGTTGAAAAGCTTGATGCGGGCGATATGATTTCGAAAATCGAAGTGGAAATTGATGAAACGGATAACGTCGGCACGCTTCACGACAAATTAAGCATAGCGGGGGCAAAGCTTTTGTCAGAGACCGTCCCGAACGTCATTTCCGGAAATATTAAACCGATCAAACAGGACGAATCAAAAGCGACTTACGCGCCTAACATTAAGCGTGAGCAGGAGCGGATTGATTGGGCAAAGCCCGGAGAAGAGATCTACAACCAGATCAGAGGTTTAAACCCTTGGCCTGTCGCCTATACAACTTTGAACGGTCAAAATATGAAAGTATGGGCTTCTGAAAAAGTTGCGGCAAAAACTGAAGCTGCGCCCGGAACAGTCATCCGCACGGAGCAAAACGGCATTGTCGTCGCATCAGGAAACAGCACCGCCCTTTTAATCACAGAGCTGCAGCCGGCGGGAAAAAAACGGATGAAGGGCGAAGATTTTGTAAGAGGCAAAAATGTGCAGCCCGGTGACGTGTTAGGAGAAGCAAATGAAGAAAATTAATGTCCGGGAGCTCGCCCTTGAAGCGCTTGAGAAGCTTGAGCAAAATCAGGCATACAGCAACCTGCTTCTTACATCGGTTATCAAAACGAACACGCTCAGCGATCAGGACAGAGGACTGCTGACAGAGCTTGTCTACGGAACACTGCAAAATAAAATCGCCTTAGACTACATGCTGAAGCCTTTTATCCGCAAGCCGAATAAAGTGAAGCCATGGGTGATTCAGCTGCTTCGTCTGTCCGCGTATCAAATGGAGTATTTAGAAAAAATACCGGATCGCGCCGCCATTCATGAAGCGGTTGAGATCGCCAAAAAACGCGGGCATAAGGGCATTGCGTCCTTTGTCAACGGCATCCTCCGCTCCCTGCAGCGTGAAGGGGCGCCGTCATTCGCTGAAATTGAAGACCCGGTTCTCCGTCTTTCCACAGAGACAAGCCATCCCGAGTGGCTCGTAAAAGAGTGGGTCGAGGCGTACGGCTTTGAGGCAGCTGAAAAGATCTGCCGGATTCATCTCATTCCGCCGAAGCAGACGCTCCGTGTCAATCACATAAAGAGCGACAGGGAAACGGTGCTGAATGAGATGGAGAATGCCGGTCTTGAAGCTGAAGCCGGAGACCTTTCTCCTGATGCGATTAAGCTTTTAAAAGGAAGCATCGCGAACACGGCATTTTTCCAAAACGGCCGGGTATCCATACAGGATGAAAGCTCAATGCTTGTCGCGCGGGCGCTGGACCCGAAGCCGGGCGAAACCGTTTTAGACGCATGCGCCGCACCGGGCGGAAAGTCGGCTCACATTGCGGAACTGATGGAGAACGAGGGGAGCCTCACATCGCTTGATCTTCACCGCCATAAAGTGAAGCTGATTAAAGAGGGCGCAGAACGGCTCGGGCTTACGATCATCGACGCGCAAACGATGGATGCGCGAAAAGCGGGAGAGGCCTTTGGCGCAGAACGGTTTGACCGTGTTCTCGTTGATGCCCCTTGCTCAGGTTTCGGCGTCATCAGAAGAAAACCCGATATGAAATATACGAAGACGCCGGAGGACAGCAGACGGCTGTCAGAAATCCAGCTCGGCATTTTAAGGGAAATCGCCCCATTAGTAAAAAAAGGTGGCACACTCGTATACAGTACGTGTACAATGGACCGGACAGAAAATGAAGAAGTTATGCATGCGTTTATACAAGAACACCCTGAGTTTGAACCCGATTTGTCTCTTGAAAAGCGGCTGCCTGAAAAGGCGAGACCCTTTGTTCAGGATGGAAGCCTTCAAATTCTTCCGCATTATTTCGGAACAGACGGTTTCTTTATTAGCAGCATGAGAAAGAAGGGATAAAAAATGACACAATTAAAAAAGACAAGCGTACGGAAAGAGCTGCGGACTGAGCAGCCGTCCATTTACTCTTTTGAATTAGATGAAATCAAACAATGGCTGACCGAGAATGGCGAAAAGCCGTTCCGCGCAGCACAGATTTTTGAATGGCTTTATGAGAAGCGGGTTTCTTCATTTGATGAAATGACAAACCTCTCAAAAAGCCTGCGTGAAAAACTCGAGAGCAATTTTGTGCTGACAACGCTGAAAACGGCTGTAAAACAGACATCTCAAGACGGCACGATGAAATTTTTATTTGAGCTTCATGACGGTTATACGATCGAAACGGTTTTAATGAGACACGAGTATGGTAATTCTGTATGTGTAACGACACAGGTCGGCTGCCGGATCGGCTGCACATTTTGCGCGTCAACGCTCGGCGGACTGAAACGGAATCTTGAAGCGGGAGAAATCGTCGCTCAAGTCGTGAAAGTGCAAAAGGCGCTTGATGAAACGGATGAACGCGTCAGCTCAGTCGTCATCATGGGAATCGGAGAGCCGTTTGATAATTTCAATGAAATGCTCGCTTTCTTAAAAATCATTAACCACGATAAAGGGCTGAACATCGGAGCGCGTCATATCACAGTTTCCACCAGCGGAATCATTCCGAAGATTTACGATTTCGCCGATCAAAAAATGCAGATCAATTTCGCGATTTCTCTGCATGCTCCGAATACGGAAATTAGAAGCCGTCTGATGCCGATTAACAAAGCCTATAAGCTTCCTGACCTTATGGAGGCCGTCAAATATTACATCGAGAAAACAGGCAGACGGATCAGCTTTGAATACGGGCTGTTCGGTGGCGTAAATGATCAGGTCGAACATGCAGAAGAGCTTGCAGAACTGTTAAAAGACGTGAAATGCCATGTCAATTTAATTCCGGTAAACTATGTGCCTGAACGGGATTACGTCCGCACACCGAGAGATCAGATTTTCGCATTCGAAAAAACGTTAAAATCCCGCGGTGTAAATGTCACGATCAGAAGAGAGCAAGGCCATGACATTGACGCGGCCTGCGGTCAGCTTCGCGCGAAGGAGCGTCAAGACGAGACGAGGTGAAGAGGTTGATTACAGCCTTGAAAACAGATACAGGTAAAGTCCGCCGGCATAATGAAGATGCGGCGGGCATTTTCACAAAAGAAGACGCGGTGCTTGCGGTTGTCGCCGACGGCATGGGCGGTCATCTTGCCGGAGATGTAGCGAGCAGGATGGCGGTTGCGGCGATGGAAGAGCAGTGGAACCGGACCGAAACGGTTCCTTCTCTGCCGTCTGCTTGCGAGGATTGGCTGAAAGACCGGATTCATGAGGCGAATGTCAAAGTACATGACCACGCTAAATCGAATGAAGAATGCCGGGGAATGGGCACCACTGTTGTTTGCGCCTTATTCACCGGGAAGTTTGTCACTGTGGCTCATATCGGTGACAGCCGGTGCTACCTGCTTCAAGAGGGGGAATTCACTCAGCTGACTGAGGACCATTCGCTTGTGAATGAGCTGGTCAAGACAGGAGAAATTTCAAAAGAGGACGCCGAGCACCATCCGCGGAAAAATGTATTGACGAGAGCGCTGGGGACAGATGAAACCATCAGTCCCGACGCCCGTTCTTTTGAACTGTCTGACGGCGATCAGCTGCTTTTATGCTCTGACGGACTGTCAAATAAAATAGAAGATCACGAGATCAAACAAATGCTTCAAGCCGAATCTGATCCTCAGGAAAAAGTAGACCTTCTCATCAGCAAAGCGAATCAAAACGGCGGCGAAGATAACATCACGGCTGTGTTGATTGAGTTTTCCGCAGATGCAAAAGAGGGTGAAGACAAGTGCTAACCGGCAAGCGGATCAGCGGGCGTTATCATATCCTCCGGCCCATTGGCGGCGGCGGAATGGCAAACGTTTTTTTAGCTGAGGACATCATTCTCGAACGTGAAGTCGCAATTAAAATTCTGCGGTTTGACTTTGTGAATGACATTGATTTTATCAGGCGTTTCAGAAGAGAAGCACAGTCGGCATCAAGCCTCGATCATCCGAATATCGTCAGTATTTACGATATCGGGGAGGAAGGCGATATTTATTACATTGTCATGGAATATGTGGAAGGCATGACATTAAAGGAATACATAAACGCACACGGACCGTTCCATCCGAAAGAAGCGCTGTCCGTTATGGAGCAGATCGTCTCGGCCATCGCCCATGCCCATCAAAACCATATCGTGCACCGGGATATTAAACCGCACAATATATTGATAGATCATTTAGGGCATATCAAGGTGACGGATTTCGGCATCGCCACAGCGCTTACGTCTACGACAATCACACATACGAATTCTGTGCTGGGCTCGGTTCATTATTTGTCTCCGGAGCAGGCGAGAGGCGGTCTGGCAACGAAAAAATCAGATATTTACGCGCTCGGCATCGTGCTGTTTGAGCTTTTAACAGGTGAAATCCCTTTTGACGGAGAATCAGCCGTCAGTATAGCGCTAAAGCATCTGCAAACAGAAACGCCTTCCGCCAGAAAGTGGAACCCTTCCATTCCGCAGAGCGTCGAAAACATTATTTTAAAGGCAACCGCTAAAGACCCGTTTCACCGCTATGAAAGCGCCGAGGACATGGAAGCGGACATCAGAACGGCTTTTGACGCCGGCAGGCTGAATGAACAAAAATTTTCCGTGCAGGATGATGAGGAAATGACAAAAGCCATTCCCGTTATTACTGACGGCGCAAAAGCCGCGCCTCAGGCGGAAACGCCGGGGGAGACGGATGATAAGGAACAGCAGCCCGCCAAAAAGAAAAAACGGAAATGGCCGTGGGTTTTGCTGGCCGTCTGTTTCATTTTCATTATGGCGGCTATTCTTGCGGTCACCGTGTTTCCGTCTTTATTTATGCCTAAAGATGTAAGCGTCCCCGACGTACGGGGCATGAAGTACGAAAAAGCGGAAGCCCTGCTTGAAAAGAACGGGCTCCGGGCGGATCCTGATATAACGGACATTGAAGATGAAAAAATAGAAGAGGAATTAATGGTCAAAACGGACCCAAAAGCGGGGTCTACCGTTAAAGAAGGCTCTTCTGTAAAACTGTACAAAAGCATCGGAAAACCGAAAACCCAGCTGATCGACGTGAAAGGGCGGCAGATCGGCGACGCAAAAAAAGCGCTGAAGGAAAAAGGCTTCAAACATGTCAATGTCAAAGAAGAGAACGATGACAGCGAGGCCGGCACCGTAATTGATCAGAACCCGTCAGCCGGCACCGACATGGTCGCAAGCGACGATGAAGTCAATCTAACGGTCAGCCTCGGCCCGGCGGACGTTACGCTGAGGGACTTAAAGACTTACAGCAAAGAAGCGGCTTCAGGGTATCTTGAAGATAACGGCCTGCAGCTTGTTGAAAAACAAGCCCATTCAGATGACGTGCCGGAAGGACAAGTTATGAAGCAAGAGCCGGCAGCCGGCACTGCGGTTAAGCCGGGAAGTAATGTTGAAGTGACGTTCTCGCTCGGACCTGAAGAAAAACCGGCGAAAACGGTAAAAGAAAAAATCAGCATTCCTTACGAACCCGAACATGAAGGGGACGAGCTTGAAGTGCAAATCGCCATCGATGATAAGGACCACAGCATCTCTGATACGTATGACTCATTTAAAATAAAAGAGCCGACTGAAAAAACAATTGAACTGAAGATTGATCAGGGACAGAAGGGGTATTATCAAGTGATGGTGGATCATAAAGTCGTCAGCTACAAAACGATTGAATACCCGAAAGATAATGACTGACAAGGAGGGACCCTATGCCTGAGGGCAAAATTATAAAAGCGTTAAGCGGATTCTATTATGTCTTGGATGAATCACAGGACAAGATCATTCAATGCAGGGGCCGGGGCATTTTCAGAAAAAATAAAATAACGCCCCTGGTCGGCGATTATGCCGTTTATCAGGCTGAAAATGATAAAGAAGGCTACCTGCTGGAAATCAAAGAACGAACAAACGAGCTGATCAGGCCGCCGATTTCAAATGTCGATCAGGCCGTTCTTGTCTTTTCTGCCGTTCAGCCGGCGTTCAGCACGTCTTTATTGGACCGTTTTCTCGTCCTTGTGGAAGCCAACGGTATTCACCCGATCATCTGCATAACCAAAATGGACTTAGCTGCAGAAGGGGAATCGAAAGAGGCGATACTTTCTTACGTGAAAGACTATCAGGCGATCGGTTATGACGTATATGTGACGTCATCAAAAGAAAACAGCGGTTTAACAGGCATTGTGAAACACTTCGAGAACAAAACAACGGTGTTTGCCGGTCAGTCCGGAGTCGGAAAATCTTCGCTTTTAAATGCGATCAGCCCGGAGCTTGAGCTGAAAACAAACGAGATTTCCACGCATTTGGGACGCGGAAAACATACGACGCGCCATGTGGAGCTCATTCATACATCAGGCGGTCTGGTTGCGGATACTCCGGGGTTCAGTTCGCTTGAATTTACCGGCATTGAGGAAGAAGAACTGGGCAGCACGTTCCCTGAGATCAGAGAAATAAGCGCCTCTTGCAAATTCAGAGGCTGTCTGCATCTTAAAGAGCCGAAATGCGCGGTAAAGCAAGCGGTGGAAGAAGGAGAGATTCAGCCGTACCGCTATGAGCATTACAAAGAATTTATGCAGGAAATAAAAGAGAGAAAGCCGAGGTATTAATATGATTAAGGTTGCGCCATCAATTCTTTCCGCCGATTTTGCTTCACTGGGCGAGGAAATTAAAGACGTGGAAAAAGGAGGGGCGGACTATATCCATATTGATGTCATGGATGGCCATTTCGTCCCTAACATTACAATCGGGCCGCTTATCGTTGAAGCCGTCCGTCCGGTGACTGATCTGCCGCTGGATGTCCATCTTATGATTGAAAACCCGGACCGCTACATCCCGGCATTCGCAAAAGCCGGTGCGGACATCCTTTCTGTTCATGCTGAGGCGTGTCCGCATCTTCACCGGACCATTCAATTGATAAAAGAGCAGGGGGTAAAAGCGGGAGTTGTGCTCAATCCGCATACGCCCGTCCAAATGATTGAACATGTGATCGAGGAGCTTGACCTTGTGCTGTTAATGACGGTTAACCCCGGTTTTGGCGGACAGCGCTTCATTCATTCGGTTCTGCCGAAAATCCGTCAGGTCAAACAGCTGGCTGAGGAGAAAGGCCTGTCTGAGCTTTTAATCGAAGTGGACGGAGGCGTTAATAAAGAAACAGCCCCTTTATGCACTGAAGCGGGCGCCAATCTGCTTGTTGCCGGGTCTGCCGTATATAATCAGCCGGATCGGAAAAAAGCCATCGCTGACATCCGAAACGCGTAATAAACATGCTGAAAAAGAGCCCGGTGAAAGCCGCCGGCTCTTTTCGCGTCTAAGAGAGAGGAAAACATATGAAGACAATCAATATCGTTGCGGGCGGCCCGCGGGAGCTTATTCCCGATCTATCCGAATACACTGACGGAGATACGACGTGGGTCGGAGTCGATAAAGGGACGGTTGCTCTTTTGGAAGCCGGAATCATTCCGCAGGAAGCTTTCGGTGATTTTGACAGCATTACGGAAGAGGAGCTCATGCAGATTCAAAAAGCGGCGCCGGCCCTCCATGTGTATCAGGCGGAAAAAGATTATACCGATCTTGAACTCGCCCTTGACTGGGCTTTACAAAAAGAACCGGAAACCATTCGGATATTCGGTGTGACGGGCGGAAGAGCCGATCACTTTTTAGGGAACATCCAGCTGCTTTATAAAGCCTTACATAAGAATACCGATCTCAAGCTGATCGACCGGCAGAATGACATTCAGATGTTCGGGCCCGGCCGTTATACAATTGAAGAAAAAGCGAGCAGACGCTATATTTCTTTCATTCCGTTTACGGAAGCGGCAGACGGCCTGACACTCGACGGTTTTAAATATCCCCTTGATAATTGTCATATTCCTCTGGGTTCCACACTATGTATTAGTAACGAACTCATTCATTCACGAGGTACTTTTTCGTTTGCAAAAGGCATATTAATAATGGTAAGGAGCGCGGATTAGAAAAGCGGCTTCTGCCATATGCGGAAAAAACCATGAATCCTAAAGTGATGAACGCAGCGGATACGGGACTTATAGGAGGGGACAAAATGAAATTTTATACCATTAAATTGCCGAAGTTTTTAGGAGGAATTGTCCGGGCGATGCTGGGCTCATTTAGAAAAGAGTAAGCCCAAGAAGCTGAAATTGCCCTCTTTGAACGCATAAAAAACGCCTGCCGCATAAAAGGGCAGGCGTTCATTTTTGCTTATACACGCTCAACTTTACCGGATTTTAAAGCCCGGGCAGATACATACACTTTTTTAGGTTTGCCGTCAACAAGGATGCGGACCTTTTGAAGGTTGGCGCCCCAAGTACGCTTAGAAGCGTTCATTGCGTGAGAACGGTTGTTTCCGGCTTTTGTTTTTTTACCTGTAATAAAACATTTACGTGCCATTTGTTTCCCTCCTAACTGCGCGAAACATCTTTTCAAACATAGTGTCTCAGATGCTTTCGTTATACAATACTTTAAATAATTTACCACAGCTAAAAACCGTTTGCAACTATTGTTTCCCTTACTTTCAAGAAAAATCACTTGACATGTAAAACCAATCACATTTCCGCGCTGAAGGCCGCTGTCTGTATCTTTTCTTTTCATAATGGGATACATATAGTAGAATAATGATAACTCTATGCATCTGAAGGAGGAACCTGTGTGTCCATTGAAATGAAGACAAAATACGGACAGATTGATATATCCAACGAAGTCATCGCAATGGTTGCCGGAGGCGCTGCCATTGACTGTTACGGAATAGTGGGGATGGCCTCAAAAAACCAGATTAAAGACGGTTTGTCTGAAATCCTCCGGAGAGAGAACTTCGCAAAAGGCGTACATGTCCGTCAGGAAGCCGAACAAATACATATCGACATGTACATTATTGTCAGCTACGGCACTAAAGTATCCGAAGTAGCCCACAATGTTCAGACGAAGGTAAAATACACAGTAAATCAAACAATCGGACTTGCAGTTGATTCTGTAAATATTTATGTCCAAGGCGTACGAGTAACGAACCCGTAGTGAGGAGGATGAGTATTGTCTAGACGAAACTTAGATGGGAGAGCTTTTGCGGCAATGATTCTGGCGGGGGCTGAGACATTGTCTCAAAACGCGTCCGCGGTGGATGCGCTGAACGTGTTTCCCGTGCCTGACGGCGATACCGGAACAAATATGAATTTATCGATGTCATCCGGTGCAAGAGAGGTAGAGCACATTGACTCACCCGACATCGGCAAAGTCGGCATCGCCCTGTCAAAAGGCCTGCTTATGGGAGCGAGAGGAAACTCAGGGGTGATATTGTCCCAATTGTTCAGAGGTTTCACAAAGAGCATTGAAAACAAAAACCAAATAGACGCCCAAGAATTTGCCGCAGCACTCCAAGCGGGAGTGGATATGGCATATAAGGCGGTCATGAAACCGGTTGAAGGAACGATTTTAACCGTGGCCAAGGATGCGGCTAAAAAAGCGGTCGCCTCGGCCAAAGAAGAAACCGACATTATTTCGGTCATGGAGGCCGTTATTGAAGAAGCGGAAGCGTCGCTGAACCGTACGCCGGATCTGCTTCCTGTTTTAAAGGACGTCGGTGTCGTTGACAGCGGCGGAAAAGGTCTGCTTTGTGTATATGAAGGCTTTTTGGCTGCTTTAAAAGGAGAGGCCGTACCGAAAAAAGCGGTTCTTCCGGCACTCGATGATATGGTGAATGCCGAGCATCATAAAAGCGCGCAGAGCATGCTGAGTACAGAAGACATTGAATTCGGATTTTGTACGGAAGTGATGGTGAGGCTGGATCAAGATAAACGGACGTTCAAGGAAGAGACGTTCAGAAACGAACTGAGCCGTTTCGGCGATTCATTGCTGGTCGTGGCTGATGATACTCTTGCGAAAGTTCATATTCATGCCGAAGAACCAGGGAACGTACTCAATCTCGCACAGCGTTACGGCGATTTGATTAAAATTAAAATTGAAAACATGAGGGAACAGCATACTTCAATCATCAGCCAAGAACATGATGAAAAAAAGCCGGCCGGCGTTATGAAAGAAGCCCGCAAGCCTTTTGGCATCGTGACTGTGGCAATGGGAGAGGGCATTTCTGAATTGTTTACGAGCATCGGCGCTTCACACGTAATCGAAGGCGGCCAGACAATGAATCCGAGCACGGAAGATATTGTTGAAGCCGTTCAGTCTGTCAATGCGGAGACGGTTTTCATTCTTCCGAACAATTCCAATATTGTGATGGCTGCCAATCAGGCGGCGAGCGTGGCGGAAGAAAATGTCATTGTCATTCCGGCAAAAACGGTCCCTCAAGGCATGACTGCCCTGCTTGCGTTTAACCCTGACCAGCCGGCTGACGTAAATGAAGCTAATATGCTTGAGGCCATCCGGAATGTGAAAAGCGGACAGGTGACATATTCAGTCAGAGACACCCATATCGACGGCAAAGATATTAAAAAAGGTGATTTTATCGGCATTTTAAACAGTTCAATTATCGGCAGCGCCGAAGATCGGATAAGTGCGGCGAAACTGCTGCTGGATGAAATGATCGGGGAAGAAGATGAAATCGTCACCATTTTGTACGGAGAGGACGCGCCCGAAGAAGAAGCTGAGAAACTCGCTGAGTATATTGCAAGCGTCTGTGAAGATATCGAGGTTGAAATCCATAACGGCAGACAGCCTCTGTATCCATATATATTTGCGGCAGAATAGAAGGGCTTATCAGGCCCTTCTATTCTTATGCCTTTATTTACCTGCGGCAGTGCGGCAGTGTGCCTGCTTGCCAATTGAGAAATGTTCAATTAGTCTAAAGAAAAGCGCTGAATGAAGTGATGTTAAGGAGGAGCAAACCAGCATGAAGTATAGAAGCGTTTTTGATATTATCGGCCCGGTAATGATCGGTCCGTCCAGTTCACATACCGCAGGCGCCGCCCGGATCGGCAGAGTGGCCAGAAGCTTATTCAGGCGGGAGCCCCGCCGGATCGTTGTGTCTTTTTACGGATCATTTGCGGAGACGTATAAGGGTCACGGCACTGATGTCGCGATTATCGGCGGCCTGCTTGATTTTGATACATTTGATGAGCGGATTAAAACAGCGATTCAAATTGCGGAAGAGAAGGGCATATATGTAGAGTTCCGTACAGAGGATGCCGTGCCCGTTCATCCGAATACGGCGCGTATCGTCATTTCTGATGAGGAGGGAGAGCTTGCCCTTACCGGTATTTCCATCGGCGGCGGAAAAATAGAAATCACGGAGCTCAACGGCTTTGAGCTGCGTCTGTCCGGAAACCATCCGGCTATTTTAGTCGTTCACAATGATAAATTCGGCACGATTGCAGGCGTTGCCAATGTGCTTGCGAAATTCTCCATCAACGTCGGACATATGGAAGTGGCGCGTAAGGACGTCGGCCAGCTTGCGCTGATGACGATTGAGGTCGATCAGAATATTGAAGAAGAAGTGCTTGACGAGCTTTCAACACTTCCTAATATTATACAGGTTACTAAGATAGCTGACTAAAAAGTCAGGAGGAAAATGACATGTTTCGTAATGTAAAAGAGTTAATAGAAATCACTCAAGAAAAACAAATTCCGATTTCGGAAGTGATGATCACGCAAGAGATGGAAGTGACGCAAAAAACGCGGGAAGAAATCTTTCAAGGAATGGAGCGCAATCTCTCCGTCATGGAAGCAGCTGTTGAAAAAGGGCTGAAGGGCGTCACGAGTCAGACCGGTTTAACAGGCGGAGATGCCGTGAAACTTCAGGCATACATCCAATCGGGAAGAAGCCTGTCGGGCAATCTGATTTTAGACGCCGTTTCTAAAGCTGTGGCGACAAATGAAGTCAATGCGGCGATGGGAACGATCTGCGCTACACCGACCGCCGGCTCTGCCGGGGTCGTGCCGGGAACGTTATTCGCCGTAAAGCATAAGCTGCACCCTACGACAGAACAAATGATCCGTTTTCTGTTTACAGCCGGCGCGTTCGGTTTTGTCGTAGCAAATAATGCGAGTATTTCAGGAGCGGCAGGAGGCTGTCAGGCGGAAGTCGGGTCAGCATCAGGCATGGCAGCGGCTGCGATTGTGGAAATGGCGGGCGGAACGCCTCAGCAATCAGCGGAAGCAATGGCGATTACACTGAAAAATATGCTCGGTCTCGTATGTGACCCGGTCGCCGGATTGGTAGAAGTGCCGTGTGTCAAACGAAACGCAATGGGAGCATCCAACGCAATGATCGCGGCGGATATGGCGCTGGCCGGGATTACAAGCCGCATTCCTTGCGATGAGGTGATTGACGCGATGTACAAAATCGGCCAGACAATGCCGACAGCACTGCGTGAAACCGGACAAGGCGGTTTAGCCGCGACACCGACGGGAAGAGAATTAGAGAAAAAAATTTTCGGAGGAGCGCTGAAATCAAGTGACACACCATCAGCAAACTAGTATAGCGGAAATTAAGGGCATTGGGCCGGAAACAGAAAAAACATTGCACGAACTTGGTATCTATGACATTTCTGATCTTCTGAATTATTTCCCTTACCGTTATGACGACTATGAGCTGAGGGATTTAGAAGAAGTAAAACATGAAGAAAGAGTGACGGTAGAAGGGAAGGTTCATTCAGAACCTTCTCTTACCTATTACGGCAAAAAACGAAACAGGCTGACATTCAGAGTGCTTGTCGGCAATTATTTAATTACCGCGGTCTGCTTTAACCGTCCCTACTTAAAAAAGAAACTGACGTTAGGTTCTGTCGTCACGATATCAGGGAAATGGGATAAACACAGACAGACCGTTTCCGTGCAGGAATTAAAAAACGGTCCTCATCAAGAAGATAAAAGCATTGAGCCTGTTTATTCCGTTAAAGAAAACGTCACCGTAAAAATGATGAGACGGTTTATTAAGGAAGCGCTGCAGCATCATTTGGACAGTGCGGCCGATCCGCTTCCTGAAAAATTGAGAATCCGCTACAAGCTGCCTGATTACAAACATGCCCTGCAGACGATGCATCAGCCTGAAACGAGGGAATCGTTACAGCAGGCAAGACGCCGGTTTGTTTACGAGGAATTCTTATTATTTCAGCTGAAAATGCAGGCGTTCCGTAAAGCGGAAAGGGAACAGTCAAAAGGCATCAGCCATGTGTTTCCTGCTGAAAAGCTCGCCGCTTTCACAGACAGCCTGCCGTTTTCGCTCACGACCGCACAGACGCGTGTGCTTCGGGAAATTACCGCTGATATGACATCCCCTTACCGAATGAACCGTCTGCTGCAAGGTGATGTCGGATCAGGGAAAACGGCCGTCGCCGCCATCGCTTTGTACGCTGCGATTTTGTCGGGGTATCAGGGGGCATTAATGGTGCCGACTGAAATTCTGGCCGAACAGCATGCGGATTCTCTCGTATCGTTGTTTGCAAATGAAGATGTAAATATCGCGCTTTTGACGAGTTCTGTCAAAGGAAAGCGGCGCAGGGAGCTTTTGGAGCGGCTTGCTCTCGGAGAGATTGATATTTTAGTAGGGACCCATGCTTTAATCCAGGATGAAGTGGAATTCAAAGCGCTGAGCCTTGTTATTACGGACGAGCAGCACCGGTTCGGGGTCGAACAGCGCAAAAAACTCAAGAATAAAGGTCAGGATCCGGATGTGCTGTTTATGACAGCTACTCCGATTCCGAGAACGCTGGCCATTACCGTCTTCGGAGAAATGGATGTTTCCGTGATAGATGAAATGCCCGCGGGGCGAAAACAAATCGAAACGTATTGGGTGAAACACGACATGCTGGAGCGGATTTTGGCTTTTATAGAAAAAGAGCTGAAGCAGGGAAGGCAAGCCTATATTATCTGCCCGCTCATTGAAGAGTCGGATAAACTGGATGTACAGAATGCGATTGACGTATATAACATGCTGTCTGACGTTTACCGCGGTAAATGGAATGTCGGCCTGATGCACGGGAAGCTCCATTCTGATGAAAAAGATCAGGTGATGAGAGAATTCAGCGCCAATCAATGTCAGGTACTTGTGTCAACAACCGTCGTAGAAGTCGGCGTGAACGTGCCGAATGCGACGATTATGGTCATCTATGACGCCGACCGTTTCGGGTTATCTCAGCTCCATCAGCTCCGCGGCCGGGTCGGGCGGGGAGATCACCAATCTTTCTGCATCTTGATGGCAGATCCGAAATCCGAAACCGGGAAGGAACGGATGAGAATCATGTCGGAGACAAACGACGGCTTCGAACTGTCTGAAAAGGACCTTGAACTGCGCGGCCCCGGTGATTTCTTCGGAAAAAAACAGAGCGGTATGCCCGAGTTCAAGGTGGCGGATATGGTTCATGACTACAGAGCTTTGGAAACGGCCCGCCAGGATGCGGCCAATCTGGTGTCTTCAGAGGCTTTTTGGAAAGATGACGAATACCGCATGCTGCGCGGTCAATTACTTTCAAGCGGCGTCCTGGAAGGGGAGAAATTAAGCTGATTCTGCAAAATTCGGCGGCTTTCAAAAAACAATCATTGCATTCCAAACTATGAGATTATATACTACTATTAGTACCTAGTCTTAATTGTCCGGATGGTGTTTACAGATGAGAAGAAGCAAGAAAGAACGCCAAAAATTATTGCAGCAGACGATCAAATCGACACCCTTCATCACAGATGAAGAATTAGCGGGGAAATTCGGCGTCAGCATTCAGACGATCCGTTTAGACCGCTTAGAGCTCTCAATACCGGAGCTGAGGGAAAGAATTAAAAACGTGGCAGAACAAACGCTTGATGATGAAGTGAAATCACTGTCTTTAGACGAAGTGATCGGTGAAATTATTGATCTGGAGCTTGACGGCCAGGCCATTTCCATATTAGAAGTAAGACGCGAGCATGTCTTCAGCCGCAATCAAATTGCGCGGGGGCATCATTTGTTTGCGCAGGCGAACTCACTCGCCGTAGCCGTCATTGATGATGAGCTGGCGCTGACCGCAAGCGCAAATATCCGCTTTACAAGACAGGTGAAAGAAGGCGAGCGCGTCGTTGCGAAAGCCAAAGTGACGGCAGTCGAAAAAGAAAAAGGCAGAACGGTAGTTGAAGTCAACAGCTATGTGGGAGAAGAAGTCGTGTTCTCCGGCAGCTTTGACATGTACCGTTCAAAACAATCATAAAGGTGGAGCATGCATGAGAATAGCTGTAGATGCAATGGGGGGCGACAACGCACCCAAAGCTGTTATTGACGGAGTAATGAAGAGTATTGAGGCATTTGACGATCTTCATATTACGCTGGTCGGTGACAAGACAACGATAGAATCACACTTGCCAACAACATCAGACCGCATCACTGTGTTGCACGCCGATGAAGTGATTGAACCGACGGATGAACCGGTCCGCGCCGTACGCAGAAAGAAAAACTCTTCTATGGTGCTGATGGCGCAGGAAGTGGCTGAAAACAGAGCGGACGCCTGCATCTCAGCGGGGAATACGGGTGCACTCATGACAGCGGGACTGTTTATCGTCGGCAGAATTAAAGGAATCGACCGGCCTGCGCTTGCGCCGACGCTTCCGACCGTTTCAGGCGACGGTTTCCTTCTTTTGGACGTGGGAGCCAATGTCGATGCCAAACCGGAGCATCTCGTCCAGTACGGAATTATGGGATCTGTATATGCCCGGCAGGTTCTCGGAATCAGCTCGCCCCGCGTCGGATTGTTAAATGTCGGCACGGAAGAAAAGAAAGGAAACGACCTGACAAAAAAGACGTTTGAACTATTAAAAGAAACAAACGTGAATTTTGTCGGAAACGTTGAGGCGAGAGACTTGCTCGAAGGCGCTGCTGACGTCATCGTCACAGACGGCTTTACGGGCAACGTCACGTTGAAAACATTGGAAGGTTCAGCGTTATCGATTTTCAAAATGCTGAAAGATACACTGACTTCAAGTTTTGTTTCTAAGCTCGCAGCGGGAGTGCTGAAGCCGAAGCTGATGGAAATGAAACTGAAAATGGACTATTCTGAGTACGGCGGGGCGAGTCTTTTCGGTTTGAAAGCGCCCGTCGTTAAAGCGCACGGCTCTTCTGACGCACGCGCTGTTTACCATGCGCTGCGCCAGGCGAGAGAAATGGTCAGCCAAAACGTGGCCGCATTTATAGAAGAAGAAGTAAAAGAAGAAAAAACAGATGAGTAGTCTGGAGGTTACCGCATCATGAGTAAGATTGCATTTTTATTTCCCGGACAGGGATCACAATATATCGGTATGGGAAAAGACCTGTACGAACGCGAAGAAGTGTCAAAACGTATTTTTGATGAAGCGGACGAAACGCTTGAAACAAAGCTGAGCTCGCTCATTTTTGAAGGCGACGCTGAAGAATTAACCCTTACATACAATGCGCAGCCTGCGCTGTTGACAACGAGCATTGCCGTATTGGAAAAGTTTAAAGAATTCGGCATCACCCCTGATTTCACCGCCGGACACAGCCTCGGAGAATATTCGGCGCTTGTTGCGGCGGGAGCGATGACATTTAAAGATGCCGTTCACACGGTAAGAAAACGGGGAGAATTCATGAATGAAGCCGTGCCGGCCGGAGAAGGCGCCATGGCAGCTATTCTCGGAATGGATGCGGAGTCCTTGAAAAAGGTGACGGATCAAGTGACGGAAAACGGTCATCTCGTACAGCTTGCCAACCTGAACTGCCCCGGCCAGATCGTAATTTCCGGAACGGCAAAAGGCGTGGAGCTGGCTTCAGAGGAAGCGAAAAACAACGGAGCAAAACGGGCAATCCCATTAGAAGTAAGCGGACCGTTCCATTCTGAATTAATGAAGCCGGCAGCGCAAAAACTCGAGGAGGTGCTCAGCGCCTGTGAGTTAAAAAATGCGGCTGTTCCCGTGATTTCAAACGTTTCGGCTGACGTTATGACAGAAAAAGACGATATCAAGAAAAAACTGATCGAACAGCTGTATTCACCTGTTCGCTTTGAAGAAACCATTAACAAACTGATTGACGAAGGCGTCACGACGTTTGTTGAAATCGGGCCGGGAAAAGTGCTTTCAGGCCTTGTGAAAAAAGTGAACCGCCGCCTTAAAACAATCGCGGTTTCTGACCATGAAACCATCGAACTGGCGATTCAAACGCTGAAGGAGGAGAATCAGGATGCTTAATGAAAAAACAGCAGTGGTAACGGGAGCGTCCCGCGGAATCGGGCGGGCGATCGCGCTTGATCTTGCGAAAAACGGCTGTAACGTAGTAGTCAACTACTCCGGGAATGAAGCGAAAGCGAACGAAGTCGTAGATGAAATCAAATCTTTGGGCCGAAACGCGATCGCGGTAAAAGCCGATGTATCAAATTCCGAAGAAGTACAAAACATGATGAAAGAGGCTGTCGCTGCATTTTCTTCAATCGACATTCTCGTGAACAATGCGGGGATCACAAAAGACAATCTTCTGATGAGAATGAAAGAAAATGAATGGGATGATGTCATTAACATTAACCTGAAAGGTGTATTCAACTGCACGAAAGCCGTGACAAGACAGATGATGAAACAGCGCTCCGGCCGGATTATCAACGTATCATCAATCGTCGGCGTCAGCGGAAACCCCGGCCAGGCGAACTATGTGGCGGCAAAAGCCGGTGTAATCGGCTTAACGAAGTCATCAGCCAAAGAGCTTGCGAGCCGCAATATTACGGTTAATGCCATTGCTCCGGGCTTTATTTCTACAGATATGACGGACAAGCTTTCTAAAGAAGTCCAAGATGAAATGCTGAAGCAGATTCCGCTCGCGCGTTTCGGTGATCCTTCCGATATCAGCAGCGTTGTTACGTTCCTTGCTTCTGAAGGATCGCGTTATATGACGGGCCAAACCCTTCATATTGACGGCGGAATGGTGATGTAAAGATTTGTTTTTAAAATTTCATCCTAGTTTCTCTAGTTTTTTAAAAACGAATCCTCTATAATACTTGAGGGGAGGTGAATTGCTATGGCAGATACATTAGAGCGTGTAACGAAAATCATCGTAGACCGCCTTGGCGTTGATGAAGCTGACGTCAAACTTGAAGCTTCTTTCAAGGAAGACTTAGGTGCTGATTCCCTAGATGTAGTTGAGCTTGTTATGGAACTTGAAGACGAGTTTGATATGGAGATTTCTGACGAAGATGCTGAAAAGATTGCAACAGTCGGCGACGCTGTGAACTACATACAAAACCAGCAATAAGCTGATGCTTAAAGTCCCGCCTGACAGCGGGGCTTTAGCCCTTTAATCGTTCGGTTACCGGCGTCTGACGCTGTACGCGCTGCCGATTCCGTTTACGGCGGGGAGCGCGGTGAACCTGATGTGCCTATGGAGGTTACTATGTCAAAACACTCACATTTTAAAGATAAAAAAAAGTTCTATAAAAAAATAGAGCAATTTAAAGAGTTCCAAGAACGGATTTCGGTTCATTTTCAAAACGAGAAACTTTTGTATCAAGCATTTACACATTCATCTTATGTGAATGAGCATCGGAAAAAGCCGTATGAAGACAATGAAAGGCTTGAATTTTTAGGTGACGCTGTTTTGGAACTGACGATCTCCCAATTCTTATTTGCCAAATACCCGGCCATGAGTGAAGGAGATTTGACGAAGCTGAGAGCCGCTATCGTATGCGAGCCGTCACTCGTCTCACTTGCCCATGAATTGTCATTCGGCGATCTTGTTCTCTTGGGAAAAGGAGAAGAAATGACGGGCGGCAGAAAGCGTCCTGCGCTTTTAGCGGATGTGTTTGAAGCGTTTATTGGCGCACTGTATCTGGATCAGGGCCTTGAGCCGGTTCAGCAATTCCTGAAAGTGTACGTGTTCCCTAAAATAAACGATGGTGCTTTTTCTCATGTGATGGATTTCAAAAGCCAGCTTCAAGAATTTGTACAGCGGGACGGAAAAGGATCGCTTGAGTACAAAATTCTCAATGAAAAAGGGCCTGCCCACAACCGGGAATTCGAGGCGCTTGTCTCTCTTAAAGGTGAGGCGCTCGGTATCGGGAACGGACGTTCCAAAAAAGAAGCCGAGCAGCATGCGGCACAGGAAGCTCTTGCAAAAATGCAAAAACATCATACGAAACAATAAAATCCCCCTGTTTCCCTAGGGGGATTTCAGTATGTCTGCGCCTGATATAAGCGGGTGATTATGATAATATTGAGATACTTATACGATAAGGAGGATCTGGGATGTTCCTCAAACGTTTAGACGTTATAGGATTTAAATCATTTGCAGAACGGATATCCGTTGACTTTGTAAAAGGCGTCACGGCCGTTGTCGGTCCGAACGGCAGCGGAAAGAGCAACATTACCGAAGCCATCCGCTGGGTGCTCGGCGAACAATCAGCCCGCTCGCTTCGGGGCGGAAAAATGGAAGATATCATTTTTGCGGGAAGTGATTCGCGCAAGCGGCTGAACCTTGCCGAAGTCACGTTAACGCTTGATAATGAAGATCATTTTCTCCCGATCGATTATCACGAAGTCAGCGTGACGAGACGGGTGTACCGTTCCGGAGAGAGTGAATTTCTCATCAACAATCAGCAGTGCCGTTTGAAAGACATCATTGACTTATTTATGGACTCCGGGCTCGGAAAAGAAGCATTCTCTATTATCAGCCAGGGGAAAGTCGAAGAGATTCTCAGCAGCAAAGCGGAAGACCGCCGCAGTATTTTTGAAGAAGCGGCCGGCGTGCTGAAATATAAAACAAGAAAGAAAAAAGCGGAAAACAAACTGTTTGAGACGCAGGATAACTTAAACAGGGTGGAAGATATTCTCCACGAGCTTGAAGATCAGGTTGAACCGCTGAAAATCCAGGCATCAATCGCCAAAGACTACTTAGAAAAAAAGAAAGAGCTTGAGCATGTCGAAATTGCCCTTACCGCCTTTGACATCGAAGAACTGCATGGCAGATGGTCGGGTTTAAAAGACAAGGTGCAGGCTGCTAAAGAAGAAGAATTGGCGGAATCATCGGCTCTATCCGCAAAAGAAGCCATGATAGAAGAGACGAGAGATAAAATCCACGCGCTTGATGAATCCGTCAACGAACTGCAGCAGGTTCTGCTCGTGACAAGTGAAGAGCTGGAAAAGCTGGAAGGCCGGAAAGAAGTGCTGAAAGAGCGCAAAAAAAACGCCGCGCAAAACCGGGAACAGCTTGAGGAATCCGTTATACATTACACGAACAAAGAAGCCGAACTGAAAGCGGACATTGCAAAACAGTCTGCCGTCTATGATAAACTTCGTGCGGAAGTGAAGCGGTTAAACGCCCAGGTGAAAGAAAAGCAGCAGGCTCTCAGTCTGCATAATGAAAATGTAGAAGAGAAAATTGAACAATTAAAAAGCGATTACTTTGAATTGTTAAACAGCCAGGCGTCGATTCGCAACGAGCTGCAGCTTTTAGATGACCAGATGTCCCAATCTGCGGTCCAGCAGGCGAGACTGACCGCAAACAATGAAAAATATCTTGAAGAACGTAACGATATTGCAGTCCGCAAAGCGGCGTGCGAAGAAGAATTGGCTGCCGTTGAAGAGGATATTCACAATCAGGTCGTCCGCTTTCGCGAAGTCCAGACAGCATATGAACAGAAAAAACGCCAATATGAAAAGAAAGAATCTGCGCTGTATCAGGCATATCAATTCGTCCAGCAGGCCAGATCCAAAAAAGATATGCTTGAAACGATGCAAGGCGATTTTTCAGGATTTTACCAAGGCGTAAAAGAAGTGCTGAAGCAGAAAGAGAAGCTCGGCGGCATCCGCGGCGCCGTTCTCGAACTGATTGCCACCGAACAAAAGTATGAAACGGCGATCGAGATTGCACTCGGCGCAGCGGCGCAGCACGTTGTCACAGACGACGAGCAGGCGGCGCGGAAAGCGATTCAATATTTAAAACAGAATTCATTCGGCCGCGCGACGTTCCTGCCGCTTACGGTTATGAAACCGCGCCAGCTCCAAACCCGTGATGAACAGACGGCTCAGAAGCATCCGTCTTTCCTCGGCACAGCGAGCGGGCTTGTCACATATGATGCCGCGTATCGGAATGTCATTCAAAACCTTCTCGGCACCGTGCTGATCACTGAAGATTTAAAAGGCGCGAATGAACTGGCCAAGCTTCTCGGGCACCGCTACCGCATCGTGACGCTTGAGGGCGATGTCGTCAATCCAGGCGGATCAATGACAGGCGGCGCGGTCAAAAAGAAAAACAATTCTCTGCTCGGCAGAAGCCGTGAGCTTGAGACGGTGACTGCGCGGCTTGCCGAAATGGAAGAAAAAACAGCTCTGCTCGAAAAAGAGGTCAAAACGCTGAAGCAGGCCATTCAAGAGCTTGAACATACGCTGAGCGGTCTCCGTGAAGACGGTGAAGCTTTCAGAACAAAGCAGCAGGATGTAAAAGGCAGGCTGTATGAACTCGAAGTCGCTGAAAAGAACATCAATATCCATCTGGAGCTTTACGATCAGGAGAAAGCATCACTGACCGAAAGCAGCCGGGAAAAAGAGACGCGCAAATCAGCTCTGGAAGAACAGCTGAGTGAGGCATCCGGCCAGCTGAAAGAGCTTGAGGAAGAGATGGAAAGGCTGACAAAACAAAAGCAGACCCTATCCTCAACAAAAGAAACGCTCTCTCATGAACTGACGGAATGTAAAGTGGCTGCTGCGAAAAAAGAACAGGCGTGTTCGAGTGAAGAAGACAACCTCAAACGGCTGAAAAAAGAGCTTGAAGAAACGCAGCTCGCTCTGAAAGAAACACGGGAAGATTTAAGCCTCCTGACCTCAGAGATGACGTCCAGCACAAGCGGTGAGGAGCAGCTTGAAGAAGCAGCCCATCACAAGCTTCACGATAAAACGAGAACGATCGAATTGATCGCCAGCCGGCGCGACCAGCGGGTGAAGCTTCAGAGGGCGCTTGATACGAACGAGCTTGAGCTGAAAGAGATGAAGCGTCTGTACAAGCAAAAAACGGACATTCTGAAAGATGAAGAGGTAAAACTCGGCCGGATGGAAGTCGAGCTTGATAATCTCTTGCAGTATTTACGCGAGGAGTACAGCTTATCCTTTGAAGGGGCAAAAGAACAATATCAGCTCGAACTCGAGCCTGAAGAGGCGAGAAGACGGGTCAAACTGATCAAGCTTTCAATTGAAGAGCTCGGAACGGTCAATCTCGGCAGCATCGATGAATTTGAAAGAGTAAACGAACGGTATCAGTTTTTAACAGAGCAGAAAAATGACCTGACGGAAGCGAAAAACACACTGTTTCAAGTCATTGAAGAAATGGATTCTGAAATGACGAAGCGATTCCATGAAACGTTTGTCCAGATCCGTTCTCAATTCAACGACGTGTTCCGTTCTTTATTCGGAGGAGGACGGGCTGAACTGAAGCTGACTGATCCGAATGATCTTCTTAATTCCGGGGTGGACATTATCGCGCAGCCTCCGGGCAAAAAACTGCAAAACTTAAATCTTTTGTCAGGGGGAGAACGGGCGCTGACTGCCATTGCCCTTTTATTCTCCATTCTGAAAGTAAGGCCCGTGCCGTTCTGCGTCCTTGATGAAGTGGAAGCTGCGCTTGATGAAGCCAATGTATTCAGGTTTGCGCAATATTTAAAAAAATACAGCGGCGACAGCCAGTTTATCGTCATCACCCACAGAAAAGGCACCATGGAAGAAGCGGATGTCCTCTACGGTGTTACGATGCAGGAATCCGGCGTTTCCCGAATGGTTTCGGTCAAACTGGAAGAAACAAAAGAATTCGTTCAGTAACGAGGAAAGAGGTTGAAAGATGAGCTTTTTTAAAAAATTAAAAGAGAAAATCACGAAACAGACAGACTCCGTCTCTGAAAAATTTAAAGATGGTCTTGAAAAAACAAGAAATTCCTTCTCAAATAAAGTGAACGAACTCGTCTCCCGCTACCGGAAAGTCGACGAGGATTTCTTCGAGGAGCTTGAGGAAGTGCTGATTGGCGCTGACGTCGGTTTTACAACCGTTATGGAGCTGATTGATGAACTCAAAAATGAAGTGAAGCTGAAAAACATCCAGGATCCTCAGGAAGTGCAGTCCGTCATTTCTGAAAAGCTTGTCGACATTTATAACAGCGGCGACGAACAGATTTCTGAATTAAATATTCAGGACGGGCGCCTGAACGTTATTCTGCTTGTCGGGGTAAACGGCGTCGGAAAAACGACAACGATCGGAAAACTTGCCCATAAGCTGAAAAATGAAGGCAAATCCGTTGTGCTCGCTGCCGGAGACACCTTCAGAGCCGGGGCGATTGAACAGCTTGAAGTGTGGGGGGAGCGTACAGGCGTGCCTGTCATTAAACAGGCTGCCGGAAGCGACCCTGCTGCGGTTATTTATGATGCCGTACACGCGGCTAAAGCAAGAGGAGCGGATGTGCTGATTTGTGATACGGCCGGCCGCCTTCAGAATAAAGTAAACTTAATGAAAGAGCTTGAAAAAGTCAAACGCGTCATCGAACGCGAAGTGCCTGAGGCTCCGCATGAGGTTCTCCTTGCGCTGGACGCGACGACAGGCCAAAATGCGATGGCGCAGGCGAAAGAATTCTCCAAAGCGACGAATGTGACGGGTATCGCGTTAACGAAGCTTGACGGCACCGCAAAAGGCGGTATCGTCCTGGCGATCCGCAATGAGCTTCACATCCCCGTGAAACTGGTCGGCCTCGGAGAAAAGGTTGACGATCTCCAGCGGTTTGATGCAGAATCTTACGTATACGGTCTCTTTTCTGATTTAGTTGAAAAAGCCGAGGATTAATGAATAAAAAACGAGTATAAAATGGACGGTTTTATACTCGTTTTTTTATACGCATTGATAGATCGGAATGGAGGGGGCAATTGTTGGACAAATGGCTGAAAGCTGAATTGGAAAGTAAGATCGGCGCGATAAACCATATGTCGCTGCTGGATGAACAGGGAGGCACTTCAACCGTTCGAAAAATAGTGACTGGCCAAGACGCATTTCTGCTGAAAAGTTCTTTTCAACAGAAGTATCGGGAATGGTTAATGAGAGAAGCCTTCGTTTTACAAAAACTGACGGAAACTCGTCGTCTGCCTGTTCCTATTTATTATGGGATGATACAGGAACAGCATGCCAGCCATATCCTAATGTCATTTGAGGATGGAATCACCCTGACTTCGGCTTTAAGAAAAGCAAAAGGGGATACTTAAAAGAAAAAGCTGATCAAAAGTTTCGGGCAGTTTCTGCAACGGCTGCATGAAACCGAAATGGTCTCTGGTTTACAGCCGGAAACAGACTGGCTCGATCTGCAAATCAAACGAGCCGGGGAATATGTCAAAAAAGGACAGGCTGAAGGAAGTGCAGAGCTTTTGAAGGAATTGGACAGGTACAGGCCTGTTCCTGTTCAGCAGACAATGATTCACGGTGACTGCACGACTGATAATGTGCTGGTGAAAGACGGAGAGGTCTATCTGTTTATCGATGCTGCGGGAATATCGGCGGGAGATCCGCGATATGATGAATCATTAGCGATCAGTCATTTTGTCACAAATGAAGCATGCCTTAATGCTTTTTACGAAGGCTATTGCCGCTATCGTGTATCAAAACAAGAATTCGAGTATTTTAACGACGGTCTATATGAATTTTTTTAAAAAAACTTATTATGTAAAAAGAGCATCATGCTTTGACAAGATAAAAACTTGACACACGCTCTGAAACCATGTAAACTAAGTTTTTGTAAAGGGATTTGACTTAACAAAGGGGAGAGCTCAAATGTCGCTCGAAAAAACGACGAGAATGAACTATTTATTTGACTTCTATCAGTCGTTGCTGACGTCAAAACAAAAGAGCTATATGTCGCTTTATTATCTGGACGATTTCTCCCTTGGTGAAATAGCCGAAGAGTATGACGTTTCAAGGCAAGCCGTTTACGATAACATCAAACGGACTGAAGCGATGCTTGAACAATATGAAGAAAAACTGCTCCTTTTTAAAAAGTTTCAGGAGCGTAAAGAAATGTTTACAAAGCTGAAAGAGCTTGCTTCCGGGTTGCAGGAAGAGGAAAAAATGACGGCTCTGATTGAAGCGCTTGAGAAATTAGATTAGGAGGCGGCAAACAATGGCATTTGAAGGATTAGCCGACCGACTGCAAAAGACGATTTCAAAAATCCGCGGAAAAGGAAAAGTCAGCGAACAAGACGTAAAAGAGATGATGCGTGAAGTTCGTCTTGCGCTTCTTGAGGCTGACGTTAACTTTAAAGTCGTAAAGGATTTTGTGAAAAAAGTAAGTGAACGGGCTGTCGGACAGGACGTTATGCAGAGTCTGACACCCGGTCAGCAGGTTATTAAAGTCGTAAAAGAAGAGCTTACTGAGCTGATGGGCGGCGAAGAAAGTAAAATTGCCGTCGCCAAACGCCCCCCGACCGTTATTATGATGGTCGGGCTCCAAGGTGCCGGTAAAACGACAACCACGGGGAAGCTTGCCAACCTGCTGCGCAAAAAACATAACCGCAAACCGCTGCTCGTGGCTGCGGATATTTACCGCCCCGCCGCGATTAAACAGCTGGAAACACTGGGGAAACAGCTTGATATGCCGGTCTTTTCGCTTGGCGATCAGGTCAGCCCTGTGGAAATTGCCAGACAGGCGATTGAAAAAGCGAAGGAAGAGCATCATGATTATGTGATTTTAGATACCGCCGGACGGCTGCACATCGATCACGAACTGATGGATGAGCTCTCCGGCGTAAAGGAAGTCGCAAATCCTGAGGAAATTTTCCTTGTCGTCGACTCAATGACCGGTCAGGATGCGGTAAACGTCGCCAAAAGCTTTAATGACCAGCTCGGTTTAACGGGTGTCATTTTAACAAAGCTTGACGGGGATACCCGGGGAGGTGCGGCGCTTTCTATCCGCGCGGTCACCGAAACGCCGATTAAATTCGCCGGAATGGGAGAAAAGCTCGATGCTCTTGAAGCATTCCATCCTGAACGGATGGCATCCCGGATTCTCGGAATGGGTGACGTGCTGACGCTGATTGAAAAAGCTCAGGCGACCGTTGATGAAGACAAAGCCAAAGAGCTTGAGCAGAAAATGAGAACGATGAGCTTCACATTGGATGATTTTCTGGAGCAGCTCGGCCAGGTCCGAAACATGGGGCCTCTTGACGAACTGCTGCAAATGATGCCCGGCGCAGGCAAAATGAAAGGCTTAAAAAACATCCAAGTCGATGAAAAACAGCTGAATCATGTGGAAGCGATCATTAAATCAATGACTGTTCTTGAAAAAGAACAGCCGGATATCATTAACGCCAGCCGGCGGAAGCGGATTGCCAAAGGAAGCGGAACATCCGTTCAGGAAGTCAACCGTCTTTTAAAGCAGTTTGAGGAAATGAAAAAAATGATGAAGCAGATGACCAACATGACAAAAGGGAAGAAAAAAGGCTTTAAATTACCTTTTATGTAATCGGTTATACATGATAAAACCGTTGTTAAGAAAAAACACTTTACAAACACTTTTATCATTGTTAATATACTATCTTGTTGAAATATTTTCGGAGGTGCTAGTAAAATGGCAGTAAAAATTCGTTTAAAACGTATGGGAGCAAAAAAATCTCCTTTCTATCGTATTGTTGTAGCAGATTCTCGTTCACCGCGTGACGGCCGTTTCATCGAAACAGTCGGCACATACAACCCGGTTGCAAAACCGGCTGAAGTGAAAATCAACGAAGAGCTTGCTCTTAAATGGCTTCAAACAGGAGCTAAACCTTCTGATACAGTCCGCAACTTGTTCTCAAGCCAAGGAATTATGGAAAAATTCCACAACGCTAAACAAGGCAAGTAATGACTGATCAGAACTTGGAAGATTTGATTGTCAGCATTGTGGCTCCGCTTGTCGACCATCCGGAAGACATAACGGTCACAAAGGAAGAGACTGATCAAAAGATTGCGCTGCGCTTATCTGTCAATAAGTCAGATACCGGTAAGATTATCGGAAAGCAAGGCCGGACTGCAAGAGCGATTCGAACCGTCGTTTTTGCAGCTGGCGCACAGTCTTCTAAGAAAGTTCAATTTGAAATATTTGACTGAAAAAGGGAGAGGGCCGGCACCTCCCCTTTTTTTACACGTAAAAAAGGCAAATGAACAGAAATATGTTGGAAGAGTGGGGAGTCTGGTACTATGCAGATTATTCACAGGGTAACCGTTATGCAGGTTCTGACCGAGCAAAGCAAGGAAAAGCTTTTGGCCTCTTTTGCAGAAAAAAAGCAAACGCTTGAACGAGAATGCAGCCAGCTCTATTTTCAGCTTAGAAAACATGAAAAAGATCAGCAGAATCCCGATGTAGCGGAATCTTTTAAAAAAGCCATTGAAAAAAGACAAGACAAAATCAAAATGATCGATTTCCAAATAAGCCAGACAGAGTCGCTCCCGCTTGGAAGCGAAGTGAAGGAAAAGGAGATCGATGCGCTGCTTTCAATCAACGTCGGTGATAACTGGCATGAAAAAACAGCGGCAAATACCATCGTCATAAAAGACGGGGTAGTAATTGAAATCCGCCCGAGGTGATAATATGACAAACAGATGGTTTAATGTAGGCAAAATTGTAAATACCCACGGCATTAAAGGCGAAGTGCGGGTCATTTCTAAAACGGACTTTGCCGAAGAACGGTACAAGCCCGGCAATACGCTTTATTTGTTTGCGGAAGGGGCTGCGGAGCCAATCAAAGTAACGGTCAGCGCCCACAGGCTTCACAAGCAGTTTCACCTGCTGCAATTCAAAGAAATGCCGAGTCTCAATGAAGTCGAACACCTAAGAAACATGGTGATCAAAGTCCCTGAAGAAGACTTGGGAGAGCTTGAAGAAGATGAATTTTATTTTCATGAAATCATCGGCTGCGAGGTTGTGTCAGAAGACGGGGAACTGATCGGCACAGTGAAGGAAATCTTGACGCCCGGGGCTAATGACGTATGGGTGGTTGCAAGAAAAGGCAAAAAAGATGCGCTCATTCCGTATATTGCTTCTGTGGTAAAGGATATTAATATAAATGAGAAGAAAATTAAGATTCATGTAATGGAAGGGTTAATAGACGAATGAAAATCGACTTTTTAACACTGTTTCCCGAAATGTTTCAAGGGGTGCTCGGCTCATCCATTCTGCAAAAAGCACAGGAAAAAGAGGCTGTCCGTTTTGACGTCATCAATTTCCGGGCTTTTTCGGATAATAAACACCAAACGGTTGATGATTACCCGTACGGCGGGGGAGCCGGGATGGTATTAAAGCCGCAGCCTGTATTTGATGCGGTTGAAAAGCTGACAGCCGGTACGGACGCCAAGCCGCGCATTATTCTCGTCTGCCCGCAAGGTGAGCGTTATACGCAGAAGAAAGCCGAGGAGCTGGCGGAAGAGGAACATCTCATGTTTATTTGCGGACATTATGAAGGGTATGATGAACGGATCCGGAAACATCTTGTCACTGATGAAATCTCCATCGGGGATTTTGTGCTGACCGGGGGAGAGCTCCCTGCCATGATGATCGCTGACAGCGTTGTCAGGCTTTTGCCGGGCGTCCTCGGGAAAGAAGCATCCCACGTGGAGGATTCCTTCAGCACGGGGCTTTTAGAGCATCCGCACTATACGAGGCCTGCAGATTATAAAGGCTTAAAAGTGCCTGAGACCCTTCTGTCCGGCAACCATGCAAAAATACAAGAATGGCGCAATAAAGAATCAATCAGAAGAACCTTTTTAAGACGTCCGGATCTTCTTGAAAACTATCCTCTCACTGATGAGCAAAGAAAATGGATTTCCGAGTGGGAAAACGAATAGATTCTATTGCGCAGGCGATGAAGATATGATAAGATACTACTTGTGGCTTAAGGAGGCTTATCCTTCAGAAGCTTGAAAACGATGTTCCGCTGTGCCTTGCAGTTGTGGCCAAGAGCATCTGTTGGAAGGAGTTGAAAACGATGCAAAAACTAATTCAAGATATCACAAAAGAACAGCTTCGCACTGATCTTCCTGCGTTCCGTCCTGGTGACACTTTACGTGTACACGTAAAAGTTGTTGAGGGTAACCGTGAGCGTATCCAGATCTTCGAAGGTGTTGTGATCAAGCGTCGTGGTGGTGGAATCAGCGAAACGTTCACAGTTCGTAAGATTTCTTACGGTGTTGGCGTTGAACGTACATTCCCTGTACACACACCAAAAATCGCGAAAATCGAAGTTGTACGTTACGGTAAAGTACGTCGCGCTAAGCTTTACTACCTGCGTGAACTTCGCGGAAAAGCGGCTCGTATTAAAGAAATCAGACGATAATGATAACGAACGAAAAGAGCTTGTTACCCGTAACAGGCTCTTTTTTTATATGAAATTTGTAAAAGCAGAACAAGCAACGTAAAATACATAAGAGATCATCGGAACATCCGGTTCCGGTAAATAAGGCAGGTGTCGAAGTCACATGACCATTCAATGGTTCCCAGGCCATATGGCTAAAGCGAGACGGGAAGTAACAGAAAAACTGAAATTAATTGATATCGTATACGAATTGGTGGATGCGAGAATCCCGATGTCATCGAGAAATCCGATGATTGAGGAGATTTTAAAGAATAAGCCGCGCATTATGCTTTTAAATAAAGCCGATAAGGCGGATGCGGCTGTGACTGCTCAGTGGAAGGACCACTTTCAGGAACAGGGCATTCCCTCTCTTTCAATAAACTCCGTTAACGGGCAGGGACTGCATCAAATCGTGCCGTCATCGAAAGAGCTGCTGAAAGATAAGTTCGATAAAATGAAAGCAAAAGGTGTTAGGCCAAGAGCAATCCGCGCATTAATCATCGGCATTCCGAATGTCGGCAAGTCTACGCTCATTAACCGGCTGGCCAAAAAAAACATTGCCAAGACGGGAGACAGGCCCGGCATTACCACTTCACAGCAGTGGGTAAAGGTAGGCAAGGAATTAGAGCTGCTCGATACACCGGGAATTTTATGGCCTAAATTTGAAGATGAGCTTGTCGGCTTGCGTCTGGCGATCACCGGGGCGATTAAAGATACGATTATCAACCTGCAGGATGTGGCCGTCTTCGGGCTGCGCTTTCTGGAAGAGCATTATCCCGACCGCTTGAAGGAGCGCTACGGACTTCAGGAAATCCCTGAGGATATCGCCGCTCTTTTCGACGCGATCGGTGAAAAACGCGGCTGTTTGATGGGCGGCGGAATGGTTGACTATGATAAAACAACGGAAGTCATCATTCGGGACATCCGGACGGAAAAATTCGGCAGGCTTTCATTTGAAACACCATCAGAATAAAGACGCGCAGCGATGCGGGTCTTTATTTTTTCCGCAGAATACCGATATACATAATGTAAGGGAGAAGAGAACGTGAATACATTAACCGTAAAAAGCGTAAAAGAACGCCTGCAAGAGGTCAGGGACGAAAGCGACCCCTTCCTTGCCCAATGTGAGAAAGACCCGAGAAAAAGCGTACAGACGCTTTTAGAGCAATGGCTGAAAAAGCACGCGAAGGAAAAAGCTCTTAAAGAGCAATGGCTGAACATGACGGCATACGAAAGACTGTCATCCAAAAAGGGCTTCCGCCTGATTGCGGGTGTTGACGAAGCCGGAAGAGGGCCGCTTGCCGGACCGGTTGTCGCCGGCGCCGTCATTTTGCCGGCAGAATGCGAGATTCTCGGTCTCACGGACTCGAAGAAATTGTCGGAAAAGAAGCTCGAGGAGTATTACAGCCGGATCACGGAAGAAGCGGCGGCTGTAGGAGTCGGCATTGTCCATGCGGACGTCATTGACCGGATCAACATTTATGAGGCCGCGAGACTGGCGATGGTAAAAGCCGTCAATGCTTTAACGGAAACACCTGATTATCTGCTTGTTGATGCCATGACCCTTCCGCTTGACATTCCGCAGTCATCAGTTATAAAAGGGGATGCCAAAAGCGTGTCAATTGCCGCCGGAGCCTGCATCGCAAAAGTAACGCGGGACCGTCTCATGGCTGAGTACGCCAAAACCTACCCCATGTACGGCTTTGAAAAAAATAAAGGCTACGGAACGAAAGAACATCTTGAAGCTCTTCAGGCATACGGACCGACAACTATTCACCGAAAAACGTTCGCTCCCGTTCAATCTTATTGTTAGAAAAGAGGCTTAAGACATGAACATAAGCGGCGAAATCCAAGCGGCTTTCAGACAGCTGACGGCGGAAATCCCTCCGGACCGGCAAGACGGCGGTAAAGACAGCGGCGCTCAAAGGCTGCTGTTGGGGAAGGTTCTCCGTTTGCTGGACGATCAAAGCGCTCTTATCCAAATCGGCGGCCGGACGATGCAGGGAAAACTTGAAACCGCCCTTCGTCCGCAGGCGTATTACTGGTTTTCTTATGACAAACAGCCGGCGGAAAAAACGGGCCGGCTTCATGTCATCGACCAATTCGAAGGAAACCCGAAAACCGTTCAGGAAGCGGCGGGAAGACTGTTAAACGCTCTTTCTGTCAAACCAGGCCCTGTGTCTCTGCAGATTGCCGAAACGTTTATGCAGCAGAAGCTGCCGATGACGGAAAACAGCCTCAAAGCTTGCATCCGCTGGGCTGAATCGCTTCCGGCCGCCGAATTGAAAAAAGCGGCGGAAACAATCGTATTTGCGCTGAAACGGGAACTGCCCGCACATCCGGAAGTCTTGTCAGCCATTCATGCTGTTAAATATCCGGTTCCGACCCGGCGCCTCCTCTCAGGACTGCTTCAGGCAATCAATCAGGCTCCGCAATCGGCAAAAGAGCTGTCTGTGCTCAAAGAGGCGGTTTCTGACGTGTTAAACGCGGAAACGGATCTTCATGCAGAACGTCTCTTGAAGAAGCTTGCCGAGACTGCACGCATGCCGCTCTCAGAAACCGGGCTGATGGATGAAGGAGAACGGACGGAATCAAAACAATCACCATTTGTCCGAGAGACTCGTGAAAACGGAAAGGCAGTCTCAAGCCAGCCTTCTCCTCCGAGTGCACGGACAGATCCGGAACTGCCTGAAAAAACGGCAAAACAGATTATAGAGAAATTAATGACATCGGCAGAAAAAACTGAAAACCGTCCCGTAAAAGTAACGGCGGAGATCATTAAGGCTTTCATTTCTCAAGAAAAAACATTTAAAACAGCACCTGTTCTTCAAAACGCACATCTGACAGAACAGGAGGCGGCTGTTTTTGAAAAAGCCGCTCAGCTCACCGAATTGAAATATGCAGAAAAACATGATGTATTAAGCCTTTTGCAGAAAATCAAAAAAGGACTGGGCACACGTGATGAATTATCATTCATTACAGCGCTTGAAAAAGGCGTGTCTCCGCAGCCGGAGAAACAAGCGCTGAAAACAGCCCTCCAAGCCGTCCGGACGCTTCAAGAAGCGCCCCAATCCGTTAAACAAGAGGCGGAACCGCTTATTCATAAATTAAACGGCCAGCTGTTTATTGAGCAGCATAACCCTTCTTTTACGCAGATGGTGCTGTCATTTCCGCTGGGAGCGTCCGCGTATGAGAATGACATCACAGTTCTCTTTAAAGGACGGAAGAAGCCGGACGGAAAACTCGATCCGTCACATTGCAGGCTCCTGTTTTTGCTGCACCTTGAAACACTGCAAGAAACCGTTGTGGACTGCATGATTCAGCAAAATGTAATGACCATTACGGTTGAGACTGATTTTGAGCTTCAGGCGGCCATCGACCCTCTCGTACCGGCTTTAAAAGAAGCCGTAAAAGAAACGGGCTTCAGCCTGTCAGGCGTCACGGCTAAAAAACGGCGCCCGAAAGACCAGAGCGCTCTTGTGGAAGAGTTTATAGAAAAAGACGGCGGAAGAAAAGTGGATGTGAAAATATGAAAGAGCAAACGCCGTTAAGAAGAGCTGTCGCCCTGCATTACGACCGGCAGAAAGACCAAGCCCCGAAGGTTGTCGCAACAGGCAGGGGGCACGTGGCGGAAAATATCATAAAAGAAGCTGAGAAGGCGGGGGTTCCCATTCAGGAAGACAGAACCCTTGTCGAATTAATGCGCCATTTGACGGTTGACGATCAGATACCGGAGGCGCTCTATGAAACCGTTGCCGAAATTTTTTCATTTGTTTACAAACTGGACGAAACCCTGAAAAACGAAAAATAAGGACCATTCATTTCCCGGACTCCGTTTAAATTTATATTTTCAATAAAATAAAAGTTAGAATGTTTGGAAGGATATAAAGATTTTGTTTTGAACCCTAGACAATTCTTCCAGTATTATATAGAATGAAAGCGCAGTCTATTTTTAGTTTTGCTACATAAGTTAGGAGGATGGGAAATGAATATCCATGAGTACCAGGGAAAAGAAGTCCTCAGAAAATACGGGGTGTCTGTTCCTGAAGGTAAAGTGGCTTTTACAGCAGAGGAAGCAGTTGAAAAAGCAGAGAGCCTGTCAAGCTCGGTTTATGTCGTAAAGGCGCAAATCCATGCTGGCGGCCGCGGCAAAGCTGGTGGGGTAAAGATTGCAAAAACAAAAGATGAAGTGAAAGAGTATGCCGAAGAACTGTTAGGCAAGACGCTCGTCACACATCAAACGGGTCCGGACGGACAAGTAATAAAACGCTTACTTATTGAAGAAGGCTGCGATATTAAAAAGGAATACTATGTCGGGCTTGTACTTGACCGCGCTACTTCAAGAATCGTTTTAATGGCGTCTGAAGAAGGCGGAACGGAGATTGAAGAAGTAGCGGAAAAAACACCTGAAAAAATTAAAAAAGCGGTAATTGATCCGGCTGTCGGCCTTCAGGGCTATCAGGCAAGGGAAATTGCATTCGCAATTAACATCCCGAAAGAGCTTGTCGGCAAAGCCGCTAAATTTATGCTCGGTTTATATAAAGCATTTGTTGAGAAGGACTGCTCGATCGCCGAGATCAACCCTCTCGTCGTTACGGGGGACGGAAACGTCATGGCGCTGGATGCTAAGCTGAACTTCGACAGCAATGCGTTATACAGACAAAAAGACATTATGGAATACAGAGATTTAGATGAAGAAGATCCGAAAGAAATCGAAGCGTCAAAATACGATTTAAGCTACATTTCCCTTGATGGAAATATCGGCTGTATGGTAAACGGCGCGGGTCTTGCAATGTCTACTATGGATATCATTAAACACTACGGCGGAGAACCTGCAAACTTCCTTGATGTCGGGGGCGGCGCAACCGCAGAAAAAGTTACGGAAGCTTTTAAAATCATTCTTTCCGATCAAAACGTAAAAGGAATTTTCGTCAATATTTTCGGAGGCATCATGAAGTGTGATGTCATCGCCGAGGGCGTTGTTGAAGCGACGAGACAAGTCGGATTGACATTGCCGCTGGTCGTGCGCCTTGAAGGGACAAACGTAGATTTAGGAAAGAAAATCCTGAATGAATCAGGCTTAAACATCACATCTGCGGAATCAATGGCAGACGGCGCACAGAAAATCGTATCCTTAGTTTAGGAAAGAATGAAAGGCAGGGGACCAGATAATGAGTGTTTTTATCAATAAAGATACAAGAGTTATTGTACAGGGGATTACAGGTTCTACCGCTTTATTTCATACAAAGCAGATGCTGGAATACGGCACGAATATCGTTGGCGGTGTAACACCTGGAAAAGGCGGAACGGAAGCGGAAGGCGTACCGGTATTCAATACGGTCGCAGAAGCGGTTCATACAACGGGCGCAGATGCGTCAGTTATTTACGTGCCGGCTCCGTTTGCGGCGGACGCAATTATGGAAGCGGTTGACGCGGAAATTGATCTTGTCATTTGTATCACTGAGCACATTCCGGTTTTGGACATGGTGAAAGTGAAGCGCTTTATGGAAGGCAAGAAAACGAGATTAATAGGGCCGAACTGCCCTGGTGTTATTACACCTGAAGAATGCAAGATCGGCATTATGCCGGGATACATTCATAAAAAGGGTCATGTAGGCGTTGTGTCCCGTTCAGGAACATTGACATACGAGGCTGTCCATCAGCTTTCAGAAGCCGGCGTAGGCCAATCTACCGCTGTAGGGATCGGCGGCGATCCGGTCAACGGCACGAACTTTATTGACGTGTTAAAAGCGTTCAATGAAGATCCTGAAACACATGCCGTCATCATGATCGGAGAAATCGGCGGCACAGCTGAAGAAGAAGCGGCTGAGTGGGTGAAAGCGAACATGACGAAGCCTGTTGTCGGCTTTATCGGCGGTAAAACCGCGCCTCCGGGAAAACGTATGGGCCATGCGGGCGCCATCATCTCCGGAGGAAAAGGCACGGCAGAAGAAAAAGTCAAAACGATGAACGCCTGCGGAATTGAAGTCGCGGAAACCCCTTCTGTAATGGGTGAAACGCTGATTAAGGTGTTAAAAGAAAAAGGCTTATTTGAAACGTGCAAAACGCACTGATCGAAGCAGGGGCAGCCGTAACGGCTGTTCCTGTTTTTGCTGAAAAAAAGAGGAGGTTTCCAGATTTGGATCAAGCATCGCGCTGTTTAATGGTCTGCAGTATTAATCAAATCATTTCCCCGTCTCTTCTATTAAAATGGTGGAAAGCTGATCACTCTCTGTCTTTTTTACCGAATCCGCATCCATTAACTGTTTTATCAGAAGGGAAAACAGCCCCGGAAGCAATTTTTCGGGAAATAGAGCGCAAGGATCCGGAACTTGATGAAGTTCTGTCCGATTACCGCCGCGAAGGCATTACTGTCATTCCGATTTCATCAAGCCGCTATCCAACATGGCTTAAAGCGATTTATGATCCGCCGGCTGTCTTGTATGCAAAAGGGAACACGCCGCTTCTTGAAAAAGGCAGAAAAATTGGGATTGTAGGAACGCGGAAACCGACGGAAGACGGAATAAAAGCGGTTGGGCATCTTTCCGCCGAACTCTCAAAAAAAGGCTGGGTCATTGTAAGCGGGCTTGCATCCGGTATAGACGGATTGTCTCATAAGGCGAGCATCAGGGCAAAAGGGCTTACGATCGGCGTGATAGCCGGCGGATTCCATCACATCTATCCCCGGGAAAATCTCCTGTTAGCAGAATACATGGCTGAACACCATCTCCTACTCTCAGAACATCCTCCTGAAACAAAGCCGAAAAAATGGCACTTTCCGATGAGAAACCGCATAATCAGCGGACTAAGTGAAGGAATTGTGGTCGTGCAGGGAAAAGAAAAAAGCGGTTCATTAATCACAGCTTACCAGGCTCTCGATCAAGGCAGAGAGGTATTTGCCGTTCCGGGTTCCATATTTAATCCATATTCCGGAGGACCTATAAAACTCATTCAAGAAGGGGCGAAAGCTGTATTATGCGCAGAGGATATTGACGGAGAGCTGACCCCCCGATGCGTTCAGTATACGGAACCCTTTTGAAATATCGTTTGACAAACGGTATTGTAATATTTAATAATAGTGAGGATTTAAAGTTGCACATTATTTTCATGTATAAAATGACGTTCATCATAAAGAATGAAATGTTGAAAGCCAAAAAAAGGCAGCTCTAAAATGAATTGATACTTGAAAAGAGAGAGAACACCTCTTGAGGGGGATGAAAATGTCTGATTATCTAGTCATCGTGGAATCGCCGGCAAAGGCGAAAACGATTGAACGTTATTTAGGGAAGAAATATAAAGTCAAAGCTTCAATGGGACATGTCCGGGATCTTCCGAAAAGTCAAATGGGAGTTGACATCGAACAGAACTTTGAACCGAAATATATTACGATCCGCGGAAAAGGCCCTGTTTTAAAAGAATTAAAAACAGCGGCAAAGAAAGCAAAAAAAGTCTATCTCGCGGCCGACCCCGACAGAGAAGGGGAAGCGATTGCATGGCATCTCGCACACAGTCTTGATCTGGATCTCAGCTCGGACTGCCGGGTCGTCTTTAATGAAATAACGAAAGACGCCATTAAAGAATCATTTAAACATCCGCGCATGATTAATATGGATCTTGTCGATGCGCAGCAGGCGCGCCGCATACTAGACAGACTCGTCGGATACAAAATCAGCCCGATTCTTTGGAAAAAAGTAAAAAAAGGCCTCAGTGCGGGCCGTGTGCAATCCGTTGCGCTCCGGCTGATCATCGACCGGGAAAAGGAAATCAACGATTTTAAACCTGAAGAGTACTGGACGATTACCGGCTCATTTTTAAAAGGAAAAGAGACGTTTGAAGCCGGATTTTTCGGAAAAAACGGCAAAAAGCTTCCTTTAAAAAGCGAAGAAGACGTAAAAGCCATCCTTGCTCAGCTGAAAGGCAATAAGTATACAGTTGACAAGGTTACGAAAAAAGAGCGCAAACGAAATCCCGCTCTGCCGTTTACAACGTCCACTCTGCAGCAGGAGGCTGCAAGAAAGCTGAATTTCAGAGCGAAGAAAACGATGATGATCGCGCAGCAATTATATGAAGGAATTGATCTCGGCAAAGAAGGGACAGTCGGGCTCATCACGTATATGAGAACGGACTCAACGCGGATTTCCAATACAGCCGTTGAAGAAGCGTCAGCTTTTATTGATCAGGCGTACGGAAAAGAGTACTTAGCGGGAAAACGGAAACCGGCAAAGAAAAATGAAAACGCTCAAGATGCCCACGAAGCGATCCGTCCGACTTCGGTGCTCAGAAAACCTGCCGACTTAAAAGCGGTGCTTGGAAGAGACCAGCTCAGATTATACAAGCTGATTTGGGAGCGCTTTGTTGCAAGCCAGATGGCGCCTGCCGTCCTTGATACGATGAGCGTCGATCTCAGCAATAACGGATTGACATTCCGGGCAAACGGAAGTAAAGTCAAATTCGCCGGCTTCATGAAAGTCTATGTAGAGGGTAAAGACGATCAGCTGGAAGAAAAAGACCGCATGCTTCCGGACCTTAAAGAGGGAGACACGGTTTTATCGAAAGATATTGAGCCTGAGCAGCACTTTACTCAGCCGCCTCCGCGTTATACAGAGGCGCGCCTGGTTAAAACGCTTGAAGAACTGGGGATCGGCCGTCCTTCGACATATGCGCCGACTCTTGACACCATCCAGCGCCGCGGTTACGTGGGATTAGACAATAAACGGTTTGTGCCGACTGAGCTTGGGCAGATCGTGCTGGATCTTATCATGGAGTTTTTCCCGGAAATCATCAACGTTGAATTCACGGCTAAAATGGAAAGAGACCTTGACCATGTTGAAGATGGCCAGACAGAATGGGTTCAAATCATTGACAGCTTCTATACTGATTTCGAAAAACGCGTGAAAAAAGCGGAAGCCGAAATGAAAGAAGTGGAAATTGAACCTGAATACGCCGATGAAGATTGTGAGTTATGCGGCTCCCGGATGGTTTATAAAATGGGCCGATACGGCAAATTTATGGCGTGCTCCAACTTCCCTGACTGCCGGAATACAAAACCGATTGTCAAACAAATCGGCGTAAAATGTCCTAAGTGCCATGAAGGAAACATTGTCGAACGAAAATCAAAAAAGAAACGCATCTTTTACGGCTGTGACCGTTATCCTGAATGCGACTTCGTATCTTGGGACAAACCGATTGAACGAAAATGCCCGAAATGTGAAAATATGCTCGTAGAGAAAAAGCTTAAAAAAGGCATACAAGTCCAATGCGTCGAATGCGATTATAAGGAAGAACCACAGAAGTAGCGGTGAGCAGAGCCTTGCTCACCTTCTTTGTGTGGAAGGGACAAACAACAGGAGATGAAAAGAAATGAACCAGCAAACAGTTAATGTAATCGGAGCAGGCCTTGCCGGAAGTGAAGCGGCATGGCAGCTTGCAAAAAGAGGAATTCAAGTGAAACTATATGAAATGCGGCCCGTCAGGCAGACGGCAGCCCATCATACTGATAAATTCGCCGAACTGGTATGCAGCAACTCCCTCCGTTCAAATACACTCGCCAATGCGGTAGGCGTATTAAAAGAAGAAATGCGGGCCCTTGACTCGGCAATCATTCAATCTGCTGATAAATGCTCGGTTCCGGCCGGGGGAGCGCTTGCCGTTGACCGTCATGAATTTGCGCAAAGCGTGACGGATCTCGTGAAAAACCATCCGAACGTAACGGTTCTTACTGAGGAAGTAACAGAGATTCCGGAAGGCCCGACTGTTATCGCGACCGGACCGCTTACGTCAGAATCGCTTTCACAGCAGCTGAAAGAGCTCACGGGAGAAGAGTATCTGTATTTTTATGACGCGGCGGCGCCGATTGTCGAAAAAGACAGCCTCGATATGGAGAAAGTGTACCTAAAATCCCGTTATGACAAGGGAGAAGCGGCATACTTAAACTGCCCGATGACAGAGGAAGAGTTCGACCGTTTCTATGAAGCATTGACGACGGCTGAGACGGTACCTTTAAAAGAATTCGAGAAAGAAATCTTCTTTGAAGGCTGCATGCCGATTGAAGTCATGGCGAAAAGAGGCAAGAAAACAATGCTGTTCGGACCGATGAAACCGGTCGGACTGGAAGATCCGAAAACAGGCAAGCGCCCTTATGCAGTCGTTCAGCTCAGACAGGATGATGCGGCGGGAACGCTTTATAATATTGTAGGTTTTCAGACACATTTAAAATGGGGAGACCAAAAAGAAGTGCTTAAACTGATCCCCGGTCTTGAAAATGTTGATATCGTCAGATACGGCGTCATGCACAGAAACACATTTATCAACTCGCCGAGCCTTTTGAACCCGACATATCAATTTAAACAGCGGAACGATCTGTTTTTCGCGGGCCAAATGACCGGCGTAGAGGGTTATGTTGAATCTGCCGCTTCAGGTCTTGTAGCGGGAATCAATGCCGCCAAACTTGTGCTCGATCAGGATCTTGTGACATTCCCGCAGGAGACGGCAATCGGAAGCATGGCTCACTACATTACGACGACAAATCAGAAGAACTTCCAGCCGATGAATGCAAACTTCGGCCTCTTAAAAGAATTGCCTGTGAAAATTAAAAACAAAAAAGAACGAAATGAAGAATACGCTAAACGTGCAATTGAAACTATTCAAACTATTTCGAAAACGATATAGCTTTTCATTGCAACTTCGATGCATTATATGATACCATTTAAAAGCCCTTCGGAGAGGGAGGTCTTCATAATGACTGAGAATGTTAACTTTTTTTTAAAGTTATTCGTTGAATATTTACAAATTGAAAAAAATTATTCACAATATACTATTGTGAATTATGTTAATTCGATTGAAGAATTTGGGATGTTTCTGCATGCTCAAAATATAAATGGAATGAAAGAAGCTGCATATCATGATGTGAGAATATTTTTGACAGAGGCTTATGAAAAAGGCCTGTCAAGAAAAACAATCAGCAAGAAAATTTCAGCTTTGAGAAGCTTCTATAAATTTTTAATGAGGGAAAAGCTTGTTGAAGAGAATCCGTTTCAGCTTGTTCATCTGCCGAAACAAGAGAAACGGATTCCGAAGTTTCTTTATGAAAAAGAACTTGAGGAACTATTCGCTGTTTCAGACAGAAGTCAGCCGTCAGGGATGCGCGATCAGGCCCTGCTTGAGCTTCTTTATGCGACCGGAATGAGGGTCAGTGAGTGCTGTACGCTCACTGTCGGCGATCTTGACCTGTTCATGGATACGGTGCTCGTTCACGGGAAAGGCAAGAAGCAGCGCTATATCCCGTTCGGCTCATATGCCCGTGATGCGCTGGAGCTGTATATTAACAGCGGAAGGCAGTGCCTGCTTGAAAAAGCAAAAGAGCCTCATGATGTGCTGTTTGTCAATCAAAGAGGCGGCCCGCTGACCGCCAGAGGAATCCGGTATATTTTAAGCGGGCTTGTAAAAAAAGCATCCGGCACTTTACATATACACCCGCATATGCTTCGGCACACGTTTGCGACTCATCTGCTGAATGAAGGGGCTGATTTAAGAAGCGTCCAGGAGCTTTTGGGCCATTCCAATCTGTCTTCTACGCAGATATACACGCATGTATCGAAGGAAATGCTGAGAAACACATATATGTCCCACCACCCGAGAGCTTTTAAAGAAAATTAAAAGGAGGCCCTTCTCATGTCATCTTTTCATGCGACAACGATTTTTGCCGTCCAGCATAACGGGAAAAGCGCTATGTCAGGAGACGGCCAGGTCACATTCGGTCAGGCTGTAGTCATGAAACATACCGCGAGAAAAGTGAGAAAGCTGTTTAACGGAAAGGTTCTGGCCGGATTTGCAGGATCTGTTGCAGACGCTTTCACACTTTTTGAAATGTTTGAGGCGAAGCTTGAAGAATACAACGGCAATTTAAAACGTGCGTCGGTTGAGCTTGCGAAAGAATGGCGCAGCGATAAAGTGCTGCGCAAGCTGGAAGCCATGCTGATTGTCATGAACCAGGATACCTTGCTTCTCGTATCGGGAACAGGTGAAGTGATTGAGCCGGATGACGGCATTTTGGCAATCGGCTCCGGCGGAAACTACGCCCTGTCAGCAGGAAGAGCGCTGAAAACCTATGCCGGAGAGAATCTGTCCGCCAAAGATATTGCAAAAGCCGCTTTGAAAATCGCGGGCGAGATTTGTGTGTACACAAACGATCAGATCATTTTGGAAGAACTTGAATAGAAAGGACTTGAGGCGCATGGAAAACAAACCGTTAACACCGAGACAAATCGTAGATCGGTTGGATCAATACATTGTAGGACAGCAGGATGCGAAAAAAGCTGTCGCCGTGGCATTAAGAAACCGCTATCGCAGAAGTCTTCTTGATGAAAAACTGAGAGATGAGATCGTTCCCAAAAACATCCTGATGATGGGCCCGACCGGGGTGGGGAAAACAGAGATCGCCAGACGGATCGCCAAGCTTACCGGTGCGCCATTTATAAAAATTGAAGCGACAAAATTTACAGAAGTCGGCTATGTAGGCAGAGATGTCGAATCAATGGTCAGAGACCTCGTTGAGACATCCGTGCGGCTCATTAAAGAAGAAAAAATCAGCGAAGTGAAAGAACAGGCTGAAGAAAATGCAAACAAACGTATAGTGCGGCTTCTCGTTCCGGGAAAGAAAAAACAAGCGGGTGTGAAAAATCCGTTTGAAATGCTTTTCGGAGGAAGCCAGGCGGCAAATGATGATGAAGCCGACCAGCAGGAAGAAGCAAGCCTTGAAGAGAAAAGAAAGCGCATGGCGCATCAGCTCGCATTGGGAGAGCTCGAAGACCATTACGTCTCCGTAGAGGTGGAAGAGCAGCAGCCATCGATGTTTGACATGCTGCAAGGCTCCGGGATGGAGCAGATGGGCATGAATATGCAGGATGCGCTGAGCAATCTGGTGCCAAAAAAGAAAAAACGCCGCAAAATGACGGTCAGAGAAGCAAGGAAGGTTCTGACCAATGAAGAGGCAGGCAAATTAATCGATATGGATGAAGTCGGCCAAGAGGCCGTGTTAAGAGCTGAAGAGGGCGGCATTATCTTTATTGACGAAATAGATAAAATTGCAAAAAACGGAGGGGCTTCTTCCTCAGCAGATGTATCGAGAGAAGGCGTTCAAAGAGATATCCTTCCGATTGTCGAAGGATCTACCGTCGTCACGAAATACGGCTCCGTCAAAACAGATCACGTGCTGTTTATCGCAGCCGGGGCATTCCATATGGCCAAACCGTCTGATCTGATTCCGGAGCTGCAGGGCCGCTTTCCGATTCGTGTAGAATTGAGCAAGCTGACAGTAGATGATTTTGTGAAGATTCTCGTCGAACCCGATAACGCGCTGTTAAAACAATATCAGGCTTTATTGCAGACAGAAGGTATATCTCTTGAATTTTCTGACGAAGCTATTCGTAAGATCGCCGAAGTAGCTTACCATGTGAATCAGGATACGGACAACATCGGAGCGAGAAGGCTTCACACGATATTGGAACGTCTCTTGGAAGACCTGTCGTTTGAAGCGCCGGACGTGACGATGGAAAAAGTCGCTATCACGCCGCAATACGTTGAAGAAAAGCTCGGAACGATTGCAAACAACAAAGATCTAAGTCAATTTATATTGTGAAAATTTAATAAGAGGAATTCTAGGAGGATTATTTATCATGGCTTTACTACAAAAAACACGAATTATTAACAGCATGCTGCAGGCTGCGGCAGGCAAACCCGTAAACTTTAAAGAAATGGCTGAAACGCTTCGTGACGTCATTGATTCTAATATTTTCGTCGTCAGCCGCAGAGGAAAGCTTTTGGGCTACTCTATTAATCAGCAGATTGAAAATGACCGCATGAAAAAAATGCTTGAAGACCGCCAGTTCCCGGAAGAGTACACGAGAAATCTGTTCAATGTTCCGGAGACGTCTTCAAACCTTGATATCAACAGCGAATACACGGCGTTTCCTGTAGAAAACAGAGACCTGTTCCAAGCGGGCTTAACAACGATCGTGCCGATCATCGGCGGAGGAGAGAGACTGGGCACGCTCATTCTGTCCCGTCTGCAGGATCAATTTGAAGATGATGATCTCATTCTTGCTGAATACGGAGCAACCGTTGTAGGAATGGAGATTTTAAGAGAAAAAGCGGAAGAAATCGAAGAAGAGGCGCGAAGCAAAGCGGTTGTTCAAATGGCGATCAGTTCTCTGTCTTACAGTGAACTTGAAGCGATTGAGCATATCTTTGAAGAGCTTGACGGAAACGAAGGCTTGCTTGTGGCAAGTAAGATTGCGGACCGTGTCGGCATTACGCGTTCAGTCATCGTTAACGCGCTGAGAAAGCTGGAAAGCGCAGGCGTCATTGAATCCAGATCACTGGGAATGAAGGGGACGTACATTAAAGTTCTGAACAACAAATTCCTTATTGAATTGGAAAACCTTAAATCTCATTAAGACAAAAGCAGGATCCCTAAAAATGGGCGTCCTGCTTTTTTTATGGACAATAGGTGAAAAGTTGCAGTTTAAAGTTGCTTATTGGAATCTGATCTGAGATAATCCATCTTGCTGTGTGAAAAAAGGAGGAAGATACAGAAATTCTGCTATTTTCAGTCTAATATTAAACAAATCCTTGTAGTACAAATATTCTAGGACTTAATACCTACATACAAAATAGATATAATTGAGCACTTTTTTTTAGCCTAACTTCATAGACTTTAAGCCTGTTATTTCTTACAATAAGCATATGGTTTTACAATTCTCGACAAGGATTTTTAGGAGAAAAATATCTGAAATGGAGGTAAGTGGATTTGGACTTATTTTCTGGAACTATACAAAATCTTGAGAATGCCTTGGGGAGAGCGGACATTAAGCAAAAAGTCTTAACTAATAATATCGCCAATATAGATACACCGAACTACAAGGCAAAAAAAGTCTCTTTCCGAAATTTGTTAGATCAGGAAACATCCAATCTTGAGGCTGTAAAAACCGACTATCGGCACGTTGACTTTACGGGTTCGGGGGACGATTATTCTATCGTGTCCAGCAGTGATACATCGTACCAGCAAAACGGAAACAATGTCGATATCGACAAAGAAATGACAGATTTAGCCGAAAACCAAATTAATTATCAGGCTTTGGTTGAAAGAATGAGCGGCAAATTCAATTCTCTGAAAACCGTCTTGACAGGAGGAAAATAATGAGTGGCTTTCAAAGCTTAAATATTTCGGGTTCCGCTTTAACTGCACAGCGTGTCCGGATGGACGTCGTATCGTCCAACCTGGCCAATATGGATACAACGAGAGCGAAGCAGGTAAATGGCGAATGGGTGCCTTACAGAAGAAAGCTGGTATCTCTCCAATCCGGAGGCGAATCATTTTCGTCCCTTTTACATTCCAAGATGAACGGAACAGGAAGCGCGGGAAATGGCGTAGAGGTATCTGGTGTTACGGAAGACCCGTCCGCTTTTAATCTCGTTTATGATCCGGAGAATCCTGATGCGAATAAAGACGGATATGTACAAAAACCAAATGTAGATCCATTAAAGGAAATGGTGGATCTTGTCAGCAGCTCGAGATCATACGAAGCAAACGTAACTGCATTAAACGCCTCCAAAGGCATGCTTTTGAAGGCGTTAGAAATCGGAAAGTAAGGTGATGTAAGTGGTTAACGCTATTACTCCTTTTCAGCTTCAACAAACCCAAAATACTCAAAACGTAACGAATCAATTAAACCAAACTCAAAAAACTGATTCTTCAAACCAAACAAGCTTTTCGGAGCTTTTAAAAAACTCTATTGATTCGTTAAATGAGTCACAAGTAAAATCTGACCAAATAACGAACGAACTGGCTGCAGGAAAGGATGTAAACCTTGACGAGGTCATGATCGCTGCCCAAAAAGCAAATATTTCTCTGACGGCCGCTACCGAATTCCGCAATAAAGCCGTGGAAGCCTATCAGGAAATCATGAGAATGCAGATGTAGTGGTCAGATTGAAGAGAATGACTGGAATGACCGGGGGTTAACATGAATCGTACTCTAATGCAAATGAAAACCAAAACGGCAGCGTTTTGGAACAACAGATCAAAAACACAGAAGATACTCATGGTAAGCGGCTTGGCCGCATTCATTATTTTACTCATCGTCGTTATTATTTTTACTTCGTCTGAAAAGATGGTGCCTCTTTATAAAGATTTGTCCGCGGAAGAAGCGGGGAAGATTAAAGAAGAGCTCGATACGAAAAAGGTGTCTTCTGAACTTGCTGACGGCGGCACGGTCATTAAGGTTCCTGAGAGCCAAGTGGATTCGCTTAAAGTCCAGCTTGCCGCGGAAGGCCTGCCGAAAACGGGATCAATTGATTATTCGTTTTTCGGACAAAATGCGGGCTTCGGCCTGACAGATAATGAGTTTGACGTTTTAAAGGTTGAGGCGACTCAGACCGAATTGTCAAACCTGATAAATGAAATGGACGGTATTAAAAGCTCGAAGGTCATGATCAATATGCCGAAAGAAGCCGTGTTCGTCGGTGAAGATCAGCCGGCAGCGTCCGCATCAATCGTTTTGCAGATGAAACCGGGCTACTCGCTTGATCAAAACCAGATCAACGGGCTGTACCATCTCGTTTCTAAAAGTGTTCCGAACTTAAAAGAAGATAATATCGTCATAATGGATCAAAATTCTACATATTATGACAAAAGTGACAGCGGTGCAGGGTCCGTTTCTGACAGTTATGCTTCTCAGCAAGGTATTAAGTCGCAGGTCGAAAAGGACATTCAAAAACATGTTCAGTCACTGCTCGGCACAATGATGGGGCAGGATAAGGTCGTTGTTTCCGTGACGGCGGATGTTGACTTCACGAAGGAAAAACGCACTGAAGACACTGTCGAACCTGTCGATAAAGATAACATGGAAGGCATAGCGGTAAGCGCCGAAAAAGTTGCGGAAACGTATAAAGGCGACGGAGCGGCCAACGGCGGCACGGCCGGAACGGGAAGCAATGACACCGCGAACTATGCCGAGACAAACGGCGGTTCAAACAGCGGGGACTACGAAAAAAGCAGCAATAAAATCAACTATGAAGTCAACCGCATTCATAAAGAAATCGCTGAAAGCCCGTATAAAGTGCGTGATTTAGGCATTCAGGTCATGGTGGAGCCGCCTAATCCGAAAAATGCCGCTTCCTTATCAGCACAGAGACAGGCTGATATACAGAAGATTTTAGGAACGGTCGTCAGAACGTCTCTTGATAAAAACGAAACGCAAAATCAAAACCTGACAGACAATGATATCAACAATAAAATCGTTGTATCCGTTCAGCCGTTTGACGGAAAAACAAGCCTGAACACAGATTCGGCACAATCTTCAGGTCTTCCGATCTGGGTATACATTACAGGCGGCGTACTGCTTGCGGCCATTATTCTGCTTATTATTCTCCTCATCAGAAAGAAACGCTCACAAGAGGATGAATACGAAGAATATGAATATGAAACACCGCCCGAGCCGGTTCGATTGCCTGATATCAACGAAGAGAAAATTGAAACGGAAGAAACAGTCAGACGAAAACAGCTTGAAAAAATGGCTAAAGAAAAACCGGAAGACTTTGCTAAATTGCTTCGAAGCTGGCTGGACGAGGATTAGGGGGAATGGAAAATGGCGAAACGTGATCAGAACAAGCTTACAGGAAAACAAAAAGCAGCCATCCTCATGATTTCCTTAGGCCTTGATGTATCAGCTTCTGTGTACAAGCATTTGTCTGAAGAAGAAATTGAAAGATTGACACTCGAGATTTCGGGAGTCAGAAGCGTCGATCATCAAAGAAAAGATGAAATCATTGAAGAATTTCATAATATCGCAATCGCTCAGGACTATATTTCACAAGGCGGTTTAAATTACGCCCGCCAAGTGCTTGAAAAAGCGCTCGGAGAAGACAAAGCGGTAAGCATTTTAAACAGGCTCACCTCTTCTTTGCAGGTAAAGCCGTTTGATTTCGCGAGAAAAGCGGAGCCCGAACAGATTTTAAATTTCATTCAGCAGGAACATCCGCAAACGATGGCGCTGATTTTATCCTACCTTGACCCGGTGCAGGCCGGACAGATTTTGTCTGAGCTGAACCCGGACGTTCAGGCTGAGGTGGCAAGAAGGATTGCGGTTATGGACAGAACGTCTCCTGAAATCATAAATGAAGTGGAGCGGGTCCTTGAACAAAAGCTGTCCTCCTCCTTTACGCAGGATTATACGCAGACCGGCGGCATAGAAGCCGTTGTTGAAGTGTTAAACGGCGTAGACAGAGGAACGGAAAAAACGATCCTTGATTCATTAGAAATCCAAGATCCTGAGTTGGCGGATGAAATCAAAAAACGGATGTTTGTCTTTGAAGATATTGTCACCCTTGATAACCGTGCGATTCAGCGCGTGATCAGAGACGTTGAAAACGACGACCTCCTGCTTTCATTGAAGGTTGCGAGCGAGGAAGTCAAAGAAATCGTCTTCAGCAATATGTCACAGCGTATGGTTGAAACGTTTAAAGAGGAAATGGAAATTATGGGGCCTGTGCGTTTGCGTGATGTGGAAGAGGCGCAATCAAGAATCGTGGGCGTCGTCCGCAAGCTGGAAGAAGCCGGAGAAATTGTAATCGCGCGAGGCGGAGGAGACGATATTATTGTCTAATATCATTAAACAGCAATCATCATTTTCTCCTGAACAAAAACGGCGCAAGCTTTCCTTGCAGGAAGTCAGGAAAACACATTCCCATCCAGACCGGGAGGAACCCGAAAATCCGGAGGCTCTCATGGCCTTTGCCAAGGCCGAAGCCGACAGGGTGTCTGAAGAAGCGAAAAATCAATTAGAGCACACTCTTCTGCAGATTGAAGAAGAGAAAAACCGCTGGGCGGAAGAAAAACAAAGATTGATAGAAGAAGCAAAGGCAGAAGGATATGAAGAAGGCATGGCATTGGGAAAAGCCGAGGCTCAAGCTGAATACGCCAATCTCATCAGCCGGGCCAATGCCGTTATGGAAATGGCGAGACAGTCAGTCGAGGAAAAACTGGAAAGCGCTGAGGAAGAAATTATTGAGCTTTCCGTTGCGCTCGCTAAAAAAGTATGGCGGCAAAAAAGTGATGATAAAGAGGCTTTCCTTCTGCTGGTCAAACAGGTAGTAGCCGAAGTAAAAGATTATGATGACATCTCCATCTATGTGGACCCTGAATATTATGAGACGGTTCATCAGCATATGGACGAAATTCAGCAGCTGTTATACAAAGAATGCAGATTAAGCTTATATGCCGATGAAAAAGCCGCGAAGGGAACGTGCTCGATAGAAACTCCGTTCGGACGTGTTGATGCAGGCATAGATACCCAGCTGATGCAATTAAAGCAAAAACTTTTAACGGCGCTTGAGGCGGGAGCGGAGCAATGAAGACACAGTATTTAATAGACTCAATTGAAACAGCGGATCCGTACAAACGCTACGGCAAGGTTAAACGGGTCATCGGGCTGATGATTGAATCAAAAGGGCCCGAAAGCTCAATCGGAGATGTTTGTCTCATTTATCCGAAAGGCCATGCGAAAAAAGCGATTAAAGCTGAGGTTGTAGGCTTCCAGGATGAAAACATTCTGCTAATGCCTTATCTGGAAGCGGCCAGCATCGCGCCGGGCAGCATTGTGGAGGCCACTGGCGAGTCGCTCCGCATCAAAGTAGGCGCGGGTTTAATCGGACAAGTTGTCGACGCGTTCGGCGAACCTCTTGACGGCCGGGCGCTTCCGAAAGGTTTGTCCCCCGTTTCGACGGAACAGCCGCCGCCAAACCCGATGAAACGCCCGCCGATACGGGAAAAGATGGGTGTCGGCGTCAGATCGATTGACAGTCTGCTGACGGTAGGAAAAGGGCAGAGAATCGGGATTTTTGCCGGAAGCGGAGTCGGAAAAAGCACCCTGATGGGAATGATCGCGAAGCAGACTGAAGCTGATTTAAACATTATCGCACTCGTCGGTGAACGGGGGCGAGAGGTGCGTGAATTCATCGAGAAGGATTTAGGCGAAGAAGGCCTGAAACGCTCAATAGTCGTAGTCGCGACCTCTGATCAGCCTGCCTTAATGCGTTTGAAAGCGGCGTATACGGCCACCGCCATTGCAGAGTACTTCCGCGATAAAGGCAGGAATGTGATGTTCATGATGGACTCCGTCACGAGGGTCGCGATGGCTCAGCGGGAAATCGGCCTGGCAGCGGGAGAACCGCCGACAACAAAAGGATATACACCTTCTGTGTTCGCTATTTTACCCCGTTTGCTGGAAAGAACGGGCGCGAATGAACAAGGAACGATAACCGCTTTTTATACGGTTCTCGTTGACGGAGATGACATGAACGAACCGATTGCCGATACGGTGCGCGGAATATTAGACGGGCATATCGTTCTCGATCGGGCGCTTGCCAATAAAGGGCAGTTCCCGGCCGTGAACATCCTGAAAAGCATCAGCAGGGTCATGTCTAATATTTCAGACACATCGCATATAGAGGCGGCCAACAAATTCCGCGATCTTCTGTCAACTTATCAAAACTCTGAAGATCTCATTAATATCGGAGCTTACAAAAGAGGATCATCAAGAGAAATTGATGAAGCGATTCAGTTTTATCCGCAGCTTATTCAATTTTTAAAACAAGGAACGGAAGAACCCGCTCAATTGGAAGACAGCATTGCGGCATTGACGAGTCTGACAGGAAAAGAGGAATAACATCGTGGCATACCAATTCAGATTTCAAAAGCTGCTGGAATTAAAAGAAAATGAAAAAGACCAAACATTGACTGAATACAGACAATCGGTTTCTGAATTTGAGACAGTGGCTGAAAAACTATATGAAAATATGAGCAAAAAAGAATTGCTCGAAAAAGACAAAGAATCAAAGCTGAAATGCGGGATGAGCGTTCAGGAAATGAGACATTATCAGCACTTCGTTTCCAATCTTGAGAACACCATCTATCATTATCAAAAGCTTGTCATCATGAAACGAAATGAAATGAATGAGAAGCAGGAACAGCTCACCGAAAAAAACATTGAAGTAAAGAAATTTGAAAAAATGCGGGAAAAACAATTTAATATGTTCGCACTTGAAGACAAAGCTGCAGAGATGAGGGAAATGGACGACATTTCAATCAAGCAGTTTATGATTCAGGGGCATTAGGAGCGAATGAAATGGCCGATAAAGAAAAGAGATCTGGAAAGTTCGGTTCAATCCTGCTTTTTATCATGATCCCGCTGATTTTTCTGATCATCGTCGCAAGCATCATCCTTTGGGCTGCCGGCGTTGATGTGATGAAGCCGATTCAGGAAACAGCCGCTAAAACGCCTGTTTTAAAAGAATTGGTTCCCGAAACGAAAGAAATGAAAAGCGCGGCGGAAAAGCAGAAGGAAGACAGAACGGCTTCTCTTGAAAAGACCATAAAGGAACAAAAAAGTGAAATTAACATTTTGAATAAAGATTTAGACACAAGCAAGTCCGAAATCGATAATCTGAATCAGAAAATCCGTTCACTGAAACAGGAAGCTGAACAACAGCAGAAAACGAAGACGGATGAAACGAAAAAAGACGCTTCGGATTCAGCCGGAAAAGATAAAATGATCAACATCTATAAAAGTATGGACAGCGGTAAAGCGGCAAGCATTATCGTAAAGCTGAAAGAAAAAGAAGCCCTCGATATTTTAAACGGATTAAGTAAAAAGCAGCTTGCTGAAATCTTGACGAAAATGACTCCTGAACAAGCGGCTAAATATACAGAAAAACTATCCGCTGACGGAAATAAGGAGTGATGTAAGTTGAAGCTGCTTGAATTAACGGGTAATCGTACGCAGACTGTGCAAAACAGCAATGTGAAGATGAATGTAAACAGCTTAGGTCTATTTCAGAACTGGCTCCTGTCGGAAATCACTTTTCCCCGGCAGCCCGGAGATGAAACAAAAACAAGTGACGCAGAGCTGAATGATGCCTTATCGAAAATCGGTGATTGGCTGAAAGCCGGCCCGGAAGATAAAGAATTGCAGCTAAAACAGCTGCTTGAGGCGGTAAAAGCTCTTGAAGGAAAGCAGACGGCTGAAACAGCTCTTCCTTTATTGAAACAGCTTGCCGAATCTGTTGAAGACATGTTAGTGGGAAAACAGCATGGGGCGAAGCCTGAAACGGATGAGCCGGATTCTTCCGCAAAAGACGGGGATTCCGTCAAGGATGAGCTTGAGAAGGGTCTGCTTTTCATTCAAGAAGCCGTATCCCAGCTCTTCACATCTCAGCAGGAACTGCCGGACAGCGCGCAGGCAAAGGCGGTTTACCAGGAAGGCGCCCGGTTATTAGAGGCATTGAAAAAACAAGGCGTTCCGGACCGCGTGATTCAAGACCTGCGGCAGACATTTTTTCCGAAAAACGAATCTGCATCTAAACTTTACTCCATGACAGCCGCTGAGCTGAAGAGCTTTCAAAGCGTCGCGGAGCAGCTTGCGGGCCTTTCTCAAAAGGGAACAAAGGAATGGGATATGGCTGAAACTGAGCTGAAAGCCTTTGTGTTATCTCAATCATCTGAATCATCCCAAGAGTCAGCCGGAAAAACAGAACAGCAAAACGGCGGCACGGTTTCTCACGCAAAGGCGCCTGACAGCAAATTGTCTGCACATATACTGTTTTCGGGAACGAGAAGCCTTGCCGGCATTCAGCAAACGTCCGCAGGAGCCGAACAGCAGCCGGCAGAAAATAAACCGTTAACGGATCAGGTCATCAGCGGCTGGAAACAGATGAAATACACGCCTTTCGGGAAAACAACCGGAAGCTTTACGATTCGTCTTAATCCCGAGAACCTCGGATTTGTCACAATTAAGGTGACAAACGAAAACGGGATGTTTCAAAGCAAAATAATCGCATCCAGCCAGTCCGCGAAAGAGCTGCTGGAACAGCATCTTCCTCAGCTGAAACAGTCGCTTCCGAATATGGCGGTCCAGGTCGACCGTTTTACAGTCCCGCTTCAAAGCGGGGATCAGCAGCCTGTTTACGGGCAGACGGCCGATCACAATAAACAGCAGCATCAGGGACAGAGAGAGCAGAAGAACCAGCAGCAGTCAGGCGATTTCGGAGATATGCTGGAGGAGCTTTCTCTCAATGAAATGGAGGAAGAATAGTTGACATCAGTAAACTCGGATTATGCCGCGGCGGGCGCTTCAACCACTTCAAGCGCGAAGAGCACCGCCGCAGTAAACAGCAGCACGAATTTAGGGAAAGACGAATTTCTGAAGATCTTAATGACACAGGTTCAAAACCAGGACCCGCTCAATCCGGTTGATGACAAAGAATTCATCAGCCAGATGGCGACATTTTCTTCATTGGAGCAAATGATGAATATGAATACGACGATGACTAAATTTGTAGAAAATCAAGATCCGTTTACGATGTATGTGAACTGGATCGGCAAAAATGTCACATTCAGCGACAGCGACGGGAAGGATCAGACAAGCCCGGTCAATTCAGTCAAGCATTCAAACGGCAATTACGTGCTCGTGCTTGAAAATGGCAAAGAGGTCAGTCCGTGGAATGTCACGGCCGTCAGCGAAACATCTAAATAAAAAGAAACCCAGGGGGAATTTAACATGTTACGTTCATTATATTCCGGTATCAGCGGCATGAAAAACTTTCAGACAAAACTAGATGTAATCGGCAATAACATCGCCAACGTCAACACAGTGGGATTTAAGAAAAGCCGCGTTACATTTAAAGATATGATCAGCCAGACAGTCGCCGGCGGTTCAAACGTGACCAATTCAAAACAAATCGGCTTAGGTGCCGCGACTTCTTCCATTGATGTCGTTCATTCAACCGGCGCCCCGCAGGCTACACAGAATAAAACCGACCTAGCCATTGACGGAGACGGCTACTTTCAGATTAATACAGGTGCGGGAATTGTTTACACACGTGCGGGGAATTTCGGAAAGGACAATCAAGGGAACCTTGTTACGACTGACGGGTACTATCTTGAAAAAATCGGCGGCGGCAAAATCAATATTCCGACTGATGCGAAAGATTACAGCATCGGTGCAGACGGAACCGTTACATACACTGATGCAGGGGATGAGGTTCATGATGCCGGACAAATCGGTCTGGTCACGTTCCCTAACAGCGCCGGTCTGGAAAAAATCGGAGGAAACCTTTACAGAGAATCATTAAGTTCAGGAGCTGCAAGCGCAGTCACCACTCCGGGCGAAAACGGAACGGGTAAGCTTTTGGCAGGCTATCTTGAAATGTCAAACGTAGATCTGACAGATGAATTTACCGAAATGATCGTTGCTCAGCGGGGTTTCCAATCAAACTCAAAAATCATTACGACTTCAGATGAAATCCTTCAGGAGCTGGTTAATCTGAAACGGTAAGGAGGGAGGAGAGGCGGTTAGGCCGCTTCTCCGGATTGCATGATTCAAGTCACCCGTTTAAACGGCCAGCCTTTTACGCTGAACGCGCTGTTTATCGAACAGATTGAGTGCTTCCCCGACACGACGATTACACTGTCCAACGGCAAAAAGTTCGTAGTGAAAGAACCGGAAGAAGCAGTTCTCAAAAAAGTCATATCGTTTTACCATAGCATACAAATATTTTCACTGGATCAGGGAATAGAGGAAGAAGAATGAAGAAAAAATTAGTCATCATTTTGCTGATTATTTTAATTGTCATCGCCGGCCTCGGAACGGCAGCATATTTTGTCGTCAGCGGACATTCCGGCAAAGATAAAAAGCCGACAATTGACGAAGTCGTTGCAGCCACTGTGTCTGTCGACGATATTACGACAAACTTAAAGTCTGACAGCATCATCCGTATCGGCATCAAGCTTGAAACCGACTCGGCTAAAGCGAAGGAAGAACTTGAAAAACGCGATTTTCAGGTGAAAGACAACATCATTTCCATTTTAGCTGACACAAGCGCCGGAGAGATTGAGGGAGATAAAGGAAGAGAAGCGTTTAAACAATCATTAAAAGAGAAAGTAAACAGCTATCTCCAAGAAGGAAAAGTTCAGAAAGTGTACATTACCTCCTTTAATCTGCAATAAAAACAAATTTGACAGAATACGGAGGTGAAGAAAATGTCAGGAGAAGTTCTCTCCCAAAATGAAATAGACGCACTGCTTTCCGCCATTTCCACGGGTGAGGCGGATGCGGAAGAGCTGAAAAAGGAAGTTAAAGAGAAAAAAGTAAAGGTATATGATTTTAAACGGGCTCTCAGATTCTCGAAAGATCAGATACGCAGTTTAACCCGGATACATGATAACTTTGCGAGGCTTCTCACAACACACTTTTCCGCCAAGCTCAGAACGTATATTCATATATCCGTCAGCTCAGTTGACCAGGTGCCGTATGAAGAATTTATCCGTTCCATACCGAACATGACGATTTTAAATTTATTCGATGTTCATCCGATGGAAGGCAGAATCATGATGGAGGTTAATCCCACCATCGCATACGCAATGCTTGACCGCGTCATGGGAGGCATCGGCATCACTCATAACAAAGCTGACAGCCTTACGGAAATTGAAACGAATATTATTTCTAACTTATTTGAAAATGCACTGGGCAACTACAAAGAAGCTTGGCAATCGATTGCTGATATTGACCCTGAAATGACTGAATTTGAAGTGAATCCTCAGTTTGTGCAGATGGTTTCCCCAAATGAAACAGTCGTTGTCATTTCTCTCAATACGCAGATAGGTGAAATCAGCGGTGTCATTAATCTTTGTATTCCCCATGTCGTACTTGAGCCGATTATCCCTAAGCTTTCCGTACATTATTGGATGCAATCAGACCGGAATGAAGCGAAGCCCGAAGAAACGAAGTTGCTTGAAAAGCGCATCATGACGGCTCAAATTCCCGTTGTGGCTCTCTTGGGCGCTTCTGAACTGACAATAGAAGAATTTTTAAGTTTGGAAGTCGGGGACTGTATAACTCTGGACAAATCAGTGACTGATCCTCTTACTGTATTGGTCGGAAACAAACCGAAGTTTTTAGGGCAGGCCGGCCGGGTGAATCGAAGACAGGCAGTGCAAATTTTAGATCACGACATAAGAGGTGAACAAGATGAACAATAGATTATCTCAAGATGAAATCGATGCTCTTCTTAACGGCACAAACAGTCAATCAGAGGATACAGAACAGCCTCAAGGGGCGAACTTGTCTGAACTTGAGCGCGATGCGATCGGAGAAATCGGGAATATTTCGTTCGGCAGCTCGGCTACGGCGCTGTCCACTCTTTTAAATCAAAAAGTGGACATTACGACGCCGAGTGTGACCGTCATTTCAAAAAGCAAAATCAGTGATGAATTTCCTCATCCGTATGTTGCCATTGAAGTGAACTACACAGAAGGCTTTGACGGCAGCAATTTGCTCGTCGTCGAACAAAGCGACGCGGCCATCATCGCGGATTTGATGATCGGCGGGGACGGCCGGGGCGCCGACCCGTCACTCGGTGAAATCCACCTGAGCGCCGTGCAGGAAGCAATGAATCAAATGATGGGCTCGGCTGCTACGTCAATGTCGACCGTGTTCAGTAAAAAGATTGACATTTCTCCGCCAAGGGTTGAACTTCTGGATGTGACGGAAGAAAAAGGGACTGACAGAATACCTGAGGATGACCTGCTCGTAAAAGTGTCATTCCGTCTGAAAGTCGGCGAATTAATCGATTCGAGCATCATGCAGCTTTATCCGATTACGTTTGCGAAAGATCTGATCGCAGACCTGATGACTGCAGACCAGCATGAGTCAGAGGCCGCAGAAACCGTATCAGAACCACAGGAAACATACGAAACGCCGCAGCCGGAACCTGCCATGCAGCCGGAGCCGCAGGCAAAACCCGAGCTTCCGAAGAGACAGGGAACCGCAAAAAAAGCTGCTCCTGTTCAAGTCGCTCCGGTAGAATTCCAGGCGTTTGATCATAACGAAGCGGCGCAAGGATCAAGGAATAACCTTGATATGCTGATGGATATTCCGCTTTCCGTTACGGTTGAGCTCGGCAGAACGAAGAGAAGCGTCAAAGAAATCCTTGAACTTTCTGCGGGAAGCATTATTGAGCTTGACAAGCTGGCTGGTGAACCTGTTGACATCCTGGTCAACCAGCGGATCGTGGCAAAGGGCGAGGTCGTTGTCATAGAAGAAAACTTCGGCGTGAGAGTCACTGATATTTTAAGTCAGGCAGACCGCCTTAACAATTTAAAATAAGCGAACATAGAGGAGAGAAACAGATTATGGCACACAGAATTTTAATTGTAGACGATGCAGCATTTATGAGAATGATGATCAAAGATATTTTAGTGAAGAACGGTTTTGACGTTGTAGCTGAAGCTTCAGACGGAGCGCAGGCAGTCGAAAAATTCAAAGAGCATTCCCCCGACCTAGTGACAATGGATATTACAATGCCTGAAATGGACGGGATTACAGCTTTAAAGGAAATTAAACAAATCGATCCGCAGGCGAAAATCATTATGTGTTCGGCTATGGGCCAGCAGTCAATGGTTATTGACGCGATTCAAGCCGGCGCAAAAGACTTTATCGTGAAACCGTTCCAAGCGGACCGCGTGCTTGAAGCTATTAATAAAACATTAAGCTAAAGGGTGTACGACTGTTGAAAAAGAGTCATGGTTTACTAGCTTTGATTTGTTGTTTCGTTTTACTCAATGTACATCCGTTCCCTGCTTTTGCGGCGGAGTCTGACAATTCTACCGTCAACGAATGGTTTGACAAACAATCAACAAACAAAACAGAGAAAAAAAGCGATACATCGAAACAAACGGCTGATCAAGAGATAGGGGATGCTTCTGCATCTTCTGTCTCCGCTTTTGATTTTGTAAAGATGATTGGGGCATTATTATTCGTCATTCTGCTGATCTATGGATTTGTCAAACTGATGAATAGAAGAAACCGTCTGCTGAAGCCGTTTCAATATGTAGAAAATATCGGCGGAACATCAGTCGGCCAAAACCGTTCCGTGCAGCTGATTAAAGTGGGAAACAGCGTTCTCGTAGTCGGTGTGGGCGAAACGATACAGCTTTTAAAAGAAATTGAAGATGAAAAAGAGCGCGAGGCGATTCTGAGCCAATACGAAGAGTCGATGTCTTCAAAAGTGGAATGGACCAAGCTCGTAAATCCGCGTAAGGATGGAGAAAAAAAGCCGCAAACGATGCTTCCGTCGTTTTCAAAAGCGCTGAAAGAACAGCTGAACGAGCTGAAACAAAGCCGTTCTGAAGGAAAGAAGAAAGGCCCTTATCACCATGAATGAATTTATTAATCTTTTTAATTCAAACAGTCCGACCGAAGTCAGCTCCACTGTTAAATTACTGCTGCTTTTGACTGTCTTTTCAGTGGCGCCGGGGATTCTGATTTTGATGACCTGCTTTACGAGAATCGTCATCGTCCTGTCTTTTGTAAGAACCTCACTGGCGACGCAGAACATGCCTCCCAACCAGGTTTTAATCGGCCTTGCGCTGTTCTTGACGTTTTTTATTATGGCGCCGACTTTTTCAGAGATTAATAAGGAAGCCTTAACGCCGCTGATGGACAACAAAATCAGTCTCGATGAAGCATATACAAAAGCCGAGAAGCCGATTAAAGAGTATATGAGCAAGCATACAAGGCAGAAGGATCTGGCGCTGTTTATGAACTATGCCAAAATGAAAAAACCTGAATCGATTCAGGATATTCCTTTGACGACGATGGTGCCCGCTTATGCGATATCAGAACTCAAAACCGCTTTTCAAATGGGCTTTATGATTTTTATTCCGTTTTTAATTATCGATATGGTCGTGGCGAGCGTCTTAATGTCAATGGGAATGATGATGCTACCGCCGGTTATGATCTCTCTGCCCTTTAAAATATTGCTTTTCGTTTTGGTCGATGGATGGTATTTAATCGTGAAATCTTTGCTTGACAGCTTTTAGGGTAGGTGCTAATTGTGAGTTCAGAATTTGTAATTTCCATGGCGGAAAAAGCCGTATATGTAACACTAATGATCAGCGGGCCGCTGCTTGCGATCGCGCTGATCGTCGGTTTGCTCGTCAGTATCTTTCAAGCGACAACTCAAATCCAGGAACAGACGCTTGCGTTCATTCCGAAAATCGTGGCGGTAATGCTTGGACTGATCTTTTTCGGTCCTTGGATGCTGTCGACGATTCTTTCGTTCACAACTGATCTGTTCTCTCATCTGAACCGATTTGCAGGGTAGAATCAAATGAATTCCATCATTGATTTATTTCCCGCTTTTTTATTGGTCTTTATCAGAATCTCTGCTTTTTTTGTAACGGTGCCGGTGTTCGGGCATCGGAATCTGCCGGCGGTTCACCGAATCGGCTTTGCTTTTTTTCTTTCGGTGATCTGCTTCAGCACGCTGAAACATGCGCCGGAAATAGAAATAGGGGAACAGTATATGCTTCTTGTCATAAAAGAGGCCGTTGTGGGCTTGAGCCTCGGGCTGATCGCTTTCATGATGCTGACAGCCATTCAGATAGCAGGTTCCTTTATTGATTTTCAGATGGGCTTTTCCATCGCCAATGTCATTGATCCGCAATCAGGAACGCAAAGCCCGCTGATCGGACAATTCGTTTATACGCTGGCGCTGTTATTTATGCTCAGCATAAACGCCCATTATCTTTTGTTGGACGGGATTTATTACAGCTTTCAGTATATCCCGCTTGATCAGGCATTTCCGTCGTTTGGAAATGATCACTTTGGACTTTTTATCGCAAAAAGCTTCAATGCCATGTTTATTATCGCTTTTCAAATGTCTGCGCCGGTTGTGGCCAGTCTGTTTTTAGTTGATTTGGCGCTCGGTATCGTGGCGAGAACGGTGCCGCAGCTGAATGTTTTCGTTGTCGGGCTTCCTCTGAAAATAGCCGTGAGCTTTATTATGCTGATCGTTTGTATGGCGGTGATGTTTGTCGTTGTCCGCAACATCTTCAGCCTTACCGTTGAAACCATGCGGAATCTATTGGCATTGGTCGGTGTGACATGATGAGGCTCAGACTGAATCTGCAATTCTTTGCCGGTGAAAAAACGGAGAAAGCCACGCCGAAAAAACGGAAGGATACAAGAAAGAAAGGACAGGTCGCGAAAAGTACGGATGTGAATACAGCCGTTTCTTTACTGATTATCTTTCTTTCGCTGATCGCGCTCGGTCCTTATATGCGGGACAGGCTGCTGTCCTTTATTAAAACGTTTTATACGAAATCGATATCATTACATCTGTCTGCATCTGCCGTGCATGAACTGTTCGTGGATACGGTGAAAGATATCAGCCTCATCCTCGCGCCGATTATGCTGGTCGCGCTTGTGGCAGGTGTCGTGAGCAATTACATGCAGGTGGGTTTTCTGTTTTCTGCGGAAGTCCTCAAGCCTGACTTGAATAAGCTCAGCCCGCTGAAAGGATTTAAGCGGATTTACAGCATGAGGGCGATTGTTGAACTGGTCAAATCCATTTTGAAGATTACTGTGGTCGGTTTTGCCGCCTTTATGGTGCTCTGGCTGCATTATGGCGATATTCTCCGCCTTCCGCTTTTGACTCCTGCGGAAGTGCTCACTTTCGTTTCCAAGCTCACTCTTTGGATGGGGCTTGCGGGATCAGGGGCTTTAATGCTGCTGGCCGGGCTTGATTACTTATATCAGCGTTTTGACTATGAGAAAAATATCAGAATGTCAAAGCAGGATATAAAAGATGAATACAAAAAATCGGAGGGTGATCCGATAATTAAGTCCAAAATTAAGCAGAAGCAGCGGGAAATGGCGATGAGGCGGATGATGCAGGAAGTGCCGAAAGCGGATGTCATCATTACCAACCCGACCCATTATGCGATAGCTTTAAAATATGATGAAAAGAAAATGGACGCCCCTTACATTGTTGCCAAAGGGGTCGACCATCTCGCATTAAAAATCAGGCAGATCGCCAAAGAACACGATGTCATGACGATTGAAAACAGGCCGCTCGCGCGTGCGTTATATGATCAGGTTGACATTGACCAGGCCGTGCCGGAAGAGTTTTTCAAAGTCATTGCGGAAATTTTGGCTTATGTATATAAAACGAAACAAAAAGTATAGTGAATTTCAGATTCAAAAGGAGAGAAAAACAGCATGTCAACAAGAGATTTATCGGTTTTAATAAGTGTTGTCCTCATTGTGGCAATGCTGGTGATTCCATTCCCTCCATGGTTGTTAAGTATTTTGATCATCATTAATATCTCTCTTGCGTTGATCGTGCTTCTCACCACAATGAATATGCAAGAACCGCTGCAATTCTCGATATTCCCGTCATTGCTGCTGTTATTGACGCTGTTTCGGCTTTCGCTCAATGTGTCGACGACACGTTCGATTCTTTCTCACGGAGAAGGGGGAAAGGTTGTTGAGACATTCGGGAATTTCGTTGTCGGCGGAAATGTGCTGGTAGGGCTTGTTGTCTTCATTATCTTGATTATTATTCAGTTTATCGTCATTACAAAAGGCGCCGAGCGGGTATCGGAAGTGGCGGCGAGATTTACGCTCGATGCGATGCCCGGAAAGCAAATGAGTATTGACGCGGATTTAAATGCCGGCATGATTACGGAGCAGGATGCAAAGCACAGACGTGAAAAAGTCGCCCGGGAAGCGGATTTTTACGGCGCCATGGACGGTGCGAGCAAATTCGTCAAAGGGGATGCCATCGCGGGTATCATCATCGTGATGATCAATATTATTTTCGGAATCGTAATCGGCATGCTGCAGCAGGGGATGAGCATACAAGAAGCTGCGTCTCACTTTACAATGCTGACGGTCGGTGACGGAATCGTTTCTCAAATGCCGGCCTTGCTCATTTCAACGGCTACGGGGATTGTCGTGACGAGAGCGGCATCTGAAGGAAACCTCGGTCATGATATTACAGGCCAGCTGTTTGCTTATCCGAAGCTCTTGTATGTAGCCGCGGGAACTGTACTTTTGCTCGGTCTTCTTACACCGATCGGCATTCTGCTGACGGGGCCGATCGCCGGTCTGCTTGCATTCGGCGCTTACATGCTGTCCAAAGCGGATAAGCCGAGCGAAGAAGAGGAAGAAATTCTTGAAGAAGAGGCTCAGGCGGATGAACTGAAAAGCCCGGAAAGCGTTGTGCAGCTTTTACATATTGATCCGATTGAATTTGAGTTCGGATACGGACTCGTGCCGCTTGCAGACGCGGGGCAGGGCGGTGATCTTCTTGACCGCATCGTCATGATCAGACGTCAGCTTGCGCTTGAATTGGGACTTGTCATTCCGGTTGTGCGCATCAGAGATAACATCGCGCTCCAGCCGAATGAATACAGATTGAAAATTAAAGGCAATGAAGTCGCTAAAGGAGAGCTCCTGCTAGATCATTACTTAGCGATGTCACCGACGCCTGAAGATGACGTCATTGAAGGAATTGAAACGATAGAGCCGTCGTTCGGACTTCCCGCAAAATGGATAAGTGAAGCTGCAAAAGATGAAGCGGACATGCTGGGGTATACAGTTGTTGATCCGGCGTCAGTCGTATCTACGCATATTACAGAAAAAATTAAGCAGCATGCCCATGAACTGGTTGGCAGACAGGAAACAAAGCAGCTGATCGATCATCTGAAGGAAAATTATCCTGTGCTTGTTGAGGAAGTCACGCCAAACCCTCTTTCTGTCGGCGATATTCAAAAGGTGCTTGCCAAATTGCTGAGAGAAAAAGTTTCAATCAGAAACTTGGTGACCATTTTTGAAACTCTTGCCGATTACGGAAGATTAACGACAGATTCAGACCTTTTGACAGAATACGCGAGACAGTCGCTTGCCAAACAAATCACGGCACAATATGCGAGAGAGCATGAAACGCTGAAGGTCATCACATGCTCAGGCCGGGTGGAAAAAGCGATTGCAGACGGGGTTCAGCAGACTGAACAGGGCAATTACCTGTCACTCGACCCTGAGGTTTCAGACAGCATCATCCGTTCTGTCGCTAAAGAGGCCGAGCAGCTTTCCATCCGCCAGGAGTCGGCGATTCTTCTTTGCTCGCCTGCTGTCAGAATGTATGTAAAACAGCTGTTAGAACGGTATTTCCCTGATCTTCCGGTTCTTTCTTATAATGAGCTGGAAGCAAATGTTGAAGTACAGAGCATTGGAGTGGTGGATATTTAATGAAAATAAAAAAATTTACAGCCGCTTCAATGCAGGATGCCGCGAAGCAAATCAAAAAGGAACTCGGCAATGATGCCGTTATTTTACATTCCAAACAAGTAAAGAAACGAAAATGGCTGGGGCTGCGGTCGCAGCAGGCCGTCGAAGTGATAGCGGTTTTAGATCGTGACGTCAGGGAAGCGAGAAAAACGCCGCCGGCTGCCGCTGAAGAAATGAAAAAGACGAAAACGGCGGAGAAAGCTGAGCCTGTTCAGCCGCAACGTCTTCCGGATCAAAGTATTTCCGGCGAACTGGCGCATTTTAAAGAAGTGCTCCCTGAACCATTAAAAAAAGCCGAGAGACTATTGAAGCAAGCCGGGCTTCCTGATCATACGCAAAACGCCGTACTCAGTGAACTGCTCCGTTCTTCAATTGTTTCCGGAGATTTAACTGAAGATAATGTCAGCTCCAAACTGCAGGATTTGTTAGTGAAAAAACTCCCTTCGGCAGACAGGTGGCAGGAAGGGATTCAATCAAAATACGTCGTGCTTTTCGGTTCAACCGGGGCCGGCAAAACGACTACACTTGCGAAACTCGCGGCCTCATCAATGCTGACAGAGCATAAAAAAATTGCCTTTATGACGACGGATACTTACCGGATTGCCGCGGTCGAGCAGCTGAAGACATATGCGGAGCTGCTTCAGGCTCCTCTTGAAGTATGCTATTCAAAGGAAGAATGTCTGAAGGCGCTGGAAAAATTCGCTGAATATGACCATGTTTTCATTGATACAGCCGGTAGAAACTTTAAAGAAGAGCAGTATATTACGGAATTACAAGAGATGATTCCGTTTGAATCAGGCTTACAATCCTTTCTCGTATTATCGGCATCTGCAAAATATGAAGATATGAAACAGGTGCTGAAACAGTTTTCAGGTGTGCCGGTCAATCAATTCATTTTCACGAAAACGGATGAAACCGCCTCACTCGGCTCCGTGTTTCAAGTGCTGTCGGAATCAAGAATCGGCGCCGCCTATTTGACAAATGGACAGGATGTGCCTGAAGACATCCTATCGGCTTCACCAAAAGAGTTTGTAAGGATGCTTTTGACATGAAACCCGATCAGGCAGAGTCATTAAGAAGGAAAATGAGAGAGCGGCAAATGATCAAGCCGGAGCTTTATGAGAAAAAAGCGAAGACATTAGCCGTCATCAGCGGTAAAGGCGGCGTCGGAAAATCTAATTTAACATTAAACATGGCTGTTGCCCTGCAGGAAAAAGGAAAAAAAGCACTCATCATTGATCTTGACATCGGAATGGGCAACATTGATGTGCTGATCGGTGCTTCTTCTTCCCGCACCATTATTGATGTGATGGAGAATCGGCACGCATTGGCGCAATCACTGTCCTCCGGTCCGAAAGGCCTTCGCTACATATCCGGAGGAACGGGGCTTGAGGCGATCTATCAAGCAGACGGAGAGAAGTGGTCGGCTTTTATGAATGGTCTTTCCGCTGTATTAGGCGATTTTGATTACGTTCTGTTTGATATGGGAGCGGGACTTTCAAAAGAACAGCTGCCGTTTATTTTATCGGCGGAAGACATTCTCGCCGTGACAACGCCTGAGCCGACGGCCATTATGGATGCCTACAGCGCGATCAAACATCTCTTGCTCGCGGATGAACGGCTGACCGTAAACATTGCCGTCAATCGCGCCCGCGCCCAAAAACAGGCGCTGGACACGTACAACCGCCTTTCTCATGCAATTCACACGTTTTTAGGCGCGGAGGTGCGTTTCGCCGGCTCCATACCCGATGACCCGCTAGTAAGTCAAGCCGTCATTGACCAGGTGCCTTTTTTAATAAAAAGTCCTCAAGCAAAAGCCAGCAGGTCCGTCCGTCTTCTGACGGATGTCTTGTTTCAAACGGAAGAAAACAAACCAAGAGAAGAGAAACCGGCATTTATTGAGAGATTATCTTCTTTTTTATTGAGGAGGACTTTACAGTGATTCGTGTGCTTGTCGTTGATGACTCAGCTTTTATGAGAAAGATGATTACCGATTTTCTGGCTGCGGAAGTGCAGATAGAAGTCATCGGGACAGCCAGAAACGGGGAAGAGGCGCTGAAGAAAATAGAGCTTCTCAAGCCTGATGTTGTAACGCTTGATATTGAAATGCCGGTCATGAACGGAACGGATACATTGCGGAAGATCATCAGCATATATAAACTTCCCGTAATCATGGTATCGAGCCAGACACAGCAAGGGAAGGACCGAACGATCAACTGCCTGGAAATGGGCGCTTTTGATTTTATCACCAAGCCTTCCGGAGCGATTTCACTTGATCTTTATAAAATTAAAGAGCAGCTGATTGAGAGGGTGATTGCAGCCGGGCTGTCCCGCGCACAAAAACCTGAGGCGGCAGTGAAAGAGTCTTCTATCCCGGAACGTCCGGCTTTGGCGGGATTTGAAAGACCGAAAGCAAAATCCGCCAAGCAGGCCGTATTCATCGCGACCTCTACAGGCGGACCGCGGGCTCTGCAAAAGGTGATTCCGAAACTGCCGAAGGATTTAAAGGCGCCTGTATTTGTCGTTCAGCACATGCCTGAAGGCTTCACCGCTTCACTTGCAGACAGACTCAACCATTTGTCAGATATTCAGGTCAAAGAAGCGGAAAACGGTGAAGAAGCGAAAGACGGATGGGTGTACATCGCGCCCGGCGGAAAAAATATGACGGTTGCAGAGGAAGGCGGAAGGCTCCGCATCATTCTTGACGTTCATGATACCGAAAGCCGGCATAAACCGTCAGCCGATTATTTGTTTCGGTCGGCAAGCCGCTTATCCGATTACGAAAAGGTAGCCGTCATTATGACCGGCATGGGCAGCGACGGAACCGAGGGCGTAAAAGAAATGCTCAGAACAGGCGGCGTTAAAACGATTGCGGAATCGGACGAATCCTGTGTTGTGTTCGGAATGCCGAAGTCAGCGATAAAGGCGGGCCTCATTCATGAGATTAAACATGTGGAAGATATCGCGGCATCCATCACCGGATGTGTGAAAAAAGAGAGGGTGTGAATCAATTGGATATGAATCAATATTTAGATGTCTTTATTGATGAAAGTAAAGAGCACTTACAGACATGTAACGAAAAGCTGCTGCTGTTGGAAAAAGATCCGGCAGACCTTCAGCTTGTGCATGACATCTTCAGAGCTGCCCATACGCTGAAAGGCATGAGCGCAACGATGGGATATACAGATCTGGCGCATTTAACCCACCTGATGGAAAATGTGCTGGACGCCATCCGCAACGGAGAAATGCCCGTTACATCAGATTGGCTGGACGTGCTGTTTGAAGCGCTTGATCATCTAGAAGAGATGGTGCAGTCCATTATTGACGGAGGAGACGGCAAACGTGATATTTCTGAAGTGAGTGCGAAGCTCGACGTAAATGCGGAGCATGAGACTGCGGCTTCAGCCGAAACAGCAGAACCGCCGGCTTCAAAACAACAGGCTTCAACTGAATGGAATTATGATGAGTTCGAACGGACTGTTATTGAAGAGGCGGAAGAGCAAGGATTCAGCCGCTATGAAATAACGGTTTCCCTGAATGAAAGCTGCATGCTCAAAGCCGTGCGCGTGTACATGATATTTGAAAAGCTGAATGAAGCCGGGGAAGTCGCAAAAACGATACCCGCCGCGGAAGTGCTTGAGACGGAAGATTTCGGAACGGATTTTCAGGTGTGTTTCTTAACAAAGCAGCCTGCTGAAGAAATTAAAGAACTCATCAGCGGCATTTCAGAAGTGGAGAATGTCGAAATTTCTGCCGGTGCGCCGTTAAAAACGGCCGAAAAACCGCAAGCGGCTGAACCGGTGAAGGAAGCTCCGGTTAAAAAGGCTGAGAAACAGCCTAAGCCGCAAGCGAAAACGGAAGAACAGCCGAAGCATCACAGCGGCTCGAAAACGATTCGCGTCAACATTGAAAGACTGGATTCTTCAATGAACCTTTTTGAAGAACTTGTCATTGACCGCGGACGTCTTGAGCAGATCGCCAAAGAGCTTGACCACAATGAGCTGACTGAAACCGTTGAACGCCTGACCAGAATCTCGGGCGACCTTCAGTCTATTATTCTTAATATGCGGATGGTGCCGGTAGAAACCGTCTTTAACCGTTTCCCGAGAATGATCCGCCAGCTTCAAAAAGAATTAAACAAGAAAATCGAATTGTCCATCATCGGAGCTGAAACGGAGCTGGACCGCACGGTGATTGATGAAATCGGCGATCCGCTTGTTCATTTAATCAGAAACAGCATCGATCACGGCATTGAATCGCCTGAAGTACGGGTGAATAAAGGAAAACCGGAATCAGGTCATGTTGTGCTTAAGGCATATCACAGCGGCAACCACGTCTTTATTGAGGTTGAAGATGACGGGGCCGGCCTGAACAGAAAGAAAATTCTTGAAAAAGCGCTCGAGCGGAGTGTAATCACCGAACGTGATGCTGAAACGCTTGAAGATAATGAGATTTACGAGCTTATTTTTGCTCCGGGCTTCTCGACTGCCGATCAAATTTCTGACATTTCAGGGCGGGGCGTCGGCCTGGATGTCGTAAAAAATAAACTCGAATCACTCGGCGGCTCTGTCAGTGTCAAATCCGCGGAAGGTCAAGGTTCTCTTTTCAGTATCCAGCTTCCGCTGACACTTTCAATTATATCCGTTCTTCTCATTAAACTGGAAGAAGAGACGTTTGCGATACCGATTTCTTCTATTATAGAGACGGCTGTTATTGATAAGAAAGATATCCTGCAGACGCATGACAGAGAAGTGATTGATTTCAGAGGCCAAATCGTTCCGATCGTCTATCTGAAAAAAGAATTCGGCATTACGGATTCAAAACAGGATGCCGATCAGTTCCATGTAATCGTCGTGAAAAAGGGCGATAAATCCACTGCTTTTGTCGTGGACTCTTTTATCGGACAGCAGGAAGTCGTACTGAAATCACTCGGCGACTATTTAACAAGCGTCTTTGCGATTTCCGGCGCTACGATTCTCGGAAACGGAGAAGTGGCGCTGATTATTGATTGCAATGCGCTGATCTACTAAAACGACACGAGGAGGTGCCCGAATGACTGCTGAAATCAAAACAGGTGAAAAAATGATTGTGTTTATGATAAACGGGAAAGAATACGCTATCTCAGTTTCCCAGGTGAAATCAATTGAAAAGTGGCAAAAACCGACGAGGGTCCCGGGTGTGGAATCTTATATCCGCGGTGTTATCAATCTGCGCGGAGTGATTACCCCGGTTCTTGATTTAAGAAAACGTCTGAATCAGCCTGAACAGGACATCACAGAAGAGACTCGGATTATCATCATTTCTTACCGTGACGCCGATGTCGGATGGGTCGTGGATGAGGCCAATGACGTCATCACCGTGCATGAAAATGAAATCGAATCCGCGCCTGAAAGCCAGACAAAGGAAACGGATGTGTGGATTAAACAGATCGTCAAGCAAGATAACAGGCTCCTCAATATTATCGATGCGCATGCGGTGCTGGATAAAGGTGCTTCGGCATCTGCGTCCGGAGAGCCTAATGCTTAAAGGGGAAAAGACAACATGAGTAAGTTTGAAGCGATCAAAGAAGAGCAGATGGATATTTTGCGGGAAGTCGGAAATATCGGGGCGGGTCACTCGGCTTCTGCAATGGCTCAGCTGCTGAACAGAAAGATAGACATGGAAGTGCCGTTTGCGACTTTATTGACATTTGATGAGCTTGCTGATTTTTTCGGCGGGGCTGAAACGCCGGTCGCCAGTATCTTTTTAAGAATGGAAGGCGACATGACCGGCTCTATCTTTCTCATCATGCCTTTCCATCAGGCGGAACAGTTTATCAGAGAGCTGATCGGAAATCCGGATTTTGATATTGACCAGTTGGGCGAAGATCATTTGAGTTCTTCTGCTTTACATGAGTTCGGCAATATTTTAGCAGGTTCCTATTTAACGGCATTGGCTGATTTGACAAAACTTGAGATTTACCCGAGCGTGCCGGAAATCTCACTTGATATGTTCGGCGCGGTTATCAGTGAAGGGCTGATGGAGCTCAGCCAAGTCGGAGAGCATGCCATTGTCGTGGATACTTCTATTTTTGACCAGGGCAGCCGGCAGGAGCTCAAAGCTCACATGTTTATGCTCCCGGACTATGATTCTTTTGAAAAGCTCTTCGTCTCATTGGGTGCGGCTTTATGAGCCGTGCGGAAGCCGCAGTCGTTAAAGTGGGGATTGCGGATGTTCAAGTCGCGCGTTACCCGGATAAAATCCGGACCTCGGGACTCGGTTCATGCGTGGGGCTGGTTTTATACGATAAAGACAAACAAACGGCAGGACTCGTTCACGTCATGCTGCCGGACTCCGGTTTATCAAAAACGGCGGAGCTCAACCGTGCAAAATACGCGGACACCGCCGTTAAGATGACGATTGATATGCTTTTGAAAGCCGGCTGCCGCAAGTTTGCCCTGAAGGCAAAACTCGCCGGGGGAGCGGAGATGTTTAAGTTTAAAATGACAAACGACCTGATGAAAATCGGTCCGAGGAATGTAGCGGCCATCAAAGAGCAGCTTTCATTGTATAACATTCCGGTCATCAGTGAAGATACGGGCGGCTCAAGCGGCCGGACGATTGAATTTGAGCCAAGGTCCTGCATGCTGCACATTCGAACTGTTAAACAAGGTGAAACAACGATTTAATAAAGGTATGAGGTAGGGGGATAACAATGCAATCCTTGAATTATGAAGATCAGGTGCTTTGGTCGCGCTGGAAAGAGTGGAAAGATCCTAAAGCCGGTGATGATTTAATGCGCCGTTACATGCCGCTGGTCACATATCATGTCGGCAGAATTTCCGTCGGACTGCCGAAATCGGTGCATAAAGACGATCTAATGAGCCTTGGTATGCTTGGTTTATATGATGCCCTGGAAAAATTTGACCCCGGCCGGGATTTAAAATTTGATACCTATGCCTCGTTTAGAATTCGCGGTGCAATCATCGACGGGCTGCGTAAAGAAGATTGGCTGCCCAGAACTTCACGGGAGAAGACAAAAAAAGTCGAAGCGGCGATCGAAAAACTTGAACAGCGCTACCTTCGGAATGTGACGCCTTCAGAGATCGCAGAAGAGCTGGGGATGACGGAGCAGGACGTAGTATCAACGATGAATGAAGGGTTTTTTGCCAATCTCTTATCAATTGATGAAAAGCTTCATGACCAGGATGACGGTGAGAATATTCAAGTGATGATCAGAGATGACAAAAATGTGCCGCCGGAAGAAAAAATCATGAAGGACGAGCTGATCGCTCAGCTTGCGGGCAAAATTCACGAGCTCTCTGAAAAAGAGCAGCTTGTCGTCAGTTTATTCTATAAAGAAGAACTGACTTTGACCGAGATCGGACAAGTCCTGAACCTTTCGACGTCGCGGATTTCACAGATTCATTCAAAGGCGCTGTTTAAATTAAAGCATCTGCTTGAAAAAGTAATTCAATAATGAACTCATGGTTAGCGAGTGAAAAACATGTCAACACTATTATGGCTTTTAAGCTTTGTGCTTCACGGCGTACTGCTTTATGCCGTCATTATTCTGTACACGAGGTTTTCAGCCCTCAAGGAGACAGAGCGCCAGCAGAAGAAGATTCTTGAAGAGACGGAAAACACCCTTGCAGCGTTTCTGCTTGAGCTGAAAGAAGAAAATGAAAGACTCGAAGACGCAAAAAGCCGTCAAGCGCCGGACGCAGAAGACGCCGAACCCATGGCGGAACCGAAAGAAGAGCCTGATATTCCGGACCACATGGAAAAGCTCATCAGTGCAACGGAACGGGCTGAAAGTGATGAAAACAACGGTGCGCATTCGTTTGAAGAACGTGTTTCAGAATTATATGAACAAGGGCTCACCCCCGCGGAAATCGCCAAACGGATGCAGAGCGGAAAGACAGAAATCGAGCTGTTTTTAAAATTTCGCGGCAAAGCTGTAAAGGATTCTTGATTGTCGCATAAAGCTGTGTTATATTATGTCTTGGTGTTAAATACACACGCTTAACGATTTATGCAGAGGGTGCTGCAAACGGCAGTTCTGCACAAAAATGACCTAAGCGGAGGAAAAAAACCATTTTATTAGGAGGAAATCACATGTCAGTTATTTCTATGAAACAATTGCTTGAAGCTGGTGTTCACTTCGGCCACCAAACACGCCGCTGGAACCCAAAAATGAAGCGTTACATTTTCACGGAGCGTAACGGAATCTACATCATTGACCTTCAAAAAACAGTGAAAAAAGTAGAGGAAGCTTACAACTTCACGAAAAACCTTGCTGCTGAAGGCGGAAAAATCCTTTTCGTCGGCACAAAAAAACAAGCTCAGGATTCTGTTAAAGAAGAAGCTGTACGCTCTGGCATGTACTATGTCAACCAACGCTGGTTGGGCGGTACACTGACAAACTTCGAAACAATCCAAAAACGCATTAAGCGTCTGAAAGACATCGAGAAAATGCAAGAAAACGGTACATTTGAAGTACTTCCGAAAAAAGAAGTTGTTCAATTGAAAAAAGAATTAGAGCGTCTTGAAAAATTCCTCGGCGGAATTAAAGACATGAAGGATCTTCCTGATGCATTATTCATCATCGATCCTCGCAAAGAGCGCATCGCTGTTGCGGAAGCTCGCAAATTGAACATTCCTATCATCGGAATCGTAGATACAAACTGTGATCCTGATGAAATTGATGTCGTAATCCCTGCAAACGATGACGCAATCCGCGCTGTCAAACTTCTTACTTCTAAAATGGCAGATGCTATTCTTGAAGCGAAGCAAGGCGAAGAAGAAGCGGAAGCTGCTGAAGAGACTGCACCTGAAACAGAAACGACAACTGCGTAACCTAATCAAAAGGTGATAAGAGGGACTGCCTTTTATCACCTTTTTTCAAGAAAAATGTATCTATACATATCTTGTTTACACATATAAGGAGGAATTCAAATGGCTATTACTGCACAGCAGGTAAAAGAACTGCGTCAAAAAACAGGCGCTGGTATGATGGACTGTAAAAAAGCATTGACTGAAACTGACGGAGATATGGACAAAGCAATCGACCTTCTGAGAGAAAAAGGAATTGCGAAAGCAGCTAAAAAAGCTGACCGTATCGCTGCTGAAGGTTCTACTCTTATTAAAACTGACGGCAACAAAGGCGTTATCTTAGAAGTAAACTCTGAAACTGATTTCGTTGCGAAAAACGAAGGCTTCAAAGAGCTTCTGAACACGCTTGCTGACCACCTTCTTGCAAACGCTCCTGCTGATCTTGAAGAAGCAATGGGTCAAAAGATGGAAAACGGTTCTACTGTTGAAGAATACATCACAAGCAACGTTGCTAAAATCGGAGAGAAAATCACTCTTCGCCGTTTTGCTGTTATTTCAAAAGAAGACAGCGAAGCGTTCGGTGCTTACCTTCACATGGGAGGCCGCATCGGCGTATTATCCGTTCTTAGCGGAACAACTGACGAAGATCTTGCAAAAGACATCGCGATGCATGTTGCAGCGGTAAATCCTCGTTACATTTCCCGCGACCAAGTGTCTGAAGAAGAAGCAAACCATGAGCGTCAGATTCTGACTCAGCAAGCTCTTCAAGAAGGCAAACCGGAAAACATCGTAGCTAAAATGGTTGAAGGCCGTCTGAACAAATTCTTCGAAGAAATTTGCTTATTAGACCAAGCTTTCGTTAAAAACCCAGACGAAAAAGTGAAACAAGTTGTGGCTGCGAAAAACGCATCTGTTAAAACTTACGTCCGCTACGAAGTTGGAGAAGGTATTGAAAAACGCCAAGAAAACTTTGCTGAAGAAGTTATGAACCAAGTGAAAAAATAATGGCGGAAAGCCTTGGCGAATCTTTCGCGGCTTTTCAGGCAGTATAGGGGACACTACTTGTGTTCCCTATTTTTAAAACTATATTTACAAACCTTTTTTTCTCTTGCATAATAGGAAACGGCAATGTTTACACTTGGAGGTTATTATGGAAAAACCAAAATACAATCGTATCGTTTTAAAGCTTAGCGGAGAAGCATTGGCAGGAGAGCAGGGAAACGGCATTAATCCGACTGTCATCCAATCCATCGCTAAACAGGTAAAAGAAATCGCTGAGCTTGACGTCGAAGTGGCCGTAGTCGTAGGCGGCGGCAACTTATGGCGCGGAAAAACGGGCAGTGACTTAGGAATGGACCGTGCGACGGCCGATTATATGGGCATGCTTGCTACTGTCATGAACTCACTTGCCCTGCAGGACAGCCTGGAAACGCTCGGAATTCAGTCCAGAGTGCAGACATCAATTGAAATGCGTCAGGTCGCTGAGCCTTACATCAGAAGAAAAGCCATCCGCCACCTGGAGAAAAAACGCGTTGTTATTTTTGCCGCGGGAACAGGAAACCCTTATTTCTCTACGGACACAACCGCAGCGCTGCGTGCCGCTGAAATCGAAGCGGACGTGATCTTAATGGCGAAAAATAATGTCGACGGTGTGTATAATGCTGATCCGAGAAAAGATGAGTCAGCCGTTAAATACGAAAAATTATCTTATCTCGATGTGTTAAAAGACGGGCTGGAAGTCATGGATTCTACGGCTTCTTCACTATGTATGGATAATGATATTCCGCTGATCGTCTTTTCTATTATGGAAGAAGGAAATATTAAGCGTGCCGTAATCGGCGAATCAATCGGAACGATCGTAAGGGGGAAATAACGTTGTCAAACGAAGTATTAACACAAACAAAAGAACGCATGGAAAAAGCGGTTGCTGCTTATTCACGTGAATTGGCGTCAGTCCGTGCAGGACGTGCCAACCCATCTCTATTGGATAAAGTGACAGTAGAATACTACGGTGCCCAAACACCTTTAAACCAGCTGTCTTCCATCAATGTGCCTGAAGCGCGTATGCTTGTTGTCACACCGTATGACAAAACGGCAATCGGCGATATTGAAAAAGCGATTCTGAAAGCTGATCTTGGCGTAACGCCGACAAGTGACGGCACAATTATCCGCATCGCGATCCCGGCTCTGACGGAAGAAAGACGTAAAGAACTTGTCAAAGTCGTGAAAAAATACGCGGAAGAAGCGAAAGTAGCAGTCCGTAATGTCCGCCGTGACAGCAACGATGACCTCAAAAAACTTGAGAAAAACGGAGACATTACAGAAGACGAGCTTCGTGCTTCCAGTGAAGACGTTCAAAAGCTGACAGATGAATATGTGTCAAAAATTGACAGCGTCACGAAGGACAAAGAAAAAGAAATCATGGAAGTTTAATGAAAAACTATGTACAATAGATAATGTGAAAAGACCCTCTCATGTTTACAGGGGGTTTTTTTGTTAATACTGTTGATTACATTGATCATCAGCAACGCAACCTTTTTGGGTGACGGAGGAATCTCATGCTCAACATACTCAAAAATTGGAAGAATCAGCAGAATGCGGCTTCCAACTTAGAACGGTATACAAAAGAAGACATACTGAAGGGTGAAATTCCCGCACACATTGCCATTATTATGGACGGAAACGGACGCTGGGCGAAGAAGCGCTCACTCCCTCGGATTGCAGGACATCATGAAGGAATGAAAGTGGTAAAAAGGGTGACAAAGCTCGCAAGTCAGCTCGGCGTTAAAGTTCTGACTCTTTATGCGTTTTCAACGGAGAACTGGAAGCGCCCGAAGATGGAAGTCGACTTTTTGATGAAGCTTCCGGAAGAGTTCCTGAATACGTATCTTCCTGAATTAATAGAGGAAAATGTACAGGTGAAAATTATCGGAGATGAATCCGCGCTCCCTTCTCATACGTACAGGGCGATTGAGAAGGCCGTAAAAGATACAGAACAAAATGACGGGCTGATTCTCAATTTCGCTTTGAACTACGGCGGACGCACGGAAATCGTCAATGCGGCAAAAGCACTGGCTGAACAGGTGAAAAGCGGCACGCTGAATATCGAAGACATTGATGAAGCGCTCTTTTCCGGGCATTTAATGACAGAATCAATCCAGGACCCGGAGCTGCTCATCAGAACGAGCGGAGAAATCAGATTGAGCAACTTTATGCTTTGGCAGGTGGCTTACAGTGAATTTGTTTTTACAGATGTCCTGTGGCCCGATTTTAAAGAAGATCACTTTCTGCAGGCAGTGGGAGAATTTCAGCAGCGGGGCCGGAGGTTTGGCGGAATTTAGAGGATGGTGGAAATGAAACAAAGATTGTTAACGGGTGTTCTGGCAGCGGCACTATTTTTATTTTTGGTTATTTTCGGAGGATTGCCGTTCACCGTATTTGTTTACGTGATGGGAAGTATAGCGCTTTTTGAGCTTTTGCGGATGAAAAAGCTCAGATTTTTTTCTTTTCCGGGTCTGATCAGCCTCTTGTTGTTATGGCTGTATATGATGCCGGACAAGTATCATTTTTTCGATGCGAAAATGGAAGTAACGATTTTCGCCGTATTGATTCTGCTCAGCTATACGGTGCTCGTGAAAAACACTTTTACGTTTGACGAAGTCGGGTTTATCGTTCTCGCGACGGTATATATCGGACTGTGTTTTCATTATTTTATTGAAATCAGAAACATTGAAACAAACGGGCTTTTGTATATCTTTTATGCCTGCGTTGTCATATGGTCAACGGACTCAGGCGCATATTTCGTCGGAAAGTCGCTCGGGAAGCGGAAGCTGTGGCCCGAAATCAGTCCCAACAAAACGGTGGAAGGGTTTCTCGGCGGTATTGTCATCGCCCTTATTTTTACGGCTGTTTTTCAGCTGTTTGCGCACCTTCCGATTTCATACCCGGTTCTTTTGGTCATCACGCTTGTTTTGTCTGTGTTCGGACAGATCGGGGATTTGGTTGAATCAGCGCTTAAGCGGCACTATGATGTGAAGGATTCGGGAAAAATCCTTCCCGGGCACGGTGGCATTTTAGATCGATTTGACAGCTTTTTGTTTGTCATGCCGTTCTTATACTTTCTGCTTGCGCTTTTTTCATGAGAAAGGCTAATATGAAAATAAGACCAATCTGGACGCATAGAATGGGAGTGGCATTTTGAAGAATATTTGTCTTTTAGGAGCAACAGGATCAATAGGGGAGCAGACGTTAGACGTATTGCGCATGCATCAAGATCAGTTCCGTCTCGTCTCGATGACTTTCGGTAAAAACGCCGAGAAAGCGATCCCGTTGATCAGAACGTTTCAGCCGAAATATGTAGCAGTCGGCGACATGGATACATACCAAAAAGTGAAAGAAGCGTCTTTTTCTCATGAATGTCAAATCGGCATCGGAGAAGAAGGCCTGATTGAAGCGGCAGTCATGGACGAAGTCGATATCGTGGTCAATGCGCTGCTTGGAAGCGTCGGTTTAATCCCGACTTTGAAAGCGATTGAACAGAAAAAAACAATTGCGCTTGCAAATAAGGAAACTCTCGTCACTGCCGGGCATATAGTGAAAGGACACGCAAAACGATACGGTGTTCCTCTTCTTCCGGTCGACAGCGAACATTCCGCTATTTTCCAGGCGCTGCAAGGCGAACAGAGCAAAAATATCGAGCGCCTGGTCATTACGGCATCCGGCGGCAGTTTCAGAGATAAAACACGGCAGGAGCTTGAGTCTGTAACGATTGCCGACGCCCTTAACCACCCGAACTGGTCGATGGGTGCAAAAATTACGATTGACTCGGCTACAATGATGAATAAAGGACTTGAAGTCATTGAGGCGCATTGGCTGTTTGACATTCCGTATGAACAGATTGACGTTGTATTACATAAGGAGAGCATCATTCATTCGATGGTTGAATTCCACGACAGAAGCGTCATCGCCCAGCTCGGAAATCCGGACATGAGGGTGCCGATTCAATATGCGCTGACATATCCGGACCGTCTGCCTCTGCCTGAAACTAAAAGGCTTGAATTATGGGAGATCGGAAACCTCCATTTTGCGAAAGCTGACTTTGAAAGGTTCCGCTGCTTACAATTTGCCTTTGAATCAGGTAAAATAGGGGGAACGATGCCGACGGTTTTAAATGCGGCCAACGAAGAAGCCGTTGCCGCTTTTCTTGCCGGACGGATTTCATTCTTATCGATTGAGGACCTGATTGAAAAAGCATTGGACCGCCACAGCGTAATTCAGGATCCGAGTCTTGCGGATATCCAAGAAGTGGACAAAGACACCCGGGGATACGTTAATTCAATACTCACATAAGGTGGTATGTTCGTGAATACAGTTATCGCGTTTATTATTATTTTCGGAACGCTCGTTTTTTTCCATGAGCTCGGGCATTTATTGCTCGCCCAAAGAGCGGGAATCCTTTGCCGTGAATTTGCGATCGGCTTCGGCCCTAAAATCTTTTCATTTAAAAAGAATGAAACCGTGTATACGATCAGACTCCTTCCGGTCGGCGGGTTCGTCCGCATGGCCGGTGAAGACCCGGAGATGATCGAAGTCAAACCCGGTTATACCGTCGGGCTTCTTTTTAATAAAGATGACGAAGTGGAAAAAGTCATCATTAATCAAAAGGAAAAATATCCCGACGCTTTAATTATCGAGGTGGAGACGGCTGATCTTGAGCACGAAATGAAGATTACCGGGTACGAGCAGGGGAAAGAAGATGAACTGGCGGGCTTTACTGTCAGTCAGACCTCTTTTTTTATCGTAGATGGAGAAGAAGTGCAGATTGCGCCTTACAATCGACAATTCGGGTCTAAACCCGTATGGAAGCGGATTAAGGCGATTGCTGCCGGTCCGATAATGAACTTCATCTTAGCGTATGTCATTCTCGTCATGCTTGGATTCATTCAAGGCGTGCCTTCGAATCAGCCTGAGCTCGGGAAGCTGACAGACAATGGACGCGCAGCGGCTGCCGGTTTAAAAGAAGGCGACTATATCCAGAGCATTAACGGTGAAAAAATGAGGTCATGGACAGACATCGTGACAGCGGTAAAAGAAAATCCCGGGAAAAAAATCGATGTCGCCGTCAAACGGGACGGCAAATCGTTTCATATCTCGGTTACACCTGAAGCTGTAAAAGATGAAAATAAAAAAACAATCGGCCGCTTCGGCTCTTATGCGCCGACTGAAAAAGGCGCGCTTGCAGCGATTGCCTATGGCGCGACATCTACCGTTGATGTCACAAAAGCGATTCTGACCAATCTGAGCAAACTTGTGACAGGCCAGTTTAAGCTTGATATGCTTTCGGGTCCTGTCGGCATTTATGATATGACGGATCAAGTTGCAAAAACCGGTATTATCAACCTATTCCAGTTTGCGGCGTTTTTAAGCATCAACCTGGGAATTGTCAACCTGCTGCCGATACCGGCGCTTGACGGCGGGCGGCTGCTGTTTTTATTCATTGAAGCAATCCGCGGCAAGCCGATAAACCGTGACAAGGAAGCATTTGTTGTATTTATCGGCGTAGCTTTCTTAATGCTTCTTATGCTGGTTGTCACATGGAACGATATCCAGCGTTTATTCTTATAATTGACTAGTAAAAAATCAGAGGTGCGAAGACATGAGACAAAGTTTGACGCTTATTCCGACCCTGAGAGAAGTGCCGGCTGATGCTGAAGCAAAAAGCCATAAGCTTCTGCTGAGAGCGGGATTTATCAGACAAAATACGAGCGGGGTTTACAGCTATATGCCCCTGGCTTACAGGGTCATTCAAAACATTCAGAAGATCGTGCGTGAAGAAATGGAAAAAATCAACGCGGTGGAAATGCTGATGCCGGCCCTTCAGCAGGCTGAAACATGGCAGGAATCGGGCAGGTGGTATACGTACGGGCCTGAATTAATGCGTCTGAAAGACCGCCACGGCCGTGAATTTGCTTTAGGCGCGACACATGAAGAAGTCATTACTTCTCTCGTGCGCGATGAGGTGAAATCTTATAAGCGTCTGCCGCTCACTCTTTACCAGATCCAGTCTAAATTCAGAGATGAAAAACGCCCGCGTTTCGGGTTATTGCGCGGACGCGAATTCATCATGAAAGATGCGTATTCTTTCCATGCTTCTGAAGAAAGTCTGGAGGCAACATACCAAAACATGTACGGCGCATACAGCAGTATTTTCGCACGCTGTGAATTAAACGTCCGTCCCGTTATTGCCGACTCGGGTGCGATGGGCGGAAAAGACACGCATGAATTTATGGCTCTTTCTGAAATAGGGGAAGATACCATCGCTTATTCCGATGGTTCCTCTTACGCAGCCAATACGGAAATGGCGGAAGTTGTCATGAACAGCGAGCCGTCAGATGAAACACCCGAGGCATTGGAGAAAATTGATACGCCGAATGTCAAAAGCATTGAAGAGCTCGCTTCGTTCTTGCAGATCGAGCCGAGCGCCTGCATCAAATCAATGCTGTTTAAAGCGGATGACCGATTTGTTCTCGTGTTAGTAAGAGGCGATCATGAGGTCAATGACGTGAAAGTGAAAAACCTTCTGAACGCGGAAGTGGTTGAGCTTGCGTCTCATGAAGAAGTAGCAGAGAAACTTGGCACGGAGCCGGGATTTGCGGGGCCGATCGGCGCTGCCGGCGACATTGAGATTTATGCCGACCAAGCCGTAAAAGTAATGGTAAACGCCGTTAGCGGCGCGAATGAAAAAGACCGTCATTACCGAAACGTAAACATCGAACGTGACGCGTCAGTAAAAGCGTATGCCGATCTTCGAATCATTCAGGAAGGCGATCCGTCACCTGACGGAAAAGGCACGATCCGTTTCGCTGAAGGGATTGAGGTCGGACAAGTCTTTAAACTCGGCACGCGTTACTCTGAAGCGATGAATGCGACATACCTTGATGAAAACGGGCGTGCGCAGCCGATGCTGATGGGATGTTACGGAATCGGCGTGTCCAGAACGCTTTCAGCCATCGCTGAACAGCATCACGACGAAAAAGGCTTGATCTGGCCGAAAAGCGTTGCTCCGTATGACCTTCATATTTTGGCGCTGAATATGAAAAACGAAGCGCAAAAAGAGCTTGCTGAACAGCTTTACGGCAAATTCCAGGCGGAAGGTTATGAGGTATTATACGATGACCGCGCTGAACGCGCAGGCGTGAAGTTTGCTGATTCTGATCTGATCGGCCTTCCGATCCGCATCACTGTCGGAAAACGTGCCGACGAAGGCATCGTAGAAGTGAAAATCCGCAAAACCGGTGAATCTGCCGAAGTTTCAGTGGATGAGCTTTCTGAATTTATTAAGACGAAGTAAACACCATAACGAATCATACAAAATCATGTTAAAATAGAGAAAAAAGAAGGTACCTCATCACCTGCGGAGGTACCTTCACTTATGATGTTTTAAGGGAGGGATACTGTCTGAATGGAACAGTTATCAGTAAACAGAAGACAGTTTCAGATTCTTCTGCAGCAGCTTAATATGACAGATGATACCTTCATGACATACTTTGAAGACGGAGAGATTGATAAACTGACAATCCATAAAGCAGAAAAAGCCTGGCATTTCCAATTTCGCTTTAAGGCTCTTTTGCCGTATCAAATATATGATTCATTCATGATGAGGTTAACACAATCGTTTGCTCACATCGCCCGTGTCACATCGTCTGTTCAGGTCATCGACCCTACAGTGACAGAGGAGCTTGTACAGGATTATTGGACACGCTGTATTGAAGAGCTTGAAGGAACTTCGCCGCCGATGGTGGCTCTTTTGAATCAGCAGAAGCCGAAGCTCAGGGGAAACAAACTGATCGTGAAAACAAAAACAGATACAGAAGCATCTGCGCTCAAAAATAAATACAGCGCACTGATTCAGCACAGCTACCGCCAATTCGGCTTTCCGGAACTTCAGCTGGATACCGAAATTTTCGTATCTGACCAAGAAGTCCAGAAATTCCGCGAGCAAAAGCTTGCTGAAGATCAGGAGCGGGCGATGCAGGCGCTTATCGAGATGGAGAAGAAGGAAAAAGAGGGCGATGAGGATCAGGCACCGTCCGGACCGCTTGTCATCGGCTATCAAATTAAAGAGAACGAAGAAATCCGGACGCTTGACAGCATCATGGATGAAGAAAGAAGAATTACGGTGCAGGGGTTTGTGTTTGATGCTGAAACACGCGAGCTGAAAAGCGGACGCACGCTCTGTATTTTCAAAATCACGGACTATACAAACAGCATTTTAGTAAAAATGTTCGCCAGAGAAAAAGAAGACGCCGCTTTGATGAAAACGCTGAAAAAAGGCATGTGGGTGAAGGCGCGGGGAAGCATTCAAAACGATACATTCGTTAGAGACCTCGTCATGATTGCAAATGACGTGAATGAAATAAAAGCCAAAACCCGTGAAGACACCGCTCCTGAAGGCGAAAAACGGGTTGAGCTTCATCTGCATTCTCCGATGAGCCAAATGGATGCTGTAACGGGCATCGGAAAGCTTGTCGAACAGGCGAAAAAATGGGGACATGAAGCGATTGCGTTAACTGATCATGCCGTTGTGCAGTCTTTCCCGGATGCCTATTCCGCCGCGAAAAAACACGGCATTAAAATGATTTACGGAATGGAAGCCAATATCGTAGATGACGGCGTTCCGATCGCATACAATCCAGCTCACCGTCTCCTGGAAGAAGACACATACGTTGTCTTTGACGTTGAAACGACAGGTCTGTCCGCAGTGTATGACACCATCATTGAGCTTGCCGCAGTCAAAATAAGAGGCGGAGAAATTATCGATAAATTCGAAGCGTTCGCCAATCCGCACCATCCGCTGTCAGCAACGACGATAGAGCTTACCGGGATTACGGACGACATGGTCCGCGACGCTCCCGATGTCGTTGACGTCGTCCGGGATTTTAAAGAATGGATCGGCGATGACGTGCTTGTGGCTCATAACGCCAGCTTTGATATGGGATTTTTAAATGTGGCGTACAAGCGTCTTTTGAAAACGGAAAAAGCGAAAAATCCGGTCATTGATACGCTGGAACTCGCGCGTTTCCTGTATCCTGAGTTTAAAAATCACCGCTTAAATACGTTATGTAAGAAGTTTGATATCGAATTAACCCAGCATCACCGAGCGGTTTTTGACGCTGAAGCAACGGGCTACCTGCTGTTGAAAATGCTCAAAGATGCCGCTGAAAAAGACATTTTTTATCATGATCAGCTGAATGAGAATATGGGACAATCCAATGCTTATCAGAGATCAAGGCCTTATCACGCTACATTGCTTGCCGTGAATGAGACCGGCCTTAAAAATCTGTTTAAGCTCGTGTCCATTTCTCATATTCAATATTTCTACAGAGTGCCGCGCATTCCGAGGTCGCAGCTTAATAAATACAGAGAAGGTCTGTTAATCGGCTCTGCCTGTGACAGGGGTGAGGTCTTTGAAGGCATGATGCAAAAATCTCCTGAAGAGGTTGAAGATATCGCATCCTTCTATGATTATCTTGAAGTGCAGCCGCCGGAAGTATACAGACACCTTCTGCAGCTTGAGCTCGTCCGGGATGAAAAAGCGCTGAAAGAAATCATCGCCAACATTACAAAGCTCGGAGAAAAATTGAATAAGCCGGTCGTGGCTACGGGAAATGTCCACTATTTAAACGATGAGGATAAAATTTACCGGAAGATCTTAATATCTTCCCAAGGCGGCGCCAACCCGTTAAACAGACACGAACTGCCTAAAGTGCACTTCAGAACGACAGATGAAATGCTGGAGGCTTTCTCCTTCCTCGGTGCGGAAAAAGCGAAAGAAATCGTGGTTGACAATACGCAGAAAGTCGCTTCGATGATCGATGAGATCAAACCGATCAAAGACGATCTGTACACGCCGAAAATTGACGGGGCCGATGAAGAAATCCGTGAAATGAGCTATCAGCGCGCAAGAAGCATTTACGGTGAAGAGCTTCCCGAAATTGTGGAAGCGAGAATAGAAAAAGAATTAAAAAGTATCATCGGTCATGGATTCGCCGTTATTTATCTCATCTCTCATAAGCTTGTAAAACGGTCTCTGGATGACGGTTATCTCGTCGGCTCCCGGGGGTCCGTCGGTTCATCGCTTGTGGCGACCTTAACGGAAATTACTGAAGTGAACCCGCTCGCTCCGCACTACGTGTGCCCGAGCTGCCGATATTCCGAATTCTTTAATGACGGATCAGTCGGTTCCGGTTTTGACCTTCCGGATAAAAGCTGCCCGTCTTGCGGTACACCTTTGAAAAAGGACGGACATGATATCCCGTTTGAAACGTTCTTAGGCTTTAAAGGTGACAAAGTACCCGATATCGACTTGAACTTCTCAGGTGAGTATCAGCCGCATGCCCATAACTACACGAAAGTATTGTTCGGTGAAGATAACGTGTATCGCGCGGGAACGATCGGCACCGTCGCGGAAAAGACGGCTTACGGATATGTGAAAGGCTATGCGGGCGATCACAACCTACACATGCGCGGCGCGGAGATCGACCGTCTGGTGCAAGGCTGCACCGGCGTTAAGAGAACGACCGGCCAGCACCCGGGGGGGATTATCGTTGTCCCGGATTACATGGATATTTACGATTTTTCACCGATACAATTCCCGGCAGATGCGACGGGGTCTGAATGGAAAACGACTCATTTTGACTTCCACTCCATTCATGACAACCTGCTGAAGCTTGATATATTGGGGCACGATGATCCGACCGTCATCCGGATGCTCCAGGATTTAAGCGGAATTGATCCGAAGACGATTCCGACAGATGATCCGGAAGTTATGAAGATTTTCCAAGGCACAGAATCGCTCGGCGTCACTGAAGAGCAGATCGGCTGTAAAACGGGGACGCTCGGCATTCCTGAATTCGGGACGCGATTTGTGCGGCAGATGCTTGAGGATACGAAGCCGACGACGTTCTCCGAGCTTGTCCAGATTTCCGGGCTTTCTCACGGAACGGACGTATGGCTCGGCAATGCGCAGGAACTGATACACAACAATACGTGTGAACTTAGCGAAGTGATCGGCTGCCGTGATGACATTATGGTTTACTTGATCTATCAGGGCCTTGAGCCTTCACTGGCCTTTAAAATCATGGAATTCGTCCGTAAAGGCAAAGGCCTGACGCCGGAATGGGAAGAAGAAATGAAAAAGAACAATGTGCCGAACTGGTATATTGATTCATGCAAAAAAATCAAATACATGTTCCCGAAAGCCCACGCCGCCGCATACGTGCTGATGGCGGTGCGGATTGCATACTTTAAAGTGCATCACGCGCTTTTATATTATGCTGCGTATTTTACCGTCCGCGCAGATGACTTTGACATTGATACAATGATTAAAGGCTCGACTGCCATCAGAGCGGTGATGGATGATATCAGCTCTAAAGGGCTTGATGCTTCGCCGAAGGAGAAAAACCTCCTTACCGTGTTAGAGCTTGCGCTTGAAATGTGTGAGCGCGGCTATTCCTTCCAGAAGGTCGATCTATACCGTTCGAGCGCTTCGGAATTTATCATTGACGGCAACAGTCTCATCCCGCCGTTCAACTCAATTCCGGGACTCGGAACCAACGCCGCTCTCAATATTGTGAAAGCGCGGAAGGAAGGGGAGTTCCTTTCAAAAGAGGATCTTCAAAAACGCGGAAAAGTGTCAAAAACCATTTTAGAGTATTTAGACCGTCACGGCTGTCTTGAGTCGCTTCCGGACCAAAATCAGCTGTCTCTGTTTTAAGCTTTGTGCACAGCCTCCGAGCGGAGTTTGATTTGCATTAAATATATGGTTATGGTATAGTTTTATTGGAAATGCTAACGATTACCGAGGCAAAGAGTGGGGAAACCCGCTCTTTTGTATTGAACAGGCAATTTTGCCTCGACATGTCCATCGTTTTCTCAATGCCCCTGCTCTTTTGAAGCAGGGTTTTTATGCAGAGGAACGGCTGATATGATATCGACAGCACAAGGAGGAAAAACATGAGCAAAAAAGTGACTGATACCGTTCAAGAAATGGCTCAGCCCATACTGGATGACCTTCAGCTTGAACTCGTAGACATTGAATTTGTCAAAGAGGGTCAAAACTGGTTCCTTCGCGTGTTTATTGATTCCGAGAACGGTGTTGATATTGAGGAGTGCGCCAAAGTCAGCGAAGCGTTAAGCGAAAAGCTGGATGAGGCCGATCCGATCACCCAGAACTACTTTCTTGAAGTATCTTCTCCTGGAGCCGAGCGTCCATTAAAGAAAAAAGCCGACTTCGAAAAATCACTGGGCAAAAATGTGTACATGAAAACGTACGAACCGATTGACGGTTTAAAAGTGTTTGAAGGCAAATTGGCTGAATTCGATGGACAAACTGTTACAATAGAGATGACGGTCAAAACAAGAAAGAAACGGGTCAATATTCCGTATGAAAAAATAGCTAACGCAAGATTAGCTGTAACATTTTAATGAATGAAGTATTAGTGTTTAAGGGGGGAGACCGCTAACATGAGCAGTGAACTATTAGATGCTCTCACTATTCTTGAAAAAGAAAAAGGCATCAGTAAAGACATTATCATCGAAGCAATTGAAGCTGCCTTAATTTCCGCGTATAAGCGAAATTTTAATCAGGCGCAAAACGTACGGGTCGATCTGAACCGTGAGACGGGCACGATCCGCGTGTTCGCAAGAAAGGATGTCGTAGACGAGGTATACGATTCAAGACTTGAAATCTCGCTTGACGACGCCCAGCACATCCATCCGAACTACCTTGTCGGAGATGTCGTTGAAATAGAAGTAACGCCGAAAGACTTCGGCCGCATTGCTGCGCAGACGGCGAAACAAGTGGTGACGCAGCGTGTCCGTGAAGCTGAGCGCGGCGTGATTTACTCAGAATTTATCGATCGTGAAGAAGACATCATGACGGGAATTGTACAGCGCTTAGACAGCAAGTTTATTTACGTGTCTCTCGGCAAGATTGAAGCGCTGCTGCCCGTCAATGAACAAATGCCGAATGAGAGCTATAAACCGCACGATCGGATTAAAGTATTTATCACAAAGGTCGAAAAAACGACAAAAGGGCCGCAGATCTATGTATCAAGAACGCATCCTGGTCTGTTGAAGCGTCTTTTTGAAATCGAAGTGCCGGAAATTTATGACGGAACGGTCGAACTGAAATCCGTTGCCAGAGAAGCGGGCGACCGCTCTAAAATCTCCGTCCGCACTGATGATCCTGACGTTGATCCGGTCGGTTCATGCGTCGGTCCTAAAGGCCAGCGCGTGCAGGCGATCGTCAATGAACTGAAAGGCGAAAAAATTGATATCGTCAACTGGTCTGATGATCCGGTTGAATTTGTTGCCAATGCGCTCAGCCCGTCTAAAGTGCTGGATGTCATCGTCAGCGAAGAAGAAAAAGCCACGACTGTCATCGTTCCTGATTACCAGCTTTCTCTGGCAATCGGAAAAAGAGGGCAAAACGCCCGCTTAGCTGCGAAACTGACAGGCTGGAAAATCGATATCAAAAGTGAAACGGATGCAAGAGACCTTGGCATCTATCCGAGAGAGCATGAAGAAGATGACGATTTAGAGCCGCTCTTTATGGAGCCTGAAACAGCCGAATCGGATGAATAAGAGGTGACTTTAGGTGAATAAGCGAAAAAAAATTCCTCTGCGCAAATGCGTGGTAACGGGGGAAATGAAGCCTAAAAAGGAACTGATCCGAATTGTCCGTTCTAAAGAAGGAGAGATTTCAGTCGATCCGACGGGAAAGAAGAACGGACGGGGTGCCTATATCACCCTTGAGAAAGAATGCATCTTAGCTGCGAAAAAGAAAAACACATTGCAAAATCAATTTCAATCACAAATCGATGACCAGATTTTCGAAGAATTGCTGGAACTGGCGGAAAAGGTGAAAAAATAACATGTCTGGAATGGAATGGTTTCCCTTGCTGGGTCTGGCCAATCGAGCTCGTAAGGTCGTGTCGGGCGAGGACTTGGTTATAAAAGAAATTAGAAATGCGCGTGCAAAACTTGTTCTGCTGACAGAAGATGCATCTGCGAATACTGCAAAAAAAGTATCCGATAAATGCAATTATTATAAAGTGCCTTATAAAAAAGTCGAAAGCCGCGCTGATCTCGGCCGCTCTATCGGCAAGGAATCACGTGTCGTTGTCGCCGTCACTGACCAAGGTTTTGCGAATAAGCTGATCAGCTTGCTCGATTAATATTTTTGGGGGTGAACGAATGGCTAAAATGAGAGTTTACGAATATGCAAAAGCCATCAATGTTTCAAGCAAGGAAATTTTGACTGCGCTGAAAAACATGGATATAGTAGTAAATAACCATATGGCAATGCTTGAAGAAAAGACCATTAAGCAGCTTGATGCGAAATTTAAAAAAGGCGGCGCCGGCGTTACATCTCAGAAGCCTGCGGAAACGAACAAAAACAAGCCGCAAGGGATTAATCAGCAGCCTGCTGGGAATCAACCAAACAAAATTCGAGACGGAAAGAAGAATGACGTGCAGAATAATCAATTTAACAAAAACAAGAAGAATAACAACAACAACAAAAACAAAAACAAACGCAATCATAACAACAAAAATCAGTATCAGCAAAAACCGCTGAAGCCGAAAAAAGAGCTTCCTGAGAAAATTACGTTTTCCGGCTCTTTAACAGTCGGAGCTTTAGCCGAGGAACTGGGCAAAGAGCCGTCTGAACTCATTAAAAAACTGATGCTTCTGGGCGTAATGGCTACCATTAACCAGGAGCTTGACAAAGACACAATCGAACTGATCGCATCTGAATACGGTGTAGAAACAGAAGAAGTGATTGTGCTTGAAGAAACTGAGCTTGAAAAATATGAAGAGGCTGACAAAGAAGAAGATCTTCAAATCCGTCCGCCTGTCGTGACGATCATGGGCCACGTTGACCACGGGAAAACGACCCTCCTTGACAGCATCAGAAAAACAAAAGTTGTTGAAGGTGAAGCCGGCGGAATCACCCAGCATATCGGGGCTTACCAGATCGAAGAAAACGGCAAAAAAATCACGTTCTTAGATACTCCGGGACACGCGGCGTTCACAACAATGCGTGCGCGCGGTGCGGAAGTAACTGATATTACCATTTTAGTTGTAGCGGCTGATGACGGCGTTATGCCGCAGACAGTCGAAGCCATCAACCATGCGAAAGCGGCTGAGGTTCCGATTATCGTTGCCGTGAATAAAGTGGATAAAGAAAGCGCGAACCCTGACCGTGTCATGCAGGAGCTGACTGAATACGGACTCGTTCCTGAAGCATGGGGAGGAGAAACGATTTTCGTTCCTCTGTCCGCTCTTACAGGCAAGGGAATTGACGAGCTTGTCGAAATGATTCTGCTTGTCAGTGAAGTGGAAGAGCTGAAAGCCAATCCGAACCGTCAGGCAAAAGGAACGGTTATTGAAGCTGAGCTCGATAAAGGAAGAGGATCTGTCGCGACACTTCTCGTTCAAACGGGAACATTGAATGTCGGAGATCCGATCGTTGTCGGAAATACATTCGGCCGCGTGCGGGCCATGGTCAATGATCTCGGCCGCCGCGTGAAAACAGCCGGACCGTCCACACCTGTAGAAATTACTGGCTTAAACGACGTACCGCAGGCTGGCGATCAATTCCTCGTCTTTAAAGACGAAAAAACAGCCCGTTCTGTCGGTGAAGCACGCGCTTCCAAGCAACTGGAAGAACAGCGCAGCGACAAAGCGAAGCTGAGCCTCGATGATCTGTTTGAACAAATTAAACAAGGCGATGTCAAAGACATCAATTTAATCGTAAAAGCTGACGTTCAAGGTTCAGCCGAAGCGTTAACAGCCGCTCTTCAAAAAATTGAAGTAGAAGGCGTAAAAGTGAAAATCATTCACACAGGCGTCGGTGCGATTACGGAATCAGACATCATTCTCGCATCTGCTTCAAATGCAATTGTTATCGGGTTTAATGTGCGCCCAGACGGAAATGCTAAGAGCACGGCTGAAGCTGAAAATGTAGATATCCGTCTTCACCGTATCATTTACAAAGTCATCGAAGAAATTGAAGCGGCGATGAAAGGAATGCTTGATCCTGAATACGAAGAAAAAGTCATCGGTCAGGTTGAAGTGCGCCAAACATTCAAAGTGTCGAAAATCGGCACGATTGCCGGCGGATATGTAACAGACGGCCACATTACACGTGACAGCGGACTCCGCCTGATCCGTGACGGCGTGGTCATCTTCGAAGGGGAAGTAGACGTTCTGAAACGCTTCAAAGATGATGTGAAAGAAGTTTCACAAGGATATGAATGTGGTATTACAATTAAGAAATACAATGACATTCGCGAAGGCGACATCATTGAAGCGTATGTCATGCAGGAAATCGAAAGAAAGTGATCGGATTTGCGGAATGTGAATGCATCATTTATGATGCGGGATCATTAAAGGAGAAACGAGCCGTTCTGAAGCGGATTATAACGAGGGTTCAGAATAAGTTTAACGTGTCGGTTGCAGAAATCGGCTATCAGGACACTTGGCAGCGGACCAGCTTCGGAATCGCCGTCGTCTCCTCCTCTCACGTTCAGGCGGAAAAGGAGATCCAGCGTGTACTCGCGTTTATTGACTCCTTTCCCGAAATAGAACGGACGATCACTAGAACAGAGTGGTTTTAACTTAGAGGTGATTGAATTGAGTATGAGAGCAAACCGTGTCGGCGAGCAGATGAAAAAAGAGCTCGGGGATATTATCAGCCGAAAGCTGAAAGACCCGAGAATCGGATTTCTCACTGTAACAGACGTACGTGTTTCAGGTGATTTACAAATAGCGAAGGTGTATATCTCCGTTCTCGGCGGAGAGAAAAAGAAAGAGGAGGCGCTGAAAGGGCTTGAGAAAGCGAAAGGATTTATCCGTTCCGAAATCGGCAGCCGAATCAGACTCCGCAAAACGCCTGAGCTTGAATTTGAATTTGATGAATCAATTGAGTACGGCAACCGTATTGAAACATTGATTCACGAACTGCATTCAGATAAACCGTCTGAATAACAAGGAAAGAGGATGGGCGAGTGTCGTCTGTCCTCTTTTCTGCGTTTTACGGGATACAATTGATAACAAAGGAGCGAAAGACAGATGGTTAACGGAGTTCTCCCTTTACATAAACCGGTCGGCATGACTTCTCACGACTGTGTAATGAAAATAAGAAAACTGTTAAAAACAAAGAAAGTCGGACATACGGGAACGCTTGATCCGGAAGTGTCAGGCGTACTGCCGATCTGTGTCGGACGGGCCACAAAGATTGTTGAGTACGTCACCGACAAGTCAAAAACGTACGATGCTGAGATCACTCTCGGCTTCTCCACATCGACCGAAGACCAGACTGGAGAAACGGTCAGCGTAAAACCTGTCAAGGAGCCGCTGAAAGAAGCGGATATCAAAGCCGTTTTAGACGAACTGAAGGGACCGCAGGAGCAAGTGCCGCCGATGTATTCCGCTGTAAAGGTCAACGGGAAAAAGCTCTATGAATACGCCAGGGCGGGTATTGAAGTGGAGCGGCCGAAGCGGAATATCACGATTGAAGATATCGCGCTCACTTCCCCTGTCACTTATAAAGAAGACACAGCATCATTCCGCTTTACAGTCACGTGCTCAAAGGGCACTTACGTGAGAACATTGGCGGTGACAATCGGTGAAAAACTCGGCTATCCCGCGCATATGTCGCATCTCATCCGCACCGCTTCCGGCGATTTCAGCCTTGATGAGTGTTTCACGTTTGAGGAACTTGAACAGCAGGTTTCAGACGGCATGGTTGCAGAGCATGCCGTGCCGATTGAAAGAGCGCTCAATCATTTGCCGAAATGGGTCATAAGTGATACATTAGCTAAGAAAGCTGAAAACGGGTCAGTGTTTGACATCCCGGCGGAATTTTCTGCAATGACAGCTGACGCCCGTATAGCGGTCTGTACTGAAGACGGAGAATGTGTGGCCATTTATATGCCGCATCCTTCAAAAAAAGGACTGCTGAAACCGGCTAAAGTGCTCATGCAAAAAAGCGAACAATAAGAAAAAAGGTGACCGTTCTGTGAAGACGATACATATTTCTCATCCGCATCATTTACAAAAAGAAGAGCAGCCGGCGTCTGTCATGGCGCTCGGCTACTTTGACGGCGTTCATTTGGGACACCGGAAAGTAATCGGAACAGCCAGACAAATTGCCGAAGAAAAAGGCCTGTCGCTGGCCGTTATGACGTTTCATCCCCACCCTTCCCATGTGTTGGGCAGGGACAAAGAGCCAAAGGATCTGATTACGCCGCTTGAAGATAAAATCAGCCAGATCGGGCGTTTAGGCGCTGATGTGCTGTATGTCGTAAAGTTTGATGAAGCGTTTGCGTCTCTGTCTCCAAAACAGTTTGCCGAGGAGTATATTTTAGGGTTAAACGCGCGGCACGCTGTGGGAGGCTTCGATTTTACGTACGGAAAATACGGAAAAGGCACGATGGAGACGCTGCCGGACGATTTAAACGGCAAGGCCGGATGCACGACTGTCGAGAAACAGACCGAGCAGGACAGAAAGATCAGCTCCACTTATATCCGGTCAGCGCTGCAGGATGGTGACGTTGAACTTGCGCACACTCTTCTCGGCCAGCCGTATTTTATCCGGGGCACTGTGATTCACGGAGACAAAAGAGGCCGCACCATCGGTTTTCCGACCGCGAATGTCGGCCTGCACAACAGCTATATCGTGCCGCCGACAGGCGTGTATGCAGTGAAAGCCGAAATAAAAGGCGAGGTGTATGAAGGCGTCTGCAACATCGGCTACAAACCGACCTTTTATGAAAAGCGTCCCGATCAGCCGTCAATTGAAGTTCATTTGTTTAATTTTCAGCAGGATGTATACGGAGAAGACGTTAAAATCGAGTGGTACAAACGAATCCGAAGCGAACGGAAATTTAACGGCATCGAAGAACTGACGGCTCAGATCGGGAAAGACAAACAAGAAGCGATCCGTTTTTTCAGCAAATAACGGAAAAAACATCAAAAGTACACAAATTTTCTTCTAAAAGATTTGCATATGGGCGCGATTTTTAGTATCATATGTTTCGTAGTCTTAAAACCATTGCTTGGCAATCCGAAGTCACCGACGGTTGCTAGGTAACTGGGGCTAATTATGATATGGAGGTGAAACAGGATGGCAATTACTCAAGAGCGTAAAAATCAACTCATCAGTGAGTTCAAAACACACGAATCTGATACTGGATCTCCAGAAGTTCAGATCGCTATCCTAACAGACTCAATTAACAACTTGAACGAGCATTTGCGTACTCACAAGAAAGATCACCACTCACGTCGCGGTCTTCTTAAAATGGTAGGTAAACGTCGTAATCTTCTTACGTATCTGCGTAATAAAGACGTAACTCGTTACCGTGAGTTAATTAACAAACTAGGCTTACGTCGATAATCGTAAAAAGCGGGAGGATTCCCGCTTTTTTATCGTATTAAAGCGAAAAAAATAATGATAAAAAAACAATGAAATCCTTTTACATACTACTTTGACATTGATATGTTCAATTCATTTCGTTCATAATAGGAGTAATTGATTATTTCACACATTAAGAGAGGAGCTCGTAATCGAATGGGACAAGAGAAACATGTCTTTACCATAGATTGGGCCGGCAGACAGCTTACAGTAGAAGCCGGCCAGCTTGCCAAACAGGCAAACGGCGCTGTCATGGTCCGCTACGGCGATACTGCAGTGCTCAGCACAGCAACCGCATCAAAAGAACCGAAACCGCTAGATTTTTTCCCGCTTACCGTTAACTATGAAGAAAGATTATACGCAGTAGGTAAAATTCCGGGCGGTTTTATTAAAAGAGAAGGCCGTCCAAGTGAAAAGGCCGTTTTAGCCAGCCGTCTGATCGACCGTCCGATCCGCCCGCTTTTCGCAGACGGATTCCGTAACGAAGTACAGGTCATCAGCATTGTCATGAGTGTTGATCAGGACTGCTCATCTGAAATGGCTGCAATGTTCGGTTCATCACTCGCTCTTTGCGTTTCCGATATCCCGTTTGAAGGCCCGATCGCGGGTGTGACGGTAGGCCGCATTGACGGGAAATTCGTCATCAATCCGACGGTTGACCAGCTTGAAAAAAGTGATATCAACCTCATCGTTGCAGGCACAAAAGACGCCATCAACATGGTGGAAGCCGGAGCGGATGAAGTACCTGAAGAAATCATGCTTGAGGCGATTATGTTCGGTCACGAAGAAATTAAGCGCCTGATCGCATTCCAAGAAGAAATCGTCGCAGCAGTCGGCAAAGAGAAAACAGAAATCCAACTGTATGAAATTGACGAAGAGCTCAGCGAAAAAGTAAAAAGCCTTGCGGAGCCGGATCTTCTCAGCGCCATTCAGGTTCACGAAAAACATGCTCGCGAAGACGCGATTAATGAAGTGAAAAATGCAGTTGTCGCGAAATTCGAAGAAGAAGAGCATGATGAAGATACGATTAAAAAAGTGAAACAGACACTGTCTAAACTTGTGAAAAACGAAGTGCGCCGTTTGATCACAGAAGAAAAAGTCCGTCCGGACGGCCGCGGCGTTGATCAGATCCGTCCGCTTTCTTCAGAAGTCGGCCTTCTGCCGAGAACGCACGGCTCCGGGCTGTTTACGAGAGGACAGACGCAGGCGCTCAGCGTATGTACATTAGGCGCCCTTGGGGACGTTCAGATTCTTGACGGTTTAGGCGTGGAAGAATCAAAACGCTTTATGCATCATTATAACTTCCCGCAGTTCAGCGTAGGGGAGACAGGCCCGATGCGCGGACCGGGACGCCGTGAGATCGGTCACGGTGCTCTTGGAGAGCGTGCGCTTGAGCCGGTCATTCCGAATGAAAAAGACTTCCCGTATACGGTCCGCCTCGTATCCGAAGTGCTTGAATCAAACGGTTCCACTTCACAGGCCAGCATTTGCGCGAGCACGCTTGCCATGATGGACGCAGGTGTTCCGATTAAAGCCCCTGTTGCGGGTATCGCGATGGGACTTGTGAAATCAGGCGAGTACTATACGGTATTAACGGATATTCAAGGGATGGAAGACGCCCTCGGTGACATGGACTTTAAAGTAGCCGGCACGGAAAAAGGCGTGACAGCGCTGCAAATGGACATTAAAATTGAAGGCCTTTCAAGAGAAATTCTTGAAGAAGCGCTTCAGCAGGCGAAAAAAGGAAGAATGGAAATCTTGAACAGCATGCTCAGCACGCTTGGTGAATCAAGAAAAGAACTTTCTCAATATGCGCCGAAAATTTTAACGATGAACATTAATCCGGATAAAATCCGTGATGTTATCGGACCGAGCGGTAAACAAATCAACAAAATCATTGAAGATACCGGTGTTAAAATTGACATTGAACAAGACGGCACCATCTTTATTTCTTCTACTGATGAAAGCAGCAACCAAAAAGCGAAAAAAATCATCGAAGATCTTGTCAGAGAAGTCGAAGTCGGCCAGCTTTACCTCGGTAAAGTCAAACGGATTGAGAAATTCGGCGCTTTCGTTGAAATCTTCAGCGGAAAAGACGGTCTCGTTCACATCTCTGAACTAGCGCTCGAACGGGTCGGCAAGGTTGAGGATGTTGTGAAAATCGGTGACGAAATCCTTGTGAAGGTAACTGAAATTGACAAACAGGGACGAGTGAATCTGTCGCGTAAAGCAGTGCTGCGCGAAGAGAAAGAAAAAGAACAGGAACAACAACAATCTTAAATGAAAACCTAACAAGGAGCCTGGGAGACCCGGCTTCTTTATTTTGAGAAAGACAACAGACGGGTTCTACCTTGTCCTCCTCATACATAATGTGTGAGGAGGGGGGAAGGACATGTTGAAAAAATTCGTGCCGTTTGCCGTTTTTTTATTTCTTTTTTTTGTTTCGTTTGAAATGTTAAAAAATCCGTATACAGTTGATTACATAGACGCAATGAAAAAAGACGCTGTAACTGTGTCAGCATCAAAAGATCCGCTCTATGAAGAATTACTGCAAAAAGCGTCAGAGTATGAAGTGAAGCCGCAAGACGCGCGGATTGATAAAATATGGAAGAGTATACCGGGATATAACGGTTTAAAAGTCAATGTGGAAAAATCCTATAAACAAATGAAAAAGGACGGAGAATTTCACGAAGACGGCCTTGTCTATGAGCAGGTAAAACCGAAAGTCCATCTTGATTCTCTCGCGCCCGAACCCATTTATAAAGGAAATCCCGACAAACCGATGGTCGCTTTCCTGATAAATGTCGCCTGGGGAAATGAATACGTGGAGCAAATGCTGCCTATTCTGAAGCAGCACCAGGTCAAAGCAACTTTCTTTCTTGAAGGGAAATGGCTGAAAAACAATCAGGAGCTGGGGAAAAAAATAGCGGCAGACGGACATGAAATCGGAAATCATTCATACAATCACCCTGATATGAGCAAACTGACTTCAGGAAGCATTTCCGAACAGCTTGACAAAACCAATGCACAAATCAGCGAGACGCTCGGCATAAAGCCGAAATGGTTTGCGCCGCCAAGCGGCAGCTTCAGAAAAGCTGTGGTCGATCTTGCGGCGGAAAAAGGAATGGGCACCATCATGTGGACCGTGGACACCATTGACTGGCAAAAACCGTCTCCGGCTGTTTTACAAACAAGGGTGTTGAGCAAAATACATAACGGAGCCATGATTTTAATGCATCCGACTGATCCGACTGCGAAAAGCCTGGATACACTGATTGCAAAAATCAAAGAAAAAGGCTACGCGCTCGGCTCAGTGTCTGACTTAATGGATGAAAACAGGCTGATGAAGTAGCAGGCGGCAGTTGCCTGTCTTTGAATAGGAGGAACAGACTTGATAAAACGCTATACATGCCAAAACGGTGTAAGAGTTGTGCTTGAAAATAATCCAACGGTGCGGTCTGTGGCAATCGGCGTATGGATCGGGACGGGATCACGTCATGAAACGCCGGATACAAACGGTATTTCGCACTTTCTTGAGCATATGTTTTTTAAAGGAACAAATACCAGGTCCGCACGTGAAATCGCAGAATCCTTTGATCGGATAGGCGGCCAAGTGAATGCCTTCACTTCAAAAGAATATACGTGCTATTACGCCAAAGTGCTGGATGAGCATGCAAACTACGCACTTGATGTGCTGGCTGATATGTTCTTTCATTCTGCTTTTGACGAAGATGAGCTCAAAAAAGAAAAGAACGTCGTATATGAAGAAATCAAAATGTATGAAGACGCGCCGGATGATATTGTCCACGATCTGCTGAGCAAAGCGACATACGGCAATCATTCGCTCGGCTACCCGATTCTCGGGACGGAGGAAACGCTTTCGTCATTTAACGGCGATTCTCTCAGACAGCATATGGATGACTTTTACACGCCGGACCGCGTCGTCATTTCTGTCGCCGGAAATGTAACGGAACAATTCATTAAAGACGTGGAGAAATGGTTCGGTACATACGAAGCGAAGGGCAAAGCAAGCGGCATCAGCGAGCCTGAGTTTCATTATGAAAAGCTGACCAGAAAAAAAGACACCGAACAGGCGCATCTCTGTCTCGGTTTCAAAGGCCTGAAAGTCGGAGATCCGGACATTTACGATTTGATCGTCTTAAACAATGTGCTGGGCGGAAGCATGAGCAGCCGTCTTTTCCAGGATGTGCGCGAAGATAAAGGACTGGCCTATTCTGTATACAGCTATCACAGTTCCTATGAAGACAGCGGTATGCTGACGATTTACGGAGGCACCGGCGCGAATCAGCTCGGACTTCTGTCTGAAACTATTCAGGAAACGTTATCGGTTCTAAAACGTGACGGTATCACCCCGAAAGAGCTGGAAAACAGCAAAGAGCAAATGAAGGGGAGCTTAATGCTCAGCTTAGAGAGCACAAACAGCAAAATGAGCCGGAACGGGAAAAACGAACTCCTGCTCGGAAAGCATAAGACCATGGATGAAATTATCACTGAATTAAATGCGGTCAGCCTGGAAAGCGTCAACGGCCTCAGCCGCCGCTTATTTACGGATGATTACGCACTATCGCTCATCAGCCCGACCGGCAATATGCCGGCCTCGTCTTAATCGGAAAAGCAGTCTGCCTCTATACGGGGCAGGCATTTTTTTTTGCTCCGGGTCATATAGTACAAGGGGGTGGCTATCATGAGGCTCAGTGAACTGTCAGGTAAAGAAATTGTAGACATTAAACGGGCAGAGCGGCTCGGCGTGCTCGGCCAGACCGATTTGGAAATTAATGAACAGGACGGACAAATTACCGCGCTGTTGATACCGACGGTAAAATGGTTCGGATTGCGAAAACAAGGCCACGACATCCGCGTCCCCTGGAACCATATCCAAAAAATCGGGTCAGACATGATCATTTTAGACGTTCCGGGGGAGATCACGCCTCCCGAAGAGTAGATCTTATTCTTTTTTTGCAAGCACCGGCTCATACAGCCGGTGCTTTTTTCATGAAAAAGAACGCTGTACATTCACCGCCCTTTCTCTTTGCACATACGATGAAGAGGAGGATGACACTTAAAAGATCCAGTAACTGTAAAGAAGGTGAACGTTTCAGATGTTAACCGGATTGACAATTGCGATCATTGGCGGTGACGCAAGACAGCTTGAGATTATAAGAAAGCTGACAGAACAGCATGCCGATATTTATCTTGCAGGGTTTGACCAATTGGATGACGGTTTTACAGGAACCGTCAAATGCAAAATTGATGAGATTCCCTTTCAAAAAATAGACAGTATCATCCTGCCCGTATCGGCAACGACCGGAGAAGGCGTTGTTTCCACGGTTTTTTCAAATGAAGAAGTGGTATTAAAGCAGAGCTATCTTGAGCGGACACCGGAGCATTGCGTCATTTATTCAGGCATCTCCAACGCGTATCTTGAGGGGATCGCCAGCGAAGCCGGCCGCAAACTTGTGAAATTATTTGAACGGGACGATATCGCGATATTCAACTCGATTCCCACTGTTGAAGGAACAATCATGATGGCGATTCAGCATACGGATTATACCATTCACGGATCAAATGTCGCCGTTCTCGGCATGGGGCGCACCGGTATGACGATCGCCCGGACGTTTGCGGCGTTAGGGGCGAAGGTAAAAGTGGGCGCGCGGAGTTCGGCTCATTTGGCCCGTATAATGGAAATGGGGCTTTCTCCTTTTCAGCTTGAAGAGCTTACTGAACATGTAAATGATATTGATATCTGCATTAACACCGTACCGAGCTTGATTCTGAATCAAAGCGTTTTATCGCGCATGACGCCGAAGACCTTGATTTTGGATTTAGCATCCCGCCCGGGCGGAACGGATTTCAAATATGCTGAAAAACAAGGCATTAAAGCGCTGCTTGCTCCGGGTCTTCCGGGAATTGTGGCCCCGAAAACAGCCGGACAGATTATTGCGAACGTATTGAGCAAGCTTTTGGCAGACTTAAAGAAAGAGGGGAAATAACCATGTCTCTGAAAGGGAAAAGAATCGGATTCGGATTAACCGGCTCGCATTGCACATATGAGGAAGTTTTTCCGCAAATAGAGGCGCTTATCAGTCAAGGAGCTGAAGTCCGGCCGGTCGTGACATCAACCGTTCAATCGACCGATACCCGCTTTGGGGAGGGGGGAGATTGGGTCAGAAAAATTGAAGAAGCAACAGGCTTTGAGGCGATTGATTCCATCGTAAAAGCGGAGCCTCTCGGGCCGAAACTTCCGCTCGACTGCATGGTCATCGCCCCTTTAACCGGAAATTCAATGAGCAAACTCGCAAATGCGATGACTGACAGCCCCGTCCTTATGGCTGCGAAAGCCACGATCCGCAACGGCCGCCCGGTCGTGCTCGGAATTTCGACAAACGACGGACTCGGTTTAAACGGAACGAACTTAATGAGGCTGATGTCCGCAAAAAACATATATTTCATCCCGTTCGGCCAGGACGACCACGTGAAAAAACCGACATCGCTCGTCGCCAGAATGGATCTCCTTCCGATTACGGTAGAAAAAGCTCTTTTGCACCAGCAGGTTCAGCCGGTGCTCGTACACCACCATGAATAAAAAATCATGATGACAGAAAATCATTCCGGAATAAAAAAATTCGATCAATCCGTGACTATTCTATGGTAAAATAAAACGTAAAATGCAAAGTCAATTCAACAAATGATGCTTAATTGGCGGAAGGAGTTTTACAGATGGGAAGAGGATTACACGTAGCAGTTGTCGGAGCGACGGGAGCCGTAGGACAGCAAATGCTGAAAACACTGGAAGACAGAAACTTTGAAATCGAAACACTCACACTACTATCCTCAAAGCGTTCTGCTGGTACGAAAGTAACGTTTAAAGGCGAAGAATATACAGTGCAGGAAGCTGTTCCTGAAAGCTTCGAAGGCGTTCATATCGCGTTATTCAGCGCCGGCGGAAGCGTATCACAAAGCTTGGCGCCTGAGGCTGTAAAACGGGGAGCCATTGTGATTGACAATACCAGCGCATTCCGTATGGACGAAAATACACCGCTCGTGGTGCCTGAGGTGAACGAAGGTGATCTGCACAAACATAACGGCATTATCGCCAACCCTAACTGTTCAACGATTCAGATGGTGGCTGCGCTTGAACCGATCCGCAAAGCGTACGGATTGAAAAAAGTCATTGTATCTACTTACCAAGCTGTGTCCGGGGCCGGCAATGAAGCGGCGAAGGAATTGTACAGCCAGACAAAGGCGATTTTAAACAATGAACCCGCAGAACCGTCCATTATGCCGGTTAAAGGCGACAAAAAGCATTATCAAATCGCATTTAACGCCATTCCGCAAATTGATAAATTCCAAGATAACGGCTATACGTTTGAGGAAATGAAAATGATTAATGAAACGAAAAAAATCATGCATATGCCGAAGCTGGAAGTGGCTGCGACATGTGTCAGACTGCCGATTGAAACAGGGCACTCAGAATCTGTTTACATTGAGCTTGACCGTGATGACGCAACCGTTGAAGATATTAAACAGCTTTTAAAAGAAGCTCCGGGTGTTACGCTTCAGGATGATCCGGCGGAGCAGCTTTACCCGATGCCTGCTGATTGCGTCGGCAAACGCGATGTATTTGTAGGAAGAATCCGTAAAGATTTGGACAGAGCAAACGGTTTTCATTTGTGGGTTGTTTCTGATAACCTGTTAAAAGGCGCCGCTTGGAACTCAGTCCAAATCGCGGAAAGCCTGCAAAAACTGAACCTCGTATAAAACAAACGTATTTTCTATAGGCGAACAGAAGAGAGTAAGGCTCTGCCTGCTCTCTTCTGTTACGTCAGACTAATTTGGAGTGAAAATAGTGAAGATCATTGTTCAAAAATTCGGCGGAACATCCGTAAAAGATGACAAAGGCCGCAAGCTTGCGCTAGCACACATTAAAGATGCCATCAGTGAAGGTTATAAAGTTGTCGTTGTCGTATCGGCGATGGGAAGAAAAGGAGACCCGTACGCGACAGATTCTTTAATCGGGCTCCTTTACGGCAGCCAGTCCGACATTTCTCCGAGAGAGCAGGATATGCTTCTGTCTTGCGGAGAAACGATTTCGTCCGTTGTTTTTTCCAGCATGCTGAAGGAAAACGGCATAAAAGCCGCAGCTTTAACAGGAGCCCAGGCCGGCTTTTTAACCAATGCCCAGCATACTGACGCCAAAATTATAGAAATGAAAACAGAGCGGCTTTTCGCTGCACTTGCCAGCCATGACGCTGTCGTTGTCGCGGGATTTCAGGGAGCGACTGAAAAAGGCGACACGACGACGATCGGCAGAGGAGGAAGCGATACTTCAGCAGCGGCGCTCGGCGCGGCGGTAGATGCTGAGTTTATCGACATTTTTACGGACGTGGAAGGCGTTATGACAGCCGATCCGAGAATCGTGGAAAATGCTAAGCCGCTTCCGAACGTCACATATACGGAAATCTGCAACCTTGCCTATCAAGGCGCGAAAGTCATTCATCCGCGCGCGGTGGAAATCGCCATGCAGGCAAAGGTGCCGATCCGCGTGCGCTCCACTTATTCAAAAGACAAAGGCACTTTGGTGACGTCCCATCATTCGTCTAACATCGGCAGCGATGTATTCGAACGGCTGATCACGGGGATCGCCCATGTGAAAGATGTGACGCAATTTAAGGTTCCCGCCAAAATGGGGCAATACAACGTTCAGACTGAAGTCTTTAAAGCAATGGCAAATGCCGGAATCAGCGTAGATTTCTTTAACATTACGCCGAGTGAAATCGTATATACCGTGGCCGGCAGTAAAACGGAAGCCGCGCGCAGCATTTTGGCTGAATTAGGATATGAGCCGACAGTGACGGAGAGCTGTGCGAAAGTGTCAGCGGTCGGCGCCGGGATAATGGGTGTTCCGGGTGTCACGTCAAAAATCGTCTCCGCACTTTCTGATAAAGGCATTCCGATTCTGCAATCTGCCGACAGCCATACGACGATCTGGGTGCTCGTTCATGAAAAAGATATGGTAACGGCCGTAAATGCGCTGCATGAAGTGTTTGAACTTTCAAAGTAAATGTGATTGAATCATGATGAGGTGAAAAAAATGAATGTCGGAAATATATCTACAGCGATGATTACCCCCTTTGACAGTAAAGGGAATGTAGACTTTCAAAAACTGTCTACATTAATAGACTATTTGTTGAAAAACGGCACGGATTCTTTAGTCGTCGCAGGCACGACCGGCGAATCTCCGACACTTTCAACGGAAGAAAAAATTGCACTCTTTGAATTTACAGTCAAAGAAGTGAACGGACGCGTGCCTGTTATTGCGGGTACGGGAAGCAACAATACGAAAGACTCCATTAAACTGACAAAAAAAGCTGAAGAAGCCGGCGTCGATTGCGTTATGCTTGTCACGCCATATTATAATAAGCCTTCCCAAGAGGGGATGTACCGTCATTTTAAAGCCATAGCTGAAGAAACGTCTCTTCCTGTGATGCTTTACAACGTGCCGGGCAGAACGGTCGCTTCGCTTGCGCCGGAAACGGCCATCAGACTTGCGGAGATACCGAATATCTCTGCGATTAAAGAAGCGAGCGGCGATCTTGATGCCATTACGAAAATCATTGCCGAAACACCGGAAGATTTTTACGTCTATTCAGGTGATGACGGGTTAACGCTTCCTATTCTCGCAGTCGGCGGAAGAGGAGTCGTGTCAGTGGCCAGCCATATCGTAGGTTCTGACATGCAGCAGATGATTAAAAACTATACGAACGGGCAGACGGCAACCGCGGCACTGATTCATCAGAAGCTTCTGCCGATCATGAAGGAGCTCTTTAAAGCGCCTAATCCGGCTCCGGTCAAAACGGCGCTACAGCTGAAAGGCCTTGATGTCGGATCTGTGCGTCTTCCTCTTATCCCGCTGAATGAAGATGAACGTCTGAGCCTGAGCAGCGTCATCAGCGAACTGTAAGAAAAAATTTATACAGTTAAAATACGCGGTCATTCTCATTTTTATCGTGAGTTTGACCGTTTTGTATACATATTGGTTTTCCCTAAACCTTCCGCTTCTTCTTGTTTTCTAAAATTGATATCAGTTATAATAGGAACAAGTGATGATGGACGGGTATGAGACTAGGAGGATACAGATTTTGAAAAAGAAAAATACAGAAAACGTCAGAATTATCGCCCTTGGCGGCGTCGGAGAAATTGGGAAGAACCTATATGTCATTGAAATTGACTCAGACATATTTGTAGTGGATGCAGGGCTGATGCACCCTGAAAATGAAATGCTCGGTATTGATGTCGTCATTCCGGATATTTCCTACTTAGTAGAACGGGCTGACCGCGTGAAGGCCATCTTTCTGACACACGGGCACGATGAAAACATCGGGGGCGTCTTTTATTTATTGAATAAGCTGTCGGTGCCGGTATACGGAACGAAGCTTACGCTTGCATTACTGAGAGAAAAACTCAAGCAGTACGGGCATAATCGAAAAGCTGATTTGCGTGAAGTTCACTCTAAATCAGTCATTACATTTGAATCAACGAAAGTATCGTTCTTTAAAACGATTCACAGTATTCCGGATTCAGTGGGAGTCAGCTTCAAAACATCACTTGGCTCTATTGTATGCACGGGAGACTTTAAATTTGACCAGACGCCTGCTTATCACCAATCATGTGATATTGGCGAAATTGCCAAAATCGGAAACAGCGGCGTGCTCGCCCTGCTTTCTGACAGCGCCAATGCGGAGCGCCCGGGGTATACTCCGTCAGAAGCATATGTAAGCGGTGAAATTTCCGATGCGATGAACAATTCAGAAAACCGTGTCATCATTGCTGTATTCGCGTCTAATATCAACCGGATCCAGCAAGTGATACAGGCTGCCGTCCAGAACGGCCGCAAACTTGCAATCGCCGGAAAAAATCTGCAAAACGTGCTTCAGCTGGGGCGCAAGCTCGGCTATATTGAAGCCGAAGATGAAATGTTTATTCCTGTGCAGGATGTGAAAAAATATCCGAAGCGGGAAGTGGCAATTGTTACAGCCGGAAGCCATGGTGAGCCGCTGGCCGCTCTTACGCGGATGGCCAAGCAGGCGCACAAGCAGCTTAACATTGAAGAAGGAGACACCGTTGTCATTGCATCAACACCGATTCCGGGGCATGAATTGATATATTCCAAAACCGTCAACCTGCTTGCCCGCGCCGGCGCTCAAGTCATTTTCGCCCAAAAACGCGTGCATGTGTCCGGGCACGGTTCGCAGGAAGAATTGAAACTCATGCTTAATTTGCTGAAACCGAAATATTTAATTCCGGTTAACGGTGAATTCAGAATGCAAAAAGCGCATTCCAAAATCGCAGAAGAGATCGGCATGAAACGCAGCGATATTTTCTTGATTGAAAAAGGTGACGTCGTTGAATTCCGCGGCCAGAATGTGAAAATCGGGGATAAAGTCACGTACGGAAACGTGTTGATTGACGGCCTCGGAGTCGGCGACATCGGCAACATCGTGCTGAGAGACCGCCGCTTATTGTCACAAGACGGCATTCTCATCGTCGTGATCTCACTCGATAAGCAGAAAAAGAACCTCGTATCAGGTCCTGAGATCATTACGCGCGGTTTCGTATATGTCAGAGAATCAGAAGGTTTAATTGTACAAGCTACTGAGCTCGTCCGCTCTATCGTGACTGAAGCGACGGAAACATCTGCCGTAGAATGGTCCACGCTGAAACAAGCCATGCGTGATGCGCTGAATCAATTCCTTTATGAAAAAACAAAACGCAAGCCGATGATCATTCCGATCATTATGGAAGTATAATGTATACACAGCCGGAGCGCATGATGCTCCGGCTTTGTTTTTGTTCATGTCCCGGATGGAAATCATCATCTTTGTTCATAATACAAAGAGACATTCGGAAAGGGTGAAAGATAAAATGGATCATCGTATGGAAAACACCGAAGAACAGCAGCCCGAAAAATCAGATGCGAAAGACAGCATTATGAGCAAAATTCAGCAGCTGGGAGAGACATCTCTGCCGCAAATGTCCCAAGATACCAATATTCACTGCCTGACGATCATCGGCCAAATTGAGGGGCACGTCCAGCTCCCGCCGCAAAATAAAACAACCAAATATGAACACGTCATTCCGCAAATCGTCGCCATTGAGCAAAATCCGAAAATCGAAGGACTTCTGATCATCTTAAACACCGTCGGAGGCGATGTGGAAGCGGGGCTTGCGATTGCGGAAATGCTCGCATCCTTATCAAAACCGACCGTCTCAATCGTACTCGGCGGGGGACACTCGATAGGTGTGCCGATCGCCGTGTCATGTGATCATAGTTTTATCGCGGAAACAGCGACTATGACCATTCATCCCGTTCGGCTTACAGGTCTGGTTATCGGGGTTCCGCAAACATTTGAATACTTGGACAAAATGCAGGAGCGGGTCGTCAACTTTGTGACCCATCATTCAAATATTTCCGAAGAAAAATTCAAAGAGCTGATGTTTTCAAAAGGAAACTTAACCAGGGACATCGGGACGAACGTAGTCGGGAAAGATGCGGCTGATTACGGATTAATTGATGCCGTGGGCGGCGTCGGACAGGCGATAAAAAAGCTGAACCAGCTGATTGAGGAACGAAAGGGCGAGGAAGGAAGGATGATTCAATGATCCTTTATACCGTCATGCCCCAAGAAGTCGTTTACGGTCAGGATATAGAGCAAAGCGTGCATGAACAGGTAGATTACGCCGGCGTGCCGCTGCTAGTTGAGATGAAGGGAAATGAAGCTGAAGTCGTACAGATTTTAAGTACGAACCCGATGGATTTCTTGAATCCGGACATCGCTCCGGGACAAAAAATCAAGCTGAAAATCTAACCGGCATTCAGTCCGTTTCTCGGGGGCAAAATATGCTATAATAGGGGAATCCTACAGAAAAATGCAGCCGGCAAAAGGCTGCTTTTCTTCATGATGTATGATTTTACATTTTTTAACGCAGTAAGGTGATGAGTGTGGCAAAGAAAAAACGGAAATCTAAAAAGAAACAAGAGAGTAAGCTCAATCTAAAATACGAACTAAGCGGACTGCTCTGTGTTGCAATCTCGATTATTGCTGTTTTGCAGCTCGGCGTTGTGGGACAGACATTTGTGTACTTGTTCCGTTTTTTTGCCGGAGAGTGGTTTATTTTATGCTTAATTGCGCTCTTCCTTCTCGGAATTTCGCTGTTTTGGAAAAAGAAGAGTCCAAGCCTTTTAACGAGAAGAAAGGCAGGGCTGTACTGTATTATCGCCAGTATATTGCTGCTGTCTCACGTGCAGCTCTTTAAAAATCTGTCTCATCACGGGTCGATTCGGTCGGCAAGTGTCATCGGCAACACGTGGGAGCTGTTTATGATTGACATGAAACAGCAGGCTGCTTCCCCTGATTTGGGCGGCGGCATGATCGGCGCGGTACTGTTTGCAGCTTCCCACTTTTTATTTGCATCAACGGGTTCACAGATCATGGCGATCGTGCTGATCTTAATGGGGCTGATTCTTGTAACGGGCCGTTCACTGCAAGAAACGCTCAAAAAGTGGACGAGCCCCGTCGGCCGGTTTATCCGCGGTCAATGGCAGGCATTTCTTGAGGATATGAAGACGGTCAGAACGAATATGTCTTCGCCGAAAACAAAAACAAAATCGGGCAAAAAACAAAAACGGGTTCAAAAGAAAAAAGAAGAGCCTGAACCGGAGGAAGAGGATGAGGAAATCATTTCGCCGATCATCCATTCAGAGCCGATTATTTCAAGCTTTTCAGACCGTCAGGAAGAGCCCTCCGAACCGCTGATTCCGGAAAAAACGCAGGAGGCTGCACAAGCGGCAAAAGATGAGCCTTCCGGCGGCGCTCAAGACAGTGGCGAAACGGCTGCGGCTCCGCCGATGACGTTTACAGAGCTTGAAAATAAAGATTATCAAATGCCTTCATTGGACATACTGGCTGACCCGAAACATACCGGCCAGCAGACCGATAAGAAAAACATTTACGAGAATGCAAGAAAACTCGAACGGACTTTTCAAAGCTTCGGCGTAAAGGCGAAAGTGACGCAGGTTCATCTCGGTCCGGCGGTCACAAAATATGAGGTGTATCCGGACGTCGGGGTCAAAGTCAGTAAAATCGTGAATCTGAGCGATGACCTCGCGCTCGCGCTTGCCGCGAAGGATATCCGGATCGAAGCGCCGATTCCGGGTAAATCGGCAATCGGCATCGAGGTGCCCAATGCTGAAGTTGCGATGGTTTCGTTAAAAGAAGTGCTTGAATCCAAGCTCAATGACAAGCCGGACGCGAAGCTTCTGATCGGCTTGGGACGAAATATTTCCGGGGAAGCCGTGCTTGCCGAACTGAACAAAATGCCCCATCTGCTCGTAGCGGGGGCAACGGGAAGCGGAAAAAGCGTCTGTGTCAACGGTATTATTACGAGCATTCTGATGAGGGCCAAACCGCATGAAGTGAAGATGATGATGATTGACCCGAAAATGGTTGAGCTGAATGTGTATAACGGCATTCCTCATCTGCTTGCGCCGGTCGTGACAGATCCGAAAAAGGCCTCGCAGGCTTTGAAAAAGGTCGTCAATGAGATGGAGCGCCGCTATGAGCTGTTCTCCCATACGGGTACGAGAAATATAGAAGGCTATAACGATCATATTAAGCGGTCAAATGCCGAAGAAGAAGTCAAGCAGCCTGAGCTGCCGTACATCGTCGTCATCGTTGACGAGCTTGCCGATCTGATGATGGTCGCTTCTTCCGACGTGGAAGATTCAATTACGAGACTTTCACAGATGGCGCGGGCGGCGGGAATTCATTTGATTATCGCGACACAGCGGCCTTCAGTCGACGTTATTACCGGTGTTATTAAAGCCAACATCCCGTCAAGAATCGCCTTCAGTGTCTCATCTCAGACCGATTCACGGACAATTTTAGACATGGGCGGCGCTGAAAAGCTTCTGGGGCGCGGAGACATGCTGTTTCTGCCTGTAGGCGCAAATAAGCCGGTGCGTGTGCAAGGGGCATTCTTATCCGATGAAGAGGTTGAGCATGTCGTCGATCATGTCATTACGCAGCAAAAAGCGCAGTACCAAGAAGAGATGATTCCGGAAGAAGTTTCGGAAACACACAGTGAAGTAACGGATGATCTCTATGACGAAGCGGTCGATTTGATTATCGGCATGCAGACGGCATCAGTCTCCATGCTCCAAAGGCGGTTCAGAATCGGATATACGAGAGCTGCCCGTCTGATTGACGCAATGGAGGAACGGGGCGTCGTCGGGCCGTATGAAGGAAGCAAACCGAGGGAAGTACTATTATCTAAGGAACAATATGATGAGCTCTCTTCTTAAAAAGGAGAGAGTTTTCACTGAAAATGATATCACCAAAATCATTCCTATTTATTTTTTTATCAAAACATGATATAGTTGTCCCAATTGTTCAATAATTTATGAAAGTGGTTTACGGAGGGGAAACATGTCTACAAAAGCTGACAATCGTCACTTGTATCTAAAAGTGATTGAGCGAATCAAAGAGGATATACAAAACGGAATTTACACCGAAAAGGAAAAGCTTCCTTCTGAATTTGAGCTTTCAAAATCAATGGGTGTCAGCCGGGCAACTCTGCGTGAAGCTTTGCGTATCCTTGAAGAGGAGCATGTGATTATCAGAAGGCACGGTGTGGGCACTTTCGTCCATACAAAACCGCTGTTTCTTTCAGGTATTGAACAGCTCAACAGCGTGACGAAAACGATTCAGCAGGCGAACATGGTGCCGGGTACGATTTTTTTGTCGTCTCAGGTCATCACGCCGTCTGATGAAGATATCGCTAGATTCCGGCTTGAGCCTGAGCAGGAGCTTTTTTATTTGGAACGCGTGAGAACAGCAAGCGGCACTCCGGTCGTTTACTGTTTAGATACGATTCCGATGCACATTCTGCCGAATTCTTTCTGTCATGAACAGGAGTCTATTTTTGATCTTTTGGAAAAAAACTCCGGATCTGTGATCAGCTATGCCGTTGCTGATATCGAACCGATCGGATATCACGATACGATTTCACCGGTTTTGGAATGCGAGCCGGAGACGGCGCTTTTATTGCTGAAGCAAACCCACTATAATCAGAATGATGAACCTGTACTGTATTCATTAAATTATTTCCGGGCTGATAAGTTCAGTTTTCATGTTGTAAGAAAACGTTTTTAAGACAGACGCGTCATGTGTCTGTTTTTTTATTTGCCGTTTCAGTACATACTTTATTTTCTGCAAGGCACAATAAAACAGGAAACAACCAAGTATAGTGAATGGGTGAATAAGTTGAGTAAGAAGAAAAATGGAACGAAAAATATCATTGCTCTGGCTTCTGTACCGCTCGTGATGACACTCGGGAATTCCATGCTGATTCCTGTGCTTCCGATGATTGAAAAGAAGCTGTCCATATCGTCTTTTCAAGTATCGTTAATTATAACGGTCTATTCGATTGTGGCGATTATTTGTATTCCGATTGCCGGATATCTGTCCGATAAATTCGGAAGAAAAAAGGTTCTTCTGCCTTGTCTTCTCATAGCCGGTGCGGGCGGAGCGCTTGCCGCGATAGCTTCCACCGCGTTCAAGCATCCTTATCCCATTATCTTGGCGGGGCGGGTGCTGCAGGGAATCGGTTCGGCAGGGGCGGCTCCTGTAGTGATGCCGTTTATCGGTGATTTATTCAAAGGGGATGATGAGCGGATTACCGCGGGGCTCGGCGATATTGAGACGTCTAACACTGCCGGGAAAGTAATAAGCCCGATTCTCGGTTCGCTCTTGGCTGCATGGTTTTGGTTTATGCCATTTTGGTTCATTCCGTTTTTTTCGCTCATCAGTTTTTTTCTCGTATTGTTTTTGGTGGCAAAGCCGGAGGAACAAAAAGAAGCGCCTTCTATTTCCGAATTTGTGAAAAATGTCGGCCGCATATTTAAGCGTGACGGACGCTGGCTCTTTACGGTTTTTATCATCGGCTGCGTGATTATGTTTTTGCTGTTCGGGGTTCTTTTTTATTTATCAGACTCACTGGAGAAGAAATACGGCATTGACGGTGTGGCTAAAGGAGCGCTTTTGGCAATCCCGCTTTTATTTCTATCCGTCAGTTCATATATATCAGGCAGGAAAATCGGAAAAGACCAAGGCAAAATGAAGTTTTGCATCGTTTTCGGAATGAGTGCCGTGACACTGTCGTTTATCGGCCTATGGTGGAATCACAGTTTTTATTTATTATTTATCTTTTTGTGTGTCAGCGGTATCGGTATCGGAATGGCATTGCCGGCTTTAGACGCTGTCATCACAGAAGGCGTAGACAACGAGGAATCGGGAACCATCACCTCATTTTATAACAGCATGCGGTTTATCGGAGTAGCGGCGGGACCGCCGATCTTTGCTGCCCTGATGTCAAATGCAGGCTGGCTGATTTTTATTTTATCCGCTTTTTGCAGCATTGTGTCTGTATTTTTAGCGCTGTTAAATATCTCATCACAAGCAAAAGAAAAAAAGGAATCATTAAAGACGGTGTAATCTGCACTGTCTTTTTTTATTTTATTTTGAAGATTGACATGATACCGTCAAGTCGTTATCCTTTTTAATAGTTAAACATATTAACTATTGGGAGGAGGGGGAAAAGGTGCATGAAGAAAAAGTAAAGCAGCTGATTCAGCGTTATTCCGATGTATACCTGCACGTCTTAAAAAAAATTGACAGCATTATCGCTGAAAAAGTGAACAAAGAACTGACATTGGATCAATATTACATCCTCCGCTATATTATGCTCAATCCCGATTGCAAATCAATTGAACTGGCCGCGGTGTGCCACGTCAATAAAAGCGCCATTACATCTATGACGAACCGCCTGTATGAAAAAGGCTACATCAATAGAGAACGCAGCCAAAGCGACCGCCGGAGCATACTTTTAAATGTCACGGACAAGGGGACGGAAGTATTTCATCGTGTTGAGCGGCGGATTGAGGAACTCGTCCGTTCATATATTATGTATTTTGATGAAGACGAGGCGGAGATGTTCGTGAATACATATGAAAAATTATATCGATTGATGATGACTGAGGAGGATCAGCAGACATAATGAAAAACATTATCCGAGCCCGCTGGATCATCGCCGCGGTGTGGGTCGCCGCAACGGTGATATTTATGCTTACAGCGCCTGATATGGCTGAATTGACACGGGAGAAAGGGCAGATTTCCGTACCGGACGGATATTCCTCTTCTTACGCCCATGAATTGCTTGATGAAATGTCTGATTCCGATGCACCGTCTTCTTCTGCCGTCATCGTATTTCACGAAAAAGGCTTAATGACAGACAAAAAAGATCGTCTGGAAGAAGCCGTCAGCACTTTATCTGAACATAAAAAAGCGCTTCAGATTAAAACGGTGACCTCATACTTCGGGGAGAAAAATGACGACATTAAAAAACAGCTGCTGTCAAAAGACAGACAAACGATGCTCGTTCAGCTGCAGCTTGATACATCCAAAAACGATATCATCGAAATAAAAAATAAAATTGATAAAGAGCTGAAACCGTACGGCGTATCATACGGCATTACAGGCCAATCGCTGATCGACGAAGATGTGTTAAAAAGCTCACAGGACGGCTTGAAAAAGACTGAATATATAACGGTCGCTTTTATCCTGATCGTGCTGATCCTTGTATTCCGGTCAGTGGTCGCTCCGTTCGTGCCGCTTTTATCAGTATTGATATCTTATTTAGTCAGCCAGTCGATTGTCGCATTTTTAGTCGATCAGCTGAATTTTCCGCTCTCAACTTTTACTCAGATTTTTATGGTTGCGATTATGTTCGGGATCGGCACAGACTACTGCATTCTGCTTCTCAGCAGATTTAAAGAAGAACTGTCGCATGGCGCTGACATAAGAGAAGCGATCGTCGTCACCTACAAAACGGCCGGAAAGACGGTTTTGTACAGCGGCGGTGCGGTGCTGATCGGATTTGCCTGCATCGGATTTGCGACATTTAAGCTGTATCAGTCGGCAGCGGCCGTTGCGGTCGGTGTCGCGGTGCTGCTGCTTGCGCTCATGACGATCGTGCCGTTTTTTATGGCTGTTTTAGGAAAAAGCTTGTTTTGGCCTGTTAAGGGCGATATTTCGCATCCTCAAAGCAAAGCATGGGAAACGTCAGGGCGGTTTTCATTTAAAAGGCCGCTCATCAGTCTTGCAATCGTTGCGGTATTCACTGTCCCGCCTATCCTTCTTTACAAAGGGGCGCTATCTTACAACAGTCTTGACGAAATCGGGGATAAATATGAATCCGTCCGCGCGTTTCATACGATTTCAGACGCCTTCGGCCCGGGAGAACTTCTTCCGGCCACAGTCGTCGTCAAAAATGATGAGACTTTAAATACCGAAAAACACCTGATTGATATCGAAAAAATCAGCAGAGAACTTGAAAAAACAGAGGGTGTAAAAACGGTCAGAAGCGCCACGCGCCCTGCTGGAAACGGATTGAATCAATTATTTGTCACAAATCAGGCAAAGCAGCTTCAAGAAGGGCTTGATAAAGGCAATACAGGACTTGAAAAAATCACGGACGGATTAGGGCATGCCGCAAAGTCGTTAGCTGATTCACAGCCGCAGATCGAAGAGTCGGGGAAAAGCGTCAATCAGCTTATTGACGGAACATTGTCTCTGAAATCCGGGCTTTCTGATATAGGAGAAAACCTGAATAAACTGCAGGCTGGCGTGAACGAGAATAAAGCCGGCGTCGCCCAGATGAGAAAGCAGATTGAAGAGCAAAAACAAATGCTGACTTCACAGCTCAAACAAAACAGCGGTCTCGCTTCAGAAACGCAAAACGCTTTAAAATTGGTAAAAACCGTCCTGCCGATGAAAGATGAAGCCAGCAGACAGCTTGCCGATTTGAACAAGCAGCTTGCCCGGCTGCCGTTTGCAAAATTGGAAGCGTCAATACCGTCAGTCAAAACCGATCCCTCTTACCAAGAAATCAAATCAGCCTTTACGGGTGTACAGTCAGCCGTTTCCAAGGCAAACGCGGATGCAGAAGCGTTTTCTAAACAGGTCGACAGTCAAAAGGCTCATCTGCAGCAAGCGGAAAAACAATTTGCCCGACTGGCAGCCGCTCAGAAGAAGATTGACACTCAAATTAACGCAATGATCAACGGTCTGACCAGTATTGAAAACGGTCTGCAGCAAGTGTCAGACGGACAGGGGGCTCTCGCGGGACAAATGCCGCGCCTTGAATCGGCGGCAGGACAGCTCGCGGAGGGCCAGAAAAAAATGAAGAGCGGTCTCGGTGATTTTTCTTCCCGGCTCAGCGAACTTTCTTCCGGCCTTAACGACAGTGTAAAAGGGCTTAAGAAAGTATCAAGCGGCATGATGGGGGCGAATGATTACCTGGGTGAGCTTCACAAGTCGTCAGACAAAGAAATGACAGGCTGGTTTGTGCCGAAAGATGCGTTGACAAACAGTGATTTCACAAGCGTGTTTAATACGTACATGTCAGATGACAGAAAAACGACAGAATTGACCGTCGTTCTTGATAACAATCCTTACTCAAATACGGCCATTCAAGATATTCAAGCGATCAAAGCGAGCGTAAAAAGGGCCATTCCGAACACGGATCTGAAGAATGCTTCCTTCGGCGTTTCGGGAGTCTCCAGCATGAATGCCGATCTGAAGGAAGTATCGGATTCAGACTTCAAACGGACGGCCATGTTTATGCTGGCGGGAATTTTTCTGATTCTCATCGTGATGCTGCGCTCCCTCATTATGCCTGTTTATTTAGTGGCGTCGCTCGTACTGACGTATTTCGCATCCATCGGCGTGACAGAATACATCTTTACACACTTCTTCGGGTACCCGGGCGTAAACTGGGCCGTGCCGTTCTTCGGCTTTGTCATTTTGATGGCTCTTGGCGTGGATTATTCCATCTTTTTAATGGACCGCTTTAATGAGCTTAAAAAAGAAGGAACGGAACCCGCAATGATCAGCAGTATGAAAAATATGGGTTCCGTCATCATTTCTGCAGCCATTATTTTAGCGGGAACCTTTGCGGCCATGCTGCCGTCAGGCGTTCTTTCCTTATTACAGATTGCAACCGTGGTATTAACAGGCCTTCTCATGTACGCAATTGTCGTCCTTCCGTTTTTTGTACCGGTCATGGTGAAAATATTCGGAAGAGCCAACTGGTGGCCTTTCAATTTGAAAAAATAACGTTCAATGCCTCTGCCTGTTTTCGGGCAGAGGTTTTTTTGTTTCCTTATAAATCCTCCAGTTGATATAATTACATCTGCGCACTCTTTTTTGCGAATGCTGAAATTTGGTCATAATACATACTATGAAAGAATGAACGAAGGAGGTTTCACATGACTTACGTAAATGAAATGAAGTCAAAGCACGGCGGGATCACCGCCCACATCGTAAAGACCGAGAAATTTAAAACCGTTTCGCTGACGTTTAAAATGCTGGCTCCTTTAACGAAAGAGCTCGTAACAAAAAGGGCGCTGTTTCCGCATGTGCTTCTGCGCGGAACAGAAAGCCGCCCGAAAACCGCTGATCTGCGGTCTTATTTTGATGAACTGTACGGCACATCCGTTTCAGCTGATCTGACAAAAAAGGGAGAACGTCATGTCATTACGTTCAGACTTGAGATTCCTAATGAAAAGTATCTGAAGGACCGCACACCGTTATTGGAAAAAGGCCTTCAGCTTTTATCAGAGCTTGTCTTTTCGCCCGCTTTGGAAAACGGCGCCTTCCTGCCCCTTTATGTCACGCAGGAAAAACGGACGCTGAAACAGCGGATTCAAGCCGTATATGATGATAAGATGAGGTATTCTAATCTGCGTCTCGTTCAGGAAATGTGCAAAAGCGAACCGTATGCCCTTCACGTCAACGGCGAGTTCGATGATGTTGAACACATTACACCGCAAGATTTGTATGAAGCCTATCAAAAAGCCATACGCGAAGATCAGCTGGACCTGTACGTCATCGGCGATGTTGATACAGATCAGGTGAAAACGGCCGTTGATACGTATTTTAAAACGGAAGAACGGGAGCTTCAGCCTTTTGAAAGAAGCGCGGCGAATGAACAGCCCGATCCGAAGGAAGTCATTGATGAAGAGGACGTCAAGCAGGGCAAGCTGAATATCGGATTCCGGACCAATACGACATATACAGATCCGGATTATCCTGCATTGCAAGTGTTTAACGGGCTGTTCGGAGGTTTCTCTCATTCAAAGCTGTTTATAAATGTCCGTGAAAAAGCGAGCCTCGCCTATTATGCAGCCTCAAGGGTGGAAAGCTTCAAAGGGCTTTTGATGGTCATGTCGGGCATTGAGGTGAAAAATTACAAGCAGGCCGTCACCATCATTGAAGAACAGTTTCAGGCTATGCAAAACGGTGACTTTTCAGAAGATGATATCGCCCAAACGAAAGCCGTTATTAAAAATCAAGTATTAGAAACCATTGATACGGCATACGGCTTAGCGGAATTTCTGTATCAGCAGGCCTCAGCCCAAGTAGAGATACCGATCGAAAGATTCCTTGACAATATCGAGAAAGTGACAAAAGAGGACATTATCAATGTCGGAAAGAACATTAAGCTGGATACGACTTATTTCTTAAAAGGGACGGGGGGAGCATCTTGACTAAACCGATAAACTTCGAACAGCTTCAGGAAACGCTGTATCATGAAAAAATGGCAAACGGCCTTGATGTCTATGTGCTGCCGAAACAGGGCTTTAATAAAACATACGCCGTGTTTACGACAAAGTACGGTTCCATTGACAATCAATTCGTTCCTTTAAATAAGGAGGAAATGGTACACGTCCCTGACGGAATCGCGCATTTTCTGGAGCATAAACTGTTTGAAAAAGCGGACGGCGACGTGTTTCAGGACTTCAGTAAGCAGGGGGCGTCGGCAAATGCCTTTACATCATTTACACGAACCGCTTATCTGTTCTCCAGCACTTCTAATGTGGAGAAAAACCTGGAAACACTCGTAGATTTTGTTCAGGATCCGTATTTCACGGAAAAATCAGTTGAAAAAGAAAAAGGCATCATCGGCCAGGAAATCAATATGTATGATGATAATCCGGATTGGCGGCTGTTTTTCGGCCTTATCGAAAATATGTATAAAGACCACCCCGTGAAAATTGACATTGCCGGAACGGTGGAGAGCATCTCACATATTACGAAAGATCTGCTGTATGAGTGCTATGAAACGTTTTATCACCCGAGCAATATGCTGCTCTTTATCGTCGGTCCCGTAGATCCTGAAGCGGTCATCAGCCAGGTGCGGAAAAACCAGGAGAAAAAGCCGTTTACAGACCAGCCCGAAATCAAACGTGAAGAAGTTCAGGAGCAGGAAGCGGTTTTCCGCCGGGAGCAGGAATTAAAAATGAACGTGCAAGGCTCAAAATGTCTTGTCGGCTTAAAGGCGAAAGACCCTTATAAAACGGGGCAGGAGCTGTTGAAGCACGAGCTCAGCATGAACCTCATGCTTGAATGTCTGTTCGGAAAAAGCTCACCGCATTACGGTGACTTGTACGACAAAGGCTACATTGATGAAACTTTCAGCTTTGATTACACGGCTGAATACGGATTCGGTTTTGCCTCTGTCGGAGGAGATACACCGGAGCCGGATAAGCTCGCTGACGAATTAAAACACATGCTGCTTGATGCAGAATCAGCCGTGACTGCGGAAAAACTTGATCTTGCGAGAAAAAAGAAGATCGGGTCATTCTTAAAAGCGCTCAATTCGCCTGAATATATTGCCAACCAATTCACACGCTACGCCTTTTTAGATATGAGTCTGTTTGATGTCGTAACCGTACTGGAGCAGATTACGCTGGAAGACGTAAAGCGGGTCATTAAAGAAGAAATATCAGAAGACAGGCTGACAGTCTGCAAAGTCGTGCCAAAATCATAACAAAAACATCCCTCACGCCCTGAGGGATGTTTTTCTGGGGAAAGAAGGAGTATTGATTGATGAAACAGACAGCGCTCGTAACCGGAGCAAGCGGCGGAATCGGACAAAGTATAAGTGAAGTCCTCGCAAAAAACGGATATGACGTCCTCTTGCATTATCATTCTAATAAGGAAGCCGCACACAGGCTTGCGGAAAGGCTGAGCGCATCATTCGGCGTAAAAGCCTCCGTTATTCAGGCGGATCTGTCCTCACCGGATGGAGCGGAGACACTCAGCCGTTCCGTTAAGCAGCCTGTGGATGCTCTGATATTAAACAGCGGCAAAAGTCATTTCGGCCTGATTACGGACGTTACGGATGACACGGCGCGGGAGATGGTGCAGCTGCATGTGACGAGTCCGTTTCTTTTGGCGCGTAATCTGATGCCCGGCATGATCCGGAAAAAAAGCGGGGGCATCGTCGCGATCGGTTCCGTCTGGGGAGAAACAGGCGCATCGTGCGAGGTATTATACAGCATGGTCAAGGGAGCGCAGCATTCGTTCGTCAAAGCGCTTGCCAAAGAGCTTGCTCCGAGCGGCGTCCGCGTGAATGCAGTCTCGCCGGGTGCCGTTGATACAAATATGCTTGATCAGTTCACGTCTGATGAAAAAGAAGCGTTGGCAGAGGAAATTCCCGCGGGCCGGCTGGCAAAGCCGGAGGAAATCGCCGAAGCGGCGGCCTTTTTATTATCGGACAAGGCTTCCTATATTACGGGGCATATATTATCCGTAAACGGCGGCTGGCACTGCTGAAAAAAATGTGTGTATAGTTTGCATCTGTACGGACAAAATAATTTTGTAACAACAGATGAAATGGAGGAACCCAACATGTCAGTATTAGAAAACTGGGATAATTGGAAGAATTTCCTTGGCGACAGATTGAACTATGCGCAGGAAAAAGGGATGAGTGATGAAACGATCACTGACCTCGCTACAGAAATCGGCGGTTACCTTGCGAACGAAGTCGACTCGAAAAACCATCAGGAAAAAGTGCTTGCTGATCTTTGGAGCGTTGCTTCTGAAGATGAACAGCGCGCCATCGCAAATATGATGGTGAAGCTTGTTGAAAATAACAGCACTCATTAAGAGGGGGGATTTCTCCTCTCTTTTTTTATGTTTTCCTCTATAGAGCAACATTCTTCTTTCTAATTAGAGAAAAATGTTTTATGATAAAGGAAGGTAAAAATTTGCCACAATGGAGGGGGTATATCATTTGGCAAAGCTCGAATGGTATTTTGAATATGAAATTCAAGTGAACCGCCCCGGCCTGCTCGGGGATATTTCATCTCTTCTCGGGATGCTGTCAATTAATATTGTCACAATTAACGGTGTCGACCTTTCCAGAAGGGGAATGCTGCTCAGATGCCGGCATATAGATCAAATTAAACGATTGGAATCAATTTTAAAAACAATGGAGACCATTAAAGTAACGAAGCTGAGAGAACCGAGGCTTCGCGACCGTCTCGCAGTCCGCCACGGAAGATACATTCAGCGTGATGCCGATGACAAAAAAACCTTCCGTTTTGAAAGGGACGAGCTCGGTCTTCTGGTTGACTTTATGGCCGAGCTGTTTAAAAAAGAAGGGCACAAACTGATCGGAATCCGGGGAATGCCGAGGGTCGGAAAAACGGAGTCCATCGTTGCGTCAAGCGTTTGTGCCAGCAAAAGATGGCTTTTCGTATCATCAACGCTGCTAAAACAAACGATCCGGAGCCAGCTGGTTGCCGATGAATACAGCACGGAAAACGTGTTTATCCTCGACGGCATCGTTTCGACAAGACGGGGATCTGAGCGCCATCTTCAGCTCGTCAGTGAAATTATGCGGCTTCCGGCGACAAAGGTCGTGGAGCACCCGGATATTTTTGTTCAAAATTCGGAGTATACGCTCGATGATTTCGATTATATTATCGAACTCAGAAATGATCCTGACGAAGTTATTACATATGAACATGCAGAAGAACCGCAAATATTTGATCAGACCGGTTTTTCAAGCTTTGATTTTTAATATTGGAAGGTGTTTGTTGTGACAGAATTAGCAATCCGGCTTAAAGAAGCCAGAGAGGAAAAAGGGATGTCATTGGATGAACTCCAGGCGGCGACGAAAATTCAGAAAAGATACTTAACCGCTCTGGAAGAAGGCAATTATGACGTCATTCCCGGCAATTTTTATGTGCGGGCGTTTATCAAGCAATACGCTGAAGCTGTCGGGCTTGATTCAGATCAGTTATTTGAAGAATATAAAAAAGACATCCCTAACACGTACCATGACGATGTGTCGGAAAAAATCTCCGGTCTCGCCATGCAAAGGGAGCTTCCTAAGTCCGCTTCAAAGGCGGCGGAATGGCTTCCGACCGTCCTTGTCGTCATCGGTGTCATTATCGTCATCGCGATCATTTATGCGATTATTCAGCTCGGAATGAGCAAATCCGGGCAGACAGACGGAGATAAGGCAGTCACCCAAAGTGAGAGCAAGTATGAGATTCCTAAGGATTCTGCGCTGAAAAACGACGGCAATACAAATGACGAAGCGCAATCTGACAGCAAAAAAGACAAAAAGGACACAAAAGCGTCAGAGCAGAAAAAGAAAGAAGAAAGCAGTGAAAAGACGGAGATCAAAGCGGCCGGAACGGAAGGCTCGGCTTCTTCATACAACGTCTCCGGGGCAGATAAGTATAAGCTTGAACTGATTGCTTCTGACAGCGCATGGATCCGCGTCCGTGATGACAGCGGCGGTTCTTTAAAAGAAGGAACACTGCAAAAAGGCGAAACCTTTAAAAAAGACGTCACGGATCAAAAGCAGATTGAAATCCGCACGGGCTATGCCCCTAACCTGAAAATTAAAATCAACGGAGAGGTTCTGTCCTATGAACTCAATCCGCATGATGTGATGGCGCAGACCATCACAATCAAGATGAAAAAATAAAAGGGGAAAAGTCATCTGAACGATTAAGATGACTTTTTCTTCACGTCCGAGTACATATATTGGAGGGGCTTTATGTTTAACTTACCGAATAAAATCACACTGGCAAGAATCGCTTTAATTCCTGTATTTATGATTATCATGCTTGTTCCTTTTCAGTGGGGCAGCGTTCATATAGGGGATGAATCGATTCCGGTCGCGCATCTTACGGGAGCTGTTTTGTTCATTATCGCATCAACGACTGACTGGGTGGATGGCTACTACGCCAGAAAACTGAACCTCGTGACAAATTTCGGGAAATTTTTAGATCCGCTGGCTGACAAACTGCTGGTGTCCGCGGCATTAATTACGCTTGTGCAGTTTGACCTTGCGCCGGCGTGGATGGTCATCATCATCATCAGCCGCGAATTTGCCGTAACGGGATTAAGACTTGTGCTGGCGGGAACGGGGGAAGTTGTAGCCGCCAATATGCTGGGGAAAATTAAAACATGGGCTCAGATCATCGCTGTTGCCGCGCTTTTGCTGCATAATCTTCCGTTTGAGCTCGTTTCTTTCCCGTTCGGCGATATCGCTTTATGGGTGGCCGTGCTGTTCACAGTCATTTCCGGCTGGGATTATTTTGCGAAGAACTGGGATGCGTTAAAAACATCTAACTAAGAAAGAAGGACTTAAAGATGGAAATAGCAAAAAAAGCAGAAATCATTGCAGTCGGCTCGGAGCTTCTGCTAGGCCAGATCGCCAATACGAACGCGCAGTTTATCAGTAAAGAGCTGGCGGAAATTGGTGTAAACGTGTTTTATCATACCGCTGTCGGTGACAATCCGGAGCGGCTTAAGCAAGTCATCCGCATTGCCGAAGAGCGCTCAGACCTGATTATTTTTTCAGGCGGCCTCGGACCGACCAAGGACGATTTGACGAAAGAAACCATTGCAAACACACTGGGGCGCCCGCTCGTTCTGAATGACGAAGCGTTCCGGTCGATCGAAGAATATTTCGCGAAAACAAAACGGACCATGTCGCCGAATAACCGCAAACAGGCGCTCGTCATTGAGGGCTCAGACGTTTTGGCGAATCATTTCGGCATGGCGCCGGGAATGCTTGCAGAGCACGGCTCAAGGCTTTATATGCTGCTTCCCGGGCCGCCGAGCGAGCTGCGTCCGATGTTTGAAAATGAAGCGAAGCCGCTGCTTCTTAAAAAGCTCGGTTCTAATGAGAAAATCGTTTCAACCGTGCTGCGGTTTTTCGGAATCGGTGAATCCCAGCTTGAAGCTGATTTAGAAGATATCATTGATGCGCAGACGAACCCGACGATTGCGCCGCTTGCCGCTGACGGAGAGGTCACGCTGCGTTTAACGGCGAAACATGCCGACGAAAAAGAAACAGAACGGCTTTTAAAAGAAACGGAAGCCGTTATTTTAGAACGTGTCGGTGAATTTTTCTACGGATATGATGATACGTCTCTGGTGAAGGAGCTTTCAAAAGCATGCAGACAAAACGGAATTACGATTTCCTCTGCCGAAAGCTTTACAGGCGGCCTGTTTTCAGAGTGGGTGACTGATTTAAGCGGTGCGTCTCAACTATTTGCAGGGGGCGTTGTCTGTTATTCCGACAGCGTGAAACAGCATGTGCTCGGCGTGAAAGCTGAGACGCTCGCAGAAAGCGGAGCGGTCAGCAAAGAGTGTGCGAAAGAGCTTGCAGCCGGTGTGAGAAAGCTGACCGGAAGCGATATCGGCATCAGCTTTACCGGGGTGGCGGGTCCCGACCCGCAGGAAGGGCATGCGCCGGGCCGCGTCTTTATCGGCATTGCGGCGGAAGGAAAAGAAGAGGTGCACGAATTTAACTTTGCCGGCTCAAGAACCGGAATCAGAAAGCGCGCCGCTAAATACGGCTGCCATCTCATTTTGAAAATGTTGGATCAAAAATAAAGTTTTAAAGAGGCGATTTCTCTGATTTTTAAGTTTTACAAGGGAAATTATGCTCTTTTGTAGAAAAGCGAACGCGGAAAAAATCCGAATATGCGTTCGCTTTTTTCTTGGCAAATGCCAGTAAACAAGGTATAGTATATGTAGTGGCAAGATAAAGGAGGAAAAAATAAATGAGTGATCGTCAGGCAGCCTTAGATATGGCTCTTAAGCAAATAGAAAAACAATTCGGCAAAGGTTCCATCATGAAGCTCGGAGAAAAAACAGATACAAGAATTTCAACGGTGCCAAGCGGTTCCCTTGCACTTGATACCGCTCTCGGAATAGGCGGATACCCGCGCGGACGGATTATTGAAGTATACGGACCTGAAAGCTCAGGTAAAACGACTGTAGCGCTTCACGCAATCGCTGAGGTTCAGGAAAAAGGCGGACAGGCAGCATTTATTGATGCTGAGCATGCTCTTGATCCTGTTTACGCGCAAAAGCTCGGTGTCAATATCGAAGAGCTTCTGCTTTCTCAGCCGGATACGGGAGAGCAGGCGCTAGAGATTGCTGAAGCGCTGGTGCGAAGCGGAGCTGTTGACATCGTAGTCGTTGACTCTGTTGCGGCGCTTGTTCCAAAAGCTGAAATTGAAGGTGACATGGGTGATTCACACGTCGGTTTACAGGCGCGTCTCATGTCTCAGGCACTCCGTAAGCTTTCCGGCGCCATCAATAAATCTAAAACAATCGCAATCTTTATTAACCAGATTCGTGAAAAAGTCGGCGTTATGTTCGGAAATCCGGAGACGACACCGGGCGGCCGCGCGCTGAAATTCTATTCTTCCGTGCGCCTTGAAGTGCGCCGTGCCGAGCAATTAAAGCAGGGCAACGACGTCATGGGGAATAAAACGAGAATTAAAGTCGTAAAAAACAAAGTCGCTCCTCCGTTCCGTACGGCTGAAGTGGACATTATGTACGGTGAAGGAATCTCCAAAGAAGGGGAAATCATCGACCTTGGAACTGAACTGGATATCGTGCAAAAAAGCGGTTCGTGGTATTCTTATGAAGAAGAACGCCTCGGTCAGGGCCGTGAAAACGCCAAGCAGTTCTTAAAAGAAAATAAAGACATCATGCTGATGATTCAGGAACAAATCCGTGAATATTACGGTTTAGACAATAACGGTGTAACGGACAAAGCGGAAGAAGTTCAGGAAGAGATGGAATTAGAAGAATAAAAACACGATCAAAAGAGCGGAATAAGCAATTTCCGCTCTTTTTTTTGTGTGTTTCAAAAAACACTGGCTGTTTCGGAAAATTTTATCTGGAATGTTACAACTTTTTTCACCCTTCACTCGTCTAACATCATGGCGAAAGTTGAAATTATATCTGAGGAGGAAAAAAGATGACGAGCCCCCGCCGCACAAGAATAAATAAAAAAAGAAAGAAGAAGCTGATGAAAACGGGAGGGCTGTTTCTTTTTCTGCTGCTTGTCACTGTTTTTATTATGATCTGGACCGTCACAGCGCATCACCGGGAGAAGGAATCCGTTAAAAACGCTCCCGCCGCTCAATCTGATACTTCAAAAGACCAGACTCAACAGAAAAAAGAAAAGACGCAAAAAGAGAAAACACCTAAATCAATCGATCACAATAAACAGATCAGCAATTACTTGCAACAGATCGGGTTCAGCGGCACAGCAATGATCGTAAAAGATGGAAAAGTTGTGCTGAAAAAAGGCTTTGGCTATGCGGACCGAAAACAAAAAATTAAAAACAATCCGGAGACATCATATTATATCGGTTCTTCACAAAAAGCGTTAATCGCGACGGCTGTCCTGCAGCTTGAAGAAAAAGGGCTGCTGCAGACGAGTGACCCCGTCAGTACATACTTGCCGAATTTTCCTAACGGCACGCGCATTACATTGAAAAATCTGCTCAATCATACGTCCGGCATAAACGGGCATATTGAGGGGCAGGGACCGATTTCTCCAATTGATTTAATCAAGGATATAGAATACCGCGGAATTAAACGGCAGCCCGGGGTTTGGGATTACAGGGATTCCAACTATTCAGTGCTTGCTTATATCGTATCTCAGGTCAGCGGGGAGTCTTATGAACAATATATAAAAGAACACGTGTTCAAACCGGCCGGAATGAAGCATGCCGGATTTTACAAAACATTTGCCAAAGCCAAATATCCTGCCGTCGGCTACAAAGTCGATGAGAGCGGCAGTCTTGTAACGCCGCACCTTCTGGACTTATCACAGCTGTACGGGGCGGGCGACATGTATATGAGCGCTGAAGATCTCTATAAATTTGATAAAGCGATCGTAAACGGCACGCTCCTTTCAAAAGAAAGCTTCACAAAAATGTTTACAGCAGGAAGCAGTGCCGCTTACGGCATGGGGTTTTACATTGATCCGGGAAGCTATTCCAATCACGGTGTTATGCCCGGTTACAACATTTTGAACAGCTTCAGCCATTCGGCAAGCAAATATGTCATATTACTGTCAAACATTCAGAATAACGCCAAATTAGGACAGGTGAACAATAGAATTTACCAATTGCTTAACCAGCCGGACTAACAGAGCCGTCATTCACGAAAAGCGGATCTAGGTATGGTATGATATATACATGGGCGAAGATCCGAGCTGAAGGCGAATCGTTAAGCTGGCAAGCTTGACAAGTATTTCCGACACAATTACAATGAAGTTGTAACATTTGTTTTTTTAACATGATTGTTAAACCATTTAAACTTGACAAGGGCATGAGAGACTCATTCCCTGTGAAGGTTCTGTATGTTGAGAAAATCAGACAATGTACATGCCGGCACTTATTTAAGCAAAAACCAAGTTCATAGCAAGAGGAGGTGAAAGTATGACCCCAATGACGGTTCTCATCTCCATTTTGCTGACTCTGCTCGGTTTAGTTGTTGGCTACTATGTTCGTAAAACCATTGCCGAAGCAAAGATTGCGGGCGCACGCGGTGCTGCCGAGCAAATCCTTGAAGATGCAAAGCGTGATGCTGAAGCACTGAAAAAAGAAGCTCTGCTTGAAGCAAAGGACGAAATCCATACACTTCGAATAGATGCTGAACAGGAAGTTCGTGAAAGACGAAATGAGCTTCAAAAACAAGAAAACCGTTTACTTCAAAAAGAAGAAAATCTTGACCGTAAACATGAAGGAATTGATAAACGGGAAGCGATGTTGGAGAAGAAAGATCATTCTCTGAATGAACGACAACAACATATTGAAGAGATGGAAAGCAAAGTGGATGAGATGATTCGTATGCAGCAGTCAGAACTCGAACGCATTTCGAGCCTGACACGGGATGAAGCGAAACAAATCATTCTTGACCGGGTTGAAAATGAGCTTTCACATGACATCGCCATCATGACAAAAGAAACCGAAAACCGTGCGAAAGAAGAGGCAGATAAAAAGGCGAAAAACATTCTGTCGCTTGCTTTGCAGCGCTGTGCAGCAGATCATGTTGCCGAAACGACGGTATCGGTCGTCAATCTTCCGAATGATGAGATGAAAGGACGTATCATCGGCCGTGAAGGGCGTAACATTCGTACGCTTGAAACGCTTACAGGTATTGACCTGATTATTGATGACACACCTGAAGCAGTCATTCTTTCCGGATTTGATCCGATCAGACGGGAGACGGCAAGAATCGCTCTTGATAAACTCGTTCAGGATGGCCGTATTCACCCGGCGCGCATTGAAGAAATGGTTGAAAAATCCCGCCGTGAGGTTGATGACTATATCCGGGAAATGGGTGAGCAGACGACGTTTGAAGTCGGCGTTCACGGACTCCACCCGGATCTGATCAAGATCCTCGGCCGGTTGAAATTCCGTACAAGCTACGGGCAGAACGTACTGAAACATTCTATGGAAGTTGCGTTTTTAGCAGGTTTAATGGCTTCCGAGCTTGGAGAAGATGCAAAGCTTGCCAAGCGGGCCGGTCTTCTGCATGACATCGGAAAAGCAATTGACCATGAAGTGGAAGGAAGCCACGTGGAAATCGGAGTGGAGCTTGCGACCAAATATAAAGAGCATCCAGTCGTCATTAACAGTATTGCGTCACACCACGGAGACGAAGAGCCGACTTCCATTATCGCCGTTCTGGTCGCTGCCGCTGATGCACTGTCAGCCGCAAGACCGGGTGCGAGAAGTGAAACGCTCGAAAACTATATCCGCAGACTTGAAAAGCTTGAAGAAATCTCCGAGTCTTACGAAGGTGTTGAAAAATCATTTGCGATTCAGGCCGGCCGTGAAGTTCGCATCATGGTAAAGCCGGACTCCATTAATGATTTAGAAGCCCATCGTTTGGCACGTGATATCCGTAAACGAATTGAGGACGAGCTTGATTATCCGGGCCACATTAAAGTGACCGTAATCAGAGAAACTCGAGCCGTAGAGTATGCAAAATAAAGTGATGCTTAGCGCATCACTTTATTTTTTTGAGTCCCTGAAAAGGAAGGAATGGAATGTATGAGAATTTTATTTATCGGAGATGTTGTCGGTTCCCCGGGCCGCGACATGGTAAAAGAATATGTCCCGAAACTGAAAGCGAAACATAAACCGCATTTTACAATTATTAACGGAGAAAATGCAGCACACGGAAAAGGACTGACAGAAAAGATCTACCACAGCCTGATGGAAGCGGGAGCAGATGCCATTACAATGGGAAACCATACGTGGGATAAAAGAGAGATCTTCGACTTTATTGATGATGTGCCGCATCTTGTCCGGCCGGCGAATTTCCCGGAAGGTACGCCGGGCAAAGGCATTACCTATATTAAATCGAACGGAAAAGAGCTTGCCGTCATTAATTTACAGGGACGGACGTTTCTTCCGCCGCTTGATGATCCGTTTGCTAAAGCGGATGAATTAATAGAAGAAGCGAAAAAGCGCACGCCGTACATTTTTATTGATTTTCACGCCGAAGCGACAAGCGAAAAAATTGCGATCGGCTGGTACACAGACGGAAGAGCCTCTGCCGTGGTAGGCACCCATACACACGTGCAAACGGCAGATAACCGCATTTTGCCGAAAGGAACGGCATATATTACTGATGTAGGCATGACGGGTCCGTACGACGGAATTCTCGGTATGGACAGAGAAACGGTCATCAAGCGGTTTAAAACCAATCTTCCCGTCCGGTTTACGGTGGCGGAAGGTAAAACTACGCTGAGCGGAGTGCTCATTGACATCGACGATCAAACGAAAAAGGCCGTAAATATCGAACGGATATTAATCAATGATGACCATATGTTCTTTGAATAGGTGATCATGTGTTTATTTTATAAAAATATTAAAAGGAAAAGCAGGAATATAGCAACTTCTTAGTGAATATAGTAGAAATGGAAGGTAGCCCGCTATTTTTGAAAAGCATTGTGGGGATGGCTTTTTGGATAGCAACATCTAATAATGATTGTTCTAATGAACACTCACTTATCCATTGTAAAACTAAGGGGGAGCAGAAATGGAAATCTTAAAAGTTTCAGCAAAATCAAGTCCAAATTCAGTAGCAGGCGCGCTTGCCGGTGTATTGAGGGAACGCGGAGCCGCCGAAATTCAAGCAATTGGGGCGGGTGCCTTAAATCAGGCTGTTAAAGCGGTTGCGATTGCCAGAGGCTTTGTCGCGCCAAGCGGCGTAGATTTGATTTGTATTCCGGCTTTTACAGATATACAGATTGACGGAGAAGAAAGAACGGCGATTAAGTTAATCGTCGAACCCCGTTAAAAACAAAAACATGACATTCTCAACCTGCTTGCGTAAGGCGAGCGGGTTGTTTTTATTGTTGTCATATTTTCTCACAATATTATATTGATAGTACGAAGAGATGATAAATGGCTTTATTCATATAATATTCAAAAAAAATCCCGCCCATTTTTCCGGACGGAAGCAGTTGTTTTCTCGGAGTGGACACTGGTGTTTACCTCCTTTTTATATCATGTTACAATCCAGTTATTACAGTGTTTTTTCGAGGAGGAGTGTACATGTTGGGAGGAAAGATGAAAGCTATCGTCAAAAATGAAAACGCTTTCGGAGCAACTCTGAAAGAAATTCCCATACCTTCCATTAATGAGAATGAAGTTCTCATTAAAGTACAGGCCGCATCTATATGCGGTACAGATGTGCATATTTATAATTGGGATCAATGGGCGCAGAAACGAATCAAAACACCTCAAGTATTCGGACATGAATTCAGCGGTATCGTAGCGGAAACGGGCAAGCACGTCACAAATGTCAAAACAGGTGACTACGTTTCGGCTGAAACCCACTTCGTCTGCGGTACTTGTGTCCCTTGTTTAACAGGAAAACATCATGTGTGCACCCATACAAAGATCCTCGGCGTAGATACAGCCGGTTCCTTCGCTGAATATGTCAAAGTGCCGGCTCGAAATGTTTGGAAAAATCCCGCTGATATGGACCCCGCCGTCGCTTCTGTTCAAGAGCCGCTTGGCAACGCGGTGCATACGGTGCTGGAAAGCAGCCAGCTTGCGGGCGGTTCCGCTGCAATTATCGGCTGCGGACCGATCGGGCTGATGGCGGTGGCAGTGGCTAAAGCGGCCGGTGCATCCCGTATTGCGGCCATTGATAAAAATGATTACAGGCTGGCTCTTGCGAAGAAATTGGGAGCCACGATCACCATTTCAGCTGATAAGGAAGATCCGCTTGAGGTGATCGACACCTTAACAGGCGGAGAAGGGATCGACCTTGTCTGCGAAATGTCAGGCCACCCGGCAGCTATAGCACAAGGATTAAAGATGGCGGCCAACGGGGGAAGGTTCCATATGCTGAGTCTGCCGGAACGTCCGGTGACGGTTGACCTGACAAATGACGTGGTGTTTAAAGGACTTACCGTCCAAGGCATCACAGGCAGAAAAATGTTTGAAACATGGCGGCAGGTATCGCACCTGCTTGAATCCGGCCTTGTTGATCTGACGCCGGTGATCACGCATCAGTTTCCGCTTGAAGACTTTGAAAAAGGGTTTGACCTGATGAGAAAGGGCCAGTGCGGCAAAGTCATTTTGATTCCATAAGGGGAGGGTTCTATAATGAAAGAATTTGAATTTCTAAAAGCAGAGCTTGATAAAATGAAAGAAAATAAAACGTGGCAGCAAATGAAACAAATTGAAACGAAGCAGGGTCCGTCGGTGGAAGTCAAAGGGGAAAACGTGATACAGCTTTCATCGAACAATTATCTCGGTTTGACGTCGCATCCAAGGCTTGTCGAAGCGGCCAAACGCGCCGCGGAAGAATTCGGAGCGGGTACGGGGTCCGTCCGGACAATCGCCGGAACATTCACAATGCACAATGAGCTGGAGAAAAAATTGGCAAACTTTAAAAAAACAGAAGCGGCACTTGTTTTTCAATCGGGGTTCACAACGAATCAGGGCGTCTTATCAAGCATTCTTACAAAAGAAGATATCGTGATCTCTGACGAACTGAACCATGCTTCCATTATTGACGGGATCAGGCTGACGAAAGCAGATAAAAAGGTGTACCGCCATGTTGATATGGACGATTTGGAAAGGGTGCTGAAAAAATCAATGAATTACCGCATGCGCCTGATCGTCACCGACGGCGTATTCTCAATGGACGGCAACATCGCTCCTTTGCCTGACATCGTCAAACTTGCAGAGGCGTACGATGCCTTTGTGATGGTCGACGACGCGCATGCTTCCGGCGTACTCGGAAAAAACGGAAGGGGAACGGTTAATCACTTCGGTCTTGACGGAAGAGTCCATATACAGGTGGGCACATTAAGCAAAGCCATCGGAGTGCTTGGCGGTTACGCCGCAGGGTCGCAGGTTCTGATCGATTACCTGCGCCATAAAGGGCGTCCTTTCTTATTCAGCACTTCTCATCCGCCTGCGGTAACAGCCGCATGCATAGAAGCCATTGACGTCCTGCTGGAAGAGCCTGAGCATATGGAAAAGCTATGGGAGAACACGGCGTATTTCAAAGACAAACTGGTTCAAATGGGGCTGACCCTCACAAAAAGCGAAACACCGATCGTGCCGATATTAATAGGGGAGGAAGAAAAAGCCCAGGCATTATCAGACCTTTTATTGACCCGCGGCGTCTTTGCACAAAGCATCGTGTATCCGACGGTCGCCCAAGGAAAAGCGAGAATCCGCACCATTATTACGGCGGAGCATACAAATGAGGAGCTTGACCGGGCCTTGGAAGTTATCCGTTCAGCCGCAAAAGAGCTGCAGCTTGTGTAAGGGGGAAATGATTCCCTCTTTTTTATTTCTTATTGATTCTTATTCTCAATAAGGTGTACAATAATAGGCTGGCGGTTGTGCCAAACGCTTTTAACCAGTATACTTGAGGGTGGAAGTTTCGGTTGAAAGGAGACATTCGAACATGAATGAAAAGCAAAAGCAGGAAAGCGGACAAGTGAATCCGGCGGACAAAACATCCGAAAAGGATTACAGCAAGTATTTTGAAGCCGTATATATTCCGCCTTCTTTAAAAGATGCGAAAAAACGGGGCAAAGAATCCGTTCAATATCATAACGATTTTAAAATCTCAGAAGAATTTAAAGGCCTCGGTGAAGGCAGGAAATTTTATATCCGCACGTACGGATGCCAAATGAACGAGCATGATACGGAAGTCATGGCGGGTATTTTTATGGCGCTCGGTTATGAAGCGACAAATTCGGTTGATGACGCGAACGTTATTTTATTAAACACTTGCGCTATCCGGGAAAATGCTGAAAACAAAGTGTTCGGCGAGCTCGGCCATTTAAAGGCGCTCAAAAAAAATAACCCGGACCTGATTCTCGGCGTCTGCGGCTGCATGTCACAGGAAGAATCAGTCGTAAACCGCATCCTTAAGAAGCACCCGTTTGTCGATATGATTTTCGGCACGCACAACATTCACCGTCTGCCGGAACTGTTATCAGAGGCATATTTATCAAAAGAGATGGTCATTGAAGTGTGGTCGAAGGAAGGGGATGTCATTGAAAACCTTCCGAAAGTCCGCAACGGAAAAATTAAAGGCTGGGTCAACATTATGTACGGCTGTGACAAGTTCTGCACATACTGCATCGTACCGTATACCCGCGGAAAAGAACGAAGCCGCCGTCCTGAGGAAATTATCCAGGAAGTCAGAAGACTTGCAAGTGAAGGCTATAAAGAAATCACACTGCTCGGTCAAAACGTGAATGCGTACGGAAAAGATTTTGAGGATATGACGTACGGACTCGGTGATTTAATGGACGAACTGCGCAAAATTGATATTCCGAGAATCCGATTCACGACGAGTCATCCGCGTGACTTTGATGATCATCTGATCGAAGTGCTCGCCAAAGGCGGCAACCTTCTTGACCATATCCATCTTCCGGTTCAATCAGGAAGCTCAGCGATGTTAAAAATGATGGCGCGCAAATATGACAGAGAACGCTATCTGGAGCTTGTCGGAAAAATTAAAGCGGCGATGCCGAACGCTTCACTGACGACCGATATTATTGTCGGTTTTCCGAATGAAACCGATGAACAATTTGAAGAAACGCTTTCGTTATATCGCGAAGTGGAATTTGACAGCGCATATACGTTTATTTACTCTCCTCGTGAAGGCACGCCGGCAGCGAAGATGAAAGACAATGTTCCGATGAGGGTCAAGAAAGAACGTCTTCAGCGCCTCAATGATTTGGTGAAAGAAATTTCAGCCAAAAAAATGAAGGAATATGAAGGCAGGACTGTCGAAGTATTAGTTGAGGGAGAAAGCAAAAATAACCCTGACATTCTTGCCGGCTATACGGAAAAAAGCAAGCTCGTCAACTTCAAAGGGCCGAAAGACGCCATCGGCAAGATTGTACGCGTCAAAATCGAACAGGCGAAAACATGGTCGCTTGACGGTGTGATGGCAGGAGAAGCAATCGAGGTGAAATAATAATGACGCTTTACTCAAAGAAAGACATTGTACAGCAGGCTAGGAACCTTGCGAAAATGATTTCTGAAACAGAAGAAGTTGATTTTTTCAAACGCGCCGAGGCGCAGATTAACGAAAATGAAAAAGTCTCTGCAATTATTAATCAGATTAAAACCCTGCAAAAGCAAGCCGTTAACCTGAAGCACTACGAAAAGCTTGAAGCGCTGAAACAAGTGGAAAGTAAAATTGACGCCCTGCAGGAAGAGCTTGAAGGGATTCCGATCATTCAGGAATTCAGAGATTCCCAGATTGAGGTCAATGACCTTCTTCAGCTTGTCGCACATACGATCTCAAATCAGGTGACAAACGAAATCATTACATCTACCGGAGGCAACCTGCTGACGGGAGAAACCGGTTCAAAAGTAAAACATTCGAATAACAGCTGTTCTATTTAAACACGGGGCCTTCATCGGCCCGTGTTTTTTTGCTTTTGAGAACTAATTGTAATATGTACTAAATTTTCATTAACTCACCGTTTTGTCCCATTTTACTGGAAAGTTTTATCATACTTAAAAGTAAAGTTTCTGGGCAGGGCTGCATACAATGAAACAGAAACTTTGTATTTTTATATTTTTATTATAAAAATGCACATGAGACAAATGCCCAGCATAAGATAACACGAAGAAGAACAAGGAGGCCTGCCGGAATGTCTGAATACAGGGAAATTATTACGAAAGCGGTAGTTGCGAAAGGAAGAAAATTCACCCAATGCACCAACACGATCTCACCTGGAGAAAAACCGTCAAGTATATTGGGCGGCTGGATTATCAACCACAAGTACGATGCCGAAAAGATCGGGAAGACTGTAGAAATTGAAGGGTATTATGATATAAACGTCTGGTACTCTTACGCCGATAATACAAAAACGGAAGTTGTAACCGAGAGAGTAAAGTATGTCGATGTGATTAAACTCAGATACAGAGACACAAATTACTTAGATGACGAACACGAAGTCATTGCCAAAGTGCTGCAACAGCCGAATTGTCTTGAAGTCACCATTTCTCCTAACGGAAATAAAATCGTGGTTCAGGCAGAGAGAGAATTTTTAGCAGAAGTGGTCGGTGAAACGAAAGTCGTCGTCGAAGTCAATCCTGACTGGGAAGAAGACGATGATGATGATTGGGAAGACGATCTTGATGAAGAATTAGAGGACATTAACCCTGAATTTTTAGTCGGAGATCCTGAAGAATAAGTTGAGGCTAGGGGAGTTTAACACCCCAAGTCTCTTTTTTATATATAAAGATATCACTCTTTTGTTTATGTTATAATGGGATTCGGATAAGAGAAGATACATAGTGAGGGATTAAATGATGGCTAGTTACACGCCTATGATACAGCAATACTTGAAGATAAAGGCAGAGCACCAAGATGCCTTTTTATTTTTTCGGCTTGGTGACTTTTATGAAATGTTTTTTGAAGATGCAAAAAAAGCGTCACAAGAGCTTGAAATTACACTGACAAGCAGAGACGGAGGTTCGGCTGATAAAATTCCGATGTGCGGCGTGCCGTATCATTCCGCGGCGGCTTATATTGAACAGCTGATTAAAAAGGGCTATAAAGTGGCGATCTGTGAGCAGACGGAAGATCCGAAGGCGGCTAAAGGCGTTGTAAAAAGAGAAGTCGTCCAGCTGATCACACCGGGAACCGTGATGGATGGAAAAGGCATTCATGAATCGGAAAACAACTTTATCGCTTCCGTTTCCGAATTCCGTGACGGATACGGTCTCGCTTTATCGGACTTAACGACTGGAGAAAACCTGGCCGTATTTATTGAGCGGATTGAAGATGTCATGTCAGAAATTTACTCAGTCGGCGCAAAGGAAATTGTCGTATCAAGCAAGTTTAACGAACATACAGCTGCTCAGCTGAAAGAACGGTGCGGCGCCACGATTTCCATCGAAGACGGGGAAATAACAGAACGCATTGAAATCGCAAATCACTTGCCGGGCGAAGAGCTGACAGAGACGTTTATGCGTTTATATACGTATTTGCAGAAAACGCAAAAACGGAGCCTGGATCATCTGCAGCCGGTTCAAGTATATGAATTGGAAGAAGCGATGAAAATTGACCTGTATTCAAAACGGAATCTTGAGCTGACGGAAACGATCCGTTCGAAAAGCAAAAAAGGGTCATTGCTTTGGCTTTTAGACGAGACGAAAACAGCGATGGGCGGCCGGCTTCTCAAACAATGGATTGACCGCCCGCTGATCAGGGCATCCCAAATCGAGGAACGCCAGGAAATGGTCGAGACGCTGATCAATCATCTGTTTGAGCGTGAAGATCTGCGAGAGCGCCTGAAGGAAGTATACGATTTAGAACGTCTGGCGGGCCGGGTCGCATTCGGAAACGTCAACGCAAGGGATTTAATCCAGCTGAAAGAATCTTTAAAACAAGTGCCGAGCATCAAAGAGCTTGTAGGGTCTCTTAACCATAAAAAAGCAAAAGAACGCGCCGGCTTGATTGATCCGTGCGGAGATTTGCTTGACCTGTTAGAAGAAGCCCTTCATGAAAACCCGCCGTTATCGTTAAAAGAAGGCAATTTAATTAAAGACGGCTATCATCAGAAGCTCGATGAGTACCGTGACGCCAGCAAAAACGGTAAAGACTGGATTGCCAGACTGGAGCAGCAGGAACGCGCTTATACGGGCATCCGTTCATTAAAGGTCGGTTTCAATAAAGTGTTCGGCTATTATATTGAAGTCACAAAAGCAAACCTTCATCTGCTTGAAGACGGACGGTATGAGCGGAAGCAGACCCTCACAAACGCCGAACGGTACATTACGCCGGAATTGAAGGAAAAAGAAGCGCTTATTTTAGAAGCGGAAAACAACATCTGCGAGCTGGAATATGAGCTTTTTGCCGGACTGCGTGAAAAGGTGAAACAATTTATTCCGCGCTTGCAGCGTCTTGCCAAACAAATGAGTGAGCTGGACGCACTGCAATGCTTTGCTACGATCAGTGAAAACAGGCATTACACAAAGCCCGTCTTTTCTGATAATGAAGTAAAAGTCATTGAAGGGAGACACCCCGTCGTTGAAAAGGTGATGGACAGTCAAGAATACGTCCCGAACAACTGCCTGATGGGCGATTCGCGGGAAATGCTCCTGATTACAGGTCCGAATATGTCAGGTAAAAGCACGTACATGAGACAGATCGCACTTCTATCGATCATGGCCCAGATCGGCTGCTTTGTGCCCGCAAAAGAAGCGGTTCTGCCGATTTTTGATCAAATCTTCACGAGAATCGGGGCAGCGGATGATTTGATTTCCGGACAAAGCACCTTTATGGTGGAAATGCTTGAAGCGAAAAACGCGATTGTGAACGCCACAAAAGACAGCCTGATCCTGTTTGATGAAATCGGCCGCGGGACATCAACGTACGACGGAATGGCGCTGGCACAGGCGATTATTGAGTATGTCCATGATCATATCGGCGCTAAAACACTGTTCAGCACGCATTATCATGAGCTGACGGTGCTTGAAGATAAGCTTCCTCAGCTGAAAAACGTTCATGTGCGCGCAGAGGAATATAACGGAACGGTCGTGTTTCTCCATCAAATCAAAGAAGGAGCCGCAGATAAAAGTTACGGCATTCATGTCGCCCAGCTTGCCGAGCTCCCGGACGATCTGATCAGCCGCGCGCAGGAGATTTTGAAACAGCTTGAGCAGACGGGAGATAAGCCGGAGCTTCCGGCGGTATCTGAGAAAAAGTCCGCCGTCAGAGAAGAACCGGCACAGCTGTCCTTTTTTGCTGACGGTGAAAAAGAACAGAAGGCACCGGCTGTTTCTAATAAAGAAAAACAAGTGCTTGAAGCTTTTAAGTCAATCAATATTCTCGATATGACGCCGCTTGAGGCGATGAATGAAATGTACAAGCTGCAAAAAAAATTAAAATAGAAAGAGGTGACGGACTTGGCAAAAGTCATCCAGCTGTCAGATGAACTTTCAAATAAAATAGCGGCCGGCGAGGTGGTCGAACGGCCTGCCTCAGTCGTTAAAGAATTGGTGGAAAACGCCATCGACGCAAACAGTACAGTCATTGAAATCGACATAGAGGAAGCGGGGCTTTCGTCGATTCGGGTGCTCGATAACGGCGAAGGGATGGAAACCGATGATTGCAAGCGGGCTTTCCGCCGCCACGCGACCAGTAAAATCAAAGATGAAAACGACCTGTTCCGGGTGAGAACACTCGGTTTCCGCGGAGAAGCTTTGCCAAGTATCGCGTCTGTTTCTCATCTGGAAATCAAAACGAGCATCGGCGAGGGAGCGGGAACCCATCTCATTCTTCAGGGCGGGAATATCATTTCTGAGCAGAAATCCTCCAGCAGAAAAGGAACGGAGATTATCGTTACCAACCTGTTTTTCAATACACCCGCCAGATTGAAATATATGAAAACCGTGCATACGGAGCTCGGCAATATTACGGATGTTGTCAACCGGATCGCTCTTGCGCATCCGGAAGTATCGATCCGTCTCCGCCATCAGGGGAAAAATCTGCTGCAGACAAACGGTAACGGGGATGTGCGCCATGTGCTGGCCGCAATTTACGGGACGGCGGTTGCGAAAAAAATGATACCGCTCCATGTCAGCTCGCTTGATTTTGAAGTCAAGGGCTACATTGCGCTTCCGGAAATCACGCGTGCATCCAGAAACTACATGTCATCTGTCATTAACGGAAGATACATTAAGAATTTCCCGCTTGTAAAAGCGGTGCATGAGGGCTATCACACACTTCTGCCGATCGGCCGCCATCCGATTACGTTTATCGAAATTACGATGGACCCGATTTTGGTTGATGTCAATGTTCATCCGTCGAAGCTTGAAGTCCGCCTCAGCAAAGAGACGGAGCTGCATGAGCTGATCCGTGACGGGATAAAGGAAGTGTTTCAAAAGCAGCGGCTTATTCCGAGCGCCCAGCTCCCGAAAAAATCAGCGCCGGCACCGGCCAAAAACGAACAGCAATTTATGACATTCGAGGAAAGCGCGCCTGAGCGGAAACTTCCTGAAAAAACGTCGGAGCCGTCTTACTCACCAATGAAGCTGAGTTCGGTCGTAAAAGAGCCTGAGCCGGTAATAATAGAAGAAGAGATCCTCCCGAATGAAGAGGATCATGATGTGCCGCCGAAGATCGGTATGCCCGAAACGGCAGCGCCTGTTTCCGATACTCCGGAACCGGAAGCTGTCGCTGAAGAAATACGTGAAGAAAGAGTTCCGGTGATGTATCCGATCGGCCAAATGCACGGGACATATATTTTAGCCCAAAACGAAAACGGCTTGTATATCATTGACCAGCATGCGGCCCAAGAACGGATTAAATACGAATATTTCCGGGAGAAGGTCGGGCAGGTTGAGCCTGAAGTGCAGGATATGATCGTGCCGCTCACCTTTCATTATGCGGCAAATGAAGCGCTGATCATTGACCAGCATCAGCATGAGCTTGAAAGCGTCGGAGTATTTTTAGAAGCATTCGGCACGAACAGCTACATCGTTCGCTGCCATCCGGCCTGGTTTCCAAAAGGGGAAGAAGCTGAACTGATTGAAGAAATCATTCAGCAGGTGCTTGACGCCAAACAGATCGATATTAAAAAACTGCGGGAGGAAGCGGCCATTATGATGAGCTGCAAAGGCTCAATCAAAGCGAACCGCCATTTGCGAAACGACGAAATCAAAGCGCTCTTGGACGACCTGCGCCGAACGACAGACCCGTTCACATGCCCGCACGGCCGGCCGATCATTATCCACCACAGTACGTATGAGATGGAGAAGATGTTTAAACGTGTGATGTAATAACAACGTTTATGTGAGACTAAACCGTTATTTGCCTACAAGCAGCCTTACTAGTTTGAATGACCCAGCCTTTCAGAGATAACTTTTGAGTTTTTTAATTTCTGGCATAATTGGTGCATCGGTATGCCGTCAATCATGAAAATGATTTGTTTAACATCCAGCTGCTTTTCCGTCATATAAAAATTGTTTTTGGAGAGTATTTGGGATTGGCGATGTAGTATCCTGTGTTTGGTGTAACCGTCTATATCGTCAATTGACTGCATTAATAGTGAAATAATTGGAGAAAACGGTTCCTGAAAAATCTGTGAAGAATTTAAATCAAATTGGAATTTGGTGAGATGACAATGTGCAAGTCAAGGGGGGCTAGTAATTAGCCCCCCTTTTAGTTCTTCCTGCGGTTTTTTCTATTTTTGATCAAACTGAAAACCACTAAGAGAACCACACCGATAGCAACAATATAAAATGAAATTTCTGCTGTTGCGGTATTAATATTCTTAAGAACAAGGATAAGTCCTATTAAAACTATAGGAATGATGTAAGTTAGAATTCTTATAGCTTTTGGGCTCGGTTCAGCGTTACTTTTATCTTCCATAGTTACCTCCGATCTTAACACGTTAGAAAATAATCACTTTAAAGCTTAACACAGGATAAATTTGTTAAACACCAACAATAGCCCCGTTTAAATGAAAAGCCTAAGAGTTTTAGTAATCCACCAAGCGGCTGTTGGGTTGCCAGTTCTTTTAGAGCACCCGCATAGCACGCATCTTCCACTGCACCAGTAAAATTGTCGATCGTATTAAGAATTATTTCAAAACGCCGATTCTACCCATAGGCAGCTTTAGCAGGTATTGCATCCTAGGGCAATTTACCTTGAGAAGTAAACTCCGACCCATATAACATAGTCTATTTGTCTAATGATTAATATTTACTTTTTACACTTAATGATTTTATGTTAGTTTTGTTTTTGCACAGTAAAAAGCTGCGCGACGCTTTCGTGAATTGTTGCAGCTAGGGCTGATTTGAAAAGAGTGTAAATTACGCCGTACTTTTCTAAGTTCAATTATGTTAATGTCAACATAACGTTGAATTCGGTGTAAGAACTAAGGTATTCTGATATATTTCGAGAGCCCGTATGGTTTAGTTTATCTTGAAGAAAAGGATTGAAATAATAGTCTTGATTGCGGGTCATTTCTAAAAACTGATTATCCCCTTCGGCCGCTTCGGCAATTGCTTTTCAAAACAAAAGCTCAATTTGTTTTCTTTTTATCCGAAACTCATATTCATCCTTCATTTTCTGAATAAAATTCCCTAAAGAATTCATCTAAATTAATATTCTGATTTCCTTATATATCAGCATAGCAATTTGTAAAAAAGGTCCAGACTGGTGCTTTTGGCGGGAGCAGAAAGTTTTTTTAACTTTACCGGAAAATCCATGGAAAAACGTGGTGTCATCTGGTAAAGTGGTTACAGTCGGCTGGGCGGCGGCAGCAGTCTGCCCGGATCTTTTAAATGGGAATGGTGACAATGGATCATACATATGAAGTGCATCAAATCAAAACTTATCACCAGATGTGGTCCAACTATTGTTATATTATCGCAGACCGCTCAAAAAAATCTGCGATAGCGGTGGACCCGTCCTGGGAAATCGATAAAATAACCGATAAACTGCATGAATTGGATGTTGATTTATCCGCTATTTTATTAACACATTCGCATTATGACCATGTAAACTTGGCGGAGCCGCTTCAGCAAATCTATCATTCTGATATATACATGTCGTCGGCGGAAATCGATTTCTATCAATTCCGGTGCAGAAACTTAATAGCGCTTGAAGACGGCCAAACCTTTGCGGCCGGAGGGTTTATCATCAGAAGTATACTGACCCCGGGACATACGGCCGGGGGAATGTGCTATTTGCTATCTGATCATCTTTTTACCGGTGACACCGTGTTTACAGAAGGGTGCGGTATATGTGGGGACAGGGGCAGCTCAGCTGAAGATATGTTTCACAGTATACAGAGGATCAAAGCCTCCATTCCGCCGCATGTGCGTGTGTATCCGGGGCACTCCTTCGGGGAGAAGCCGGGTCAAAAAATGGAGAGTCTTTTGAAAAACAATATTTACTTTCAGATTGAAAAAAAAGAACATTTTGTGAATTTCCGCAACAGAAAAAATCAAAAAGGGCTGTTTCATTTTAAGTAATGTGTAATTTAGTTCTATCTAACTAGCTTTTCTTTTGAGGCAAGGAACTTCTGAAATGGAATGGAAGTTATTACTAGATTTCTGGTGATGAATGGCTGAGTAACGGGAGTTTGCGGAAGAGAACGCCGGGCAGGCCGGATGGGACATTCTGCTTACGCCTGTTCCGAAAGCCCTGAGTCCGCCTTTCGACAGGGAAAAATAGGCATTATTCAGGAGTTCGCATAGGATAAATTAACTTGACATGGTATTTTTGTGAAGTTACTATCAACTTGAACATGCTTCTTATCTGAATCCGAGAAAGGATGGCTGAGAAAATGATCACATACTTATTCCCCGGACAAGGTTCTCAAAAGCAGGGAATGGGGAGCTCATTGTTTGATGAATTTAAAGACTTAACGGAGCAGGCTGATGAAACACTCGGATATTCCATGAAACGGCTTTGTCTTGAGAATCCGTATTCCAACCTTCACAAGACGCAGTTCACCCAGCCTGCTTTATATGTTGTAAACGCGTTAAGCTATTTGAAAAAAATCCAAGACAATGACATAAAGCCGGATTATGTGGCCGGCCACAGTTTGGGAGAATATAATGCGCTGTTTGCAGCAGGTGCTTTTGATTTTATTACCGGTCTGCAGCTTGTCCGTAAAAGAGGCGAATTAATGAGTATGGCCACTGACGGAAAAATGGCCGCTGTTATGGGGTTAACTGCAGCTCAAGTGTCAGACGCCCTTCAAACGCACGGATTACATACGATTGATATTGCCAATATGAATTCTCCTTACCAAGTTGTCATATCCGGACGCAAAGAAGACATTGAAAGAGCCAAAAGCGTATTCGAAGGATTAAAAGACGTTACGATGTTTCATCCGTTAAACGTAAGCGGCGCTTTTCACTCGAGATATATGAGTGAAGCAAAACAAGAGTTCGAAAAATTTTTACAGTCATTTCATTTTTCTGCTATATCAATTCCTGTCATTTCTAATGTTCATGCCAGACCTTATGAGCAAGACGGAATCCACTCCGTTCTGGCCGATCAGATCGACCATTCAGTGCGATGGAACGACAGCATCCGCTATCTGCTGGACAAAGGGCGGATGGAATTTGAAGAAGTCGGCCCGGGCCATGTGCTGACAGGACTTATTCACCGCATCAAAAAAGAAACTGAAGCTTCACCCGCCATGTAGCGGAATGCAAGTCAAAATTCTTATCTCACACAATAGTGCCAGCCATACAACATCACGACCACTTCACCTGCACACGACATCACGAAACACTCACAAATCAATATTTTGAAAAAATAAAGAGCAAAAAGGAGAACAAATGAACCAGCCAATTGTTTTCATGTTTTCTGGACAGGGTTCCCAATACTATCAAATGGGGAAAGAGCTGTTTGCACATAACGCCGCTTTTCGGCAGAAAATGCTTGACTTGGACGATTTTGCAGTCAGCCGTTTCGGTTACTCTGTCCTTAAAGAGATGTATCATACAGGCAATCGTCTGTCTGATCCATTTGACCGCCTTCTTTTCAGCCATCCTGCCATTTTTATGGCTGAGTACGCACTTGCATATGCTTTGGAGCAAAGAGGCATACGTCCCGATTATGTGATCGGAGCAAGCCTCGGAGAGTATGCAGCGGCCGCTGTGTCGGGGGTGCTGAGCGCCGAGGATGCTTTAGATTGCGTGCTGGAACAGGCCCGAATCGTTACGGAAACTTGCCGTAACGGCAGCATGCTTGCGATACTGGGTGATCCGGCTTTATATCAAGATGATCCGCTGCTCGGCGAACATAGTGAATTGGCATCTGTAAACTATCATTCTCACTTTGTCATCTCGGGAGAGCGGGAACATATCAAAAAGATCATGGACGATCTGAGAGAAAAGCAGATTCCTCATCAGCTATTGCCGGTATCTTACGGGTTTCACTCAGCGCTGGTTGATCAGGCGGAACAGCCGTACAAGCGCTTTTTAGCTCGGATATCAATCCGGACTCCGTTTATACCGTACATCTCCAGTGCGACCGGAGAGGCTGAGACCGATATACAAGCGGACTTTTTCTGGGATATCGTAAGAAAGCCGATTCGATTCCGCGAAGCGCTTCAATTCGCAGACAGCCGCCAAAAAGGATTGTATATTGATGCCGGGCCTTCCGGAACATTGGCCGCATTTGCCAAACAGATTCTTCCTGCAGGATCGGCTGAACGCATCCGTGCCATTATGACGCCGTTTCATAAAGAACAAACACATTTGCAGCAAATAGAAGACAGCATTTTATCACCGCCCGGAAGGAGACTGTAAGATGATCAGCTTTGTTTTTCCAGGCCAAGGCTCGCAAAGAATAGGGATGGGGGAGGACCTGTTCGGCCGCTATCCTGAATTAACCGCAAAGGCCGATCACATTCTCGGATATTCCATTCAGGAGCTGTGCCGGGACGGAGAACGTCTCAATCAGACTCAATTCACTCAGCCGGCGCTCTATGTCGTCAATGCCCTCAGTTATTTGAAAAAAACAGAAGAAACCGGCTTGAAACCGGATTTTACCGCCGGACACAGTTTGGGCGAATATAACGCGTTATACGCTTCGGGCGCCTTTGATTTTGAAGAAGGCTTACAGTTGGTCAAAAAAAGGGGCGAACTGATGAGCCGCGCAAAAGGAGGCGGCATGGCAGCGGTGATCGGCCTGACTCATGAGCAGGTGACGGATGTTTTAAGAGAAAATCACTTGGATATGATTGATATCGCCAACATGAACACACCGCAGCAAATTGTCATTTCCGGATATAAAGAAGATATTGAAAAAGCAGCATCCGTTTTTGAAGCCGTAAACGGCGTAAAAATGGTTCACCGCTTAAATGTCAGCGGCGCCTTTCACTCCAGATACATGCTGGAAGCGAAGAAAGAGTTTTCACGGTTTATTGAATCTTTCCATTTTAAGCCGCTGTCCATCCCGGTCATTTCAAATGTGACGGCAAGACCTTATGAGCAAAGAGAGCTGAAAGAGACACTCACCGGACAAATAACGGGATCGGTGAACTGGACAGACAGCATCCGTTTCTTAATGGGAAGAAAGAACATGAGCTTTGAGGAAATCGGTCCCGGAAAAGTGCTGACGGGGCTGATACAAAGAATTACGACTGAAGCGGAGCCGATAACAGATGAAATCAAAGTCCCGGCTGAGGCTGGAAAAAGCTCAATTACGGCGGCGTCTTTAGGAAATGAAGAGTTTAAGCGCGATTATCAATTGAAATACGCCTACTTGGCCGGCGGCATGTACCGCGGAATTTCTTCGAAGGAAATGGTCGTCAAACTGGCCGAAAAAGGAATGATGGGCTTTTTCGGAACGGGCGGTTTGAACATCGCGCACGTTGAGGACGTCATTTTGTCAATTCAGCATGAGCTTCGTGACGGCGGTTCCTTCGGCATAAATGTTGTACATAACATGAAGCATACAGATTCAGAAGAAAAAATGATTGATCTTTTACTGAAGCATGGGGTTCAGAACTTGGAAGCATCAGCGTTTTTAACGGTTACTCCCGCTTTAGTAAGGTTTCGCGCTAAGGGGTTAAAACGCGGTGCCGGCGGACAAATAATAGCGCGTCAGCGGATTATCGCCAAGCTGTCCCGTCCGGAAGTAGCGGAAGCGTTTCTCAGCCCGGCGCCTGATCACATTCTGCAGAAACTTGCAGCCGAAAACAAAATTACCGCTGAAGAAGCAAGTCTGATGAGAGAAATACCCGTTGCGCATGACATCTGCGTAGAGGCTGATTCAGGCGGCCACACTGACGGCGGAGTTGCTTACAGTCTCATGCCGGCGATCATCCGTTTACGAGATGACATGATGAAAAAATACCGATACGGCAAAACCGTCCGCATCGGAGCCGCAGGGGGAATCGGAACGCCCGAGGCTGCCATGGCAGCATTTATGCTCGGCGCTGATTTTATTGTGACCGGATCTATTAACCAATGCACCGTTGAGGCAGCGACGAGCGGCCTCGTAAAGGACCTCCTGCAGCAGATGAATGTACAGGACACGGCCTACGCGCCGGCCGGCGATATGTTTGAATCAGGCAGCAAGGTGCAGGTATTAAAGAAAGGGCTGTTCTTTCCGACCCGCGCCTCTAAGCTGCATGAACTGTATCAGCGTCACCGCTCAATTGAAGAAATTGATGAAAAGACACTCAGACAAATAGAAGAGAAGTATTTTAAGGCAAGTGTAAGCAGTATTTATGACAAAGTGAAGGCTCATTATTCGAATGAAGACATTTCAAAAGCCGAACGGAATCCGAAACAGAAAATGGCGCTCATATTCAAATGGTATTTCAGGCAAAGCTCTGCTTCGGCGATTAAAGGAGACCCGGATGCCAAGGTAGACTTCCAGATTCATTGCGGCCCGGCATTAGGCGCCTTTAATCAATGGGTGAAAGGTACGGAGCTGGAGTCTTGGAAAAACCGCCATGCCGATGGTATCGGCATGCGGCTTATGGAAGAGACGGCCACGCTTTTGAATCAGAAGTTAGGTTCATTTTTGCAAACGTGTTGACAAGACGAAATGATAGATTGAAAACATGGAATATTCATAAAAGATGAAACAGGGAGGAACTGACAATGAGTAAAGAAAGAATCTTTGAATTGCTGCAGAACACAATCTACGAGGTTTTACCTGATTTAGAAGGCGAACAGCTTTCACAGGAAGATCGGTTAGTTGATCTGGGGGCGGATTCAGTGGACCGCGCCGAAATTATCACGATGATGCTTGAAGAATTATCACTGCAGATCCCGCGTGTTGAGCTGACGGGAGTGTCAAACATCGGCGAATTGGCGGAAAAGCTTTATGAAAAGGTACAGGCTGTCTGATAAAACGGTGGAAAAATCGGAAACTCAAAATTCATATTGGAGGCGAAGTTCATGGCGGCTGCCGGAATAGAAGCGATAAATGTGTTTGGCGGGACAGCATACCTTGATGTCATGCAGCTGGCGGAGTACAGAAACTTAGACCCTGCCAGATTTGAGAATTTACTGATGAAAGAAAAAGCGGTGGCGCTTCCGTACGAAGACCCTGTTACATTCGGCGTTAACGCGGCAAAGCCGATTATCGACCGATTGACAGAGGCTGAAAAAGACAGAATCGAGCTGCTGATTACCTGCTCGGAGTCCGGCATCGACTTCGGAAAATCACTCAGTACATATATTCATGATTACTTAGGCCTCAACCGGAACTGCCGTTTATTTGAACTGAAACAAGCCTGTTATTCAGGAACGGCGGGTTTGCAGATGGCGCTTAACTTTATTTTGTCGCAGACATCCCCCGGAGCGAAGGCGCTTGTTGTCGCGACGGATATTTCCCGGTTTTTAATTGCCGAAGGCGGTGATGCGTTAAGTGAGGATTGGTCTTACGCAGAACCGAGCGCCGGAGCGGGTGCCGTCGCCTTATTGATCGGTGAAAATCCAATCGTATTTCAGGCGGATGCGGGAGCTAACGGCTATTACGGCTATGAGGTGATGGATACATGCCGTCCGATCCCGGACAGTGAAGCCGGTGACGCCGATTTGTCATTGATGTCTTACCTCGATTGCTGTGAACAGACATTTCGCGAGTACAAAAACCGTGTGCCGGGCGCTGACTACAAAGAGACGTTTCACTATCTTGCCTTCCATACACCGTTTGGCGGCATGGTCAAAGGGGCCCACCGGACGATGATGCGCAAGCTTGCAAAAGCGAAAAACGCTGAAATCGAACAGGATTTTCAAACCAGAGTAGAGCCGGGGCTCCGCTATTGCCAAAGAGTCGGAAATATTATGGGAGCAGCCTCTTTACTGGCTCTTGCAAGCACGATTGACCAAGGGGGATTCGACACTTCTAAGCGGATCGGCTGTTTCTCCTACGGCTCCGGATGCTGTTCAGAATTTTACAGCGGCGTTGTGACGCCTGAAGGGCAAGCGCGGCAGCATTCTTTCAAAATAGAAGAGCATCTGAACAACAGATACAGGCTGTCCATGGAAGAGTATGAAGAACTGTTTAAAGGCAGCGGTCTGGTGAAGTTCGGAACCCGGAATGTCAAATTGGATATGAATATGATTCCGAACATTTTAGACCATCATGCCGGGAGCCCTCGTTTATATTTGGAAGAAATCACGGAATTTCATCGGAAATACAGGTGGATATCGTGACCTATGAAACGATAAACGTCCGTTTTCAGCAAAATGTCTGCTTCATCACCTTTGATCGGCCTGAAGCCAACAATACGATTAATGAGCGTTTAGTGGAGGAATGCCTGCATATTCTTTCTGAATGTGAAGACTCCGTGACCTCCGTAGTGCTTGAAGGGCACCCGGAGGTATTTTGTTTCGGGGCGGATTTTGATGAGATGTACCGGAAAATGAGGCAGGGAATGCAACATGCGGAATCGCAGGAGCCGCTTTACCGTTTGTGGCTGGCATTAAAATCCGGGCCGTACATCACAATCGCCCGCGTCCGCGGACAAGTAAATGCGGGAGGTGTCGGTTTTGCCGCCGCGTGCGATATCGTCATTGCAGAGGAGAATGCTTCGTTCAGTTTATCTGAACTGTTATTCGGACTTTATCCGGCCTGCGTTCTGCCGTTTTTAATTCAAAGAATCGGATTTCAAAAGGCGCATTATATGACGATTATGACAAAGCCCGTGCCGGCACGCCAGGCGCTTGAATGGGGACTTTGTGACGTATGCGTCCCGGACTCAGCAACAGAGCTGAGAAAGCATTTGCTGCGTCTTCGCCCTCTGTCGAAAAAAGCAGTCATCCGCTATAAACAATACATGGATTCCTTAAACGACCTTGTTCATCGTACGAAATCCATTGCTTTAGCCGAAAATCAAGCGATGTTTTCAGATCCGGATAACCAATCAGCCATCACCCGTTATGCAGAAACGGGACGGCTTCCTTGGGAAACGGAGAACAGTTAGGAGGATATCATGCCGAACGCCGCAGTTGAACTGCACGAAATTGAACCGGATATTATCCAAGTGACAATGCAGGATAAAGCCCATAAAAACGCCTTCTCCAAAGAACTGACGGATGGATTGATGGAAGCATTCACCCGTATAAAAAAATCGTCAGTCTATAAAGCTGTGATTTTAACAGGATACGGCCATTACTTTGCTTCCGGAGGCACACAGGAAGGCCTGCTCAGGATTCAGCAGGGCATCACGAAGTTTACGGAAGACAAATTGTACTCTTTGGCGCTGGAATGTGATATCCCCGTCATTTCCGCCATGCAGGGCCACGGAATCGGAGGCGGGTTTGTCATGGGGCTTTTCAGTGATTTTGTCATTTTAAGCAAAGAAAGCGTGTATACCGCAAACTTTATGAAATACGGTTTCACCCCCGGAATGGGCGCTACCTTTATCGTTCCGGAGAAGCTTGGGGCAAGCCTCGGCCATGAGATGCTGTTAAACGGCGGCCACTACCGCGGCGGTGACCTGGAGAAAAGAGGGGTGCCTTTTCCGGTGCTTCCTCGGCAGGAAGTATTAGACTATGCGCAGGAATTGGCCCGTGAGCTTGCGGAAAAACCGAGAAACTCTTTAATTACATTGAAAAGGCACTTGGTGACGCCGTTTCGCGAGCAGCTTCCGGCCGTCATTGAGAAGGAGTTAATCATGCACGATGAGACGTTTCATGATGATGAAGTGAAAAAACGAATCACGACGATGTACGGAGTATAAGACATACATCTTACATACAGATGAAATGGAGGCAGCTCTATGAAAAGTGATATGAAGGCAAGCGGGTTACTCAAGCCATCTGTCAGCTATGGAAAATCATTGCGGCTTTCAGCGGATCAGCCGATGACGATTCCTGAAGTCCTGCACAAAACCGCCGCGGCAGCGGGAGATCAAAAGGGCATCACATATATACAGCCTGACGGCACCAAAGTGTACCAGACTTACAGCGGCCTGAAAAAGATCGCTCTTTCGATTGTGAAAGGGCTCCGCCAATCAGGAGTGAAGGCTCAGGATGAAGTCATATTACAGCTCAGTGACAATTCCCAGCTGATTCCTGCTTTTTGGGGCTGTGTTTTTTTAGGAGCGATCCCGGTTCCGCTTGCGGCCGCTCCGGCTTATACAGAAATGAACAGCGGGACGCAAAAACTGAAAGACGCTTGGACGCTTTTGAATCAGCCGTATGTCATCACAAGCCGTGACGTGCTGCCGGAGATGACTGAATGGGCGGAGGAGCAGGAGCTTTCCGGGTTTTGCGCTTTGGCGGCAGAAGATCTCAGTGCGCACGAAATGGATACGGACTGTCATCATCCCCGTCCGGAAGATTTGGCGATGCTGCTTTTGACCTCGGGAAGCACGGGCACGCCGAAAGCCGTGATGCTCAGCCATGAAAATATCGTCTGCATGGTCAAAGGAAATATTCAGATGCAGGGCTATACAAGTGAGGATGTCACGTTTAACTGGATGCCTTTTGACCATGTCGGCGGCATCGGAATGCTTCATCTGCGTGATGTTTATCTCGGATGTGAGGAAATCAACATACCGAGCGAATCCATTTTGATGGACCCTTTAAAATGGCTCGACCTGATTGATCATTACCGCGCTTCGGTCACGTGGGCCCCAAATTTTGCCTTTGGGCTGCTTGCTGATTTTGCAGAAGAGATTCAAACGCGGAAATGGGACTTATCTTCCATGCGTTACATGCTGAACGGCGGGGAGGCCGCGGTTGCGAAAGTCGGACGCAGAATTATGGAGCTTTTAGAGCCGCACGGTCTGCCGGCTAATGCCATCCGTCCCGCATGGGGAATGTCCGAAACGTCTTCGGGCGTTATTTTCTCAGATGAGTTTACACTGGAAAACACGAGTGACGACGATCGTTTCGTCGAGATCGGTCTGCCGATCCCGGGATTTAATATGAGAATTACGGATGACCGCAATCAAGTGGTGGAAGAAGGAGAAATCGGCCGCTTCCAAGTGTCGGGTCTGACTGTAACGAGCGGATATTATGAGCGCCCGGACTTAAATGAGAGTGTCTTTACAGAAGACGGCTGGTTTGAAACGGGAGATCTCGGATTTCTGCGTGAAGGCCGCCTGACGATAACGGGGCGCACGAAAGATGCCATCATTATCAACGGTGTGAATTATTACAGCCATGCCATTGAATCAGCCGTTGAGGAATTGCCGGAAATTGAAACGTCATATACAGCGGCATGCGCCGTCCGGCCGAATCAAAGCACGACAGATGAGCTGGCGATTTTCTTTGTGACATCTGTTCCGTTGGATGAGAACCGCATGACGAAGCTTCTTCACCACATTCACCAGCACGTGACACAGAGAATCGGCGTTACCCCTGATTATCTGCTTCCGGTCGCAAAAGAAGACATTCCTAAGACGGCGATCGGGAAAATCCAGCGCACTCAGCTGAAACATTCATTTGAACAAGGGCAATTTGATTCATTACATAATAACAGACAAGAAGGCGGCAATTCAGACACGGCTTCTGCAGAGAAAGAAATTGAACGGGATTTTATCCGTTTTCTGAAAGAGGAACTTTCCATCGCGGATGAGCTCGTTGATCCAAATACACCGTTTCAAAGTCTTGGCGTCAATTCCATCAAGATGATGAAACTCGCCAGATCAATTGAAAAAACGTATCACATCCGGCTGACAGCAAGAGAGCTGCACAAAAACCCGACGATTGGCGCTTTAGCGGCTTATACTGCTGAAAAAGCGGCAAACATGTCAGCGGACCATCATCCCCAAAAAGCCGAACCGCCGGCAGAACGGGAGAGACGGCAAACGGCGCCAGCGCTTTCAGAAGTCCAAAAAGGGCTGTGGACATTGCAGAAAATGTCGCCTGAAACGACTGCATACCATGTCCCGCTCTGTTTCCGATTCACATCCGGAATCGACAAAGAGAAACTGAAACAGGCGTTTCAGCTCGTATTAAAGCAGCATCCGATGCTCAAAAGCGCCGTGAATGAAACAGACGGCGGGTTTTATTTCATAGAAGCGGCAGATCCTTTTGTATTCTCGGAAGAAGATATTTCTGACGTCAATGAATCACAAATATCCGCTCTGATACGGAAAAAAGTGAAAGAGCCGTTTGTCAAAGAAAGCGGACCTTTACTGCGCGTGCAGCTGCTTTCAAAATCCGCCGAGGAACATTATCTTTTGACGGTCATTCACCACATCGTGTTTGACGGCATTTCATCCATTACATTTATTCACAGTCTGCTGGATCATTATCAGGCGCTGCTGGAGGGAAAAGAAGAGTTTACGGCTGCCGCTCCCGGCATTCATCCCGATTTCGCGGCTTGGGAAAAGCGGTATTTAGCGGGTGAAGAAAGCAAAGCTGCCCGCGCTTACTGGATGAAACAGCTCGGGGGCGATCTGCCTGACCTTCAGCTTCCGCCGATGCGCACGGACAGCAGTGTTCCGGAGTTTACAGAAGATACGCTGACACGCCGTCTTCCCGAACGGCTGCTGAATAATATAACGGCGTTTGCCGCATCTCGTTCGATTCATTTGTCTACCGTCATGCTGAGCTGTTACATGGTGCTTTTAAGCAAATATACGGATAAGGAAGATATTGTGACAGGCATGCCTGCAATGGTCAGACCCGAAGAACGCTTTGACGGAGTGGTCGGCCATTTCCTCAACATGCTTCCCATACGGAGCAGAGCCGGACGAAAAGAAACATTTGCTGACTTTGTTCAAAAGGTGCAGGATGCCGTTCTGGACGGACTGGATCACTCCTTTTATCCGTTTCCGAAAATGGTACGTGATGTGCATGCGAAACCCCTGCAGAACGGTTCGCCTGTTTTCAGCAATGCCTTTTTCTATCAGAACTTTCTGCAGCATTCCAGCTATCAATCGATGCTTGATGAATACAAGGAATTCTCCTGTGAGTTTGTAAAAGACATTCATCAGGAGGGGGAATATGATCTTGTATTTGAAATGTGGGAAGAAGCATCAGGTATGGATCTTACGATTAAATACAGCACCGAATTATTCGACGAAGCAGGGGCGGCCAGACTTTTCAGCCAATTTGTACAGGCTGCTGAAGCTTTGACGGCGAATCCGGATACGCCGCTTGAGAATGTTTCTCTCATGACAAAAAGAGAGGAGCACATGATTCTTAAGTCTTGGAATGAGACAAGCCGTGAATATCCGGATGCCTGCTTCCATGAATTATTCGAACGTCAGGCGGCAGAAACGCCGGACGCTTGTGCGGTCGTGTATGAACAGCAAAAGCTGACGTACCATGAGCTTAATGAAAAAAGCACGAAGCTGGCGCTCTATTTGCAGGCGCACGGTGCAGGCCCTGATGATCTCATCGGCATTTATACAGACCGTTCATTGCATATGGCTGTCGGACTTCTCGGCATTTTAAAAGCCGGGGGAGCGTATGTGCCGCTTGATCCTTCTTATCCCGCTGACAGATTGGAATATATGATCGCCGACAGCAGGATTTCAATGTGCCTGACGACAGCTGATTTAGAGCACTCTTTGAACTGGGGAGGCGTGCAGACAACTGCCATTGACCGCGATTGGTCTCATATTGAAAGTACAGCCGCTGAAAGAACGTCGCTGAAGCGGTTAGTGACACCTGACGATCTGGCGTATGTCATTTACACGTCGGGCAGCACGGGCAAACCGAAAGGCGTCATGATTCCGCACCGGGCGCTGACCAATTTCTTACTCTCGATGGCGAATGAACCGGGGCTTTCGTCCGAAGACAAACTGCTTGCCGTCACGACATATTGCTTTGACATCGCGGCACTGGAGCTTTACCTTCCTTTAATCAAAGGAGCGGAGTGCAACATCTGTAAGACAGAAGTCACAAAAGACGCACGGAAGCTGAAAGAGGTGATTCAAGAGTACAAACCGACGATCATGCAGGCGACGCCGTTTACATGGAAAATGCTCTTTCATTCCGGATGGTCAAATGAAGAAAATGTGAAAATCCTTTGCGGCGGGGAGGCGCTTAGCGAACAATTGAAGCAGCAGTTTCTCGATACGAAAAGCGAGGCTTGGAATATGTTCGGGCCGACAGAGACGACAATCTGGTCCGCGGTGCAGCGTATAACGGAAAATGAGAGCGCGCTTACGATCGGGCGCCCGATCGCCAATACCCGCGTGTATATTATGGATTCCGGTCTCAACCCTGTTTTAGAAGGGGTGCCGGGAGAACTTTGTATTGCGGGAGACGGATTGGCAAGAGGGTATTTCAACAAGCCTGAGCTGACAGATAAAGCTTTCGTCAGCCACCGGCTCGAACTGGGATCAAAGCTTTATAAAACAGGCGATATGGCGCGTTTTCTCCCCGGCGGCCGCATTGAATACATGGGACGGATGGATACCCAAGTTAAAATCCGCGGCTACCGGATTGAACCCGGAGATATTGAGAGCAGGCTGAATGCCCATCCGGCCGTACAGGAAAGTGTAGTGGTTGTGAACAATCACTCCGGAAATGAGAAGCTTTGCGCGTTTTATATCCGGAAAAACGGAGAGCCGCTTCCGTCTGCAAAGGAATTGCGCAATCATTTGAAACAAGCGCTGCCGGCCTATATGACGCCAGCTTCGTTTATCCGTCTTGAAGAGCTGCCGCTTACGCCGAACGGAAAAGTGGACCGCAAGCTTCTTGCTGCCCGCGATCTGACGGAAAAGCAGCCGGACACACAAACATTTTCATCATCTCATATCCAGCAGGCGGTGCTGGCGATTTGGCAGGATGTATTGAAAAGCAAAGATATAGAGCTTGATGACCGCTTTTTTGATGCGGGGGGAGATTCGCTTCTTGCCGTGACTGTCACTGACCGGATGACGCAGGAACTGGATTGTGAATTCAGTGTAACGGAGCTGTTTGAATACGCGACGGTAAAAGACATCAGCCGGTATATCGCTGAACAAAAACCGAAAGAAGCCGTTTTGGCTCCTGTACCGCAAAAGAAAGTGAATGCAGAAGACCGGGAACATCCGGCGGGAGAATTTCCCGATTATTACGAGGACAGCCTTGCGGTTATCGGTATATCCTGTGAGTTTCCGGGAGCGAAAGATCATTATGAATTTTGGAATAACATCAAAGAAGGCAAAGAAAGCATCACCTTCTTTTCAAAAGAGGAGCTCCGCCGATTCGGTATTTCTGAAGAACTGGCTGATCATCCCGGCTTCGTTCCGGCTAAATCAGTTTTAGAGGGGAAAGAAATGTTTGATCCCGGTTTCTTCGGCTTTTCACCGAAAGATGCGGAATATATGGATCCTCAGCTGAGAATGCTTTTGCTCCATTCATGGAAGGCAATCGAGGATGCGGGATATATCTCCAAAGAAATTCCGGAAACAAGCGTGTATATGTCTGCCAGCACGAACTCTTACCGCAGCCTGCTGCCGGAGGAGACGACAGCACAGCTGGAAACGCCGGATGGCTACGTGTCATGGGTGCTTGCCCAAAGCGGTACGATTCCGACGATGATTTCTCATAAACTCGGGTTGAAAGGGCCGAGCTATTTTGTCCATGCCAACTGTTCATCTTCGTTAATCGGCCTGCATTCGGCTTTTCAAAGCCTGCAGTCCGGCGAAGCCAAGTACGCCCTTGTCGGCGGTGCGACCCTTCATACGGAATCAAGCGCCGGATATGTTCATCAGCCGGGGCTGAATTTTTCGAGCGACGGGCATATTAAAGCGTTTGACGCGGATGCTGACGGAATGATCGGCGGTGAAGGAGCCGGCGCCGTGCTCTTGAAAAAAGCGTCTGATGCCGTTAAGGACGGCGACCATATTTATGCGCTGCTGCGCGGAATCGGCGTCAATAACGACGGAGCGGATAAGGTCGGATTTTATGCGCCGAGCGTCAAAGGACAGGCTGAGGTCATTCAGAAGGTCATTGATCAGACGGGCATACATCCCGAAACGATCGCGTACGTCGAAGCTCACGGCACAGGAACAAAACTCGGCGATCCGATCGAACTGTCCGCACTTCAATCGGTGTACGGCCGATATACAGATAAAAAACAATACTGCGGCATCGGTTCAGTCAAAACAAATCTTGGGCATTTGGATACAGCGGCCGGAATGGCGGGCTGCATCAAGGTTGTCATGAGCTTATATCATCAGGAAATCGCGCCGAGCATCAATTACAAAGAGCCGAACCCGAATCTTCATTTAGAAGACTCTCCGTTTTACGTAGCGGAAGAAAAGAAAGAGTTAACTCGTGAGAACAGAGCGCACCGCATGGCTTTAAGCTCTTTCGGTCTTGGCGGAACAAACACACACGCGATTTTTGAACAATATCCGGATGCATCTGAAGCAGCAGACGCTGCGGGTCCGTTCATCATTCCGTTGTCTGCCAGAAAAAAAGATCGTCTGAAGGAGTACGCAAAACAGCTGCTGGCTTTTCTGGAAAGAAAAACGGACACAGACCTCGCTGATCTTGCCTACACGTTCCAAGTCGGAAGGGAAGCGATGGAAGAGCGCGCGGCCTTTATCACAAGCGGCACTGCGGAGCTGAAGCGGCAGCTTGCCGATTTTATCAATGATAAGCCGGCTGTAACAGGCTGCTTCAGAGGAGAAAAACAGCAGGCGAAAGATATTGCCTGGCTTTCTGATGATGATGACAGCGCTGAACTCATTGAGAAATGGCTTGCGAAAGGAAAAGGACCGAAGCTCTGTGAAATGTGGAGTAAAGGCGTCGCCATCAATTGGCACAAGCTTTACAAAGACAAGCATCCGAAACGAATCAGCTTGCCGGTCTACCCGTTTGCAAAGGAGCCGTACTGGCCGAAAAAAGCAGAAAAGAACACATCTGCCGCACACACCGGAGTCTCAGTTTTACACCCGCTCGTGCAGCAAAATACGTCAGATTTGGCCGTTCAGCGGTTCAGCTCACGGTTTACAGGCTCAGAATTTTTCCTGAAGGATCATGTGGTCAGGGAAAAAGCGGTGCTGCCGGGAGCGGCATATTTGGAAATGTCTTATGAAGCGGTAAAACGGGCGCTTGGCAGCTTATTAAAAGACCAAGACAGAATAACGCTCCATCATACCATCTGGATGAAACCGATCGTCGTTCACGAACAAGAGCGCCAGGTCCATATTGCGCTGTTCCCTGAAGAGGACGGCATCATCTCATATGACATTTACAGCGTAAACGCTGACGGCGAAGAAGTGCTGCACAGCCAAGGACGGGCCGAGATCATAAAGGCTGAACGAGAGCCTGAGGCCGACCTTTCTGCCATACAAAACAGGTGCACAGCGGACATTCTTGATCCGGCGGCCTTTTATCGGGAGGGCCGGAGCAGGGGGATGTTCCACGGAAAAGCCTTCCAAGGCATTAAGTCCGCCTTTATCGGCGAGAAAGAAGTGCTCTCGGACATACAGCTTCCGGATTCTGTTTCTCACACGAACGGACAATTTACGCTTCATCCGAGCATCATTGATTCAGCTATTCAGACGGCGACGATCTGCATTATGCAGGAGTTTTCCGGACAAAAGCTGATTCTGCCGTTTGCACTGGAATATCTTGAAGTCGTCAAAGCATGCACGCCGGCTATGCGGGCGCATGCACGCTTCAGTGAAGGATATCAAACCGGTGATTCCGTGCAGAAAGCCGACATTGACCTGTTCGACGAAACAGGAGCGCTTTGCGTGAAGGTGAGAGGATTCTCTACGAGAGTGCTTGAAGGCGATGCAGAATCGGCTCAGCCGCCATCAGGATCGGAAAAGGTCTTGTTTGCACCGGTCTGGAAAGAAGCAACCGCATCCGAGAAAGCTTCTGTCCATGCTGATGAGCATTTGATCATACTTTGTGAAGATGCCTGCCGTATAAAAGATGAAGCGGCATCAAGCCTGAAAGACGCCGAACTGCTGATTGCAGAAGGTGAGGGTGAAACAGCCGCTGAACGCTTCCAAAGCTTTGCGCAGACAATCGCTGAACACATCCGGCGGATCATCAGCGAAAAAAGGCAGGGCCGCATTCTGATTCAGACTGTTATTTCAGCAGACGGCAGCCAGCAATTGTTTGCGGGGTTAACAGGTTTGTTAAAAACAGCCGAGCTGGAATACGGAAAACTTGACTGTCAGCTCATCGAAATGGAATCAATCGGCGAAATGCCGGCTGTCGCTCAAAAACTGAAAAACGACAGTCATCGGCCGCATGATAAACATATCCGTTATAAAGGAGAAAAACGGTATGTGAAGGCTTGGGAAGAAATGCATCCTGCAGGAGGGGGCGCCGTCTGGAAGGACGAAGGCGTATATCTGATTACCGGAGGCGCAGGAAGCCTGGGGTTGATGTTCACAAAAGAAATCGCAGGTCGCGTAAAACACCCGAAAATCATCCTGACCGGCCGCTCAAATCTGGCAGAAGCCAAACAGCGTGAGCTTGCTATGCTTCAGCACTCAGGCGCAAATGTCGTCTACAAAAAGCTGAATGCGGCAGATCGGCGGGAAAATGAAGCGCTGATCAAAGAGATTACGGAGAAATTCGGAAAGCTTAACGGAATTATTCACGCTGCGGGAGTGATACAAGACCGCTTTCTGCTGCAAAAAACGAAGGAAGAGTTCAGGGAAGTGCTTGATCCGAAAGTGATCGGAACCGCTTATTTAGATGAAGCCAGCAAAGACTGCAATCTTGACTTTTTCGTATTGTTCTCCAGTGTTTCCGGCGTTCTCGGCAATGTCGGGCAGGCTGATTATGCCGCCGGCAACGCGTTTATGGATGCATACGCCGCTTACAGGCAATCCCTTACGGAGAATGGCCTGCGGCACGGAAAAACGGTCGCCTTTAACTGGACGCTGTGGAAAGATGGCGGTATGCAGGCGGGAGACGAGACGGAGAGAATGATGAAAAAAGCTTTCGGCATGGTTCCGCTTCAAAAGGTGTCAGGCCTGGCTGCATTTTATGAAGGAATGGCTCAGGAAAAGCCGCAGCTTTTAGCAGCCGAAGGACAAGCTGCAAAATTAAAACAGTCGTTCCTGTCCGTTTCTGAAACTGAAAAGCCGCAGGTGGAGAAAATAGAGCCTGTATCCGCCGTTTCGGGAGACAAATGGTACGGTGCGCTTATCAGATTGGTCAGTTCAATTTTAAAAGTCGGCCAAGACGAGATTGATATTGATACGGAACTGAGTGAATACGGTTTTGATTCTGTATCGTTTACCGTCTTTACGAATCAATTAAATGAAGCGTATCAGCTGGAACTGGCGCCGACGATCTTCTTCGAACACGGGACGATCCGCAGTTTAGCGGAGTATTTGACGGATGAGGCAGAAGCCGGCCTTCCTTCTCAGCCGGAAGAAAAACACGATGCAGAAGAATCTCTTCAAACGCTTCACACCGCTTTGACAGCCATGGTAAGCGGCATTTTAAAAGTTGACCGTGAAGACATAGATACAGATACGGAATTGAGTGAATACGGTTTTGATTCCGTATCGTTTACCGTCTTTACGAATCAATTAAATGAAGCGTATCAGCTGGAGCTGGCGCCGACGATTTTCTTTGAGCACGGAACGATCAGCGGTCTCGCCGGATATTTGGCAAAAGAGCATCCGGGCCGTTTCGGCGAAAAGAAGAAAGAGTCTCCGAAAAAAGAGCAGCCAAAAGCCCAAAAACCGAAAATGCAGCGGAAAAAGCGCTTCGCAACGGTAATGAACGCTGCGGCAGCGACACAAGAGCCGCGCCGCTTTGACCCGGTTGCCATTGTCGGAATCAGCGGCCGATTCCCGGGCGCGAAGGATATAGAGGAATTTTGGCGCAATTTGAAAGAAGGAAAGGATTCGATCACAACCATTCCGAAAGAACGCTGGGATTGGCAAGCGTTTGATGGCGACCCGAATCTTGAAGGGAACAAAACGAATATCAAGTGGGGCGGCTTTATCGACGGAATAGCTGAATTTGATCCGCTGTTCTTTGGGATTTCACCGCGGGAAGCCCAATATTTAGATCCGCAGCAGCGGCTGTTATTGACTTATGCATGGCGGGCGATAGAAGATGCGGGCTGTAAGCCGGAAAGCCTTTCCGGTACAAATACGGGCGTCTTTATCGGCACCGGAAATACCGGTTATAAAGATTTGTTCACAAGGGCAGGTCGTGCGCCGGAAGGACATGCGGCGACAGGCAGCATGATTCCTTCCATAGGTCCGAACCGTTTGAGCTATTTGTTAAATCTTCACGGGCCGAGCGAGCCGATTGAAACGGCATGCTCAAGCTCGCTTGTGGCGATTCACCGGGCGGTATCCGCGATAGAAAACGGAGAATGCGACATGGCGATCGCCGGGGGAATCAACACGATTCTGACGGAAGAAGCGCATATCAGCTACAGCAAAGCAGGCATGCTCAGCAAAGACGGAAAATGCAAAACCTTCTCCAAAGATGCCAACGGGTATGTCAGAGGAGAAGGCGCGGGAATTCTGATGCTGAAGAAACTGACAGATGCAGAACGTGACGGCAATCCGATTTACGGCGTGATCCGCGGTACGGCTGAAAACCACGGCGGCCGGGCGAATACGTTAACCTCGCCGAATCCGAAACTGCAGGCTGATTTATTGGTGAAAGCATACCGGAAAGCGGGAGTGGACCCGAGCACCGTCACGTATATTGAAGCGCACGGTACAGGAACCGAATTGGGCGACCCGATTGAAATAAACGGTTTGAAAGCGGCGTTTCACGAGCTGGCGAAAACACATCAAGAGCCTGAAGTCTCCGGTCACCGCTGCGGCATCGGTTCGGTCAAAAGCAATATCGGCCATTTAGAGCTTGCCGCGGGAGTATCAGGCGTCATGAAAGTGCTTTTGCAAATGAAGCACAAAACGCTGGTGAAAAGCCTGCATTGCGAAACGATCAATCCGTACATTCAGCTCGATGACAGTCCTTTCTACATCGTGCGGGAAAATCAGGAATGGACGGCAGCAAAAGATAGAAACGGAAATGCTGTTCCGCGCCGGGCCGGGGTCAGCTCATTTGGCATCGGCGGGGTCAACGCCCATATCGTTATTGAAGAGTATGTCCCGAAAGCAGCCGCTCAGCCTGAGCACAGCCCGGAAAATCCGGCAATCATCCTTTTGTCCGCCAAATCAAAAGAAAAACTGTTTGAACAGGCGCAGCAGCTGCAAAAAGCGATCCGTCAAACGCCGTATACAGATCAAGACTTGGCGGGCGTCGCTTATACGCTGCAAACCGGAAGGGACGAAATGGAAGAGCGCTTGGCCATTCTTGCAGCGACGATGGCGGAATTGGAAACAAAGCTGGAAGCATTTACGAAAAATGAGAAAAACATCGCCGGGCTGTATACCGGCCAGTCTCACCGCAATAAAGATACGTTTGCCTTGTTCACGGCAGATGAAGATATGGACATCGTCATTGACGCCTGGATCAGAAAAGGCAAATTCGCCAAGCTGGCAGAGGTATGGGTGAAAGGCGGTGTGTTGAATTGGAACCGGCTGTATGAAAAGGGTACGCCGCGTTTACTCAGTCTTCCGTCTTATCCGTTCGCAAAAGACACGTATTGGGTACCGGAGAATCCTGACAAAAAGAAGGTCCATGCAGAGGAACGGATGAAACGTATTCTGACGAAACAATGGGAACTGAGCCCGATCGAACTGGGTGAACCGTGCGCACGTTCCGTTGCGATTTTGACAGGCGGGGACACGATCAATCTCGCGGAAGAGATCGCAGCGCACATGCCGAATCACCGTATCATCACCGCATCAGACCTTACCGGTGAATATGACTGGCAGGCGTTTGACGGAGTCATCGACCTCCTCGGCGCAGCGAAAGAAGATTCTCAAGACATGGCCGGAATCAAATGGCTTCAGCAATTGATTGAGCATGGGCATAAAGAAGGGATGACACTGCTTTGTGTCACGAAAGACCTTGAGTCATTAAATAAAGAGACCAATCAAACAACAGGAGCAAAACGGGCTGGTCTGTACAGAATGCTGGCATACGAGTACGGTCACCTGTCTTCAAGGCATCTCGACCTTGAAGGAGCGCTTTCGGATGACAAACTGGCGAAGCAGATTGCCGATGAGTTTCATGCCCGCACTGATGACGCGGAAGTTTGCCGGAGGGATGGCTTGCGCTACCGCGCCGTATTGAGCGGATCAGAAAATATGAATATGCAAGGCGAGAGAATTGATTTTCCGGACAACCATGTGCTTCTGATCACCGGAGGGACGAGGGGGATCGGTCTTTTATGCGCACGCCATTTTGCCGAACATTACGGAGTGAAAAAACTGGTGCTTACAGGCCGCGAGACCCTTCCGCCGCGAAGTGAGTGGACGGGCGGACTGAATGGGGTGACGGCTTCTGTAAAAGCGAAAATTGAAGCTGTTCTCGACTTGGAATCCAAAGGTGTACAAGTGAAGGTTTTGTCAGTCCCGTTAGCTGATGAAGCCGGGCTGAGACAGGAACTGAGTCAGATAAAACAGACGCTCGGACCTATCGGCGGCGTGATTCACTGCGCGGGTGTGACCGATAAAGAGACGCTCGCATTCATCAGAAAAACCGATGAAGACATACAGCGCGTGCTCGAGCCGAAAGTAGACGGGCTTCAGGCGTTATATAGTGTGCTCAGCGAAGAGCCGCTGAAGTTTTTCGTCTTGTTCTCTTCCGTGTCAGCTGCGATACCGGCGCTTTCGGCAGGTCAGGCCGACTATGCCATGGCCAATGCGTATATGGACTATTTTGCAAACTCATACAAAGAGCAGCTGCCGATCGTAAGCATTCAGTGGCCGAACTGGAAAGAAACCGGAATGGGCGAGGTAACGAACAAAGCTTATAAAGAGAGCGGGCTATACAGCATCACGAATGCAGAAGGACTACAGCTCCTTGACGGCATACTTCTTGAATCAGCAAGGGGCCCGGTGCTGCCGGCCGTTCTGAATCCTAAACTGTGGAAGCCGGAGCGACTCCTGCGGCGGAGCAGGCAGGATCAGCCAATGAGTCCGGCTATGGTAAAACCGGCGGAAAAAACCGCTTATACTGCCGCAGACAACGATCAATTAATAAGGAAAACAGAAGAATGGCTGAAAGAATTATTTTCTGAAGAGCTGCGGATTGACCAGGATCAGCTTGAGACAGACGTATTATTCCAAGATTACGGAGTGGATTCCATTATTCTTGCTCAGCTTCTGCAGCGGATCAATCGGAATCTCTCGGCATCGCTTGACCCGTCCATTCTGTATGAATATCCGACGATTCAATCTTTCGCAAATTGGCTTCTCGAAGGATATACAGAAGTTTTGTCAGAACGATTTGATTTGGCGGCGGCGAAGCCTGTTCTGAAGAAGCCGGCTGAGCCGGTAATTGAAACACAAGCCGTTAAGGTGCAAGAAGAGCCGGCCGGAAATCAGATTCACCGGGAAGATATCGCGGTCATCGGCATGTCCTGCCGGTTTCCGGGAGCGGCTTCTTTAGAGGCGTATTGGTCGCTTTTGGCTGAAGGCCGTTCGGCTATCCGTCCTGTTCCGGCTGAACGATGGGGGTTGAAGACGCCTTATTACGCGGGAATGCTTGATGGAATTCATCAATTTGATCCGGACTTCTTTTTACTGGCAGAAGAAGATGTAAAGGCAATGGACCCTCAAGCTTTGGCCGCTCTGGAAGAATGCCTTAACCTGTGGTATCACGCTGGCTATACGCCGGATGAGATAAAGGGAGAAGCAATAGGTGTGTATCTCGGCGGACGCAGCCGTCACAGACCGGGTGAAGAGAAACTGCTGGACGCGAAAAACCCGATCGTCGCGCTTGGCCAGAATTATTTGGCCGCCAATCTCTCTCAATACTTTGATATGCGCGGCCCGAGCGTTGTCCTCGATACGGCTTGTTCTTCTGCTTTAGTCGGAATGAATATGGCCGTGCAGGCTCTTGTAACAGGAGAAATAAAAGCGGCTGTCGTCGGCGGGGTGAGCCTGTTTGAATCAGAAGAAACCCATAAATTATTTGAACAGCGCGGCATATTAAGTAAAGCGCAGTCGTTCCATGTATTTGACGAACGCGCCGATGGAGTCGTGCTGGGCGAGGGTGTCGGAATGGTTCTATTAAAAACCGTGTCTCAGGCGATTGAAGACGGAGATTCTATTTATGCCGTAGTGAAGGCGGCATCCGTCAATAATGACGGAAGAACGGCAGGCCCGGCTACGCCGAGTCTGGAAGCGCAAAAATCCGTCATGAAGACGGCTCTTGAAAAAAGCGGAAAACAGCCGGAAGACATTACTCATATTGAAGCGAACGGTTCAGGCACGGTCGTGACGGATCTGTTAGAACTGAAGGCCATTCAATCCGTCTACCGTTCAAAAGACGCCGGCCCGCTCGGAATCGGATCTGTGAAACCGAACATCGGGCACCCGCTTTGCGCGGAAGGAATTGCAAGTTTCATAAAAGTTGTTCTCATGCTGAAAGAAAAGAGCTTTATCCCGTTTTTATCAGGCGAGCATGAAAACACACATTTTGATAGAGAAAAGGCCAATATTCAGTTCAGCCGCACTCTGGCAGACTGGCCGTCACCAATACCGGCGGCAGGAATTAACTGCTTTGCCGACGGCGGAACAAACGCCCACGTCATTGTGGAAGCGTGGCAGGAAGACGAAGGGCGCCGAATCAAGCGCCATCCTTTAACACCGCCTGCATTAAATAAGCGGCTGATTTCGCCGGACAGCAAAGAAGAAACGAACGAAAAAGCTGCGGCAAACATCTGGGATACCTATGAAGTGGAGGTTTAACGTGAAGAACTTCAATAAGCAAATCACTTTATCGCTGAAAAATCCGTTTATTTTACACCATGACGTTTACGGACAAAAAGTCCTTCCGGGATTGGCTTATATTGATATGTTTTATCAGATTTTCAAAGAGCGCGGCTATTCATACGACGGGCTTCAGCTGCGCCATTTATCCATATATCAGCCGCTTATTGCGAAAGAAGACAGCGCCGTCAAGCTTACGGTTGAATGTACAAAGGTAAAAGAAGGGCGCTGGAAACTTACCGCAAAAGGGGCTGAGGTCAGCGGCGGACGAGTACAGCCGGAAGAACGTATTTACGTCAAAGCGGAAATGCACGAGACGGCACCCGCAATTTTCAGTGACACGCTTGATCTTGACTCTGTCAAACGCGGGGCGGAACGCACCATCGATTTAAATGAGCTTTATGCACAATGCAGAAGCCAGGAATTGGTTCACAGCGGATATATGAAAGCAGAAGGAGAAGTGTTTGAGGAGCGGGACGGCGTCACCTTTGATGTATCGCTCGGAAAAGACGCGATGGGACAGGCCGGAGGGTTTTTGTTCCATCCGACTCTTCTTGACGGAAGCGGCGTCGGCGCAAACCTATTGATCTCATCGCTGTTAAATGGGGAAAAGAGGCTGTTTCTGCCTCTTTTCTACGAATCTTTTACAGCTTCCGAACCTTTGCAGGCCGGCTGCATCACGAGAATCAAACGTTCGTCGCTTCGGCAGGAAAAGGAGCTCATTTACATTACACTGGAGTTTTTTAACGCATCCGGCCGGAAAGTAGCCGAGCTGAAAGATTTCACAAGCAAGCTCGTGCGGGATGCCGAGCTGATCAATACAGAACGAAAGACTGCTGAGAAGTCTCCTGAAAAAGCCGGTTTACCGGAAGTTGCGGCATCGCTTGAAGGCGGACACCCGCATGAGGAAGCAGAGCGGTATGTCATGAATCTGATGGCGGAAAAAATCGGCAAGCCGCTTGAACAGATTGATTCTCAAGTCGGCTACTATGAAATGGGGCTGACATCGTCCGGACTGCTTGATGTCGTCGAAACGATCAGCGAAAAAATCGGCGAAACCCTTTCTCCGACTTTGCTGTTTGAATATACGACGGCAGCAGAGCTGGCGGCTTTCCTGACTGAGCAGTACGGGAGCCATTTCAGCGCGCCTCCGGCAAAAATGGCGAAGCCGGTTGAGCCGCAAACAGAAAACAGGCGGAAAAGCAGTGTTCCGCAAGATGAAGATATCGCGATTATCGGCATGGCCGGCCGCTATCCGCAGGCCGAAAATATTCATGAATTCTGGGAAAACCTGAAAGAAGGAAAAAACTGTGTCACCGAAATTCCGGAGTCTCGCTGGGACTGGCGCCGGTTTGAAAATGTAAAGTCGCCTTCCGGAAAGAGCATTTCAAAATGGGGCGGATTTATTGATGATACGGATTGCTTTGATCCCCAATTTTTCCGGATTACGCCGCGGGAAGCTGAAACAATGGACCCTCAGGAACGGCTGTTTTTACAAACATGCTGGGAAACGATTGAGGATGCCGGATATACGCCGAAGTCGCTCGCAGAGGCGCGCGGACGGAATAAGAGACAGCGCGTCGGCGTCTTCGCAGGGGTGATGCATAAGGATTATACGTTGGTCGGGGCTGAAGCTTCTTCTGAAGATCATGTATTCCCGCTTTCTCTTAATTATGCGCAAATCGCAAACAGAGTTTCATATTTTTGCAATTTTCACGGGCCGAGCATGGCGGTCGATACGGTCTGTTCATCTTCGCTGACTGCGGTTCACCTTGCTGCGGAAAGCATTCGGCGCGGGGAATGTGAATCGGCGGTTGCCGGAGGCGTCAACTTGTCGCTGCATCCGAATAAATATCTGACATACGGTTTATGGGACATGTTTTCAACAGACGGAGTTTGTCATACATTCGGGAAAGACGGAGACGGCTATGTACCGGCTGAAGGAATCGGTGCCGTTTTATTAAAACCGCTGCGGGAGGCGGTAAAAGACGGAGACCGGATTTATGCGGTGATAAAGGGCAGTGCCGTCAATCACGTGGGGACAGTGAGCGGAATTTCCGTGCCGAGTCCTGTCGCGCAGGCCGATTTGATTGAAGAATGCCTGGACAAAGCGGGCATCGATCCGCGCACGGTCAGTTATATTGAGGCGCACGGGACGGGAACTTCTCTCGGCGATCCGATTGAGGTTCAAGGCCTTGTCAAGGCGTTCCGCCAGTACACACAGGACAAACAGTTCTGTTCGATCGGATCAGTGAAGTCCAATATCGGCCATGCGGAATCGGCTGCGGGCATCAGCGGCTTAAGCAAAGTTGCCCTGCAGCTTCACCATAAAACTTTGGTGCCGTCTCTTCATTCCGAGGAGCTGAATCCGTATTTAGATTTTGAACAATCACCGTTTTACGTCCAGCATCATACCGAAGAGTGGCAGCAGCCTTCAGTAAAGGAAAACGGAAACGAAACCGTATATCCCCGGCGTGCTGGGATCAGTTCTTTCGGGGCGACAGGTTCAAACGTGCATCTCATTCTGGAGGAATTTATCCCTGAAGAATCACACGGAACAGCGTATGAACCGGCAGAAGAACAGACATTCATTTTCCCGGTTTCAGCCCGGAATGAAGAACGGCTAAAAGAGTATGTTGCGAAGCTGTCTGCATTTATTCATCCCGGCCTGCCGCTTGAGGATGCGGCGTATACACTTCAGATCGGCCGTGAACAGATGGAGGAGCGGGTTGCGTTCACCGCTCAGAATATGACACAGCTCAAAGAGCGGCTGGAAGGCTTTCTGGCGGGTAAAACGGTCAGCGGGTGCTGGCGGAACCGAGCCGATAAAAGCAAACAGGCAGAGCTTGCTCCGGACTTAATACATAAATGGCTTTCTTCCGGAACTCTGGAGATGATTGCCGAAAAGTGGGCCGGCGGAGGAACGATGGATTGGAATCTCTTGTACGGTGAAAACAAACCGAATCGGATCAGCCTGCCGACATATCCGTTTGAAAAAATCCGGTATTGGGTGCCGAAGGCGGAGAAAAGAGAATCGCTGCCGCAAAAAAATGCAGGCATGCTGCATCCGCTCCTGCATGAAAATGTATCAAACATGTCAGGCGTCCGTTTTCGGTCCTCGTTTAGCGGCGGAGAGTTTTTCCTGAAAGATCACGTCGTCAAAAACGAGCGGACGTTACCGGGCGCGGCTTATCTGGAAATGGTCCGGGCGGCCGTTGAACATGCGGCAGAAACGAAGGAAGAAGGAACAGTCCGGCTGAAACATGTCGTATGGATACGTCCGTTTACAGCGGCGGATGAGTCCGCAGAACTGTATCTCCGCCTTTATGACGAAGAAAATGGAGAGATGGGATTTACGGTTTACAGTGAATCGGCTTCCTCGGAAGAAGAGCCCGTACTCTATGCGCAAGGAAGCGCAGCGTTTGTCCGAGCGGGCGAACCGGCCAAAATCGAGATTGACAAATTAAGAGAGTCACGCCGTCTGATCACACCTGACGCTTGCTATCAGGCATACAAACAGATGGGGATTGAATACGGGGATGCTCACAAAGCGGTCACGGAAATCTATGCAAAAGACAGCAAAGTGCTCGCGAAGCTCTCACTCCCGTCATCTATTTCTCATACAAAAGATCAGTTTGTCCTCCATCCGAGCCTTTTGGATGCGGCCTTCCACGCGACAATCGGGTTAATGCTTGACAGAGACGGGACTGACATACGGCCGATGCTGCCGTTTGCTCTCGAACAGATTGATGTGTTGAAAAGCTGTAAAAGCGATATGTGGGTTTCCATTGCGTACAGCGGCGAAAGCAAGCCTGAAGATGCCGTGCAGAAGCTGGATATTGATGTATGTGACGAACAAGGCAATGTATGTGTGAAAATGACTGGTTATTCCGCACGGGAAATTGAAACGGATAAAACAGATACACTATATTTTGAACACGTATGGGAAGAGAAGGCCGCTGTACATGAAGAAGCGCCGATCCATTTCAAAGCCCGTCACGTGATGATATCTGACCGGTTTACGGATCAAATGAACAGCATACAGACGGACTTCAGCTGTCATGTGCTCCGTGATCAGCATAAGAGTGAAGACGAACGGTTTGAAGCTTGTGCGCTTCAGGCGTTCGAAGAAGTGAAGAAAATCCTTTCTTCAAATTCCGGCGGGCGCGAGCTCATACAGATTGTCGTGCCTCAAGAAGCGGATACGCAGCTCCTTTGCGGCTTAACGGGGCTTTTGAAAACAGCGGCGCTTGAAAACCCGAACCTGACCGGCCAGCTGATTGAATTGGAGCCGGACGTCAAGGCAGACATTCTGTCCCGATATGTAAAAGAATGCAGCGCTCATCCTGATGACAAGCATATTCGCTATGAAAACGGCAGGCGCTATACGGCACAATGGCAGGAAACAGGGCTTGAACAGTTCGGCGCCGAAAAGCCGTGGAAGGATAAAGGTGTTTATCTGATCACAGGCGGTGCGGGCGGACTCGGATTTTTATTCGCCAAAGAAATCGCCCGGCATGCAAAAGACGCCGTTCTTATTTTAACGGGGCGTTCTCTGTTGGATAACCGTAAAAAAGCCCAGCTTCAAGAACTGTCCGATCTCGGCGCGCAAGCTGTGTACAAACAAACAGACATAACGGAAAAACAAGAAGTTCAATCGCTCACAGCGGACATCTGTCGGCAGTACGGCGGATTAAACGGTATCATACACAGCGCCGGAACGATAAAAGACAACTATATTCTGAAAAAGCACAAAGATGAAATCCGTGATGTACTGGCGCCGAAAGTCTCCGGGCTGGTTCATCTTGATGAAGCGGCAAAGGACATTGAGCTTGATTTTCTGATTCTTTTCTCTTCCGGAGCCGGAAGCGCCGGAAGCGCGGGCCAGGCTGATTATGCGATGGCCAATGCGTTTATGAACGCCTTCAGTGAAAAAAGAAACCGTAAAAAAGCCCGAAATGAACGCTATGGACATACCCTTTCAATCTGCTGGCCGCTTTGGAAAGACGGCGGCATGACGGTTGATGCTGAAACGGAAGCCATGCTGACAAAAGAAAGCGGCATGGTCCCTATGCAAACAGAAAACGGCATTCAGGCTTTATACCGCGGGTGGGCGGCAAACACATCCCAAGTCATGGTGACGGAAGGCTACGCCGCAAAAATCCGGGCGTTTCTGAAAAAATCAGCGGATGATCAGCCGGATAAGGGCAGCGAAACGGAAGAAACGGCAGGTCTTACAGCAGGCGGAGAGAGCATGCTTGCAGAAAAAACGGAGCATTTCTTGAAACAAGTGCTTTCGGAAGTGACCAAACTTCCTGTCGGCAAAATTGATGCCAAGGCGCCTATGGAAGATTACGGAATTGATTCGATTATGATTATGCATTTGACGGGCCGGCTGGAAAAGAGCTTCGGTTCATTGTCAAAAACATTGTTTTTCGAGTACCAGAATATCGAATCGCTGGCGCAGTATTTTATGAAAGCACACCGGGACACGCTGCTGGAAGTGACCGGGGTGAAAACAGAAGAAACCCCTGAAGCCAAACCAGCGCTGTCTGAGAAAGCGAAAGTAAAGCCCGTTTTCAAACGGAATGAAGGCAAAAAAGGCTTTGCGCAAGTCCGTCCAGACACGCGAAAAAATCAGCAGCTTACAGAGCGTGAAGATATCGCGATTATCGGTATATCAGGACGATATCCGCAGGCCGAAAATCTTCAGGAATTTTGGAAGAATTTGAGTGAAGGCACTGACTGCATAACCGAAATTCCAAACGATCGATGGGATCACAGTCTTTATTACGACGCTGATAAAGATAAAGAAGGCAAGACGTACGGAAAATGGGGAGGATTTTTGAAAGACGTGGACAAATTTGATCCGCAATTCTTCTCTATTTCGCCCCGTGATGCAAAATTGATGGACCCGCAGGAGCGGTTATTCCTGCAATGTGTCTACGAAACGATGGAAGATGCCGGTTACACGCGCAAAAAGCTCACGGAAAAATCGGGTGATTTGCTTGGCGCTAATGTCGGTGTTTACGTAGGCGTCATGTACGAGGAATATCAGCTTTACGGAGCCGAAGAACAGGCGCGCGGAAAATCGCTTGCGCTGACCGGAAATCCGTCATCAATTGCGAACAGGGCTTCCTATGTATTCGGTTTTAACGGCCCGAGCATGGCTCTGGATACGATGTGCTCTTCTTCTTTAACAGCCATTCATCTGGCATGCCAAAGCTTGCGGAACGGGGAATGCGAGGCAGCATTTGCCGGGGGCGTCAATGTATCCGTTCATCCGAATAAATATTTGATGCTCGGCCAGAACAGATTTTTATCAAGCAAAGGCAGATGTGAAAGTTTCGGAGAAGGCGGAGACGGTTATGTGCCCGGTGAAGGAGTGGGCGCCGTACTCCTTAAGCCGCTTTCTAAAGCGAAAGCGGACGGTGATCATATTTACGGCCTGATCAAAGGAACGGCCGTGAACCATGATGGAAAAACAAACGGGTATTCCGTACCGAATCCGAACGCCCAAGCCGCGGTGATCAAACAGGCGTTAAAAGACGCGGGAACCGATCCGAGGGCGGTCAGCTACATCGAAGCCCACGGCACCGGGACTTCACTCGGCGATCCGATTGAAATCACGGGTCTGACAAAAGCCTTTTCAGAACAAACACAAGATAAACAGTTTTGTGCCATCGGCTCAGCGAAATCCAATATCGGCCACTGTGAAAGCGCGGCGGGCATCGCCGGGCTGACGAAGGTGCTCCTGCAAATGAAGCATAAGCAGCTAGCACCGTCATTGCATTCCCGGACGCTTAACCCGAATATTGATTTTCTCGCTACGCCGTTTAAAGTGCAGCAGACGCTTGAAGAGTGGAAAAGACCAGTCATAAATGATAAGGAATTGCCGAGAACCGCGGGACTTTCCTCATTCGGAGCCGGCGGCGTCAACGCTCATATCGTCATCGAAGAATATTCCGCTGATGAGGATAAGGAGACGGCTTTTGCCGCGCCTCATCCGTCGATGATCGTCCTTTCCGCGAAAAATGAGCAACGGCTTCAAAAACAGGCGAAACGTCTTCTTGATGCACTGCGGAGCGGGCGTTACCGGGAAGCAGATCTGAGCCGGATCGCATATACGCTTCAAATCGGCCGTGAACCGATGGAAGAGCGTCTCGGAATGATTGTCAGCAATTTGCGCGAGCTTGAAGAGAAGCTTGACGAATTTACGGGCGGCAAGGAGTCAATTGACCAGCTCTACCGCGGACAAGTCAAACAGAATAAAGACACGATGGCGCTGTTTACGGCTGATGAGGACATGGAAAAAACCATTGAGGCGTGGCTTGAAAAAGGCAAAGCCGCAAAGGTATTAGAGCTTTGGGTGAAGGGCCTTCCGCTGAATTGGGATAAGCTGTATCAAATGGGCAGACCGCAAAAAATCAGTCTTCCGGCCTACCCGTTTGCAAAAGACCGTTATTGGATCGACACATCAGCTGATGCAGCTGTCAAAAGACCGGCCGAAACACAGTCTGCGCCGATCGCACCGGCGGCCGCCCCGGAACCGGTCATTGAAGTAACAACTCTTCACGAGGAGACTGTCAAAGAAAAACCGTCAAACATTACACTGCAGACTTTGAGCGGCGCGAAACCGAAAAGAACCGTACAGCCCGCTTCCCGTCCGGCGGTTTCCGCTGAAAAAGTAAGTGCCGTATTGACCGAAAGTTTGGCAGACGTTTTATATATGGATGCCGACGATATCGACGCAGACGACACATTTATTGATATCGGCATGGATTCAATTACCGGTCTTGAATGGATAAAGTCTGTTAATAAAGCATACGGCACGTCCCTTACGGTGACGAAAGTATATGATTATCCGACAATCCGCCAGTTTGCGGCTTTCTTGCAAAAAGAGCTCGGGACAGAACCGATCCTTGAGGAAGCAACCGAACCGCAGAAAACAGAGGCCGTGAAAAAACCATCAAACATCATGCTGCAGCCTTTAAACGCTCATAAGCAGCATGTGACACAAGCAGAAGCGGATATTCTGGAGGCGATGTCTGAAACGGCAGCTTCCGCCGAACCGGAAGAACCGATTGAAGCGGTGCATGACGAGTTATCAAAAGCACTGGCTGATGTATTGTACATGGAGCGGCATGAAGTAGATATTGATGAGGCCTTTATTGACTTGGGTATGGATTCGATTACCGGTCTTGAATGGATAAAGGCCGTCAATAAACGGTACGGCACGGACTGTAACGTAACGAAAGTGTATGATTATCCGACAATCCGTCAATTTGCCGATTTTCTGCGTACGCAGCCGTCTGTCCGCGGAAGAAAAAAACAGGCGGTTCCCGTACGTACAAAGCCGCTTACGCAACATGCCCCGCAGGAGAAAACACCTGCCGAGCCGGAGAGATTAACGGTTCAAAAGGAACCTGAACCGGTGCAGGCCAAACGGGAGCCTGAAGACGAGATAGCGGACGCGATAGCCATCGTCGGCATGTCGGGCAAGTACCCGGATGCGCCGGACCTAAAGACATATTGGGACAACTTAGCCCGTGCGAAAAACGCCATTCGCGACATCCCGCTTTCCCGCTGGGATGTAAACAAATACTATGATCCGGCCTTAAACAAGAAGGGCAAAGTATACTGCAGATCAATCGGTATGCTTGACGGCATTGAAGAGTTTGATCCGCTGTTCTTTAATATATCTCCGTCTGAAGCGGAACTTATGGACCCGCAGCACCGGATATTTTTACAGGAAGGTTTTAAAGCCTTTGAAGATGCGGGTTACAGCTCAAAAGAATTAAACGGGAAAAATTGCGGCGTTTATTTGGGGATTATGAACAATGAATACGGCATGATGTTAAACAAACATCAGACAGGAGGAAGCGCGACGGGCAACAGTTTCAGCATCGCGGCGGCCCGCCTGCCTTATTATCTCAATTTGAAAGGGCCGGCCATTCCGATCGATACGGCATGCTCTTCATCTCTCGTCGGGACTCATTTGGCGCGTCAGGCGCTGTTGAATCATGAAATTGACATGGCGCTTGTCGGCGGTGTGACCTTGTATTTAACGCCTGAATCATACATCAGCATGTGTGAAGCAGGAATGCTGTCTCCTGACGGCCAATGTAAAGCATTTGATAACAGTGCGAACGGATTTGTGCCTGGCGAAGGCGCGGGGGCGCTCGTTTTGAAGAGGCTGAAAGATGCGGAAGCCGATCAAGACCATATTTACGGAGTCATTATCGGATCTGGAATTAACCAGGACGGAAAAACCAACGGCATTACCGCACCAAGCGCGAAAAGCCAAATGGATTTAGAGCGCCAAGTGTATGAAGCGCACAACATCCACCCTGAGAGCATCACCTATGCGGAAATGCACGGCACCGGCACAAAGCAGGGGGATCCGATTGAATTAGAAGCCCTGTCTTCTGTATTTAAGGAAAAAACGGATCGCAAACAATTTTGCGCCATCGGTTCGGTTAAATCGAATATTGGGCACACGTCGGCGGCGGCAGGTGTAGCAAGCGTCCAGAAGGTTCTGCTGTCGATGAAGCATCAGCAGCTTGTGCCGACCCTTCATTTCAGCACGCCGAATGAACATTTTGATTTCGATGACTCGCCTTTATTTGTCAATACCGAACTCAAACCTTGGGAAACAGGCGGAGCACCGCGGCGGGCCTGTGTCAGCTCATTCGGCTACAGCGGCACAAACGCTCATCTCGTTATCGAAGAGTATCAGCCGAAAGACCGGGGAAGCCGTAAGCCTGATGAGACAAACATTTTTGTGCTGTCGGCGAAAAAAGCGCCCCAGGTAAAAACCTATGCCGAGTCTGTGATCGAATTTGCAAAAGCCAATCAGAATATCAATCTTTCAGATATGGCGTACACGCTTCAAACCGGGCGTGATGCGATGGATTACCGTCTTGCGGTTACAGCCGGTTCGAGAGAAGAACTGATCAGCCGTTTAACCGATTTTGTAAACGGAAATACGGGTGAAGGGATATATGAAGCCCATATCAAAACGGCTAAAAAAGAAATCAAAGCATTTGAAACGGACGATGACCTGAAGCAGCTTGTGAGGTCATGGTTCGATAAGAAAAAATACGCCAAAATAGCGGAATTGTGGGCCAAAGGGCTTCAGATGGACTGGGACAGACTCTATCAAGGCGAAAAACCCCGCAGAATCAGTCTGCCGGCTTATCCGTTTGCGAAGGAGCCGTACTGGCTGCCTGAGCCGAAAGCTGTACCGCAGGAAACAGAAGACCGGCGCGAGGCTGTGCTTTTAGAAAAGCAATGGGTTCCTTGTGAGATCGATTCGGCCGGTGAGAAAAGCGGCAAGACGGTCATGATTCTGGCTGATGCAAGAACAGCGGAGCTAGCCGAAGAGACTGCAAAGCATTTCACTGACTCATTCATTCTCCCGGTCGATTCGGCTGACACTGCAGCTAGCGATTGGAATCACATAGATGGCGCAATCGATCTGACGGGATGCGGAGACGAAGACCCTTCACTGGAAGGGATCAGCCGGCTCCAGACTCTGATTGATACAAGCCGCCGGCAGGCGCGGCCGCTGACGCTGCTATATGTAACAAAAGGCTTGGAGCCATTTCAGCAGAAAACGATTCATCTTGCAGGAGCGGCAAAAAGCGGCCTGTACAGAATGCTTCAAAATGAGTATCAAAACGTGACGTCCAGACACATGGATGCCGATACAGATACGGATCAGCAGACGCTTGCCAAACAGATTGCAGATGAATTTGCGGCGGACAGCACAGAACCGGAAATCTGCCGCCGAAACGGACAGAGATACCGTGCTTTATTCAGGGAGATTCCAAGCGGGAAGCGAGCAGAACATAAGCCCGCACCGTTTCCTGAAGACCATGTGCTTTTCATTACCGGAGGCACGAGGGGACTGGGTCTCTTATGCGCCCGCCATTTCACAGAAAAACACGGCGTGAAAAAAGTAGTGCTGACAGGCAGGGAGCCGATTCCTCCCCGTCATAAACGGTCAGCCGTTAATACGAGGCTGAAAGAGAAGATACGGGCGATTGAAGAGCTTGAAGCAAAAGGAGTGCAAGTGGCGGTGATCAGTCTGAAATTGTCTGATCATGATGCGGCGGCAGCGGAAATTGAAACGATCCGGCGCACGATGGGACCGATCGGCGGCGTCATTCATTGTGCGGGATCTGTTAATTCAGTAAATCCGGCGTTTATCAGAAAGACTGCTGACGATATACAAGAAGTGCTGGAACCGAAAGTCGCAGGGCTTCAAACATTAAGCAGCCTTTTCACAAATGATCCTTTGCAATTTTTTGTCTTATTTTCTTCAGTATCTGCAGTCGTTCCGGCGCTCGCGGCGGGACAGTCGGATTATGCGATGGCAAATGCGTACATGGATTATTTCGCGGCGGCTCATCAGCATCAATATCCGTTAGTCAGCATTCAATGGCCGAACTGGAAGGAAACCGGATTGGGTGAAGTCCGCACAGAAAGCTTGAAGCAGACCGGGCTGCTGGGACTGTCCAACGCGGAAGGACTTGACTTGCTGGACCGCATTTTATCTGAAAACATCCGCCCGTCCGTTCTGCCGGCTATCATTGATCGGAGCGAATGGCATCCTGACAGGCTGCTCTGTCAAGAGAAAAAACAAAAAGAGACTGAAGCCGTAATAAACGGCAAAGCCGCTGAAAAACATTCAGACAGAGAACTGCTTCTTGATACGAAGACGTGGCTTGTGAAACTGTTTTCCGATGAGCTGAAAATCGCTCCGGAAGAACTGGAAACAGACGAACCGTTTCAGGATTACGGGGTTGATTCGATCATTTTAGCGCAGCTTTTACAGCAAATGAATCAAGCGCTCAAAGAGGACTTAGATCCGTCTGTTTTATATGAACATCCGACGATTGACGCGTTTGCCGAATGGCTTGTATCCAATGGACAGCCGCTGCTTGCAGAAAGGGAGGAACCTGATACAGAAATCTTGGTTCCGGCTGCCGTACAAACGGTTCATACTGAACAAAAGCGTGATGCCGTAACTGAAGACATTGCCGTCGTCGGAATGAGCTGCCGTTTTCCGGGAGCGGAATCGTTAGAACAATATTGGGACTTGCTGAGAAGCGGCAGGTCCGCAATCGGCTCCGTCCCGGCGGAACGTTTCGGATATGCAAATCAATACGTTGCGGGATTGATTGACAATATGGATCACTTTGATTCCGAATTCTTTTTCATTCCGGAAAACGACGCGAAAGCGATGGACCCTCAGGCATTGGCGGTGTTGGAAGAGAGCTTGAAACTTTGGTGCCATGCCGGCTATTCCCGTGAAGAAATCAAGGGTATAGAGGCCGGTGTGTATATCGGAGGCCGAAGCCAGCATCAGCCTGATCCTGAAATTCTTGCGAATACCCGCAACCCGATCGTTGCGGGCGGGCAGAATTATTTAGCGGCAAACGTTTCGCAATTTTTTGATCTGCGCGGGCCGAGCATCGTGCTTGATACGGCTTGTTCATCGGCTTTGACAGGAATGAACATGGCCGTTCAGGCACTGAGAAGCGGCGATATCAAAGCGGCGGTAGTTGGCGGCGTCAGCCTGCTGAACACGGATGCGGCGCACCGGATGTTCCAAGAGCGCGGGCTGTTAAACGAAAAGCCGGCATTTCACGTATTTGACAAGCGTTCAGGCGGAGTTGTCCTCGGTGAAGGCGTCGGCATGGTGCTGTTAAAAACAGTAAGCCAGGCGCAAAAAGACGGCGACACGATACACGCGGTCATTAAGGCTGCCGCCATGAACAATGACGGCAGAACGGCAGGCCCGTCAGCTCCTAATATGCAGGCGCAAAAAGATGTCATGCAAAGCGCGCTTTTCAAAAGCGGCAAAAAGCCGGAAGACATCAGTTATATCGAAGCAAACGGATCGGGTTCCGCTGTAACTGATTTGCTTGAGCTGAAGGCGATTCAAGCCGTATACCGCTCTGGCCAGCATGTTCCGCTCGGCATCGGGTCAATTAAGCCGAACATCGGGCATCCGCTTTGCGCAGAAGGCATCGCAAGCTTCATTAAAGTCGTATTAATGCTGAAGCATAAACAAACGGTTCCGTTCCTCTCAGGAGATGAACCGATGCCGCATTTTGATATAACAAAGACAGATTTTCATTTTCATAAAACAGCCGGCGAATGGGATGCAGCCAGACCGTCAGTAGCCATCAACTGCTTTGCTGACGGCGGAACGAACGCCCACGTCATTCTGGAAGCTTGGGAAGAAAAAGATACCCGAATGAAAAGAAAGCCGCTGCCGGTACCGTCATTAAGACGTAAGGCTCTGGTAAAAGAACCTGACGTACTAGCGGAGAAACAAGAGCTTCCTGCGAAAAAAATGTTTTGGAAAGCATTTAAATGAGAGAGGAGTGGGAAGGAATGATATCGGAAAAAATCAATATCTCACTGGATCATCCCATCATGAAGGGCCATAAGGTCTTTGGTGAAGCGGTATTGCCCGGTCTTGCTTATATCGATTTGATTTATCAGGTTTTTCAGGAACACGGTTATGTATACAATGAGCTCGAATTGAAGCACGTTACGATTTATCAGCCTTTAACCGTAAGTGAAACGGCTGCAATCATTCTGACCATTCAATGTTCTGATAGCGGAGATGGAAAGTGGCTCATCTCCCTTTCAGGGCAGAAACAGCAAGGTGACGAGCTGTCAGACAATATACAATATGCGACGGCTGAAATGGTGAAAAGAGACGCTGTGACATTTGACGAAACCATTGATTTCGGCGATGTGAAGCAGTCAGGCAGATCTCTGAATCTTGATGACATGTATAACCGCTGCCTGGATCATGACTTGGTTCATTCCGGCATGATGAAATCGAACGGACGATTGTACGAAACAGAAGGCGGCATGCTGGCTGAGCTTTCTTGTGAAGAAGGAAAGGATTTCTTTTTATTCCATCCGGCCCTTTTGGATGCGAGCGGAATCGGGGCGAGCGGTTTGCTTTCTGAAACAAACCGGCTTCATCTGCCTTTATATTATGAATCGTTCACGGCCGCCGACAGACTGCAATCTGAGTGCACGGCGCGTATCGCCGCTTCCGGCGTCCGTCAGGAAAAAGAACTCACAACGATGACGATCGAGTACTTCAGCCGATCCGGACAAAAGGTGGCGGAGCTTAAAAACATTACGGGAAAAGCGGTTCGGTTCGAAGAAGACGAGAATACAGCCGAACAGAATCAACAGGCTGCAACTGAGCCGGAAAGCGCAGATGAAAAAGACATCATTCTGTTTTTAAAGAAGCTTTTGGCTGATAAGCTTGGGCAGCCTTGGGAGACGCTGGACGTTCTTGCAGGCTACTATGAGCTTGGGCTGGATTCATCTTCTTTGCTTGAGATTGTACAGGATATCAATAAAAAGACGGGTGCGGACCTCGCGCCCACTCTTCTCTTTGAATATACAAATATAAAAGAACTCGCAGCCTATCTGAAAAAGACCGTTTCATTGGAATGTGCGGAACGTGCAGCCGAACCATCACGGTCTGAAGCTGAAGCGCCGGACGCGCCAGAACATCATAAAAACACCGGAGACATCGCGATTATCGGAATGGCCGGCCGCTATCCGAAAGCGAAAAGTGTGGCGGAGTTTTGGGAAAACCTGAAGGCAGGCACGGATTGCATCACTGAAGTTCCGAAGTCCCGATGGGATTGGAAAACATATCAAAACGTAACGTCCCCGTCTGGAAAAACAGTATCAAAATGGGGCGGTTTCATTGACGATGCCGACTGCTTCGATCCCCAGTTTTTCAGAATCTCACCGCGTGAGGCGGAAACGATGGACCCGCAGGAGCGCCTGTTTTTAGAAACATGCTGGGAAACGATTGAAGATGCAGGGTATACGCCTGAAACGCTGGGAAATAAAGGGGAGAAACAGCATCCGATCGGCGTATTTGCAGGGGTGATGCATAAAGATTATTCCTTAATCGGCGCAGAACAATTATCTGAAACTGATCCTTTTCCGGTTTCACTGAATTATGCGCAGATCGCCAACAGAGTGTCCTATTATTGTGACTTCCACGGGCCGAGCATCGCGGTGGATACCGTTTGTTCCTCATCATTGACCGCCGTTCATCTGGCCATTGAAAGCATCCGCCGCGGCGAATGTGAAGCCGCGCTTGCGGGAGGGGTGAACTTGTCGCTGCACCCGGCGAAATATCTCAGCTACGGAAGCGTGGGCATGCACTCAAGTGACGGCCGCTGCCGCACATTCGGCGAGGGCGGGGACGGCTACGTTTCCGGAGAAGGAGTCGGTGCGGTATTGCTGAAGCCGCTGGAAAAAGCCGAACAAGACGGCGACCGCATTTACGCGGTCATTAAAGGAAGCGCCGTTAACCACGTCGGGAAAGTAAGCGGAATTACCGTCCCGAATCCTGCTGCACAGGCAGAAGTCATTAAGGCCTGTCTGAAAAAAGCAGGTATCAGCCCGCGGACCGTCAGTTATGTGGAAGCCCATGGCACAGGTACTTCGTTAGGAGACCCGATTGAAATTGAAGGTCTGTCAAAAGCGTTCAGCCAAGGGACGCAGGATCAGCAATTTTGTTCCATCGGTTCGGTCAAATCAAATATCGGCCACGCAGAATCAGCGGCGGGGATCAGCGGGTTAACAAAAGCGGCGCTGCAGCTTCATCACAAAACGATTGTCAAATCACTGCATTCTGCGGAATTAAATCCTTACCTGAAATTTGAGGAAACTCCTTTTTACGTACAGCAGCAGACTGCTCCGTGGAAGCAGCCGTCAGCTGAAGAAAACGGTAAAGTCACACATTATCCGCGCAGGGCCGGGCTCAGTTCCTTCGGTGCATCAGGTTCGAATGCCCATATCATTTTAGAAGAATACATTCAGCCTGAACAAAAAGCGCCTGCACCTGAAAACGAGGCAGCAAAACTCATCCCGCTGTCAGCAAGAAATAAAGACAGGCTTCTGGCCTATGCGGAAAAACTAGCCCGATCGCTTTCAGAAAAGACGGTGCTGTCTGAACTGGCTTATACAATTCAGACAGGACGTCAAGCAATGGAGGTGAGAGCTGTCTTCCTTGTAAATGACATCCGCGACTTGAAGCAAAAGCTGAATGATTTCGTAAAAGGAAACGAAAACATCCCCGGTTTATGGCGCGGACAAGCTGAGCTGCCGGAGATGAGCGAAGCCGCTCCCGAGACGGACGATCCGAAACGGCTTGCCGCGTTATGGGCAGAAGGGAAAATAATAGATTGGAATAAGCTGTACGCTTCGGGTAAACCGCGTAAAACCAGCGTTCCGACTTATCCGTTTGCAAAAGAACGCTATTGGATTCCGCAGCAGAAAAAACAGGAGAAAAGCCTGTCAGGCACAGTACTGCATCCGCTTTTACAAGAAAATACGTCAGATTTTTCGCAGCAGCGCTTCACGTCTCTTTTTACGGGAGATGAATTTTTCCTATCTGACCATGTCGTCAACGGACAAAAAATACTGCCGGGCGTCGCCTATTTGGAAATGGCCGCAGAGGCGGTCAAAAAGGCTGCTGCCGTGACGGAAAAAGACCATAGCGTCACACTCAGACAGGTTGTTTGGGTCCGGCCGGTCATGATTGAAGACAAACCGAAGGAAATACATATTGCCCTTTACCCAGAAGATAATGGTGAGATTACCTATGAAATATACAGTGAGGCAGAAAACGGCGAAGATCCGGTTATTCACAGCCAGGGTGAAGCGGTCATTACCGAACCGGGAAGCGCCCAGATTGATATCGAGTCTGTCAAAACTTCCTGCAATTTAGGAATCGTGACTGCGGAAGAATGTTACGGTGCTTTTGAGAAGATCGGTCTGGATTACGGAGAGGCATACAGGGGCGTACAGCAATTGCTGATCGGAGAAGACCGATTATTGGCCCGTATTTCACTCCCAGCAGCCGTACATGACAAAAAAGAACAGTATACGCTTCACCCGAGTATGATGGACGCCGCTTTTCACGCTTCCGTCGGTCTGCTTGTCCGATCGATACATGATGATGCAGACAGCCACGAGCTTTCTTTGCCGTTTGCGATGCAGGAAGTGGAAGTGTTCGGACCGTGTCCTGAACATATCTGGTCATATATCCGGTACACAGAAGGCAGCAAAGCAGATGACAACGTAAGAAAATTTGACATTGATATGTGCGATGATGCCGGTACAGTTTATGTCCGGATGAAAGGCGCGTCTGTCCGGGCGCTTGACACAAGCCAAACAGCGGGCGGAGAAACCTCGGAGGCGCCTGTCGGCCATACGATGCTGATTCCGGCTTGGGAGCCTGTTGCGCTTGAAAAAGCCGGGGAAGCAGCGGCGGATAAGCAGACGGCAGTATTCGGAGGAACGGATTCGAGACATACGCGCATAAAAGAACACCTGCCGAACGCTTCCTATTATCCGATCAGAGGTACGGATGATATCACATCTCTTACGCACATGCTTGAAGGACAAAAAGAACTGGAGCAAATCATTTGGCTTGCTCCGCAGGCTGAGAGTGCGGACAGCCTCAAAGAACAGGAAAGAAACGTTCTTCATGTGTTCAAGCTGATGAAAGCATTACTTGCCTTAGGGTACGGAGAAAAACGTTTGGACTGGTGCATCGTCACAGCAAATGCCCAGCCGTTTTCGGATCAAGACAGCGCCGACCCGTCACAAGCCGCAGTCAGCGGACTTGCCGGAACAATGGCGAAAGAATATCCGCATTGGCATATCCGCATGATTGACACAGAAACGGACGGCAGCTGGCCGATCGAAGAGGCGCTCAGTCTTTCTGCCGGGAAAAACGGTCAAATTTGGGCGTACCGCAATCAGCAGCTGTTTGAGCGGCAGCTGATACCGCTTGACAATATGCCGAAAAACGGCACGCTGTACCAAACAGGCGGGGTTTATGCCGTGATCGGAGGCGCGGGGTATCTTGGCGAGGCATGGAGTGAATACATGATCCGCCGCTACAAAGCACGCATCATTTGGATCGGAAGAAGCACACTGAATGATTCCATACAGGCGAAACTCGACCGGCTCAGCGCATTCGGCCCGGCGCCTGAATATGTTTCCGCCGATGCCGCCGACAGTGCTTCCTTAGAGAGGGCTTATCAGTTCATAAAAGAGCGCCACACAAAAATGAATGGAATCATCCACTCGGCAATGGATCTGTCTGAGCAAAGCTTAAATAATATGAAGACAGAAGAGTTCAAATCGGTGCTGCGGGCAAAAGCCGATGTAAGTGTGTCCATGGCGGAGGTATTTGGACGGGAGCCGCTTGACTTTGCGCTCTTCTTCTCCTCGCTTGTGGCATTTATTCATAACGTGAAACAAAGCCATTATGCCGCGGGATGCGCTTTCAGTGACGCATTTGCGAAAGAACTTGATCAGACATGGAATTGTCCGGTCAAAGTGATGAATTGGGGCTATTGGGGCAACAGCGAAGCGGCTGAAGACGGGGATTTTATTCAGCTGATGGATCAGATCGGATTGGGATTGATCGAACCGGACGCTGCAATGGAGGCGCTTGAAACCCTTATGACGCTGCCGGTTGATCAGGCGGCTTTCATTCATACGACAAAACCGGTCGCAGTCGAAGGGATGAGTGAAAGAGAAAAGATTTCCGTTTATCCGCCTCAGCCGCTTGTCTTTTCACAACAGCCGAAGGTCGCTCCGCCCGGCGCACGTCTTGTTAGAGAGGCTGAACATCAGGAGCTCGATGATTATCTGTATCAGCTGTTGATCGCCCAGCTTAAAGAAGCAGACTTGCTGACGCCGCAAAGCCTTAAAGCGTATGAGCCCGAACATGAATACTTTAAAAAATGGCTCAATCAAACGATCGCTTTCCTTCTGGAACATGGCTATCTGGAAGGGAATGCGGATTCATATAAACTGTCGGCGCGAGCCGAAAACACAACCGCCGCGCTATGGCAAAAATGGGAGCGGGAAAAAGAGGAATGGCTCAATAACGCCGATACAAAAGCGATGACTGTTTTAGCCGAGACGATGCTTAAAGCACTGCCGGACATTCTGCGTGAAGACGTGCCGGCGACAGACATCATGTTCCCGCACTCTTCAATGGAACTTGTTGAAGGAATTTATAAGCACAATCAAGTCGCGGATTACTTTAACAGCGCCCTGTCAGATACATTAACGGCTTATGTGAAAGAAAACATCAGCAAACATTCAAAAGCCGAGATCCGCATACTGGAAATCGGAGCGGGCACAGGCGGCACAAGCGCAGGCATATTTGAAAAGCTTAGGCCGTATCAAAACCATATAAAAGAATACTGTTACACCGATGTATCGAAAGCTTTTCTCGTGCATGCGGAGACGGAATACGGCAAACGGAATCCTTATCTGACGTATAAGCTTTTTAACGCAGAAGCGCCGCTTGCCGGCCAGGACATAGAGCCGGGCGCATACGACATCGTCGTTGCGGCCAATGTGCTCCACGCGACGAAAGACATCCGACAGACGCTGAGAAACGCCAAAGCCGTTTTAAAAGACAACGGTTTGCTGCTCTTAAATGAAATGGCGGGAAACAGCCTGTTCCCGCATATTACTTTCGGACTGCTTGAAGGCTGGTGGCTGCATGAAGATTCTGCCCTTCGTATTCCGGGGTGCCCGGGCTTGTATCCGGAAAGCTGGAAGCGCGTGTTAGAAAGTGAAGGCTGGCATTCTGTCTTCTTCCCGGCAGAAGCGGCACATGAATTAAGCCATCAGATTATAGCGGCAAAAAGCAACGGCATTGTTCGCCAAAAAACGCTTAAAGCAGGGGCTGGAAAACGGACCTCTCCGCCAAAAGCAGCACATGCGCCGGAACTTCAGGCGCAAACAACGGTGCAAAAAGGCGACACGTCTTTAACAGAAAAAAGCACCGAGTACTTGAAAACGTTAATCGGAGAAACATTAAAAATTCCGCCGGCTCAAATTGATCCGAAAGCGCCGCTTGAAAAATACGGAATTGATTCTATCGTCGTCGTACAGCTGACAAACGCGTTACGAAATGTATTGGACCAAGTCAGCAGCACTTTATTTTTTGAATATCAGACGATTGAGGCGCTCGTCGCTCACTTAATCAAAACGAAAAAAGACGCGATGATCAAACTGACGGGACAAACGCCTGTTCAGGAAGAACGGAAGGCATCACCAAAACCTCAGGCTGTACAGCCTGCTAAGCCGCTTCACACTGGCTGGCGGCGGAGGGAAAAACGGGCAGCCAAAGAGACCGTCCGGCAAAGTTCGGTTCGCGACGTGGCCATCATCGGTGTTTCAGGACGCTACCCGCAGGCAAAAACAGCGGCTGAGCTTTGGGCTAATATTAAAAAAGGAAAAAACTGCATAGAAGAAATCCCGCGGGAACGCTGGAACTGGCAGGATTACTACGATGAAGAGAAAGGTAAAGAAGGCTCTATTTATACGAAATGGGGCGGCTTCATTGAGGATATGGACAAGTTTGATCCGCTGTTCTTTCAGATTTCTCCTTTGGAAGCGGAGCGAATGGACCCGCAGGAGCGATTATTTTTAGAAACGGCGTATGCGAGTATCGAGGATGCCGGCTATACGCCTGACAACCTGTGCCAGAGCAGAAAAATCGGTGTTTTTGCCGGCGCGATGAACAAAAACTACCCGACAGGCTACGGCTATTGGTCCATTGCCAACAGGGTATCTTACCTTTTTGATTTCCAAGGGCCGAGCATTGCCGTTGATACAGCCTGCTCCTCTTCTTTGACGGCCATTCATCTGGCGCTTGAGAGCATATACAGCGGTTCAAGCGAATGTGCGATTGCCGGGGGCGTAAACATAGTGACCGACCCGATCCATTATATGAATCTGTCAGTCATGAACATGCTTTCCGCAGGCGACACGTGCAAATCGTTCGGAGACCGCGCGGATGGTTTTGTCGACGGAGAAGGGGTAGGAGCGGTCGTATTAAAGCCGTTGGACCGAGCGATTGCCGACAACGATCACATTTACGGTGTGATTAAAGGAAGCACCATTAACAGCGGAGGCAAAACGAACGGATACACCGTTCCGAATCCGAATGCGCAGGCCGCCTTAATAAAAGAAGCTTTCGAAAGGGCAAACGTCCCGGCGCGCACCGTCAGTTATATTGAAGCCCACGGTACGGGGACCGCATTAGGAGATCCGATTGAAATCGCCGGATTAACGAAAGCATTTGAAGAGGATACAACAGACAAACAGTTTTGCGCCATCGGCTCCGCAAAATCAAATATCGGCCATTGTGAAAGCGCCGCGGGCATTGCGGGTCTGACAAAAATATTATTCCAGCTCAAAGACCGACAAATTGCGCCGTCCCTGCACGCGGATCAGCTGAATCCGAATATTGATTTCGCGTATACGCCGTTTGCCGTTCAGCAGGAGCTCGGTGAGTGGAAACGTCCCGTCATCGGCGGCAAAGAGCTACCGAGAAGGGCGGGGTTAAGCAGTTTTGGCGCGGGAGGAGCAAACGCCCACCTCGTCATAGAAGAATATACGGCAGACAAAGAACCTGATGAGACGCCGGCAGATCAGCCCGCCATCATCGTCCTGTCCGCGAAAAACAGCGAACGGCTCACTGAAAAAGCAAAACAGCTCAGAGACGCCATCCGTGAAAAAAGATACAGCGGCCGCGACCTTATGAGCATAGCCTTTACTCTTCAGACGGGCCGGGTGCCGATGGAAGAGCGTCTCGGTTTTATCGTCCATTCACTTCATGAACTTGAGGAAAAACTGAATGGATTTATCGCCGGACAAAACAGCGCCGGACTGCACCGTGACGGCACGGAAGAAAACAAACGGATGCTTGCCGTATTTTCGGCGGATGATGATATGGAAACAATCATAGACGCTTGGATCAGCAAACGGAAATATTCTAAGCTGCTTGAGCTTTGGGTAAAAGGATTGGACATCGATTGGGCGAAATTATACGGAGACCGTCCTCCGGCCCGCATCAGCCTGCCTGCTTATCCGTTTGCGAAAGAACGCTTCTGGCATCAGCAGCCTGTACAAAGCAAGACCGCGCCCGTTAAGGCGCCGGCTGATGAAAATGATCCGGCGGAACAATTTGAAGTGATGGCTTTTAGAGAAGTTCTTAAAGAACAGGCTCTGCCGGCTGCCGGAGAAAAGCAAGTCAAAACGGTGATTTCTTTCTTATCTGATCAGAAGAAGCAGCAGGAAGCCGTCTCTGTGATCAAATCGTATGACAGTGGCATTGACGTTATTTTTATCGCTCAGGGAGACCGGTATGAGGCTCTGTCCGCCGGCCGCTGCCAAGTGGTGCGGGAAGATCCGCAATCATATGTGAACGCTTTTGCGGATATTCAAAAAGAGTACGGTGAAGCTTCTGCCATTTTGTATTTATGGGCGCTTGAAGATAAAAGCTGCATCGAAGATTATTCATGTATCGTCCATATTCTCAAAGCAATGGCTGAGACCGGTCTGCAGCCGGAAAGGCTGTTATTGGCGGGGGAATATGCATCCGGTCTGGAAAGGTGCTACTTGGAATCATGGATCGGCTTTGAGCGTTCGCTCGGCATTGTTCTCCCGAAAACAAGTGTTACCGGCCACTTCAGAAAAGCCGGTGCGGCCATAACGGACTGGATGAGGACCATTTGGGACGAGCTGAAAGCTGAAACAGACCAAACCGTTTTCTTGGAAGAGGGAAAACGATATGTCTATCACACCGAACCAACCGGACTAACGAAAGAAAACAGCAGGATCAGAACCGGCGGAACATATCTCATTACAGGCGGATTAGGAGGGCTCGGCTACTTATTTGCCCGCCATCTCGCCCGGAACTACCAGGCAAATGTCATTCTCACGGGGCGGTCGCCGATCAATGAAGAAAAGAAAGGAAAAATGAAAGACCTGGAAAATCTCGGCGCGGGTGTTCTTTACGCCGAAGCCGATGTTTGTGATCCGATCGGAATGGGCGACTGCATCAAGCGCGCGAAAGAACGATTCGGAGCCATTCACGGCGTCATTCATGCGGCGGGCATCGAAAGCAGAACATCCGTCTTTGAAAATGAAATCGGGAATTTCCGCAGTACGCTTGAACCGAAAATAAACGGAAGCCTGCTTCTTGACGAGTGGCTGAAAAACGAAACGCCTGATTTCATCTGCTACTTTTCATCCACATCGGCTGTTTTAGGAGATTTCGGCTGCTGTGATTACGCGGTCGCGAACAGGTTCCAAATGGCGTATGCCCGCTATAAAAACGAACAATCAGAAAGCGGAAACGCTTTTGTCATCAACTGGCCGGTCTGGAAAAACGGCGGAATGGCCGTCGGCGGTGAAGAGACGACGGGCATGTACCTGAAATCAAGCGGCCAGCGCCTGTTAGAAACAGATGAAGGCATTGAGCTGTTTGAGCGCGTTATTTCTCAAGACAACACCCAGTGCCTTATCATTGCCGGTAAAAGAAGCCGTGCCGAACGATTTTTAGGCATACGGCGGGACGATTCATCAAAACCGGAAGCGCTTTTGGAAACCGTGAGCCGCCGCATTCCGGAAGAAAGCACGGAAAAACGGCTCGAAGCGGATTTGAAAGAGCAGATACACAGTCTGCTGAAAATATCCAAAGATAAACTCGTCCTGCATAAAAACTGGGCGGAATTCGGATTTGATTCCATCTATTTAGCCAAATTTGCCGCTCTTTTGACGAGTCATTACGGCATTGAAGTCACTCCGGCGTTATTTTACAGCTATGCCACGCTCGGAGACGTCATCAGCTATTACTTGACAGAACACAAAGAAACGATCGAAACGTTTTACAGAACGGAAGAAACCGAAACAGAAGCCGCCGCTCCGGAAAGCAAGGAGTATACGGATCAGGAGATCATCGCCATGATGAAACAGGTCTCTGAGGGGACATTAGATTTTAAAAGAGTGCAAGACATCATAGAAGGGAGTAAGACCTATGAATCATAAAGAACTTCTCGATGCCTACAGATCAGGAACGCTCACCATCGCTGAAGTAGAACAAAAGCTTCAGGCTTTCAAGCGGACAACTGCAAAACGTCCGCTTTCTGAAGGCCAGAAAGGTTTGTGGATGCTTCAGAAAATGTTTCCGGAGATGAGCGCATATAACATTCCGTTATGCTTTCGTTTTCAAAAGCTGGATATCGAGACATTCAAAAACGCCCTTTTGTCCGTGCAGCGCCAGCACCCTATTTTGACCAGTGTGATAAAAGAGGAAAACGGCCTTCCGTATCAGATAGAAGATACGGATCGGCATTTTCCGATTGAAGAAATGGATCTTTCTGAATTAAGCGGGCGTGATGCGCTTACGTTTATTAAAGAAAAAGCAAAAGAACCGTTCTCGCTTGAAACCGGGCCGCTCCTGCGTGTTCAAGTATTCCGGCGGGCGAAGCGGGAGCCGATTGTGTTAATCACCATTCACCATATCATTTTTGACGGCGTCTCTCTTATGACGTTTATGTCGGCGCTGCTGGACGCTTATGTAAAAGCAAGCGAAGGCAAAGAACCTGTCATGCTTCAGCAGGCCGCAGATTATCATGACTTTGTGAAATGGGAAAAAGAGCTGCTGGAAAGCGAAGCGGGAAAAACGCATCTCTCTTATTGGAAAAAGCAGCTGGAAGGACCGCTGCCGGTGCTTGAGCTTCCGTCGGATTATCCGAGATCATCGGTTCAAACTTGCAAAGGGCAGGCGTATCAGCGCTTGCTTCCTGATGAACTGAACCGGCAGATTAAAGTTTGCGCCAAAAAAAATAATGTCAATGAATCCGTTGTGTATCTCGCTATTTTCAAAGGACTGCTCTATCAATATACGAATCAGGAAGATGTCATCGTCGGCATGCCGACGATGGGGCGTTCTGAGGCTCAATTTGAGTCTGTCATCGGATACTTTATTAATATGATCGCGGTCAGAAGCAGGGAGACGGGCGTCAAATCTTTTACGTCGTTTTTGAAGGAGCTGCAGCTGACACTGGCAGAAGGGCTGGACCATGCCGCGTATCCGTTTCCCGCGCTTGTCAAAGAATTGAAGACGGAACGCTCGCCCGCGGTGTCGCCTGTTTTTCAAACCGCGTTTTTCTATCAAAACTTCTTCCGGACAGAAGGAGCGGAAAAGCTGGCGGAACTATATCAATCACTCGGCATTGAAATGATAGAAGACATTCATCAGGAAGGCGAATTTGAGCTTGCGCTTGAAGTCTATAAAAAAGAAACGGGAACCGTCCTGCAATTTCTGTACAACCCGGATGTCTACAGCCCTTCTTTCATCGAACGAATGGCGGAGCATTATATGAAACTGGCAGAAAAGGTGCTTTCTGATCCGGAGATCGCTTTTGAAGCCTGTTCCGGCCTGCTCAATCAAAAACGGGATGAAAGCCGTTCATCCCATCAGCCGAATGAGCGCTGCATTCATGAAGTATTTGCGGAAAAAGCCGGACGCCACCCTGACAGAGAAGCCGTCACATTCGGTGAAAACAGTCTTACATATCGCGAATTAGATGAACGAAGCACGGCGCTCGCTGTGTACCTGCAAGAAAAGGGCGTCACACCGGAATGCCCGGTCGGCATTTGTACGGAGCGTTCTTTTGAGATGGTCATCGGCATCCTCGCCATTTTAAAAGCGGGAGGCGCGTATGTACCGCTGGACCCGGCTTTTCCAAACGAACGGATGGCCCACGTGTTGACTGACAGCGGCGTGTCAATCGTATTAACGCAGGAAAAGACGCGCGGCATGATTGAACAGTTGGCCATCGGCGGTGTAAGCACGGTGGAAATTGAAAACAGCGGACGTTCTGCGAGCGGGGCAAAACTGACGCCGCGTTCAAAACCGCATCATCTCGCTTATATTCTATATACGTCCGGAAGCACGGGAAAACCGAAAGGCGTCATGGTTGAGCACAGGGCCATCATGAATACGCTGCAGTTTTTGGAAGCTGAGTATCCAGTCGCACAAGAGAATGCCTATCTGTTAAAAACGAATTACGTATTTGACGTTTCGATTTCTGAATTATTCGGCTGGTTTATCGGAAACGGACGGCTTGTCATTTTGCCGCCTGGTGCAGAAAAAAATCCGCAGCTTTGCATGGAATATATCCAAACCCACCAGGTCACGCATCTGAATTTTGCGCCCGCCGTGTTTAATGTATTTCTGGAAACGGTAAAGCGGCATACGGCATTTACAGAAGACGGCCCTGTGAAATATGTGATGGTGGCCGGAGAGGCGTTTCCGAAAGATTTAGTTAAAAAGTCAGTTTCCATCTTCAAACATGCCAGAATTGAAAACATATACGGCCCGACGGAAACATCCATTTATGCCGCTTACTACAGCTGCGGCCAAAAGGAAATCACAAGCAGGAATACGCCGATCGGGAAACCGATTCACAATACGCGGCTTTATATCGTTGATGAAAAGCTCAGCCCCGTCCCTGACGGTGTGGCCGGGGAGCTTTGCGTGGCCGGCGCCGGTCTGGCCAGAGGCTATTACAATCAGCCTGAGCTGACGGCGGCATCATTTATTGATAATCCGTTTAGTGAAGGAGAAAAACTTTACAAGACAGGTGATTTGGCCAGATGGCTGCCTGACGGAAATATAGAATATGCCGGCCGGATTGACAGTCAGGTGAAAATTCGCGGCTTCCGCATCGAATTGGGAGCGATTGAAACGAAATTGAGCGAACATCCGGATATCCTTGACCAGGCGGTTGTGGTTCAGGAAAAGAACGGACATAAAAAGCTGATTGCTTATTATACGGCCCGCTCCGGTCATACGGCAGACGAAAAAGCGCTCCGCAACCATCTTTTATCGAGTCTGCCGGATTATATGGCGCCTGCCCATTTTATCCGCCTGGATGCACTGCCGTTAACACCGAGCGGAAAAGTGAACCGCAAAGACCTAAAACAGCGCAAGGTAATCGTTCACCGGTCTGAAAAGACGGGCAGACTGCCGTTATCAGAAGCGGAAGCGAAAGTGACCGCAATATGGGAAGACCTGCTGAATACGGCGGGCATCAAAATCGAAGACGGCTTTTTCGATGTGGGAGGCGACTCGCTTCTGGCTGTTGCGGCGGCAGAACGCATTAAACAGGAGCTGGAATGCGATTTTACCGTCACCAATTTATTCGAACACTCTACCATTCAGGCGATCAGCCGATTTATTGTTGAAACAAAACAGGCGGCTGAATTAGAGGCGCCCGGCCAAGATGAGAGAGAAAGAGAACAAACACCGCAAAACGGGGTGCCGTCTTACTTTGATGACAGTGTGGCGATAGTGGGGATCTCCTGCCAGTTCCCCGGCGCGAAAAACCATCATGAGTTTTGGAAGCAGTTAAGAGAAGGAAAGGAAAGCGTCCGCTTCTACTCGGAAGAAGAACTTCGGGAAGCCGGCGTGCCTGAAGATTTGATCGAAAATCCCGACTATGTGCCGGCATTATCGACGATAGAAGGAAAAGATCTCTTTGACCCTGAGTTCTTTCACATTTCTCCGAAAGACGCAGAATTTATGGATCCTCAGCTTCGGCTTCTGCTGCTTCATTCTTGGAAAGCCGTCGAGGATGCGGGATATGTATCGAAAGAGATTCCGAAGACAAGCGTTTATATGTCGGCAAGCAATAATTCGTATCGGTCGCTTTTGCCGGAAAAAACGACAGAAGGCCATGAATCTCCCGACGGCTATGTGTCATGGGTGTTAGCGCAGAGCGGCACGATTCCGACGATGGTTTCCCATAAGCTCGGATTAAAGGGGCCAAGCTATTTCGTTCATTCCAATTGCTCATCATCATTAGTCGGTCTTTATTCAGCCTACAAAAGCATAACGAGCGGAGAATCGGAATACGCGCTCGTCGGCGGAGCAACTCTGCATGCAGCGACCGGCATCGGCTATGTGCACCAAAACGGATTGAATTTTTCAAGCGACGGGCATGTCAAAGCATTTGACGCTTCAGCCGACGGTATGGCGGGCGGAGAAGGAGCGGCCGTCATTCTGCTGAAAAAGGCGTCACAAGCCGTTCAGGACGGAGATCACATATACGCCATGCTCAGAGGCATCGGTCTGAACAATGACGGAGCGGATAAAGTCGGTTTTTACGCACCGAGTGTAAAAGGTCAGACTGACGTCATCCAGCATGTTTTAGACAGCACGAATATTCACCCGGAGACGATTTCCTATATCGAAGCGCACGGCACTGGAACGACATTGGGTGATCCGATTGAAATGTCCGCGCTGCAGCAAGTGTATAAACGTTACACGGACCGGGAGCAGTATTGCGGGATCGGCTCCGTAAAAACGAATATCGGACATTTGGATACAGCAGCAGGTCTGGCCGGGTGCATCAAAGTCGCCATGAGTTTATATCATCGGGAGCTGGCGCCTACCATTAATTACACGTCACCGAATCCGAATATCAAATTCAGCGGTTCGCCGTTTTATGTGGCGGATAAGAGAAAACCGCTGCCGGAGAGAGAGACGCCGCACCGCGCAGCGTTAAGCTCATTCGGACTCGGAGGAACAAACGCACACGCCATTTTTGAACAGTATGAAAACAAAACGATCAGCGGATCAAATGACGGACAGCCGCCTTATATCGTTCCGCTGTCAGCGAGAAATAAGCAGCGTCTTACTGCCTATGCATCCTGTTTATCCGGCTTTCTGGATGAAGCCGAAAACGATGTTTCCTTGCATGATCTGGCATTTACGTATCAGACCGGACGTGAAGCGATGGAAGAGAGAGCCGTTTTTATCAGTCATGATCGTCACGATTTGAAGCGTCAGCTGCAGGATTTCATCAACGGCAATGACCAAAACATCTTACGGGGCGAAAAAGTGAGAAGCAGAGAAGTGTCAGCTCAGGAGATGGAAGAGCTTGCGGCATGTCAGACACGGGATGAAAAGCTGAAAGCACTCGCGGCGCTCTGGCTTGAAGGAGCGCGTGTCGATTGGGGCTTATTGTATCCGGATTCCGCGCCGCAAAGAATCAGTGCGCCGACCTACCCGTTCGCAGAGGAGCGCTTCTGGCCGGAAGAAACCGTGAAGCAAACGGATACCAAGCTTTTGCATCCGCTGGTACATCAGAATACATCCGTCTTGCAGGAGCAGCGGTTCAGTTCGGAATTCACGGGAAAAGAGTATTTTATTGCCGAGCATATCATTAAAGGAATGGCGATCGTGCCGGCTGCCGTTACCCTTGAGATGGCACGGGCCGCGGCGGAGAAAAGCATCGGCGGGGCAACAGAGGAATCTCTGGGCCTGCGCTTAAAGAATATTGTATGGGTCCGTCCGGTGATAGCCGATCAGGAGGCTGTCCGTGTCCATATCGGACTTTATGAAGAAGAGGACGGACAGATTCAATACAGAATGTACGGGGATAACGATTCTATCGGTGAAGAAGCTCCTCTTTATAATCAGGGCATCGCTGAAATCATCCGGAAGGAACCGGAGGAAGCGGCGGATATTGAGCAGCTGAAGCGCCGGTGCACACAGGGAACAATCGAATCTCAAGCGTTTTACAAAGGAATGATCGGTGCTGATTACGGGCCGGGTTACAAAGGGGTGCAGCTTGTATACAAAGGCGAAGACCGGCTGCTTGCTAAATTGAAGCTTCCTGAATCCGTCTCTCATACAAAAGCTGATTATATCCTTCATCCGAGTATGATGGACGGTGCGCTTCAGGCCGCCGAATATTTGCAAAACGTGACGAGAGCGCTGCTTGCAGAAAGCGGGGAACCATTCAAAGCCGCATTGCCGTTTGCTTTAGAGGAGCTGGACGTTCTGAATCCGTGCGCTGATGATATGTGGGTGCACGTCACGTTCAGTGCGAACAATAAAGCCGGCGATCCTATCCAAAAAGCCGATATTGATTTATATGACAATAACGGCGGGCTTTGTGTGCGGATGAGAGGTTTCTCAACACGGATCATGGAAGAAAACGCGGGTGCAGGCGATCCTGTCAGCCGTACGGACACATTGCTCGCTGAACCGGTCTGGAAAGAGCAGCCGGAACCGGCCGATCACGAGCCTTCGTATGAAGAGCATATTATTTTCCTTTGTGAGTACGATGAAGCCGTAAAACAGGCCGTGGAAGCAAAGCTTGAACATGCAAGCGTCATTATCTTGGACGATCGTCCCGCATCTATTGCAGAGCGGTATCATTCTTATGCGGGCCAGCTGTTTGACCATATCAAAACCATAATGAAAAGCAAGCCGAAGGGCCGCGTTCTTTTTCAGGCTGTTACGCGGTCAGCAGGCTTACAGCGGGTGTTCTCAGGCATTACCGGCCTCTTCAAAACCGCATGCCTTGAACATTCCAAGCTGATTTGTCAAATGATCGAAGCCGAGGAGAAAGAAAGTGCTGAAGGCATAGCGGAAAAAGCGTCCGAAAACCGTATGCATGCCGAAAGCGTCCATGTGAAATATGAAAACGGCAAGCGCTTTGCCGCTGATTGGGAAGAGATGGATATTTCTCAAGCGGAGCCGGACATTCCGTGGAAAGACGAAGGTGTTTATCTCATTACAGGAGGTGCGGGAGGTTTAGGTCTGATCTTTGCAAAAGAGATCGCAAACTGTACAAAAGACGCCGTCATCATACTAACCGGCCGGTCCGCTCTCAGAGAAAAGCAGAAAGACATGCTGGAAACAGTACGTGCTGCCGGCGCTTCTGTTTTCTACGAGCAGACCGATGTCACGGATGAAGCAGAAGTATACCGATTGATCCGCAATATCCGCAAACGGCATGGCAGGCTGGACGGGATTGTTCACAGTGCCGGCATTATAAAAGACAACTACATGGTGAAGAAGACGGCAGAGGAATACCAACACGTTCTCGCTCCGAAAGTGAAGGGCCTTGTGTATCTTGATGAAGCGTCACAACAGGAGAAATTAGATGTCTTTATTGTCTTTTCATCCTTATCAGGTGTGCTTGGAAGCGTCGGCCAGGCTGATTATGCGTCTGCAAATGTCTTTATGGAGATGTATGCCGAGTACCGCCGTTCTTTACAAGCCGCAGGACAAAGATACGGAAAGACGCTTTCTGTCAGCTGGCCGTTATGGAAAGAAGGCGGAATGCAGGCAGGAAAGCAGACGGAAGATATGCTGATGCAGGAGGCGGGAATCGCACCGCTCGGCACAGATGCCGGCATCAAGGCTTTATATCAAGGCTTGATGAGCGGGACAGCCCGGATGACGGTTGTTGAAGGAGATGTGAAACACATGAAAGCAAAACTGTTCCGCAAAGAGAATGATCATCCGGAAGCAGAGACCGGCGTACGTCATGACATTGATGCTGACAGCCTGCTTGAAAAAGTGAAGCATCTGTTAAAACAGCAGACGGCCTCACTGTTAAAAGTAAACATTGACAAAATTGATCCTCATGAAGAAATGACAAAATACGGGCTGGATTCCATCTCGATGACTGAGTTTACGAACCAGTTAAACAAAACGTACCGGCTTACGTTAACGCCGACGATTTTCTTTGATCATCCGACAATCCATGAATTTGCCGTTCATTTAATCAGTGAATACGAAGAGGAATTTGCCGGACGGTTTGCGGTAAATACAAAAACGGTTCAATCGGCAAGACCGGTAAAAGAGACTCAAATCACGCGCCCGGCCGTTAAGCGACGCCGCACTCTGCCTGAGACACTTCCGCAGACAGTGCAGCGGGGCCAAGGGCCGGAACCGATCGCAATCGTAGGCATCAGCGGGATTTTCCCGATGGCAGAAGACATTGAAGCTTTCTGGCAGAACCTGAAAGAAGGCAAAGACTGCATGACCGAGATTCCGAAAGACCGCTGGGACTGGCGGGACTATTACGGGGATCCCGCAAAAGAAGCCAATAAAACAAACGTCAACCAAGGCGGGTTTATTGACGGAATTGCTGAATTTGATCCATTATTTTTCGGGATTTCACCCCGGGAAGCGGAGCAAATGGACCCTCAGCAGCGCCTCTTGCTGACGTACGCGTGGAAAGCGATCGAAGATGCCGGGTATGCGTCAAAGAGTCTCTCAGGCACAAAAACAGGTGTGTTTATCGGGACCGGAAATACCGGCTACGGTTCTCTTTTAGCCAATGCCGATGCGGAGATTGAAGGGTCATCCGCGGCGAATACAAGTCCGTCTGTCGGACCGAACCGTGTCAGCTATACGCTCAATCTGCACGGGCCGAGCGAACCGATTGATACCGCCTGCTCAAGCTCGCTCGTTGCCATACACCATGCCGTTTCTTCAATTGAAGAAGGAACGTGCGACATGGCTTTGGCGGGAGGAATCAATACGATTGTTCTTCCGGATGTGTATATCAGCTTTGATAAAGCGGGCGCGCTGAGTAAAGAAGGAAGATGCAAAACGTTCTCTGATCAGGCTGACGGTTTTGCCCATGGTGAAGGAGCCGGTCTCTTTTTCCTCAAAAAGCTGAAAGCCGCTGAGGCGGATGGGGACCATATTTACGGCGTCATTAAAGGAAGCGCGGTGAATCACGGCGGCCGCGCGGCATCTTTAACAACGCCTAACCCGAAACAACAGGCGGAAGTCATTAAAGCCGCATACAAAAAAGCGGGCATTGATCCGAAAACAGTCTCTTATATCGAAGCGCACGGCACCGGAACAGAACTGGGAGATCCCGTTGAAGTTAACGGACTGAAACAAGCGTTCAGCTCGTTTGCAGACGGAAAAGAGAAAGCGGCCGCCTATTGCGGCTTAGGGTCGGTCAAAACGAATATCGGCCATTTATCCCTTGCCGCGGGAGCAGCGGGCATTATTAAAATTTTGCTGCAGATGAAGCATCGGACACTAGTAAAAAGTCTCCACTGTGAGACGGTAAATCCGTACATTCAGCTTGAAGACAGCCCGTTTTATCTGGTGCGGGAGACAATGGAATGGAAGACGCAGACGGACGAACGCGGAAACGAACAGCCTCGCCGCGCGGGCATCAGCTCATTCGGCATCGGAGGCGTAAATGCCCACGTCGTCATCGAAGAATACATCCCAGAAGACAGAGAGGAAGCAGATGATTTTCATATCGACCCATGTCTTTTCGTTCTGTCCGCCAAAAATGAAAAACGCCTGAAAGAGCAGGCAAAACAGCTGAAACGTGCGCTTACTGAAAAACGGTACGATCAATCCTCCCTCGTTTCTATGGCATATACCCTCCAAATCGGAAGGGACGCCATGGAAGAACGTCTGGCGGTTATTGCCGGATCTGCAGAAGAACTGCAGGAAAAACTGTCACAGTTTATCACTGGAGATAAGCACGCGGACTTGTACAGAGGAAGAATAGACAAAGGCACGCTGCAAATGCTGACGGAAGATGAAGAAATTCAAGAAGCCGTTGAAAAATGGATGGCACGCGGCAAATACGCGAAGCTGCTTGAATTATGGGTCAAAGGGCTGAACGTCGATTGGGCGAAGCTGTATGGAGACCGGCCGCCTAAACGCATGAGCCTGCCATCGTATCCTTTTGCAAAAGACCGCTATTGGGCGGCAAAAAGCACCGGAAAACACGAAAAAACAAGCACTGTATCTGCCGGAAAACAAGACGCGCTTCATCCGCTTCTGCACAGAAATACTTCAAACCTTGCAGAACAGCGGTTCAGTTCAATCTATACAGGAAAAGAATTTTACCTTGCGGACCATGTTGTAAAAGGGGTGCCGATTTTACCGGGAGTGGCACATCTTGAAATGGCGCGCGCAGCAATGGAACAGGCATCTGAAGTTCCGGCCGGACAAGGAAGCGTCAAGCTTAAGAATACGGTTTGGGTGCGGCCGATCACCATTGAAGACGAGCCGGTTCATGTCAACATCCGTCTCATTCCTGAAACGGCAAATGACGTTCAATTCGACATTTACAGCGGCCGGGAAACAGATCAGCCGTCCGTTTACAGCCAAGGGGCAGTATCAGTCCGCCCTGACGCCGAGGCTCCGGTCATTGATCTCCAAAAGCTGAGATCACAATCCGCCGAGACACCGTTTTCTGCAGATGAAGTGTACGATATGTACCGCAAAATCGGTTTTGATTACGGCCCGGCTTTCCGGGGTGTCAAAGCGATTTATACAGGTGATGATTTCGTATTGGGCAGACTGTCACTTGATGCGGCTTGTGCGGACACGGTACAGGAGTATGTCATGCATCCGGGCTTAATGGACTCTGCATTGCAGGCATCAAGCATATTAACCGGAACAAATGATGAAAAACTGATGCTTCCGTTTGCGGTTCAGGAGCTTGAAGTATTCAGCGCATGCGCTGCCGAGATGTGGGTTTACGCCAGACTTTCTGAAGACCACAAAGCCGGCCAGATTGAAAAACGCGATCTTGATATTTGTGATGAAAACGGCAAGGTTTGCGTAAGGCTGAAAGGTTTGTCATTCAGAACGGCTGAAAAAGAACCTGAGAAAAAAGAAAAAGCTCCGGAAACGCTCATGCTTGAGCCGGTATGGACCCGAAGCGATGAAACCGCCGTTCAAACGGAACCGGTTTTTGCCCGGCATATCGTGTTGCTTTGTGACACAGACGCCGGATTGAAACAAGCCGTTGAAGCCGCGGGAGCTGAATGTATTGAAATGACCTCCCGGCACGGGAAAGCGGCGGCGCGCTTCCGTGATTATACAGGACGGATATTGGAGACGCTGCAAAAACTGCTGAAGGAAGAGACGGATGGAGACGTCCTCATCCAGACGGTTCTCTCTAAAACAGATAAGCATCAGCTGCTCTCAGGCATTTCAGCTTTGTTAAAAACAGCCGGCCTGGAACATAAAAAACTGAAAACCCAGCTGATTGAAATAGAACCGGCGGAAAACGGCAGAATCACAGACATCATCAGAGAAAATAAAACACGGGCTGATGACAGCCATATCAAATATGAAAACGGCATCCGATACAGCGCAGATGTCAAAGAAACGGCCGTGTCCGGCGGCAAAATACGCATTCCGTGGAACGACGGAGGCATTTATCTCATTACCGGAGGAGCCGGGGGCTTAGGCTTTATTTTCGCGAAAGAAATCGCCCGCAAAGTCAAAGAGCCGACACTGGTTTTGACAGGCCGTTCCGCATTAAGCGAGAATCAGCGGATGCAGCTGCAATCGCTTGAATCACTCGGAGCAAAAGCGGAATACAAGCAGGCTGACGTAACAAACGCTCAAACTGCGGCAGACCTGGTCAAAACAATTGAGACGGAATATGGCGGCCTTCACGGCATCATTCATAGCGCGGGTGTGATGAAAGATCAATATATCGCAAAGAAAACAACCGAAGAGTTTTACAGTGTATTGGCTCCTAAAACGGACGGATTTGTCAACCTTGATGAAGCAACCGAGCATTTAGCGCTGGACTTTTTCATCGTTTTCTCATCCATTTCCGGCGTCACCGGGAATGTGGGACAGGCGGATTATGCGGCGGCAAACGCATTTATGGACAGCTATGCGGCATACCGCAACGCACTGGTTACCGCAATGTACCGCCACGGTCACACATTGTCGGTCAATTGGCCGCTTTGGAAAAACGGCGGAATGCAAGTCAATGAAGAAATGGCGAAGCTCACCGAAAAAAGAACCGGCGTAACGCCGATGCGCACTGAGACCGGAATAGAAGCTCTTTACAAAGCATGGAGCATGGGGAAAACAAGCGTGCTCGTCATGGAAGGAAACGGCGCCGTAATGCGGGAAAAGCTGCTTCAAAAGACTCCTGCAGCAGCTTTTGCACCGGTTAAGAAAACAGATGAAACGCCTGCGCCGAAAGACCTGACGGCAAAACTTCAGGAATTGCTGGCAAAGGAGGTTTCCGGGCTTCTGAAAATAAACATTGAAGAAATCGATATCGAATTGGAGTTCAATCAATACGGATTTGATTCCATTACGCTGACGGAATTCGCCAACAAGCTGAATGACACTTATCAGCTTGATCTGACACCGACCGTATTTTTTGAATATGCGACGATTCAAGCCTTGGCGCATCATTTAGCAGAAGACTATCAAACACAATTTGCCGGCAGCACACAGCCGAAAGAAGAAAAACAAAGCAGCGTAACTGATGATGGCGGCATCAGACTGACAGGGAACAAACGATTTGCAAAAACTGCCGTACAGCCTGTTCAGACTGCGGCTGAACATAAACCGGAACCGATCGCTATTGTCGGCATGAGCGGAGTGTTTCCGAAGGCCGCAAATATTGATGAGTATTGGCGCAACTTAGAAGAAGGAAAAGACTGTATAACAGAGGTGCCGGCGGATCGCTGGGACTGGCGTGAGTATTACGGTGACCCGCTTAATGAAGCCAACAAAACAAATGTAAAGTGGGGCGGATTTATTGACGGAGTTGCGGATTTTGATCCGCTGTTCTTCGGAATTTCACCGCTGGAAGCCGAACAGATGGATCCCCAGCAGCGCTTGTTAATGATGTATGCGTGGAAGGCGATAGAAGATGCGGGATATTCCGCTAAAAGCCTTTCCGGCACGAAAACAGGCCTGTATATCGGCACGGGGAATACCGGATACGGCTCACTGTTTTCCGACCTGGATATCGGCGGTGCGTCAGCCGCGAATATGAGTCCGTCAGCGGGGCCGAACCGCGTCAGCTATATGCTTAATCTGCACGGGCCGAGTGAACCGATCGACACGGCTTGTTCCAGCTCGCTGGTCGCGATTCATCACGCCGTATGCGCCATTGAAAACGGGAACTGCGATATGGCGATCGCCGGCGGCGTGAATACCGTCGTCACACCGCAAGGCCACATCGCTTATGACAAAGCCGGCGCTCTGAGCAAAGAAGGGAAATGTAAAACATTCTCCGACAGGGCGGACGGATTTGCCGTCAGTGAAGGTGCCGGAATTCTGTTTTTGAAAAAGCTGTCAGAAGCGGAAAAAGCGGGCGATCATATCTACGGTGTCATTAAAGGCAGCGCGGTCAATCACGGCGGACGTGCGAACTCCTTGACGACGCCGAATCCGAAAGCCCAGGCGGAAGTCGTCAGAACGGCTTATGACAAAGCAGGCATTGATCCGAGAACAGTCACTTATATTGAAGCGCACGGAACCGGAACGGAGCTTGGCGATCCGGTCGAAATCAACGGCCTGAAATCCGCCTTTCAAAAGCTGTACGAAAAAACAGGCGATTCCGCCGTTTACGCGAGTCACTGCGGTCTGGGATCGGCCAAAACCAATATCGGCCACCTGTCACTGGCAGCCGGTGTCGCGGGTGTGATCAAAGTGCTGATGCAGATGAAGCATAAAACACTTGCAAAAAGCCTCCACAGCGAGGTCATCAACCCGTATATCAAGCTGAAAGACAGTCCGTTTTACATCGTACAGGAAAAAAGAGAATGGACGGCATTGAAAGACGAAAACGGCAATCTTCTGCCGCGCCGTGCGGGAATCAGTTCTTTCGGCATCGGCGGCGTAAACGCCCATGTCGTCATTGAAGAATATATCCCGAAGGAAGAAAGAAAAACAGCTGTTTTCACACACCCTCAAATCTTTGTGCTGTCGGCCAAAGAAGAAGAACGTCTGCAGGAACAGGCGCAGCAGCTGGCGCAAGCTTCTTTTACGGATGCGGATCTTGCCGATGTTGCTTACACGCTTCAGCAGGGGCGTGATGCCATGGAAGAAAGAGCGGCAATTATCGCTTCCTCGGCCGAAGAACTGCGGGACAAGCTAAAGAGCTGTGCGAAAGGACGTTATGATATAGCGGGCATTTATAAAGGAAAAGCGGGTAAAACCTCCCTGAAATCCATTCTGGCAGGCGCAAACGGCGAAGCGGATATCGAAGAGCTGATAAGCCGCCGAGAGAATGACAAGCTTGCGGAATTATGGGTGCAGGGCGCGGATATCAAATGGGACGGCTTATATTCTGATATCAAGCCCCAACGGATGAGTCTTCCTGCTTACCCGTTTGCGAAAGAGCGGTACTGGATCACGGACAACCGGCCGAAAGCAGAGAAACCGCAAGCTGTGCCGACGTCGCGGGTGCTGCACCCGCTGCTTCACGAAAATGTATCAGATTTAACAGAGCAGCGGTACCGATCCGAATTTACGGGACAAGAGACGATTTTCACCGATCATCTTATTAAAGGCAAGCCGGTTATGCCGGGCGTTGCCTACTTGGAAATGGCTAGGGCGGCGGTTGCTCAGGCAGTCAAAGGGCAAAAGGAACGTCCTTCTGTCACCCGCCTGAAAAACATCGTTTGGGTTCGGCCGATCGAAGCGGGAAACCGCCCGATTGAAGCGCAGATCAGCCTGAACCCGAGGGAAAACGGTGAAATCGTGTATGACGTTTACACGGATTCACAAACAGAAGCAAGCGGCAGGCAGATACACTGTCAGGGGGCTGCCGGCATTCTCAGCGCCGGGGAGGCTCCGCACCGTGATATAGGCGCACTGAAAGCTCAATGCGGCCTCAGTATACTGACTTCTGAACAGTGTTACAGCTTATTCAGCAAAATCGGCATTGACTACGGTCCCGGACAACAAGGAATTCAGCAGATTCATATCGGAAGCAATCAAGCATTAGCTGAGCTCCGGCTGCCTTCCTTCCTCGAAGAAACGGCAGATCAATACGTTCTTCACCCGTGTATGCTTGATTCAGCTTTGCAAGCGACAATCGGTCTGAAGCTGCACGCAGATGATAACCAGCTGTCACTGCCGTTCGCCCTTGAAGAACTGGACATTTTCAGCCCGTGCACGACAAGCATGTGGGCGTATGTCAGCTCCCGGGGAACGGATGAAAAAATACAGCGTATGGACATTGACTTATGCGATGAGACAGGCCGGGTCTGTGTCAGAATTAAAGGGATTTCTTCCAGAATGATGGAAGGCCCCGCGCCGGAAACATCATTAAATGGAGCAAACCTTCTGGCTCCGGTGTGGGATCTCGCGGAATTCCGTGATCAAAGCCCGGCATATAAGACGGAAGAGGTTGTCTTTATCGCGGGGGATGAGGAAAGCGCGGCTTTTCAATTGCATCATCCTTCTGCGAAACGGCTTCATATCAACCCGGAGGATGAAATAGAGGCTGTTGCGGCTGAACTGAAAGCAACAGGGTCTTTCGGGCATATCGTATGGATCGCTCCTTTTCACAGCGCTGATGACATGGTAAAAGCTCAGGATGCGGGCGTCATTCAGATGTACAGAGTGATTAAGGCCATGCTTGCTTTAGGATATGGAGGCAAGCGAATCAGCTTGACTTCAGTCACAATAAAAACACAGTCCGTACAGCCGGCGGACATTATTGATCCGGCTCATGCAGGCATTCACGGTTTGGTCGGCTCGCTCGCAAAAGAGTATCCGAACTGGCAAACAAGGCTGATTGATGCCGGATGTCCGGAAGATGTTTCAAAGGCGGAGCTGTTCTCAGCGCCGTTTGATGAGCAAGGCAATACATGGGCGTACCGGAACAATCACTGGTACAAACAGCGCCTTATTCCTGTACAGCAGCCGGTGTCAAGCCGGCCCGCCTACCAAAAAGGCGGCGTTTATGTCGTCATCGGCGGCGCGGGGGGCATCGGCGAGGCATGGAGCGAATATGCCGTGAAAACATATCAGGCGCGAGTCGTTTGGATCGGCAGACGAAAACATAACAGCGCCATCCAGGAAAAAATCGACAGACTCAGCCAATTCGGCCCGGCGCCGATTTATATTGAAGCTGACGCGGCAAATCCGAATGAGCTCACACGGGCGTATGAAACGATCAAACGCACGCACCCGCAAATTAACGGAATCATCCATTCCGCAATTGTTTTAGAGGATCAGAGCCTGGCAAATATGCCGGAAAGCCGTTTGAAAAGCGTGCTCGCTGCGAAAGTCAATGTCAGCGTGAATATGGCCCGCGTGTTCCGAAATGAGCCGCTGGACTTTGCTTTGTTCTTCTCATCTGTTCAATCATTTGCACGAGCGGCCGGACAAAGCAATTATGCTGCCGGATGCAGTTTCAAAGATGCCTTTGCCGCTCATTTGGCTCAAGTTCGGCCGTATTCGGCGGCAGTGATGAATTGGAGCTACTGGGGCAGTGTCGGAATCGTATCATCTGCCGACTATCAAGAACGGATGAAACAGGCGGGAGTCGGATCAATTGAAGCGCCGGAAGCAATGGCGGCGCTTGAACGATTGCTCGGCGGCCCGTTGAATCAGTTCGTCATGATGAAACAGGCGGAAGAGCCGGAGGAAAAACCGGAAGAAATGATAGAAGTATACCCTGAACATCACGGCTCGGCGATGCAAAAACTGCGAAGCTATCAGCCTAAAGTAACAAGACATGTACAACAATTGAGTTAAGGAGGGGACGGCTTTGCAAAACACTGAAGATCTTCTTTACAAACTATTGGCAGGCCAGCTGAAATCTGTCGGATTTTTTACGGAAAACGAAACGCAGCCTGTCATGCAGGGGTTTTACGGCAGGTGGCTGGAAGAAAGCATCTCCATCTTGGTGCAAAAAGGCTTTTTGAAACAGTCAGGCAGTACGTATGTGTTAACGGGTCCGATAGAGCGTGCGGACGTTCTGTGGCAAGAATGGGATGAAAAGAAAGCTCCTTTACTCAAGGACAGCAGCAAACAGGCGATGATCACCTTAGTGGAGACCGCTCTCAGAGCTTTGCCGGATATTTTATCCGGCAGAGTTTCTGCCACTGATATTCTGTTTCCTGATTCCTCAATGGAATTGGTGGAAGGAATCTATAAAAACAATGAAACGGCAGACTACTTTAATGAGGTGCTCGCTGACACATTGACGGCTTTCATTGAAGAACGCCTGAAAGAAGACCCGAACGCGGAAATCCGGATATTAGAGATCGGAGCGGGGACGGGCGGGACGAGCGCGGCCGTGTTCAAAAGATTAAAAGAGTACAAACATCATATGAAAGAATATTGCTACACCGATCTGTCAAAGGCCTTTTTCATGCATGCTGAAAAAAAATACGGTCCCGACAATCCGTATTTGACTTATAAGCGGTTTAATGTGGAAGAGCCCCCGGCTTTGCAGGGTATAGAGGCGGGCGCATATGACGCGGTAATTGCGGCAAATGTGCTTCACGCGACAAAAAATATTCGGCGGACACTTCGCAATGCCAAAGCGGTGCTTAAAAAGAATGGGATTTTGCTATTAAATGAGATTAGCAGCCATTCGGTTTATTCTCATCTGACATTCGGTCTTTTGGAAGGCTGGTGGCTGTATGAAGACGCCAAACTGCGCATTCCCGGATGCCCGGGGCTGTATCCTGAAGCGTGGCAGTCTGCGCTGGAAAGCGAGGGATATCGGTACGTTACATTTATGGCGGAATCGTCACATCACCTCGGCCAGCAGATCGTGGCGGCAGAAAGCGACGGCGTCATCAGGCAAAAGCAGCCGGACGCGCAGGCGGTTGAAGAAACTGCGGCTTCCAAAGAGCCGGCTGATTTCACAGAACCGTCTTTCTCAGTCACAGACCAGACTGTGCAATTCATAAAAGAAACGTTAGCCAAGTCCATAAAGCTTGCTCCCGAGCGCATTCAGCCTGAGACGAGCTTTGAAAAATACGGCATCGACTCCATTTTGCAGGTGAATTTTATCCGCGAACTGGAAACATTGACGGGCGAGCTGCCGAAAACGGTCTTATTTGAACACACGAATACGAAAGAACTTGCCGAGTATTTGCTGGAAACTTACCCGGATAAGCTGCAACAGGCATTCGGAGCCGAACAAGCGCCTCCTGAAACAAAGCATCCGGAACCTGCAATGAATGAACCGGTGCCGCTTGTCACGGAAACGCGGCGGTTTATCACTGAACAAAAAGAGCCAAAAGCGCCAAAGCCGGAAACAGAAACAGAAACCGTCGCCGTTAATCGTTCTGATCGTGACGACATTGCCATTATCGGCATCAGCGGCCGCTATCCCGAGTCTGAAACCCTCGATGAGCTGTGGGAGCATTTAAAAGCCGGAGACAGCTGTATCACGGAAGCTCCGGAAAACAGATGGAAATCCGGTCTTCTGAAAACAATGGCAAAAGAAACACGAAAAGAAGAACGCAAAACACGGTACGGCGGATTTCTGCAGCATATTGAAGCTTTTGACCATCACTTGTTTGACATCCGGGAAGACCATGTGATGGAGATGACGCCTGAGCTCCGTCTAAGCTTAGAAACCGTATGGGAAACATTTGAAAATGGCGGTTACTCGTTAGAAAGAGTAAACGAATGGCAGGAATCAGACAGCGGCATCGGTGTATTTATGGGCAGTATGTACAATCAATATTTCTGGAATATCCCGTCATTGGAAAAAGCTGCGCTCAGCTCTAACGGAGGGGATTGGCATATCGCCAACCGCATTTCCCACTTTTTCAATCTAACGGGCCCGAGCATGGGCGTTACGACCGCATGCTCCAGCTCACTGAGCGCCATTCATCTCGCCTGTGAAAGCCTGAAGCTTAACAGCTGTTCCATGGCGATTGCCGGAGGGGTCAATCTCACGCTTGAACCGTCTAAATATGATGCGCTCGAACGGGCGAATTTGCTTGAACAGGGAAGTGAAAGCAAAAGCTTCGGAACCGGCACGGGCCTGATGCCGGGAGAAGGAGTCGGGGCGGTGCTCTTGAAGCCGCTCTCCAAAGCGCTTGCCGACAAAGACCATATTTACGGGGTCATTAAAAGCAGCGCGTTGTGCCATAGCGGCGGAAGGCAGATGTACACGGCTCCGGATCCGAAACAGCAGGCGAAGCTCATGGCGGCTTCCATCGACAAGGCCGGAATCAATCCGGAAACAATCAGTTATGTTGAATCAGCGGCAAACGGCTCTGTATTGGGAGATCCGATTGAGGTCATTGCCCTGACAAATGCGTTCGCGCAATATACTGATAAAAAACGTTTTTGCGCGCTTGGATCCGTCAAGTCAAATCTCGGCCATTTAGAGGCGGCTTCCGGCATGTCCCAGCTCGCGAAAGTGCTGCTGCAAATGGAGCGGGAAACATTAGTCCCGTCGATTAACGCAAAACCGCAAAATCCGAATATCAACCTTGAACAAACGGCTTTTTACCTGCAGGAAAAAACCGAGTATTGGGAGCGTATGAGGGATGCCGAAACGGGGGACATCATACCGCGGAGAAGCATGATTAATTCCTTCGGGGCAGGCGGGGCATATGCAAATCTCATCGTAGAAGAATATATCAGCCCGAATTCCGATCAGGCCCGTCACGGTGATGAGGAATATATTTTCCCTGTGTCAGCGAAAACAAAATGGAGTTTTGAAGCCTATCTTGACAGACTGGCGGCCTTTTTAGAAAAGACGCCACCTCTTCATCCGGCCGCCATCGCATCCGCGTTGCAAAAAAGAACGCATCATTCGGAGTATCGGGCGGCATTTACGGCTGCTTCCGTTCAGGAACTGCTGGAAAAGCTGGCCGCTTACCGCATGGATCAGCGGAATCTCAATTTCTCTGAATCTGATATTGGCCGGCGTGCGCGGCAATGGGAAAAAGGAGAGAATATCGCGTTTGATCAGTTGCAGCAAGAGCACGCCGTTCATCTGCCGGCCTACGCTTTTGACCACGGGACTTCTTTTCAATTCGGTGAATCAGAAAACGCTGCCGGCGTTCAGGCGGTATACAGTGATGACGACCCATACGTGAAAGGGCATCAATTCAGCGGAGAACCGGTACTCGTCGGCGCTACATATAACAGTCTGGCAGTCGATCATTTTTGTGATCTTTTTCCTGAAGCGGAAGGAGGACAAATTAAAAAACTGAATTACGTCAGCCCCATTACCGTAAAAAAAGGCGATCGTATCGAGATGAAAACAGAATCGAAACAAAACGGGGATGGATTTGAACTGAGCATAATGCACCGCAGCCGCACGTCTCCTGATTGGAGCATAGCGGCGTATGCCGAGTGCAGCCCCTATCCGTTTCAAAAGCAGCACGCGAATCTGGCGGCCATTCAGCGCTCTTACCGGGAAGTGGGCCGGATAGATGAGTTATACGGAGACGGAACGGGACCCGTCGTGTGGGGAGAAGAATTTAAAACGATCACCCGCCTGTACCAAGGCTCTGATGCCGTTTTAGCGAGAGTGAACCTGAACAATAGCGACTCACAACAAGCGCATCATTATGCCGTAAATCCGTTAATCGCCAACAGTGCTTACTTGGCCTCACTTTCTTTATTGGACCAAACGGAGGCGGAAAGCTATCTGCCGTTCGGCATTAATTCCGTCACCTTCAGCAGCCCTGAAGATCTTACCGATTGCTGGCTGCACATCAAGCTGACCAAACAAACGAGGGAAATGATTCTGATTAACGCAGATGTCATCAGCAGCCGATCGGAAGTGGTGATGCGTTTTGAAGGCTATGCCCTGAAACGGTTCCGCCCGAAAACCGAACAGATGAATCAGCCGGCCCGAACGGCTGTTAAGAATGCGGGGGCACCGATTTCTGCCGGCAGTCTGACAGATGATATCCGCAGCTACGTCCTTGGCAAGCTCGCCAAGATGATGGGTGAACCCGGGCCATCTCTTCGTTCTGACGCGAATATCATGGAATTGGGACTTGATTCAGCGAGCCTGATCGGGCTGACAAAAGAGATCGGCCAAGAGGCGGACATCGATGTGAATCCAACATTGTTTTTCGAGTATCCGACCGCGGAGGAGCTGACCCGCCACTTCGCGTCAGCATATGAGAGCAAGTTTTCTCAATTTCTTGCCGATCATAAGCATTCAGAAGAGGCCAGGGTCACGGAAACAGAAGAGCGCACTTTACCGAAGAAACAGCATACGCCTTGTGATAACGCCGATATCAAGCAAGGAATCGCGATTATCGGTATGTCAGCTCAGTTTCCGCAATCCCCGGATATCCAGTCTTTTTGGGAGCACATCGTAAACGGGGATCACTGTATTACCGAAATTCCGGCGGACCGCTGGGACTGGCGCCGTTACGCCGGTGATGAGAATGACACGAGTCTCAGATGGGGCGGTTTTATTGACGGTGTCGGCGAATTTGACCCGCTCTTTTTCGGAATTTCCCCTAAAGAGGCATCACAAATGGGGCCGGAGCAATTTCTGCTTTTGATGCATACATGGAAGGCAATGGAGGATGCGGGCCTGACAAATAAGGCATTATCAAGCAGACCGACAGGCGTTTTCGTTGCCGCGGGCAACAGCGATCCGAACAATGGAACAGCCATCCCGTCCATCATTCCGAACAGAATATCATATGCCTTGAATTTACAAGGACCGAGTGAATATTACGAGGCTGCCTGCACGTCAACCCTGGTGGCATTGCACAGGGCGGTTCAATCAATCCGTCATAAAGAATGTGAGCAGGCTGTCGTGGGTGCAGCCAATATTCTGCAGTCGCCGAAGGGCTTTATCGGTTTTGATTCAATGGGGTATTTAAGCAAAAACGGCCGGGCGAAATCGTTCCAAAAAGATGCCGATGGCTTTGTCAGAAGCGAAGGGGCGGGCGTTATCATCATCAAACCGCTTGAGGCGGCAATTGAAGACGGCGATCATATTCACATGGTCATTAAAGGAACAGGAGTGTCTCACGGCGGTAAAGGCATGTCGCTTCACGCGCCGAATCCGGCGGGAATGAAGGCCGCGATGAAAAAAGCGTACGAAGACACCGATGTTGATCCGCAAACCGTCACTTATATTGAAGCGCACGGCATTGCCTCCGAAATGGCAGATGCGCTGGAGTTTAATGCAATCAAAGCGGGTTACGGCGAGTCTGCAAATCAAGAGGAAATCGCGCCTTGTTATATCAGCACCGTGAAACCTTGCATCGGGCACGGCGAACTCGCTTCCGGACTGGCCGCCCTTATAAAAGTGGCGATGGCCATGAAGCATCATACCATCCCGGGCATTCCCGGATTTACAGCTGCAAATGAGCAAATGGCCATTCAGAAAAGCCGCTTCCGTTTCACCGAAGACAATCAGGAATGGACACAGCTCACCGACCATACGGGCAGACCGATCCCGCGCCGGGCCGCAATTAACAGCTATGGCTTCGGCGGCATGAATGCGCATGTCGTTTTGGAACAGTACAGCCCGAGCCATAAAGACAAAGAATCTGTGCATGAACCGCAGCTTATCGTGCTTTCTGCTAAGAGCGAAGGGCGTCTTAAGGCGGCCGCAAGTCAGCTGGCTGATTTTGTGCAAACTGGAGATACTCCGTCATTGCGGGATATTGCTTATACGCTTCAGACCGGCCGTGAGGCGATGAACTGCCGCCTGGCACTCGTTGCCCGCAATCAACATGAATTGCTGGAAAAACTGAAAGAGTACAGAGCATTTTCCGAAGAAAGCAATGGAATGAAAAGCTTCTTTACAGGCAGTCAGCAGACTGGATCAGGAGATATCGGCGTTTTACTGGAAGGGACTCTCGGTACAGTCGTCACGGAGACGCTGTTGGCTGAAAACAATCTGGAAAAACTTGCATTTTGCTGGGTGAAAGGTGCGGATATACCGTGGGACAGACTCCACCAAGGCAAATCTGTTCAAAGAGTGCCGCTTCCGACATATCCTTTTGAAAACCATAAGTATTGGAACGGCGGTAAGCCAGAAGACATCAGCCTTGCACCGGTTTCACAGAATCCTCAGATCCGCTGCGGGAGCGCGGCTGACATTGTGGCAGACATTTTGGGGATGAAGGCAGCGGAAATTGATCAAAATAAGCCGCTGACTGAATACGGCTTCGATTCAATCTCCTCTATTCAGCTGCTGAAAAAACTTGAGGACGGAGACAGCCGCATCAGTCTGGAGGCTCTTCAGAAATGCAGCACTCTTCAGGAGATCGGCATGCTGTTAAAAACGAACCAACCGCAGGAGAAGGGCCGGAATTTTCCCGAACTCGTCAAGCTGAATGATAGAGAAAAAGGCCGTCCTGTTTTTTGGTTTCACGGCGGAACGGGAGGCGTGGAAGCATACCAGCCATTCGCCAAAAAGAGTCAGCGACCTTTTTACGGCATCCAGGCAAGAGGTTTGACAGGGAAAGAGCCGCTGCAAGGAATCGAAGAGACGGCCGCTTCTTATAAGAGAATCATCCAAGCGGTACAGCCGAAAGGCCCTTATGATCTCGGCGGATATTCCTTGGGCGGAATGCTTGCATATGAAACCGCGCGCCTCTTGCAGGAGGAAGGTCATACGGTAAAAAGCGCCGTCATGATCGACACTCCGTACAGTGAAAAATGGAAAGAAAGAAAACCATCTGTTAAGTCAGTCATGCTGCAAACGATCAATACGATGCTTACAGCATATCTTAAGCCTGAAAACCTTGAAGAGGCATTAATCAGCAGAGAAGACATTACCGTCCAAGCTGAGGAAGAAGAAGTATTGAAAGAATTGATCGACCTTGCCAAAAAGCGCGGTCTGTCAAAATCCGAAGAAGCGATCCGGGTGCAGCTGGAGCAAATGATGAAGACGCAGCTCGCTTACGGAATGGAAGAGTATGACATGAAGCCGCTGCCTCATCCGGAAGCGCTGCAATGCTACTACTTCCGTAATAAAAGCGGTTTGTTCCTTGGAGATCTTGAACGTTATCTGACGGCAGAGGAAGAACAAATTCCGTTAGACCATGATGCGTATTGGAAAGAATGGGAACGCCAGATGAAACAGTTTCACCTGCTGGACGTTCACTCTTCCAATCATGTCACAATGCTGTCGGAACCGAAGCCGCAAAACGCCATTAAGGCATTCTGCGAAAAACTGTACGCAAACAAAGGAACGATAAGCGCAAATTTCCTTAAATCTTTCAGAAAAAAGCTGGACGAAACAAATGAGTTGGTAAAACGGTAATAGAGAACGGCCGGAGCAATCCGGCCGCTTTTTTTATCTATATAGAACTAAATTTACTATGTACTAAATTTTCATTGTTGTATTGATTTCTGTTTATAAGACATTAAAAAAACCCCCGATAAACAGGGGGCGATATTAAAATCTGACAGGCAATGTTTCAAGCCCTCTCAAAAACACATTTTTTCTCCATGTTACATCCTCGGCCGCGCCTTTCAGCTCTATATTCGGAAACCGTTTTAAAAGCGCAGTAAAGGCAATGGATGCTTCCATCCGGGCGAGCGGAGCCCCGAGACAAAAATGAATGCCGAATCCAAAAGAGATATGACGGTTCGGTGTTCTCGCTATATTTAATGTATCAGGATCATCGAAATATTCCGGGTCCCGATTGGCTGAACCGATGCCGATAAATATCATATCGCCTTTTTTAATGGAAACATCTTTATAGGTGAAATCTTCAATCGCCCATCGATTTGCCATCATGATGACGGGAGAGGTATAACGCAAAAGCTCTTCGACCGCCGTCTGGATATTTTCGGGCTGCCGCTTTATCTTCTCCATCTGGTCTTTGTGCAGAAGAAGCGCCAGGGTGCCGGAGCCGAGAAGGTTAACCGTTGTTTCAAGCCCGGCAACGACTAACAAAAACAGCATGGAATACAGCTCTGATTCACTCAGCTTTTGGCCGTCCTCATCAGCGTAAATAAGCTTGCTCGTCAAGTCTTCACCCGGATGTTTTCTTTTTTCTTCGATCAGTGTTTTCATATATTGTTTAAATTCTTTGAGAGCCTGGTTGGTCGCATCTTGTCCGCTTTCTGACGTGTCGACCATTGCGTTTGTCCACACTTGAAATTTGGCGCGGTCCTCTTTCGGAATCCCGAGCAGTTCGGAAATGACGATAAACGGAAGCGGTGCGGCGAAATCTCTCATGATATCAGGGTCTGCTTTTGTTTCCATTTCATCGAGCAGCTCTTCTGTGATCTGCTCTATCCCGGTGCGAAGCTGCTCAATCATCCGGGGAGTGAATCCCTGATGCACCAAAGAGCGAAGACGTGAATGATCCGGAGGGTCTTTTGCCAGCATATGCTCTGAGACAAAATCGATATCTTCACTGACATTCAGCTTCGCGATCAGTTCCTTCGGCATGACCCGTTTTACATCTCTCGTAATTCTGCCGTCTTTTAAAAACGCCATACAATCATCATAACGCGTGATGAGCCAAGCCGGAAAGGTGCCTCCGAAACGCTGCAGTTCGAATTTATGTATGGGGTCCTGCTCTCTGAATCTGCTTAAAACCGCAAAAGGGTTTTCGTGAAACTCGGGTGAGTGTGGGTGAAACATTGTTTTTTCCATCTGGATTTCCCCGCCTTCATGTTTTTGAAAAGACATAACAAACAGCCGGTGCCTGCCGACCGGACGGCATTCCTCCTTTTATCTGCCGAAGACACTGATCACAACGGCTCATAAGTATGTCTAAAATATATAAGGAAACAGAAGCCGGTTCAATAGACAAATCGTAAAGCCGCCATTTTCGTTGATTATCAACAAAACAGCAAACTTTTTTTGCCATTTCATCATGTGTGTTAAATCCGGCTAATATACATATTTACGCTTCATATCAACTTCTTAAGGAGGATGTGAATGAATGCGTTTATGAAATGGGCGGCAAGTCTGCTTTTGGTGATCTCTCTTCAGTTCGGCCTTACGGGCGCCGGTATCCATTCGGACAGTGCTGCTCGTGCCGCATCCCGATACGATCAGGTGCTGTATTTCCCGCTGTCAAAATATCCGGAGACGGGAAATCATATAAAAGACGCCATTTCGGCAGGTCATTCTGAGATTTGTACAATTGATCGGGGCGGAGCGGAGAATAGAAGGAAAGAATCATTGAAAGGAATTCCGACAAAGCCCGGGTTTGACCGTGATGAATGGCCCATGGCAGTCTGCACAGAAGGCGGGGCGGGGGCTGATGTCAGATATGTAACCCCGTCGGATAACCGCGGGGCCGGTTCATGGGTTGGAAATCAAATGAGCGGATATTCCGACGGCACGAGAGTATTATTTATCGTTCAGTAGCTTCTCCGGTTCGCCGGAGTTTTTTTATGCTCTGAAAAAGCGGCACGCCGGCTGGACATATGAAATGGCAAAGAGTAAACTTATATGTTGGAATCAGCATGAGAAAGGATTGGATCACATTGACAGTGACTACATACCGAAATATTGCACTTTTACTTCTTTGTTTAACAGCGGGAATTGTGGATGTGATCGGTTATTTAAGCCTGGGACATATCTTTACCGCCAATATGACGGGGAACATCGTTCTGTTCGGCCTGGCGATCGGCAACTCGTGGCACCTTGCCGTACTCAAATCGTTAACCTCGTTAATCGGATTTATTGCCGGCGTTATTGCCGCGGCCCTGCTTGTGGGCAATAAAAAGAAATCTTTCTGGCCTCCTGCGGTAACTGCCGCTTTAGCTATTGAAGGAGCTGTTTTGCTGCTGTTTGCTTTGTTCTCCTGCTTTTTTGCAGATGCCATTTCTGTTTATGTGCTGATTATGCTGCTCAGCTTCGCAATGGGAATGCAGACGACAGCCGCGAGAAAACTTGGTGTAGCGGGGATTTCCACGACCGTATTAACGGGAACGCTCGCTAATTTTTTTGAAGATCTCACCGCAAGGTTTTACAAAGCGGACAAGCGGAAGCAGTTTACAAGAGATGCTGTATTGCGCGCGCTTGCTTTGGTGCTGTATTGCTTTGGGGCGGTCATCGGTGCATTCGCTGAACCGGATTATAAGTTTGCCGTGATCTGGCTCCCGATTATCATTATTTTAGGCATTATGCTTTGCGCATTCACGATGTTCCACGGATATTCAGAAGAAAAAAACCAATAAAAAAACGCCGCTGATTCAGGGCGTTTTTTCTTTTTATTGCTCTTTCCGGGTCCCGATTGTATAAACGGCCCGATCTGTATGTACCTTTAATCCGTCTTGCTCCTTTTGGATGGTGATGTCGCCGAGCAGAGGGATTTCATACGCATCTTGGGGAAGCGGGACATTTCCTTCCTCCGTATAGGTTGTGCCGTGCCCTTTTAAGACGAGTTCTTCGTCCGCTACATAGTCATCGGGATGGTTTGTCCGGCGGACGAGAACATCATCAAGGTGAAGCATGATCTGGTCCATATCAGAAATCTCGTTTCGGCTGTCTGTCAGCTCTCCTTTTCTGATATCAAGCGTTTGTCCGATCTGTTTTTGCAGCCATTCAGACAATTCGGTGTTTGTAAGTGCCATTGTGATTCCTCCTTTTATCTACACCATACTTATTCCCTATTTTTTTAGAAATACACTGCCTTGCATTGATCTTTTTTTCTGACAGCCGGTTCGGAAGCATTCCGAGTTCCTTCATTATAAATGTTTCATCTGTTCACCTGAAAAACGGGGTCATCTGCAGGTTTAGACGACCCCGTTTTTCATGATAAAAAGGTTACTCTTTCGGCACGGCTTTTTCAGCGTTAACTGCGCCCGCTCCGTAAATGTTCGGATCTTCATTTGTCCATTGATCCGGACTTTGTTTGATCAGTGTTTTCACTTCGTCAGGCGTAAGCTGCGGGTTCTGCTGGAGGATTAAAGCAGCAATGCCCGCACAGATCGGAGTGGCCATGGACGTGCCCGACAGACTGAAATACAACGACCCTACACGATTTGATTTTTGTAATTTGTCAAGGTATGAACGCGGAGAACGGAGAGATACGATATCGACCCCGGGCGCAAGAATGTCAGGCTTCTCTTTTCCGTACACCGTCGGGCCGCGGCTTGAGAAAGAAGCGACCGTATCGTCCTCATTGCCGGCCGTATCATTGTCATCATAGGCGCCTACCGTGATGACCTTCTCGCTGACACCGGGGCTTGAAATCGTTTGAGCTTCCGGACCGGAGTTGCCCGCGGCGACGCAGACGACGATTCCTTCATTCCATGCCTTTTCAACGGCCTTGACGAGCGGGTCGTCCGTTTCTTTATCATATCTGAGCGCATCTCCGCCCAGTGACATGCTGATGATTCTGATCGGATTCTTTGTGTGTTCTTTATTATATTGTATGCACCATTCCACACCTTCAATGATATCAGCCAAGGTTCCTGATCCTGATTTGTTTAATACCTTGACTCCGATCAGATCGGCTTCCGGCGCCGGCCCCTGATATTTACCGGAAGATGAAGCGCCGCTGCTTGCGATATCACCGGCGCAATGGGTGCCGTGTCCGTTGTCATCATACGGTTCTGTCTTTTGGTTGACAAAGTCCGCAAATCCGATAACTCTGCCTTCTAAATCGGGATGCTGATAGATTCCGGTATCAATAACGGCGACGGTTACGCCTTTTCCTGTTAATACGGTGCCGTTACGTGTCACTTCTTTTGCATGAGACGATTCAGCTGCCGTATCAAGGAGCGCTTTTACTTCACGGTTTAAATAGATTTTACGGATATCCCGGCATTGCGAAAGAAGCATGTGAAGGGCGGACGGAGTGACTTCGGCGCTGCAGCAATTGATTGTTTGAAACTGCTTTTTTATGGTGCAGCGTTTTTCTTTTGATAAGACCTGTCCTGTGCTGTGAAAACCGGATTCATGGCAGCCCTCTTCAAATTCAATGATGACTGACATTTTCTTTCTGTTTTTCACCTTTTTTTCGAAAAACTTGTGCAAAAAGCAAGGTGTCCATTTGAAAGGTTTATATAACTGTAATACGTTTTCTCTGAGCGGCCAGTCCAGCTTATGAGCATTTGACCGCACCATTTGTACCATTGAGTAACCAAACATATATACTTTTCCTCCCATTCTGGCGATTCTCTCTATACCATATGAACAGGCCGTATGTTCGGTCAGTTCGTTTGTCCTTCAGGAGCGCTGGTTACTTGCGGCTTTTTCAGGAGAAGAAATCGAGTTGAAACAGAACGTTTGTTCGTTTATAATGAAGCCGGCGGAAGGAGGTATATACATGAACATAATATTGAGACATTCCTTGGAAAAACAGCTTCCGATTGATATTATATATATGAAAAAAGACGGTTCCATTTCAAAACGGACCATTATGATAAAAAAAGGGGATGAGCGGGCTGTAACGGCATTTTGCTGTACAAAAAGGCAGATGAGAACTTTTTTGACGGGCTCCATTCTGTCCTGCGCATTTGCTTCGGGAGGCGGATATTCATTTTTAAAAGCGTATTCTTGATGCCGTCCGTTTCCGGCCGTGAATCTCCCGCCCCTGAAAATTCGGGCGTTCCTCCCTTTTTTTTTGCCCTCTCTCAACCTTTTTTCACTGATGCCCGGCATTTGAGCGCTTGAACCGTGACAATCCATTGATTTTTCGAAACCGGGAAGTTTTTCACTGATGATAATGTTAATAGAATGTTAAGATAAGACCTATTGACAAAAATCCATATAATGAACATGTCATTTTTCAGAAAGGAGCAAAGAAGGAGAGCTGATGAAAAGAATTTTACTTAATGTCATCATTATCGTAGCAATGGTCTTACTAATAAGATGTGCTCATTATGCGTCAGACCCTGATCCCTCGAATTCTTCTGATACATACACAGATTTTAAAGATTTGGCTGAACATGAAGACCCCGATGATTATCATATATCGTACAATAAGCGAAAGGGGAGCCCCGTATTGATCATGTCGCCGCACGGAGGGAGAATTGAGGGCGGGGTGAGCGAGATCGTCCGCTCTTTCAGAGATGATTATTCAACCTATCTGTTTGAGGGATTAAAGACGCATGATAACCAGACTCTTCATATTACGAGCACCAGGTTCGATGAGCCTTCAGCAGTCGAAAGCATTAAGCAGCACCATTATGTTATCGCAGTTCACGGTTATAAAGGCGACGAGAAAAATACTCTTGTCGGAGGAAGCGACCGGAAGCGGGCGAAAAAATTGGTGAGAGCTCTCGAACGAAACGGATTTTCTGCAGAATTGGCAACCTCAAAAACCGGTCTGGCCGGGGTTGACACCGAAAATATCAATAACCAGGCGCAAACCGGGCTGAGCATACAGCTTGAGATCAGCAGAGAACAGCGGGAAGCGTTTTTTGATAATTTTGATTACCGCGAAAGGGAATTCACAAAAACGGAGGAATTTTACCGGTTTGTCCGTACGATAAAAAGAGTGATCAATCAAGAGTATTCGTAAGCTTAAAAAAAGACAAACGAGTGAAAGATGAGTAAACTGAAAAAAAGGAGGTTTGTCCCTTGGCAAAACATCACTTTTATTTAAAAGCAAATTGGCCCGGAAATCGCAATGACGTCGGCGATATTAAAAGCGGCCGGCTGGAAACGGCTGTGTCCATTCCTAAGGAAATGGACGGACCCGGAGAAGGCACAAATCCTGATGAAATGCTGCTTGGAGCGGCCGCTACCTGTTATATTATAACGCTTGCGGCGATGATGGAAAGAAGCGGCCTGGATAAAGAAGATCTACATATGGAATCTGAAGGAATTGTAGACGTCACGAACGGTGTGTTCACGTACCAGAAAATCATTCACCGTCCGTTTATATTATTAAAGCCGGATGCAGCCGAAACGGACTTTACGCTCGCCAGGAAGTTAGCGCATAAAGCAGAGTCCTCATGTATGATTTCACGAGCGGTCCAAGGAAACGTGGAGATGGAGCTTGAGGTTGAAGTAAAAGCTGCCCGCGCTTGACGAGTTCAAACGGTCAGCTCCGGGCCGTTTGATTTTTTTTAGCTTTTTGAGACTTGGAACGGTTCAGCAGGATGACGCCCGTGATGACCAAAACAAGCCCGATCATCATTTTGACTGTCATGGCCTCCTTAAAAACAAAAAAGCCGACAATTGCCGTTAAAGCGGTGCCGACACCTGACCATGTCGCGTATGCGGCGGATAAATCAAGGCTTTTCAATGAGAAGCTCAAAAACATAAAAGAGGCTCCGATTCCGGCAATTACGCCGAGAGCGGGCCACAGGTGCGTAAAACCGTCCGACAGCTTCAGCATCGTGCTCCCGAACACTTCTGATACAATGGCTAATGCCAAGCAAAGTAATCCTTTCATCAGCATGCCTCTCCTTTCTACCAATTCATCAAAATGACACCGGCCAATAAGAAAAAGAGTCCGATGACGGCCTGCTTGTCCAGTTTTTCATGAAACCATTTCGCTCCGATAATGGATGCGAGCACCGTTCCGGCTCCGCTCCATGTTGCATAGGATAAGCTGAGCGGAATGAGATTCAGTGTCAGTGAAAGCATATAAAAGGCCAATGAATAGCCTGCCACTACAAGCGCGCTCGGCAAAAACCGCGTAAATCCGCGGGAGACCTTCAGCATGGCCGCGCCGATTGACTCTGATAAAATAGCAATTGTGAGGAAGATATAACCCAGAATCATATCAAATCCCCCTCTCATCATAATCCTTATGCCTTTTGTTTAAGGCAGTAAAATAAAATAATATCCGAACTTTGCCCGCCAAGTCAAGACATTAGGCCTATATAAAAAGGCCCCTGAAAGGAGCCCTTTTTGATTGTCTTAGTAGTAATACGGATAGTAAGGGTAGCCGTAACCTCCGTACAAATACGGATTGAACAAAGCGCTTCCGACAAGCCCCCCGACAAGCCCTCCGACAAACGGTCCGCCGTAAAAACCAAACGGCCGTCCGAACCCGCCAAACCAAGGGCGGCCAAACCAAGGCCGGCCAAAACCAAAACCCGGCCGCCCGAAGCCGAATCCGAATCCGGGACGCCCGAATCCGAATCCCGGCCGTCCGAACCCAAATCCGGGCCGTCCAAACTGTCTCATATCACTATCTGCTTCGTATGTGTATTCTTCATTCATAATTTAGGTACCTCCAAGAATAAATTTGAGATGATAACAGAGTATTCAGCCCACCAATTTTTGATTGGGCGTTTATCAAAAAAATAAAGGAGTGAGCTTTTGTGGGCCTGTATCAGTCCGATTGGTCAAAAAAACCTCCGCACACACACGCATACCGGGCGGTTACGGATGTAGTGCAGGGGCATTACCATTTGATTGAAGGCTTTTCGCAGCCGGAGAACGGCAGCAATACAGATAAGCATACACATTTCTATACGGGCATCACCTCGTTTGAAAACGGCCATTTTCATAGGTATTACGGCATTTCCGGCCCTGCCATCCCGAGGGTTGACGGAACACATTACCATGAGCTTTCAGAGACCACCTTTGCCGCCTACAATGAGCCGATTCAGATCCAGCACGGCGGCGTCGTTTACGATCCGCGGGAGGAAGGACGGAAAACGCACCGCCATACGCTCAAAGGAAAAACGAGAGAGGTTGTCGGAAACGAGCCGATCGGGTGGTAGCGGACGTTTAGCGCTCAGGAAAAAGGGCAAAATGGATAGGTGCCTGAAGAAATGAATGCTATAATTAGGGGGAGATTTATAAAAGAGAGTGATACATATTGAAAAATAAAAAACAGCCTGTCGTCATACTCGTCGGACCGACGGCAGTCGGAAAAACAAAACTAAGCATCGGACTCGCGAAAATGCTGAATGCGGAAATCATCAGCGGAGATTCCATGCAGGTATATAAAGGGATGGACATCGGAACGGCCAAAGTCACCGAAGAAGAGACAGAAGGCGTGCCGCATCACCTGATTGATATTTTGGAGCCGTCCGACACTTTTTCAACGGCGGATTATCAGAAAATGGTAAGGGGAAAAATCACCGAGATTGCCGATAGAGGAAAGCTGCCGATGATTGTCGGAGGGACGGGTCTGTACATTCAGTCCGTGCTGTATGACTATACGTTCACGGAAAACTCCGGCGACCCTGTATTCCGGGAGCGCATGGAGAAACTGGCGGCTGAAGAAGGGGCGGAAGCGCTTCATGCCAAGCTTGCGGCAGCCGACCCGGAAGCGGCGGCAGCCATTCATCAAAACAATACGCGAAGAGTCATCCGCGCGCTCGAAATCTTGCATGTATCGGGAAAAACAATGTCAGAGCATCTTAAAACCCAAAAACAGGAGCTGCTTTACAATGCTGTTCTTATCGGTCTTACAATGGACAGAGAAGTGCTGTACGGCCGGATTAACGAGCGCGTTGACCTGATGCTGGAAACCGGCCTTCTTGACGAAGTAAAGCGGCTGTATGATATGAATATACGGGACAGCCAATCGATTCAGGCGATCGGCTATAAAGAGCTGTATGAATATCTTGATGGAAAAGTGCCGCTCCCTCAGGCTGTGGAACAATTAAAACAAAATTCTAGGCGATATGCGAAACGCCAGCTGACCTGGTTTCGCAATAAAATGCCCGTTTCATGGACAGATATGACCCCGCCTGTTGATATTGAGCAGAAAAAAAAGGAAATTTTCAAGTGCATAGCAGGAAAACTGGAAATTTAATCGAAACAGTATTGTATTGAGAACCAAGGAGGACGAAACATGAAACCGATTAATATTCAAGATCAGTTTTTGAATCAAATCCGAAAAGACAATACGTTCGTCACGGTGTTTTTACTCAACGGCTTCCAGCTTCGCGGCCAGGTAAAAGGCTTTGACAACTTTACCGTTTTGCTCGAAACGGAGGGGAAGCAGCAGCTTATTTATAAACATGCCATCTCCACGTTCGCCCCGCAAAAAAACGTCCAGCTTGAGCTTGAATAGACTTTTTGAAAAAAGACCATGAACAATGGTCTTTTTCTATGCGCATCTGTATATTGCAGGCTGTATATCGGAAACATAAAAGGGGGTTCGGAAAATCGTGTTCGAAAGTGAAAATGAACTGAGAAGAATCAGGATTACGCTCGTTTGGATCGCTGTTTTTTTGCTGTTTGGAGCTTGCAGCAATCATGAGACGGTGGTGACGGATGATGACGGCGGCTCATCGGATGCCGAACCGCAGACAGAAGGCATGGTGCAGCTGGAACATAATCGTTTCGGCATCGTCGAGGACGGTTACTTAAAAATATACCGCTATGATGAAAAAACGAATAAAATCGAACTGAAAAAAGAAGCGGCGCTGGATGAGCTTGAATAAATTTCACAAGCGTTCGAATTTACAAAGCGGGCCGCACAAGCTACACTAAGTACTGACATTGATCATGCAGAGGGTGAGACGATTGAAACACAAGGTGATAATCAACCATTGGGAAGAAACTTGTGAAGATGATTCCTGCTATGAATATGGAACCAGCATCATCGTTGACGGCAAAGAACTGATCAGAGAGGCTTCCATCACAAGCGCTCTGAAAGCCGTACTGAAAGAAATCGGTGCTGATGTGGAGATTGAAGAAACCGTTGAAAGCGAAAAAAAATGTGATTCTTACAAAAAATAAGAATAAAAGTCTAGACTACTAAGCAGTTTTTTTTCATGTTATGATAGACATCGGCTTACACATGACACCTTGAGTAGGATGAGAGATGATTCTCGTTCTGCTCTCTTTTTTGGGCGTTAAACGGGCCAGAGCCAAAGTCCGCTCTTTCAAAAATATGAATTTTTTATAAATCGATCTCAATATGTTGTGTTTTTCTGAGAGGTTAGTATACTATATATAGTGTTAAGAGATTCATTATTTTTGATAGGTCGTGATAAGGATGGTTCAAATCATATTTGATTCAAAGACAGGGAATGTTCAGCGTTTTGTGAATAAAACAGACTTTCAGCTGATCCGCAAGGTGGACGAAACGGACCACGTGGACACTCCGTTTGTTTTGGTCACCTACACGACAAACTTCGGTCAGGTACCGGCATCAACACAATCATTTCTCGAAAAATACGCCCATCTCTTATTAGGAGTCGCTGCGAGCGGCAACAAAGTATGGGGCGATAACTTTGCAAAAAGCGCCGATACCATTTCAAGACAATATCAGGTGCCGATCTTGCACAAATTTGAACTCAGCGGCACATCTAAAGACGTTGAATTGTTTACTCAGGAGGTAGAAAGAGTTGTCACAAAATCAAGTGCCAAAATGGATCCAGTTAAATAACGAAATCATGATCCAACAGGATGGAAAATTCCAGTTTGATAAAGATAAAGAGGCTGTACATAGCTATTTTGTTGACTATATCAATCAAAACACAGTTTACTTTCACGATTTAAAAGAGAAGCTGGATTATTTGATTGAAAACCAATACTACGAAGAGGAATTCTTAAGCCTTTACTCTTTTGAAGACATTAAAGAAGTGTTTAAGACAGCTTACGCAAAGAAGTTTCGTTTTCCTTCCTTCATGAGTGCGTTTAAATTTTATAATGACTATGCTTTGAAAACGAATGACAAGAAAAGAATCCTCGAGCGTTATGAGGACCGAATCTCAATCGTCGCGCTGTTCTTCGCAAACGGCGACACTGAGAAAGCAAAAGAATATGTAAACCTGATGATCAACCAGGAATATCAGCCGAGTACACCGACATTTTTGAATGCCGGCAGAAAACGCCGCGGAGAACTGGTGAGCTGCTTCTTGCTCGAAGTCAATGATTCCTTAAACGATATTTCACGGGCGATCGATATTTCCATGCAGCTGTCTAAATTAGGCGGCGGGGTTTCTCTTAATCTGTCCAAGCTTCGCGCGAAAGGCGAAGCGATTAAAGATGTTGAAAACGCCACAAAAGGCGTTGTAGGCGTCATGAAGCTTCTTGATAATGCGTTCCGTTACGCTGACCAAATGGGCCAAAGACAAGGCTCAGGCGCGGCGTATTTAAATATTTTCCACCGCGATATTAATGATTTTCTTGATACGAAAAAGATTTCTGCGGATGAAGATGTGCGCGTCAAAACGCTTTCTATCGGTGTCGTCATTCCGGATAAGTTCGTTGAGCTTGCACGTGAGGATAAAGCGGCTTATGTATTCTATCCGCATACGATTTATAAAGAATACGGCCAGCATATGGACGAAATGGACATGACGGCGATGTATGAGGAGCTTGTTGACAACCCGCGTGTCAAAAAAGAAAAAGTGAATGCGCGCAAATTGCTTGAAAAGCTTGCCGTTCTCCGTTCTGAGTCAGGTTATCCGTACATTATGTTCCAGGACAACGTAAACAAAGAGCACGCGAATAACCACGTATCAAAAGTGAAATTCTCGAACCTTTGCTCTGAAGTGCTTCAGGCGTCACAGGTTTCGGCTTACACAGATTATGATGAAGAAGACGAAATCGGCTTGGACATTTCCTGCAACCTTGGTTCATTAAATATTTTGAATGTCATGAAACATAAATCGATTGAGCGCACGGTAAAACTCGCGACGGATTCCCTGACTCATGTATCTGAGACGACGGATATCCGCAACGCGCCGGCAGTCAGACGCGCGAACAAAGCGATGAAGTCGATCGGTTTAGGCGCCATGAACCTTCACGGCTACCTGGCCCAAAACGGCATCGCGTATGAAAGCCCGGAAGCACGAGATTTCGCGAATACGTTCTTTATGATGGTGAACTTTTATTCCATCCAGCGTTCAGCTGAGCTTGCGAAAGAAAAAGGCGAAACGTTTGAGCATTATGAAGGCTCCACTTATGCAACGGGAGAATATTTCAATAAATATATCGAAAAAGAGTTCTCACCGGCATATGAAAAAATCGCTGCGCTCTTTGAAGGCATGCACATTCCGACAATCGAAGACTGGAAAGAGCTGAAGGCGTTTGTCGCTGAAAACGGCATGTACCACAGCTACAGACTGTGCATCGCACCGACAGGTTCCATTTCCTACGTCCAATCCAGCACGGCGTCGGTTATGCCGATCATGGAACGGATCGAAGAAAGAACATACGGAAATTCAAAAACGTATTACCCGATGCCGGGGTTAGCGTCTAATAACTGGTTCTTCTACAAAGAAGCTTATGATATGGACATGTTCAAAGTGGTGGATATGATCGCGACAATCCAGCAGCATATCGATCAGGGAATCAGCTTTACCCTGTTTTTGAAAGATACGATGACAACTCGTGATCTGAACCGTATTGATCTGTATGCCCACCATAGAGGCATCAAAACCATTTACTATGCAAGAACGAAAGATACCGGGCAGGACAGCTGTCTTTCTTGTGTCGTTTGATTAAAGGAGAGTTTACAGTGACAAAAATTTATGACGCAGCAAACTGGTCAAAGCATGAAGATGATTTCACCCAAATGTTTTACAACCAAAACGTAAAGCAGTTTTGGCTTCCGGAAGAGATCGCATTAAACGGCGATCTTCTCACTTGGAAGTATTTGGGTAAAAATGAGCAGGATACGTACATGAAGGTGCTCGCCGGCCTGACACTGCTTGATACAGAGCAGGGGAACACGGGCATGCCGATTGTGGCCGAGCACGTCGAAGGCCATCAGCGAAAAGCGGTTCTTAATTTCATGGCGATGATGGAAAACGCGGTGCACGCAAAATCATATTCAAATATTTTTATGACGCTTGCTCCGACTGAAACGATCAACGAAGTATTTGAATGGGTAAAGCAGAATAAATATTTGCAGAAAAAAGCGCAAATGATTGTCGGGCTTTACAAAGCCATTCAAAAAGATGATGAAATTTCACTGTTCAAAGCGATGGTTGCTTCCGTCTATCTGGAAAGCTTCCTTTTCTACAGCGGTTTCTATTATCCGTTATATTTCTACGGACAAGGAAAACTGATGCAAAGCGGTGAGATCATTAACCTGATCCTTCGTGACGAAGCGATTCACGGCGTGTATGTCGGTCTCCTTGCTCAGGAAATTTATAATAAACAGACAGAAGAGAAAAAAGCAGAGCTTCGTGAATTTGCGATTGACCTTCTGAATCAGTTATATGAAAATGAGCTTGAATATACAGAGGACTTGTACGATCAAGTCGGACTCTCACACGATGTAAAGAAATTCATCCGCTATAACGCCAATAAAGCTTTGATGAACTTAGGGTTCGATCCTTACTTTGAAGAAGAGGATATTAATCCGATCGTATTAAACGGATTAAACACCAAAACAAAATCACATGATTTCTTCTCCATGAAAGGGAACGGCTACAAAAAGGCGACGGTAGAACCGATTAAGGACGAAGATTTTTATTTTGGCCAAGATGAAGAGCAGATATAATATCTGCTCTTTTGGCTTGAATGGAGAGGTAAGACAGGAGGAACGGGCATGAATAAAATGGATGAAATCATCTTGGCTGCACCGCGGAGTGACGTCTTTCAAAACGAAATGCTGACATTTCAGGGAGTCAACAGCGAGGATGAACGTATCGTAAACATTATGGCTCAAATTGAGGCGCATTTTTTTGAAATCAGAAGAGGCGACGCGGAAGAGGACCCGCGATTTAAACAGCCGATTCCGTATGTCGTCATCCGCCGCGATGATGAGGTGTTTGTGTATGAACGGCTCGCGGGCGGAGGGGAATCGCGCCTCCATAATAAGCTTTCTCTCGGCTTCGGCGGACACATGAACCCTATGGAAGGGGCGGCTTCATTTTCGGAAGTGCTGAAACAGAATACCGACCGGGAGCTGGCGGAAGAACTGTACATTCGCGAGGAGGACAAACAAAACATTGTCACACTCGGCCTGATCAATGATGATGAAAACGATGTAGGGAAGGTGCATATCGGCATCCTTTCTGCGCTCCAGTTAGCGTCTGCGGCACAAGTCGAAGTGAAAGAAAAAGATCAAATCGCCGGGCGCTGGATGAAACTGAGCGAACTGAAAGAGGAAAATGTGTATCAGCGTCTTGAAGCTTGGTCTCAGTTTGTCGCCGATATACTTCAATAACAAAAAACCCCGTTCGTCCCAAAAAAGGGAGAGCAGGGGTTTTTTCATTTAGTCTTGCACAATGAAGGCATCAAATCCGGCTTTTTCGGCCCGCGCTGCCAACGCATCAGCATAATCTCTGGAAGAGAATGCGCCGATCTGCACTTTAAATAAGCCGCCTTTTGGAAGCACAATCGCGTCAAAACCTTTAGACACCGCATCGGCGGCAAGCGCATCAGCATTTGCTTTCACTTTGAATGCACCGATTTGCACTTTATATAAGTCAGCCTTTTTTTTTAGACCGAAAGCTTGCTCCAAGCCCTTGGCATGTCCTCTTGCAAGGCTTTCAATAAAACTGGCTGTTTTCAGTTTGTTTGCATCAGCTGACGTATCAACAAAACCATTCTCCGTCAAAATCGCCGGCATACTTGTCTCCCGCAGCACATGGAAGTTGGCTGTTTTTTTTCCTCGGTCATTAAAACCTGATGCTTGAATCACTTGCGTGTGGACGGCTGATTGGTAAGTCGAGGTCGGCGCTCCGACACCGGGGTAAATATAGCTTTCGAATCCGGTTCCGCCTCCTGAGTTAATATGAATGGATAAAAAATAATCTGCGCCCCAGCTGTTGGCGGCATCCGTTCTTTCCGTCAGGCTGACCGTCTTATCGCTTGTCCTGCTCATCGTGACAGAAACTCCTTCATACTCATTCGTCAGAATCGTGCGCAAAGCCAGCGCGATCTCCAGCGTGACCGCTTTTTCCTGAAGTCCGTTTCCGGTTGCACCTGAATCAGTTCCGCCATGACCGGGGTCTATAAAAATTTTAACCATTCTCCATCACCTCATTACAGCATATGATGATATTCAAATAGTGCTTGTACGGCTGTCATTCATAAAAAAAATGAGAAATATACCCAACATTTCCCGGAAAATAAAAATAAATGGTTTGTCCTCCCGTTTCTGCTGAATACAATAAGAAATGAAAAATATTTCTCGGGAAAGCGCAGGATTCAACATCATTCCCGAAGAGAACGGAAAAAGTGACAGATAAAGAGGAAAACGGGTCTCATGATGATAGGCGGATGTCACGGAACCGCTTCATCATGAGTAAGATAAAGAGAGAACAGAGAGGTGAGCATGTTGGAGCGCGCTGTAACCTATAAAAATAACGGACAAATTAACATCATTCTTAATGGCCAAAAGCAAGTGCTGACAAATGCGGAAGCTGAGGCGGAATATCAGGCCGCCCTGCAAAAAAATGAAGCCAAGCACAGCATTCTGAAAGAAATTGAAAAAGAAATGAACACATTAGTGGGTATGGAAGAAATGAAACGCAACATTAAAGAAATTTACGCGTGGATATTCGTCAACCAAAAACGGGCCGAACAAGGGCTTAAAGTCGGAAAACAAGCTCTTCATATGATGTTCAAAGGGAACCCCGGCACCGGGAAAACCACCGTCGCGAGACTGATTGGCAAGCTTTTCTTCGAAATGAACGTGCTTTCCAAAGGACATCTGATCGAAGCGGAACGTGCCGATCTGGTCGGTGAATACATCGGACACACGGCGCAAAAAACGAGAGATCTGATTAAAAAATCGCTCGGGGGCATTTTATTCATTGATGAAGCATACTCACTTGCAAGAGGCGGAGAAAAGGATTTCGGTAAAGAGGCGATTGATACGCTTGTCAAGCATATGGAAGACAAACAGCATGAATTTATTCTGATCCTGGCAGGGTACTCGAGAGAAATGACACATTTCCTGTCATTAAATCCCGGCCTGCAATCGCGTTTCCCTATCAGCATCGATTTTCCGGATTACTCTGTCACTCAGCTGATGGACATCGCAAAGCGCATGATAGCAGAGCGGGAGTATCAATTAAGCCAGGAAGCCGAGTGGAAGTTAAAAGATTACTTAATGACAGTGAAAAGCACGACAAGCCCCATTAAATTCAGCAACGGGCGCTTTGTCAGAAACGTGATTGAAAAATCAATCCGCGCTCAGGCCATGAGACTTTTAATGGGAGACCAATACTTAAAAAACGATTTAATGACGATCAAGAGCCAGGATTTACTTATAAAAGATGAGGCGGCAGCTCACGAATAGACCTCTCAGCCGGTTTGAGGGGTCTCTTTTTTATTTCTCTCTTTAAAACCCGCCGGATGTGTGGTATACGCCCTGCGGGTTTGGTATGATAGTACTACTGCCCAATACGACACAGAAAGGAACATCCATTTGAACGAACAGGAAGGAAAAAAAGAAACGGTCATTTTGGTCGGCTGCCAGCTTCCGCACATGACAGATGAGCACTTTGAACATTCCATGGAAGAGCTTGCTTCATTGACAAAAACGGCTGACGGAACGGTGCTGACCCGGATTACGCAAAAACGGAACAGAGCGGATGCCGCTACATATATAGGCAAGGGGAAAGTAGACGAGCTGAAGGCGCTGTGTGAAGAGCTTGAAGCGGATCTGGTCATTTTTAATGATGAACTGTCACCGAGCCAGCTTAAATCACTCGCCACTGCAATTGAAGCGAAGATCATCGACCGCACGCAGCTTATTTTGGATATTTTCGCAAAAAGGGCGAAGACGAGAGAAGGAAAGCTTCAGATCGAATTGGCCCAGCTTCAATACGCGCTGCCGCGTCTGAGCGGACAAGGAATCAATCTCTCAAGACAAGGCGGCGGAATCGGGACGAGAGGGCCCGGTGAGACAAAGCTTGAAACAGACCGGCGCCACATTAGAAACCGCATACACGAAATTAACGTGCAGCTGTCAACGGTTATCCGCCACAGAAGCCGTTATCGGGAGAGACGTAAAAAGAACGGCGTGCTTCAGGCTGCGCTCGTCGGGTATACCAATGCCGGAAAATCAACATGGTTCAATCAATTAACAAGCTCAGACAGCTATGAAGAAGATCTGCTGTTTGCAACACTTGATCCGATGACGAGAAAGATGGCGCTCCCAAGCGGCTACAGTGTCCTTTTGTCTGATACGGTCGGCTTCATTCAGGATCTGCCGACGACGCTGATTGCCGCTTTCCGCTCAACGCTTGAGGAAGTGAAGGAAGCAGACTTGATCATTCATGTCATTGATTCATCTAATGAAGATTATGCCGGGCATGAACAGACGGTCCTCGGTCTGTTAAAAGAGCTTGAGGCAGATGATATTCCGGTGCTGACCGCTTATAACAAACGTGATGATACACTTCCTGACTTCATCCCGACAGCGGGAGAAGGCCACATCATGATCAGCGCCAGAATCGCCGGGGATGAAGCAAAACTAAAAGCGGAAATCGAAGCTTATTTGCGCCGGGAGCTGATGACGCCGTATGAAGTTCATGTGCCTGCCGCCGAAGGCAAATTGATGTCACGCATCAAATCAGAGACCATGATCGACAGCCTTTATTTTAATGAAGAAAATGAACGCTACGAAGTCTCAGGTTATGTACAGGAAGAACAAAGCATACTCGGAGAACTGAAGAAATTCATGTAAGGAAGGTATACACAACATGTTTGACACACTGACCCACGGCGCTCTTTTACAAAAAACCGCCGAAGAAACAGAAGCGGAAATCTCCGCCGTTCATAAAAGAATAGAAGAAATCAGTGAACGGAATGAATGGAGAGTCCTGCAAAGCTACAGAAAACATAAAGTAAGCGATACGCATTTTACGCCTTCAACCGGATACGGTTATGATGATATCGGACGAGATACACTGGAGAAGATCTATGCTGATGTGTTCGGAGGAGAGGCGGGACTCGTGCGGCCGCAAATCATTTCCGGAACGCATGCGATTTCAATCGCGCTCTTCGGTGTGCTGAGACCCGGGGACGAATTGCTTTATATCACAGGCAAGCCTTACGATACACTCGAGGAAATCGTCGGAGTAAGAGGCGGGGAGTATTCAGGCTCGCTTAAGGAATTTCAAATCGGATACAATGCAGTCGATTTAACATCAGAAGGCAGAGTGGACTTTGAAGCGGTCCGGGCTGCAATCCAGCCGAATACAAAAGTGATCGGCATCCAGCGTTCAAAAGGATATGCGAATCGTCCGTCTTTCAGAATAAATGAAATTGAAGAGATGATTCGTTTCGTAAAGGAAATCAAAGAAGATGTCATTGTTTTTGTGGACAATTGCTACGGAGAATTTGCAGAAGAGCGGGAACCCTGCCACGTCGGAGCGGATCTTATGGCCGGCTCCCTGATCAAAAACCCGGGCGGCGGCCTTGCTAAAACGGGCGGCTATCTTGTAGGGAAAGCCAAGTGGATTGAGGCCTGCTCTTACCGGATGACCTCACCGGGAATCGGAAGTGAAGCCGGGGCTTCGCTCTATTCACTGCAGGAAATGTATCAAGGTTTCTTTCTCGCTCCGCATGTAGTGGCGCAAAGCTTGAAGGGAGCGGTATTTACCGCCCGTTTTCTTGAAAAGCTCGGCTTTACGTCAAACCCTGCATGGAATGCGCCGAGAACGGATCTGATTCAATCAGTTGAGTTTCAGGACCCTGATAAGATGATCGCTTTTTGCCAGGCGATACAATATGCTTCACCGATTAATGCGCATGTAACGCCTTATCCGAGCTATATGCCGGGCTATGAAGACGATGTCATTATGGCAGCGGGCACTTTCGTACAGGGGGCAAGCATTGAATTATCAGCAGATGGACCTATCAGACCGCCTTATGTCGCGTATGTCCAAGGAGGATTAACCTACGCGCACGTGAAAAATGCGATTTGCAGCGCCGTAAATGCTTTAATGGAAAAAGAGCTGATCTAGGCCGTTTGCAATTTTCAAAGAATTTGATGTTAAGATTCCTTACATTGTATTGACACAAAATATAACATCACCTATAATGAGACTAAGATAAGAAAAGGAGGAAATTGAGATGAGTGATAACATTCGCCGCTCAATGCCTTTATTTCCAATTGGGATTGTCATGCAGTTAACAGAACTTTCTGCCCGGCAAATTCGATATTATGAGGAAAATGGATTGATATTTCCAGCGAGAAGCGAAGGAAATAGACGATTATTTTCATTCCATGATGTAGATAAACTGTTAGAAATCAAAAATCTGATTGAACAAGGCGTCAATATGGCGGGGATCAAAAAAATTCTGGATAAGGCATCTGCCGAACCGGAAGAAAAATCCGAAAAAACCGCCAAACCGATGAAGCACAATCTGTCTGATGACGAACTCAGAAAGCTTCTGAAAAACGAACTGATGCAGGCAGGCCGTTTCCAGCGGGGAAATACTTTCCGCCAAGGTGACATGTCCCGATTCTTTCATTAATCCGTTAGCAACTGTTTTGCTATATACATTTACCTTTTAGAGGAGGAGTTTTACGAAATGGCAAAGTACACAAGAGAAGACATCGTAAAATTAGTAAATGAGGAAAACGTAAAGTATATCCGCCTTCAATTCACAGACATTCTCGGAACGATTAAAAACGTGGAAATTCCTGTGAGCCAGCTTGAAAAAGCACTTGATAATAAATGCATGTTCGACGGTTCTTCCATCGAAGGTTTCGTCCGTATCGAAGAGTCTGATATGTACTTATATCCTGATCTGAACACATTTGTAATCTTCCCATGGACGGCTGAAAAAGGTAAAGTAGCACGCTTCATCTGTGACATTTACAATCCGGACGGCACGCCGTTCGAAGGTGACCCGCGTAACAACCTCAAACGGATTCTGAAAGAAATGAAAGAACTCGGTTTCAGCGATTTCAATCTTGGACCTGAGCCTGAATTCTTCCTGTTTAAATTAGATGAAAAAGGCGAACCGACGCTTGAATTGAACGATAAAGGCGGATACTTCGACCTGGCTCCGACTGACTTGGGAGAAAACTGCCGCCGCGATATCGTGCTTGAGCTTGAAGAAATGGGCTTTGAAATCGAAGCATCTCACCATGAAGTTGCTCCGGGTCAGCACGAAATCGATTTTAAATATGCCGGTGCCATCCGTTCTTGTGACGACATCCAAACTTTCAAACTGGTTGTCAAAACGATCGCCCGCAAACACGGTCTGCATGCGACATTCATGCCAAAACCGCTGTTCGGCGTAAACGGTTCCGGTATGCACTGCAACCTATCACTCTTTAAAGATAGCGTTAACGCGTTCTTTGATAAAGACGCTGATCTTCAGCTGAGTGAAACAGCAAAACATTTCATTGCCGGTATCGTAAAACACGCGACAAGCTTTACGGCTGTCACAAACCCGACAGTGAACTCTTACAAACGCCTTGTTCCGGGCTATGAAGCACCTTGCTACGTGGCATGGAGCGCGCAAAACAGAAGCCCGCTGATCCGTATCCCGGCTTCCCGCGGCATCAGCACGCGTGTTGAAGTCCGCAGCGTAGACCCGGCGGCAAACCCGTACCTGGCGTTAAGCGTATTGCTTGCAGCAGGCCTTGACGGAATCAAAAACAAACTTGAAGCACCGGCTCCGATTGACCGCAACATCTACGTCATGAGCAAAGAAGAGCGCATGGAAAACGGCATCGTAGATCTTCCGGCGACACTGGCGGAAGCTCTCGACGAATTCAAATCAAACGAAGTCATGGTTGCGGCGCTCGGTGAGCACCTGTTCGAACACTTCATCGAAGCAAAAGAAATCGAATGGGATATGTTCCGCACACAGGTTCATCCGTGGGAGCGCGAACAATACATGTCTCAGTATTAATCTCTCAATCCCTTGGCACTATTGGTGTCAGGGGATTTTTTGGTTTTGGTCATGTGATAGAATTGAAGAATTGGTGGCCAACTTGACCACTATTTGACCACCGAAAACACTAAAAAAATTTAAGACATGAGAGAGTTCATATATTCTTCATAACCATCAACTGACGAATTTTCAAGTTTCTCTGAGATATGAGAATACACGTCAGATGTGATGGTTATATTTTTATGCCCCAGTCTTTCTTGTACAAACTTCATTGTTGCACCAGATTCAAGAAGAAGAACAGCGTGTGTATGTCTTAAACCATGTATAGGCATTTTATTAAGCCCAGCCTTTTTAAGAATCCGATTAAGCGCATTGAAGAGGGTGGACTTCGGTAATGGTTTGCCGTCCTCTCTGCAAAAAACAAGGTCTAATTCATGTTCATATACTTCATTAAAAACTATTCTATTATCATTTAAGTATTTCATATGAGCTGTTAATTCTCTCGCCAAAGAATTGCTTATTTTGATACTTCTCTCGGATTCATAAGTTTTCGTTTCTCCAAATCTTTCCTCGCCTTCTTTAACTTGAAAGTCTAAAGATTTGTTAATATGGATGTAATTATTTTTTAAATCAATATCCTTTCTTTGTAATGCAGCAGCTTCTCCCTTACGCATTCCAGTTTCAAGTAGAGTTTTAAAGAAAATGTAGTAAAGATAGTTATCCTGTCTTGCAATTTTGAGGAAGAAGGAGATGTCGTCTGAGTTAATGTACGCCAGTTTTTCTTTTTTCTTAGGTATCTTTGGAATAGTTACTCCTTCACAAGGGTTCTCCTCGAGTTTCTTTAAAGGTTTTACAGCAGTGGATAAAGCATTAAACATTGTCCCGTGAATGATCTCGATCGTTCTCTTGCTATATCCTTGTTCTGCTAAATGATTGATGAATTTTTGGTATCTCAAAGGCTTGATATCTTTAAGCTTAATATCCTTAAAATAGGGCAATATCTTTGTATTAACATTGCGTTCATGAAGGATATATGTGTTTTTCCTAACAGTCCCTTGTTTATATTCAGCGAGCCAATCTTTAAGATAGTGCTTTAAAAGAATGTCACCTCCATTGATTTCTAAATCGCTATTCAATCGCAGTTCTTCCTGTCTTGCTGCTAGTTGTGCTTCTTTTTTTGTTTTAAATCCGCCTTTAGAAACCTCAATTTGTTCATGAGTCAAGGGGTCTTTATGCTTTATTCTGTATTGCCAGGTACTTCCTCTTTTTCTGAAACTGGCCATCTTTACTCCACCTTTCTTACTTAAATTAACATGTCCCATTTTAGCACTTAGTTTTTCGGGGGACAATCAAAAATTTCAGACAATTGAAAGTTAACGTCATCAAAAAATACTATAAGTTTGTGTTTATTTTCTGCTCTTAGTATAAGATAATTGAAATTGTGGTGAATTATGGAGTGAGGGCGAATTTAAAATTTCATGGTCAAAATGGATTTAAACATTCTCGTATAAAGTATAGTGTAGTCATAAGGGGCTGTAACATATGAAAAAGAAGAAAATGATTATTTTTTTCGGGATTGTGGCTATAGCAATAATAGCATTGTCTATAACAATCCCAATGTACATAAACAGGCTAGATACAACTAATTTAGATGCTATTGCTACTAAAGTAAAAGAAAACAAAAAATTAAATAAACATTTTGATTCAGTATGGTTGCGTAAAGTACAGGATACTAAAAATCAATTTGACTTATCTTTAAAAGCTAAACCGGCATTTACTGCTTTATCTGACAAAGAAAAATTGCTTTTAGCTGGAAAGGTGATGGAAGTTGCGCAAGAGAATTCCCATTTAAACGAAATTAAATGTGGAAGGAATAAAACATGTTCTATTAATGAGATTTTTATTTTGCCGAGTGATGAAGACGATAAGACGTCCAGTTATGAAGTTAAATATAGTCCATTAAATCATCCAGAAGAGAACGTTTTAATCGTAAGAGAATACCAAAATGATGACCCTGATTCTCATATGCTTGAAACAAGGGAAGTGAAGTACCAGGAAAACGGGGAAGAAGGCGTAGACACTCTAGATGAAGATTATCAGGAGAAGACAATTGCTATTGGCATGACCAAGCAGGAAGTTATCCAACTTAAAGATTGGGGCAGGCCTAAGTCTATTCATAAGACAACGACAGCATCAGGAATAAATGAACAATGGGTTTACGGTATTAGCAGATACCTATATTTCGATAATGGAATATTAACAACAATACAAGAATAAAATTATTAGCCCCTCAATCCAAACATTAAATAAAATGCTCATTTTAACGAAACATTTTAGACCAACTTGCTTATTAGTCTAATTTAAAGTATTCTAATTGATGTATCATAGGGGTTTAACAGCCACTATAGACCACAGAGTCCCTCACAGAGCTCTGTGGTTTTTTATTTAGACAGAATATACCCAAATAAAAAAGAAGCCTCAGAGGGCTTCAAAATGGATTAATTCTTCTCACATGCAAAGTTGTCATTATCCCGATCCATCTTAGATGTATAAGCAGGGTGAGTGCTTGGTACTCCATGCGGATATTTCTTTCTCAGCTCTGTGCAGTTTGCAAAGTGTTCTGTTCCTCCAGCAGAAGGGGAGGCTTGTACAGAGTTAGAAGAGCTGCTTGATGCTGAACTACTTGAATGTGAACTGTTTGAGCTCGATTTATGTGTCTCGGATTGGTGTGTTGTAACGGACTTTTGAGCCGGCTTAGATACACTTACTGATTTCTTCGGTTTCGTTGCGCAACCATTAAATCCTTTATCAGTTGCATAGCCATTCTTACTCCAAATCTTCAAGTCTTTATCTTTAGCAACCTGTTCATCTTTCTTATACGTGTCTAAATACTTCGTGTTTGGCTCATATACATAAGCTACTCGAGCTAATCCTTCTTTAAGCAGTGTTTCTTGTACTGATTTGCCATCCACATAAACGTAAGCCAGCATTCTGCCATACTTGTCTGTACGATCTCCTTTATCAAACTCCAGTTGAAGCTTGCCGTTGTTGACTAGCTGTTTGTTTCTTGCTGAAGCATCCTCACCATATGGTTGTACGCAAGAGTTTGGCTTTTTAGTTTCAGGAGTGTCAACCAGCAAATAACGAACTGTTTTGATTTCGCCTTTATAGTTAACTTTAATTGTGTCTCCGTCAACTGTTCTGTTAAGCGTTACATCGACCAGCTTTTTCTTATTTTCAGATGTCTTTTTATCCGACGAATCCTTCTTTGAAGCATTTTCGGCTTTTTCATTCTTGTCATTATTGCTTTTGTAGTTTGCTTGGGTGTCTGCCTTTGTCTCTTTTGCATTCTTTTCTTCTTGCTGCGTTGTTTTAGCTTTATCTGAATCTGTTTTATCTGTAGAAGCAGAATCAGACCCACACGCAGCCAAAGAAAAGCTTAGAGATAAAGTGGCAATACCTAACAACCATTTCTTCATTGTAATTCCCCCAAATTTGTTTGTTCTGTCTCTATATCGGACAAACCTTCCTAATTATAAATATAAAACCAAAGATTGTAAATTTGATTTTGTCATTTTAAAACACTCAAATAAAGTTGTGTGGTAAAATTTAGTGGTCTAAACCTTAGAGGAGGGAAAGTTATATGGAAGAAGGGAAGTTAATTCAAATGACTCTTAATGGAATAAAGGAAGCTGTTTCTAAATACGGAACATTCCCTATGTTTCATCATGGAGGGTATGTCATGGAAGATGCTACTTTTCATTTCAAAGATCCTGCTAGTCCTCAAGAAATTAGCGATATAGAACAGAAGCTAGGTGTTACCTTCCCTAATGACTATAAAGAGTTTTTGTTACAGCACAATGGGATGGAAATGTTTGATGGGATTGAAATACTTAGCTTAGAGGGGATCATTGAATATAATGAGGTTCAAGATTTCCCAGAGGGATACGTTTTAATTGGATATCATTTTGATGGAAGATATGTCATAGACACAAACAAATCAAAAAATGGATTAGGTTATATGCTATATCTAGACTCAATTGATGATATTGAAGATGCGATTAACTTAGATTCGAATTTTGAAATATGGTTTGATATGTTAGTGTCTTCTAATGGAACGAAATATTGGGAAGTGAATCCGAATATCCGAGAGTATTATAAACTGGTTTCAGAATAAAAAGACTCCGCATAGGAGTCTTCATCTACATTCATCTACAATTTTACTTCTTTTTTGTATAAGAAGCCCACCATGGATTTACTTCTTTCCTGTGAAAATTCACATCGATAGGAATTAAATTGCTTGTCTGATTTCCTCCACCGTACTCTCTAGGTAGTTGATGATGAATCTCAAATTTTACCCAAGTTTTTTTGCCGTATTTTTTATCATACCAGTTCCTATATGCTTTGCGTTCTGTAGTTCCCCATTTTACTCTTTTATCGCTAGGCACCCATTTAATAAATGCATTAGATGGAGCTAATATATTTAATCCTGATTGCTTATCTGTGTAATTGGAGGGGAAAAACATTCCCTTCATATTCGTTAGGTATAATCCTTCAGTCCAGGATATCGTTCTAACAGTTGGTTTTTTCCCTGCCCAAGTAGCAATTGCGCCGCCAGTATACTTCCAAAATGTTGTTTTGTTTACATTAATAAATTGATGAACTTCCGATCCCTTTTTCACTTGAGTCCCTACAAAGGTCTTTCTAATAGTATGGGGGCAAGTAAACTGTTTGTTATAATAGCCACTCTTGCATAAACCCTGATGTACTTCTGCTGACGCAGGAGGAATTCCTACTATTTTTGAAATTTCAACTCCGTGCATCACTTTATTAACTTTTCCACCTAAAAAAGTGTGACTGAAATAGATAATACTTTTTGCTTTTTTCTCAACAGTTTTCCGTTGGTTTTCAGAGGTGACTTGTCCAGATGATGTCTGATTACCATCTTTGTCATAAGCTATATAAGTTTGGTATGAACTTTCAACATCCATTCCTTGTTCCTTGGCGATTTTTTGCAGCTTACTTTCTGATCCGGCTAATTCTCTTTTAGATGAATCGGTGTTTTGCGGTTTTTCATTTACTGTTGAGATACGTTTGTTAAGGTCAATGCCAGTTGCATTATTATCAGTGATTTCTTTGTTTGTCGTTGCCTTTGCATCGTGGAGGGGATAGCAAGAGAATAATAAAGAGAGAGCTACTACAACTAGCCAAATGCTCTTTGACACATACTTCATAATGGTTTTACACTCCTTTTTCTTCTGTTTAAACCTGTTATGAGTATCTGGGATGTAAATAAATAATATATTTTACAATTAATACCTCCTTTCGTGAGGATAGTATCACCTTTTCCATTTTTTATCAACTTAATTAAGCCTATTTTAAGATTTTGTTAAAGTTCAAATCTCCTAAGAAAGAGACCTTCAACAAAAGGAAGAAGCTCTACTTACATGTAATTTAATGTGGTAAAATTTAGATAAGATTGAGTGGGAAGGAGACGGATATGAAAGTATTTGAAGCAGACTCGTTAATCTCAGCAGCTGAAAAGCGAGCAAAAGAATACGATCAGATTAGAGAACAATTTATTAATCTCAGGAAAGCT
>NZ_JANIFO010000030.1:0-912 GCF_040259625.1 Bacillus sp. B1(2022)
TATTACACGTAAGTGTAATATATGGAGGATTAGCTCAGCTGGGAGAGCATCTGCCTTACAAGCAGAGGGTCGGCGGTTCGAGCCCGTCATCCTCCACCATATTTGCCGGCCTAGCTCAATTGGTAGAGCAACTGACTTGTAATCAGTAGGTTGGGGGTTCAAGTCCTCTGGCCGGCACCATTTTTGGACAAGATAATAACATAAGTCTTTTAAAAAGAGCCATTAGCTCAGTTGGTAGAGCATCTGACTTTTAATCAGAGGGTCGAAGGTTCGAGTCCTTCATGGCTCACCATGTTACGCGGGTGTGGCGGAATTGGCAGACGCGCTAGACTTAGGATCTAGTGTCTTATGACGTGGGGGTTCAAGTCCCTTCACCCGCATTATACAGGATAACTATCCTGTATGCGGAAGTAGTTCAGTGGTAGAACACCACCTTGCCAAGGTGGGGGTCGCGGGTTCGAATCCCGTCTTCCGCTCCAACTATACCATCCGCGCCGGGGTGGTGGAATTGGCAGACACACAGGACTTAAAATCCTGCGGTAGGTGACTACCGTGCCGGTTCAAGTCCGGCCCTCGGCATTCATTATTATGCGCCCGTAGCTCAATTGGATAGAGCGTTTGACTACGGATCAAAAGGTTAGGGGTTCGACTCCTCTCGGGCGCGCCATAATATTTTTAAAAATCGGGAAGTAGCTCAGCTTGGTAGAGCACATGGTTTGGGACCATGGGGTCGCAGGTTCGAATCCTGTCTTCCCGACCACTTCGGGGCCTTAGCTCAGCTGGGAGAGCGCCTGCTTTGCACGCAGGAGGTCAGCGGTTCGATCCCGCTAGGCTCCACCATTTATAAAAAAATATGTTGACTTTAAAAGAAACTTATTATATAATTAAAAAGTTGATTGAGAAAGTGAACAA
>NZ_JANIFO010000031.1:0-766 GCF_040259625.1 Bacillus sp. B1(2022)
CTCCATCTGGCAATTGTTTTGGTGGACGATGTCCGGCGCCTCCGTGTATCTGCTTCCTGCCGGCTGGGAGAAAGATCCTGTGCGGATGATTGAAGCGTTTGCCTCAGAAAAGGTGACGACCGCGCATTTTATTCCGGCGATGGTCAACAGCTTTTTAGACGCGCTGGAAACAGAGCCTACGGAAACAAGAACACGCCTCGGCAGAACCTTGACACGCGTGTTTGCCGGAGGGGAAGCTCTTTCACCGCTTACGGCTGCCCGGTTTGCCGATCTTCTGCCGGAGACCGTGCTTATTCACGGCTACGGGCCGACGGAAGCGACGGTTGATGCGGCGTTTTACGTCTGTGACCGAAAACGGGACAGCGGACGGACGCGGCTTCCGATTGGTAAACCCGTTCCGGGTGCCCGTCTGTATGTATTAGATAGCGGAGGAACCATCCAGCCTGCGGGCGTGGCAGGAGAGCTGTACATCGCGGGGACAGGGGTGGCCCGGGGCTATCTGAACCGGCCTGAGCTGACGGAGGAGCGTTTTCTCGATGATCCGTTTTATCCGGGAGAGCGCATGTATCAGACGGGCGATATCGCACGCTGGACAGAAGACGGCCTTGTCGAATGGCTAGGACGTTCAGACGGACAGGTGAAAGTCCGCGGCTACCGGATTGAACCGGGAGAGATCGAAGCGGCGATCCGGCGCATCGACGGCATTCGTGAGGCGGCGGTCACCGCCCGGAACGAACACGGCGAAACCGCGCTTTACGCCTATATT
>NZ_JANIFO010000032.1:0-644 GCF_040259625.1 Bacillus sp. B1(2022)
TTTCAGGGAATGGCTGACTTAGACGACAGTGAGTTTTCAGGCAAAGGCGCAGACAACATTAAAGCCTTTTTTCAAGATCACGCCGGTGTCACAGACAGCTGGCTTGATCTGATCGATATGAAGATTGCGTTTCTTAACAGTATTTCAGGAAAAGTAGCTGATGCCGGATTAGCCGATTCCTTTGTGGAAGAGTCATTTTTAGAACATGAGTTGATTCATGCGAAGAATAAATCAAAAGCCATCATGCAGGAGCAGCGCAATGAAATGAGGGATATTCTTAATGAGATAAGTGATATCATTCATCTTGGTGTTTTCTCGACAGAGGATGTCGATCAAAAGCTGGATTCAGCAGATAAAAAACGGGATGAGACCATACATAAGCTCGGAAAGCTTGATCATGATCTAACGAAAGAATACGCAGAAACCGAGGCAAACGAACATTTCATTCAGGCAGATTTTCAGCAGCTTCAAAATGCCACGGGTAAAGGGAAAAACGCAACACCACTTCACTATAACGCCAAAGCATACAGGGAAAGTGACATACATAAGAAAAAAGGCGAGATTGCAAGACATTCGGATGCTTATTTGACGATTAAAAAGGAAGAGGCGAAAGAACGGGAAATCAAGGATCTGAAGAAAAAGCT
>NZ_JANIFO010000033.1:0-586 GCF_040259625.1 Bacillus sp. B1(2022)
GGCTGACGGTGTGGCCGATCCGGATGAATATTTGGAAATTGTGAAGAAGATCGGCTATGAAAACCTTGAACCTTCCCAGCAGCAATATGTCATTCAGCTTGAACAAGCAAAACAGCTGGAAGAAGCCGGAGAAGTGACTTGGGATATATTAAAAGGAGCCGGCGTTGGTTTATATGATGTCGGGAAAGACACGGTAACCGGTCTATGGGACTTCATAACCGATCCGGGAGAAACCTTGTCAGCACTGGGGAATGCAGTACTTCATCCTGTTAAAACATATGATGCTGTTTCAGCAGCAATCGAGGAAACGTATCAAAAGGATATGGTAAACGGAGATGCTTACTCCAGATCAAGATGGGTGACATATGCAATTGGTTCAGCAGCTGTGGCTGTCGTCGGAACGAAAGGCGCAGGAGCCATTAACAAAGCTGATGCGGCGGGGAAAGTCATAAACAAGGCAGGACAGGCAGGGAAGAAAATTAAAGACGTTAAACTTCCAGAACTGCTTCCTTATAACTCTAAATATGATCTTGCTCTGTCGGGTGACGTACCATACAATGTGGTTGACAGCCAAAACCTTAAAAAT
>NZ_JANIFO010000034.1:0-481 GCF_040259625.1 Bacillus sp. B1(2022)
GGTCCCCGCGATGTACAGCTCTCCTGCCACGCCCGCAGGCTGGATGGTTCCTCCGCTATCTAATACATACAGACGGGCACCCGGAACGGGTTTTCCGATCGGAAGCCTTGTCCGTCCGCTGTCCCGTTTTCGGTCACAGACGTAAAACGCCGCATCAACCGTCGCTTCTGTCGGTCCATAGCCGTGAATAAGCATCGTCTCCGGCAACAGATCTGCAAACCGGGCAGCCGTAAGCGGGGAAAGAGCTTCGCCTCCGGCAAACACGCGTGTCAGTGTTCTGCCGAGGCGTGTTCTTGTTTCCTCAGGCTCCGTTTCCAGCGCGTCTAAAAAGCTGTTGACCATTGCCGGAATAAAATGCGCGGTCGTCACCTTTTCTGAGGCAAACGCTTCAATCATCCGCACAGGATCTTTCTCCCAGCCGGCCGGAAGCAGATACACGGAGGCGCCTGACATCGTCCACCAAAACAATTGCCAGATGGAA
>NZ_JANIFO010000035.1:0-285 GCF_040259625.1 Bacillus sp. B1(2022)
GGGGTGGCCCGGGGCTATCTGAACCGGCCTGAGCTGACGGAGGAGCGTTTTCTCAATGATCCGTTTTACCCGGGAGAACGCATGTATCAGACGGGTGATATCGCACGCTGGACAGAAGATGGCCTTGTCGAATGGCTCGGACGTTCAGACGGACAGGTGAAAGTCCGCGGCTACCGGATTGAACCGGGAGAGATCGAAGCGGCGATCCGGCGCATCGACGGCATTCGTGAGGCAGCAGTCACCGCCCGGAACGAACACGGCGAAACCGCGCTTTACGCCTATATC
>NZ_JANIFO010000036.1:0-245 GCF_040259625.1 Bacillus sp. B1(2022)
GCCCGTCCGGCTGTCAGAAGCTTTGCGGGCGGCAGCGTATCGTGCACGCTTGACGCTGAAACGGCATCCGGCCTTCACCGCATTGCCCGGGATCACGGCTCCACTTTGTATATGGTGCTTCTCGCCGCGTACAATACGTTACTCGCGAGATTGAGCGGGCAGGAAGACATCATCGTCGGCTCGCCGATTGCCGGGCGTCCGCACAAAGACCTTGAACCGATTCTCGGCATGTTCGTCAACACGCT
>NZ_JANIFO010000004.1:0-381251 GCF_040259625.1 Bacillus sp. B1(2022)
TACGGAATCGCTTTTTTATTTGGGAAATCCCCCAACGAGCACCTCTATAAAAGTTCAATATTACCCTACACTTATTAAAATATAAACAGCAAACATAACAATGTATACCAGAAATGATCCAGCCATAAATTTTACGGGTTTTCTTGAGAAGTTTAATACTCCTCTTAATCCGTCATTCAAAATCATTCCGAAAAATGTCACCAGTGTAACTCCTAAAGCGAGCATTGAAATCACAAAAATAACCTGTTCCATGTCAAATCATCCTCTATTTACATTTTATTTTTTCAAATATGCCTATTAGTCTGGGAAAAAGATAAAATTATTGCGACCTAACATTTTCATTACTAGAATTGAAACGTTACTAAGTTCATAGCAGCAGAAAAAATGTCGCTATTAATCGCTTGCCGGGACTGAAGTTGGAGGAAATATGCCTAAAAGAACTTTAAGCAATGTCGTTTTTCCTGCACCGTTGGGACCTAATAAACCATATATTTTTCCTTTTTCCAATGTTAAATTTATATCATGTAAAATTTCTTTCTTTTTTATAGAAACATTGATACCTTTGGATATTAAAGCTGGATCAGCCTTTCCCACTTTTCATCATTCCTTTCCGTCTTGTTCTGTTTATAATATAAACTTACGAGGTTAAAAAGAAGATATAATCAAGGTTAATTTGCGTTTAAATTTCTCAACATAAAAAATACGTGAAGCCTCTACGGCTTCACGTATTCACTGCTGTTTGGATAAATTATAAAAATCGTTCCGTTTTGATTGCTCTTTATTTTATGTTCAAGCCCCATTTGTTTAAGCATCATATTAATGATCGATAAGCCAATCCCGGCGCCTTTTCTTTCAGATTTATTATTCATTCCCGGGCCCCTATCCTCAATTATGATTACGGGTTTGTTTTCAATTAGCTTTGTCTGTACGGAAACGTATTTTCCTGAATGAGCATGGCGCAAAACATTTTGAAAAATGTTATCAAGAATTCTCTTCAACCAAGTCTCGTCTATTTCCCATACGATGTTTTCCTTCAGATCAATATCTATTGTAAAGTGCTCTTTCTCAAAAATCGGATACCAAGCTGTTAACGAAGAACGTATTATCTTTAATATGTCACAACTCTTTTTATGAAGCGGCAATTTACCTGCGGCAAGAAGAGAAAATGATGACAAATTGTCAATCAGTTCGCCCATAAACGTTATTTTATCGTTTATGATCCCTAAAGAATGCTTTCCATTTTCACTGCTTATTTCATTCTTTAATGTAAATGTATGCCCTCTTATAACCGTAAGAGGGGTCCTTAAATCATGAGATAAATCAGCAATCAAGTTTTTTCGGATTTCGCCTTCTTCGCGCTCTTTTTGTCTGCTGTTCCTTAGTTCCTCAACCATCTGGTTGAATGAATATTCCACTTGGCCCAGTTCATCCTTCTGTTTAACTGTTACAAATTCCGGTATGCCGTCATTATCTTGTTTTTTCATATGATACCCCAAAGAAATTAACCTTTTTTGTATTTTCGCAAAAAACATCCATGAATTAATCACAAAAAGTGAACAGACAAAAATCAAGGCGATAAACCATATATAGGAATACTTAGCCCTCATAACCTCCCATTGAGATCCTATAATTGAGCGCGGAGTTTCTAAAAATGCATATCCGCTGTCTTCACTCCCATTTACATAAGCACTCAGCAATAAATATTTCTTTTCGTTTTGTTCTATCATTTTAATCAATTCGCTAAGGTGAATAACCTCACCCTTTTTGGCCAACCGTTCTGAGTTAGAAAACATCACCTTTCCCTTATCATTTATCCATACAATATCAGAGTGTTTATATTGCTTCATGTGCGGGAAAGCAGACGTAATTTCCCGATTGGATTTCCCTGAAAAATCTTCCACATCAGACTTCCAATCACTTTCCAACTTGTTTGGTTCATAGTGTACTTGCCCTTGGTGATCAATCAAGTATGTTAATGTGACATAGTATAGAAAATTCACGCCTAAAAAGGCTATCGGAAAAAACAAAATTGAGGCAACGATATTAATAAGGTATTTGGTTGATAATTTCATTGTTTGATCCTGTATCCAATCCCTCTGATTGTTTCAAGAATTTCCGGCTCATTTGGATTGATCTCGATTTTTTGCCGTAAATGCCGGATATGTACCATCAACGTCTTATCCCCTTCGATATAAGGCTGTTCCCAAATATTTTCATAAATTTGTTCCTTTGTTAATATTTGATTGGGATGTCTAAGCAAAAGCAAAAAAATCCTTAACTGCTTATCAGTTAAAAATATTTCCTCATGACTTTGATGATTTAAAATTCTTTTTTCTTTCAAGTGAACACTTAAGTGTTTTAGCTTCAATTCATGAATGGCAGTCTTGTCAAATCTTCTTAATAATACTTCGATTCGAGCAGCCAGTTCATCGGGATGAAAGGGCTTTGTCACGTAATCATCCGCAAATCCTAAGCCTTTCAGCTTATCTTCCAGACCCGTTCTGGCTGTTAAAAGCAAGAGCGGGATCTGCGGATGTGTTTTTTTCATCCTTTGACCGATTGTAAATCCGTCTAAACCGGGCATCATTATATCAAGCACGATCAGATCAGCCTTTTCTATATATGTTTCGTAATTATAGGAAGAAGTGAGCCATATAATCATATAGCCCCGATCTTCTAAATCACCTTTTACAAATTGGCCAATTTCTTGGTCATCTTCAATGTATAAAATGTTATTCATTAGGACCCCCTCTGAAATATGTGACTGAAAATCAATCTTCCATAATAATTATATATATTATAAAAATCTCCTTTATGTAAGGCACCATTCCATTATTATAACTTATAGATATTCACAATTCATCAAGGGGCAAAACGATAAGTCAACTCGAAAAGGCGGTCTGTTGTCAGATCGCCTTTCCCCTTATAACGTCACACCGGACTTAAAGATTGCAAGCTCCCGAAAATCGTTTTTTTCGTTATTGACGAATTCTCCGCTTGCAACTTTAATAATGTATTGAATAAAATCTCTTACAATGTGATCTTCTGTTGTTTGGTCTTCCGCCAATCTGCCCGCGTTGTAATCAATCCAATGAGGCTTTGATTGAGATAAATCGGTATTTGTTGATACTTTCACAGTCGGGACAAATGTGCCGAACGGCGTGCCTCTTCCGGTTGTAAACAAAACGATGTGACAGCCCGCCGCGGCGAGCGCTGAAGAAGCGATTAAATCATTGCCGGGCGCACTGAGCAGTGTCAATCCCTTTGTCTTCAGTGTTTCACCGTATGTCAGCACATCAGAAACCGGTGCAAGACCGGCTTTTTGGGTGCAGCCGAGCGACTTGTCTTCGAGCGTTGAAATGCCGCCTTCCTTATTCCCTGGTGACGGGTTTTCATAAATCGGCTGCTCGTGCTTCATAAAATATTGCTTGAAATCATTGATCAATCGGACTGTTTTATGAAACACTTCTTCACTCGCCGCACGCTGCATGAGAATCGTCTCAGCGCCGAACATCTCAGGCACCTCCGTTAAGACCGTGCTCCCTCCCTGTGCAATCAAGTAATCTGAAAATCTCCCTAATAAAGGGTTTGCCGTGATGCCGGAAAAACCGTCCGACCCGCCGCATTTCAATCCGATGCTCAATTCTGACAGCGGAATCTCCTCACGTTTATCTCCCTTTGCCGCAAGGTGTATCTCTTTAAGAAGCGCAGTACCCGCTTCAATTTCATCTGTGACAGCTTGTGATTCGAGAAATTTCACCCGATCTCCGTTCACTTCAGAAAGCGTTTCCTTAATCGCCGCCAGCTCATTATTTTCACAGCCGAGCCCTAAAACCAGCACACCGCCCGCATTTGGATGACGGATGGCGTTCATCAGCATTTGTTTCGTATTCTCATGATCATCGCCAAGCTGGGAGCAGCCGTATTGGTGCTTTAAAACCAGCACATTGTCAAAGGGCGCAATGTCTTTCGCCTCTTTTACGAAACGCTGCAGGATTTTCTCAGCGACGCCGTTTACGCAGCCGACTGTAGGCACGATCCACAGTTCATTCCGGACGCCGGATGTACCGTTTTCTCTTCTGTAGCCTTTAAATGTCCGGTTCTCATTTGTAAAAGGATTGTCCTCGAAGCGCGGTGAATACGTGTATTCTTGCACATCGGATAAATTCGTTTGCAGATTATGGGTATGAATATGCTCGCCGGCCGAAATCCGCCTTGTCGCACGCCCGATTGAAAAACCGTATTTAATGATGCTGCCGTTTTCTTCAATGGTTTGCAGCGCGATTTTATGCCCCCGCTTTACAGGGTCCTTCACTTCAATCGTCAGTCCGTCTGTATGCAGCCGCTCCCCTTTGTTAAAATGGCGCATGGCGAGAAGCACGTTATCGTTTTTATGGATTTTTATGACCTCTTTCATTTCACTTCCCCCTTTTTTCCGCAGCATTCATGTAACGCATGCTTCATACCCCGCTTATGAATGACAGACAGAAAAAAAGCCGTTCGTTCGGTAAGCCCCGGAAGATGATTCAGATTCTTCCCCCACAATCGCTCTTCTCCTAATATGGCAGATGCCGCTTGAAACATATCATCTTTGCAACGGGACCGCGCCATTTGAAAACGGTTAAGAACCTCCTCGCCGTCTGCCGGTTTGTTCGGTCCGTTCCAGTATGAATAGATCATGGCGCTGAACGAAAATACCAGCTTCTCAGGTAGCCGGCCCTCCTGTTCGATATAAGCCTTCAGCGTCGGCAGGTTTCTTGTTTTGAATTTCGCGGCGGCGTTAAGGGTAATGCTTTGCAGATAATGGTGGATATAAGGGTTTTTAAACCGCTGTAACACATCTGCCGCGTATTGGGTGACACCCTCCATTTGCAGCACAGGGAGGATTTCTTCATTGATCAGCTCTTCGATGAATCTGCCCGTCACCTCGTGCTCAGCCGCTTCCCTGACGGTTTGCAGTCCGTATAGTAAAGCCACTGGCGCCAATGCCGTGTGAGCGCCGTTTAAGATTCTCACCTTTTTTGTCCTATAAGGCGTAAGGTCAGACGTGATCAGTGCGTTCAGCCCGGCCTCAGCAAAAGGAAGCTCATTCTGAAGCTGTTCCGGCCCTTCTATCACCCACAAATAATAATGCTCACCAACCACAAGCAGACGGTCTTCGTATCCGAGAAAATCGGTAAGTTCTTCCGCGGTATCAACAGGAAATCCGGGAACAATCCGATCCACGAGGGTATTGCAGAAGATGTTCGCGTCATGAATCCATTGAGTAAAACCAGGTTCCAGCTCCCACAGCCCGGCATATTGAAGCACGGCTGCCTTCAGTTTCCGTCCGTTTTCTTCGACCAGTTCACATGGAAGCACAATGCACCCTTTCTCGGCGTCACCCGCAAATGCCTTATAGCGGAAATAAAGGAACGCCGCTAATTTCCCGGGGAATGTTTTTTGAGGTCTATCCTCAAGCCGGTCGCCTTTCTCAAACGTGATTCCCGCTTCTGTCGTATTGGAAATGATAAAACGAAGCTCATCTTGTGCTGCCAGCCGTTTAAAGGAATCATAGTCAGAAAAAAGATCAATGCCGCGGCTGATGGATTTGACGATCATGTGTTCTTCAGCCGGTTTTCCGTCCTTTATCCCCTGCAAAAAAAGCGTAAATAAACCGTCCTGCTCGTTTAAACGTTTGATTTTCTCAGAGCCTCTCGGCTGTACGGCGACAACGCTTCCGTTAAAATCCGTCAATTGATTCAATTGATCGATCTGCCAGTCAGCGAAAGCCCGCAAAAAGTTGCCTTCACCGAACTGAAGGACTTTTTCAGGATATTGAATGTATTCGCCGCACATCTTTTTATTCAGCTGCTGCAAGCTGTCCGCCTCCTTCTGTATTTATGCACACGTTAACATTTCTCCGTGTGAAAACCCGGATATTCAGACGGGCCGTTATGTGAGTTTTTTAATGGAATCTCTTATGATCACCTCGGTGTTTTCATATATTTTTTCCGCCGCCGTATCCGGGTCGGCGATTAGCGCCAAAATCTTCTCTGCGCCGAGTATGCTGATGTTTTCAACCGGGCGTTTTACTGTCGAAAGCCTCGGCGTCATGTATTGGGAAATGCCGATGTCATCAAACCCGATAACGGATATATCTTCCGGAACGTTCAGGCCTTTGGCGAAAATGGCGTTCATCGCCCCGATCGCCATATCATCGTTTGAACAAAAAACAGCCGTAGGCGGTGATTGAAGCGCCAAGAGTTTTTCCATCGCCTGACTGCCGCTTTCCATATCATAGCGGCCTTTTACACTGTATTCATGCTTAATCGGGATAGAATGATCAATTAAAGATGTCAAATAGCCTTCTTTCCGCTGAGAAGTTGACCTGAATCCTTCCTTTCCCTCAATGATCGCGATATCTCTGTGTCCGTTTGCGATCAGGCAGTCGACCGCCTGTCTGGAGCCTTCTTTATCGTTTGACAGGATATTCGTGATGCTCCGGTCATCAATGTCCCGGTTCAGCACGACAAGCGGGATGTTTTTCTCGCGGATATGATAAATAAATGAATTATCACTGTCGCTTTGGCTCATTAAAATGATTCCGTCATATCTCATGGGCGTAATGGTTTCAAAGCTTTTCAGGTCGTCAATCGCGCGGACGAACAAATTGTATTCCTCACTGATTGTGCGGTTTACACCTTTGATGGTATCGGAAAAAAAGCTGTGTGAGGTTCCGTTTGTGATGCTTGTAAAAAACAGCCCGATCGTATGGGACTTTTGCATGGCAAGGCTTTTTGCATTTACATTCGGTGTGTAATTCAGCTGTGAAGCGAGCTCTAATATTTTCTGTTTTGTATGCTCTTTAATGTAGGGGCTGCCGTTAAGTGCCCGGGATACGGTTGTGTGGGATACGTTGGCGAGTTTTGCGATATCTTTTATGGTTACCATCGTTTTTCCTTTCTTTCTGTATGCTGGCATTTATTTCTATTGTACCATTAACGGACAGTCCATAAAATCACAAAAGTTAAGGTTTTGCATGATGTAAGTCCTGAACGAGCTCGGCATGCTGCCGGTCCGTCAGTTTATACATTAAACCGATAATCAGCATGGCGCACGCTAAAGCGAAAGCCGGGTACAGCAGCAGAAGCCCTTTAATCCCGATCAGCGTGCCTTTTGTCTGAGATGCATTCGGGATATAGCCGATAACGCTCAGCCCGATGCCTGAAAGAAAACCTGATAAAGATTGGGCGAGTTTTCTGGAGAAGTTGAAAAGCGAATATGTCGTCGCCTCCTTCCGTTCACCCGTCTTCCATTCTCCGTAATCAATAATGTCCGACACGAGCGCCCACGTAATGCCGTTTGGTATGCTGATCCCGATAAAAGCAATGCTCGCTAACGCCGTAAAGATAAATACGTTTGACGGGAGACAGAAATTCAGCGCATCAGCCGCGGCGCTGACGGCGAAACCGATCATCACCGTTTGCTTTTTTCCGAAACGTTTGACGAGTTTCGGCATAAACAAAACACCTAAAAATGAAGAACCGATGATGATAAAACTCATGTAGGACATCAGCTCCGCATTGTTGAGATTGTACTGGGCGAAGTAAACAAGCATAGCGGATTTAATGTTATATGCCGATATTGAGAAAATCGTCATGAAAACGACGGTCAGAAGCGGTTTGTTGCCGATAAAGCATTTGAAAACCGACATGACGGACAGCTTTTCTTTCGGCGCTTCACGGACGATAATTCTTTCTTTGCAGTTTCGGTAGCAGATCATAAATCCCGCGATTCCGATTACGGCCATCATTCCCATGACTGCCGGGTAGCCGATGTGAACGTTATCAAAATGAACAAGAATCGGGATGACGATGACACTTGTAATGAGCAGCGCGCCGAGGGAGCCTATCTGGCGGAATGCGGAAAGCGCCGTTCTGTCCTCCGCATCCTGTGTAATGGCCGCGCCGAGGGAGCCGTACGGAATATTGACGAAAGAATAAGCGACCCCCCACAGCATGTAAGAAGCATAGGCGTACACAAGCTTCCAGGTGACGCTCACGTCCGGTGACACAAAAATCAATACGGTCATGACCGCAAGAATAATACTTCCGAATAATAAGTACGGCCTGAATTTCCCCCGGGGTCCGATCTTTTTTCTATAGTCAATGGCCGAGCCGACAATCGGATCAGTCAAAGCCGCAAACAGCTTGCTGACCAAAAAAATACTGCCGGCGAACGCTGCCGGAATGCCTGCGACATCTGTGAAAAACTTCAGCAAATAGATCTGCCCGAGATCAAACATAAATCCGTTCCCAAAATCTCCAAAACCATAGGATACTTTTTCTTTCAGACTCAGCTTATGCTCCTTCACTTTTGCGGCAGGTGCTGTCACGACAGGCACATTACTCATAGGCCACCTCTTTCATTCCATTTTTAAAAGCGGAAATATTCCTCAGCATTCCGGTAACAAATCCCCTCGACAATCTTTCCTAAAAGCTCCATATCGTAAGGCGCTTCGCCTTGTTCCGCCCAGCCGCCGATCAGCGTGCAGACAAGCCGCCTGAAGTATTCATGGCGGGGATAGGACAGGAAACTTCTTGAATCCGTCAGCATCCCGATAAAACGGCTGAACAGGCCTATGTTCGATAACGCTTTCATTTGCTGGAGCATTCCATCTTTCGTGTCATTGAACCACCAGGCTGTGCCGAATTGAATTTTCCCCGGTGTTTTCCCATCCTGAAAGCTGTTGATCATGCTGGCGATAATATAGTTGTCATTCGGATTCAAAGAATACAAAATCGTTTTAGGCAATTGCCGCTTTTTTTCGGCGGAATCTAACAGCCGGGCAAGCGGTTTTGCGATACGTTCATCATTAATTGAGTCATATCCCGTATCAGGACCGAGGCTGCTGAACTTATTTGTATTGGTATTTCTTAACGCGTTTATATGGAACTGCATCGCCCAGTCCAGTTCGGCGTAAAGACCGCAAAGATATTGCAGCGTCCGTGTTCTGAATTTCTTTTCATCTTCAAAAGACACATGCTCTCCGCTTAATCCGGCTGCAAAAATCCGGGCCGCTTCCTCTTCGGTCGTCTCGGCATAAACCATTTGATCTAACGCATGATCCGACACTCTTCCCCCGGCATTGTGAAAAAAGCGGACGCGGGATTCTAACGCATCTAAATACGATTGGTAGGTGGTGACAGCCATTCCGGAAGCGCTCTCCAGCGAACGGACCCAATCGGCAAAACCCGGGCTGCTGATGTCCAGTCCTTTGTCAGGCCGAAATCCGGGCAGCACTTGAACCGGAAAATCACTTTCTTTCAACAGTTGGTGGTATGTCAGCGCATCGGCAGGATCGTCGGTTGTGCAAATGACTTTGACATTTGATTTCAGAATGAGATCCCTTGCGCCAAACCCGTCTCCCTGCAGGAGCTCATTCGTTTTTTTCCAAATTGCCGCGGCCGTTTTTTCATTCAATACGTCATAAATGCCGAACCAGCGCTGCAGCTCTAAATGCGTCCAGCTGTACAGCGGATTGCCTATCGCCATCGGCACCGTTTTTGCCCAGGCGAAAAACTTCTCTTCATCTGATGCGTTTCCGGTAATGCAGCGCTCTTCAATGCCGTTGGCCCTCATGATCCGCCACTTGTAGTGGTCACCGTAAAGCCATGCCTCCGTAATCGTTGCGAAGGTTTTATTTTCATAGATTTCCTTTGGGCTTAAGTGACAGTGATAATCAATGATCGGCATGTTTTCGGCGTATTCCCTGTACAGCTTTACGGCCGTTGTACTATCCAGTAAAAAATCATCACCCATAAAAGCTTTCACACTTTCATCCTCCCTCTTAAAAATGTTAACGTTAACAAAATGGTTCTTTTTTATTTTAGCTTCCTCTTTCTCACATATCAATCATTTTTATTTTATTTTTCAGAAAATTGTATCCGTTAACATTTTCATGCAAAAAAAGACACTGCCGAGAAAGTCCGGCAATGTCTTCTGTGTGATTTTAAGGATTAGTAAGCGAGGCTGAATAATCCTTTGATATGTGTTAAATAACGTACGTTACTTGCTTCTTTCATTAAAGATGCCGGAAGACCTTTCAGCGGAGTAGAGTTCGCTCCGATGATGGCAACCGCGTCTTTACGTCCGAGGCTTGCAAGCGTACCAGAGTTTACAGGCTTGAATGTTTCAAGCGTTTTTCCTTCTAAGTAAGCGAACAGGTTGTAACCGACAAGTTCACCCATCTGCCAAGCGATTTGCGCTGTCGGCGGGTACGGACGGCCGTCCGGCGCAAAGTATACAGCGCTGTCTCCGACAACGAATACATCTTCATGAGAAGTAGATTGTAAGAAATCGTTAACCGTCGCACGGCCGCGGTTCACTTCAAGGCCGGATTCGCCGACTAACGGGTTGCCTTGTACGCCGCCTGTCCATACAAATGTGTTGGCAACGACTTTTGAACCGTCTTTCAGATCAATAACGTTTCCTTCAACATTTGTAACAGGAAGACCTGTTAAGAACTCAACGCCGCGTTTTTCAAGACTTTTTGTCGCGCGTTCGATAAGGTCATCAGGAAGAACAGGAAGAATTTTCGGACCTGCTTCTACTAATTTCAGTTTGATTGCTTTCGGATCTACGCCGTATTTTTTCGTAAGGTTCGGCATGATGTCAGCAAGCTCACCGACAAGCTCAACGCCTGTTAAGCCGCCGCCGCCGATAAGGATTGTTGCATCAGCTTCGTTTTTCGTTTTAGCGTATTCACGCACACGGTCTTCCACGTGTTTGTATACTTTGTTGGCATCAGCAGCAGATTTCAGCACCATGCTGTTTTCTTCGAGTCCAGGAATGCCGAAATAAGCCGTAACAGAACCAAGTCCGACAACAAGCGCGTCATAAGTCAGCTTAGAACCGTCAGAAAGGGCAACTTCTTTCTTATCAACTGAGAAAGAATTGACTTCTGCGATTTTAATGTCGACGTCTTTTCCTTTCAGAAGTTTTTCAAGCGGCATAGCAACAGCCTGTTCAGACACGTTGCCCGCTGCAAGGCGGTGCAGTTCCGTAATGATTTGGTGAGTCGGGTATTTGTTCACAACGGTTACGCGTGCTTCATCTTTACTGTAATGTTTGCGAACGGTTAAAGCAGAAAGAACTCCGCCGTAACCAGCGCCTAAAATGACAATATGTTTTGACATCGTATATCCTCCGTCCTTTATATCAATTTGAATCTGAGATTATTTTTGTTTTTCGTTCATGATTTCAAGATAGCTGTTAGCAAAACGGAACAGCTTTTGAGCTTGAGGATCTTTCAGCATGCGCAGCAGGCCGAAAAGTCCGATCGTTTCATTGCTTGCATCCGCGCGGTCTTTTGCTTCGATCGCAGTAGCCGCCACTTCTTTCGCTGTTTCTTTCACCGGCTCAAGAATTTCTGTAAGCGCACCCACTGTATCGCTCTTCAATACTTCGTCTGTCGCTACAGACTGTGCAAAATCATAAGACTTCGTTAAAATATTTACTAACTCAGTCAGTTTTGGAAGCTGATCCACTAAAACAGTCAGTGATTCTTGAACTTCAGGTTTTAGCAGCTGATCAATAAGATCGCGTTGGCCTTGGCTGACAGATGCATTTGTTTGATCGATTGTTTCTGGCATATCCGATTCTCCTTTACTATAAGCAGTATGCTGATTTTTTTGGAAAGGGTAGCCTTTCCCCCTTCATGCAGAAAAGCATGAAAAAGCAAGATTGTGAATTCATGCACAATCATTTACAAAAATAAATGTTTACTACCCAGTTTTTCACTTTGCCATATCCAGTATTATTTTTATATCAACAAAAACAATTGAATAAGTCAAAATTTCTTTTTCCTCTCTGAAAATAGCAAACATAAAAAACCCCAATTTGATTTACTCTTATATAATAACACTTTTTGAACAAAATTTGAACGTGAATTGTTTCGTTTATGAAATTATTTATATGGCGGGGGTGTAATAACGTTTCTTTTAGGCTATTTTTTTACAGACCATCCGCTTTTCCCCTGTCATTTTTCCCACAATTTTAATAGCGGGCCCGTTTTTCCCGTAAAGGGGTCGCATTCCGGGAGGGGGACACGGCTGATTTCTTCTGAAGTTCTATCATTTTTCTCCGTTTTTGTATCGTACTGCCGGCCGCCCGGATAAGCCCCGATCACGGTAAAATCAAAACTGCCCGACAGTTTTTTATGTCCGGTGCCGGCCGGAATGACCGCTGCGTCCCCCGTTTGAAGAACGGCATCCGCTCCTTGTTCCCCGCCGAACCTCAAAACCGCGTTTCCTTTTACCGCGACAAGAACTTCGTGCGTGGTGCTGTGAAAATGGTGATACGGAAATACTCCGCCCGTCCAGCTGTTCGACCAATCGTGCCGGCTGAGGACGGACTCTGCTTTCTGCACCGTTTCTTCATTAAATACCGCTTTATAAATAACAAGCGGAAGATTCGGGTTATTCGGAATGCGGCCGTCATCTTCAAAATAAAGCACTTGAATATCCTCTTTCTGCATTGTTTTCACCTCCGTATATGTCTGTTTCCCATTCATCATTTGTTAAAACGCTATTTTCTCATATTCCATTGCGAAGCCTGCCGGTGAATAGTATAGTATAAAAAAATATGTGTCAAAATGAGGGATTTAATGAAAGCCATCGTGATCGGAATATTGGCATCTCTGTTTTTTGCAGTCACATTTATTTTAAACAGGGCGATGGAGCTTTCCGGCGGAAGCTGGATGTGGAGCTCTTCCCTGCGTTTTCTTTTTATGGTTCCGTTTTTATTTTTGATCGTTTATGCGAAAGGAAAATGGGCGCCGCTCTGGCATGAAATCCGGAAAAAACCGTTTTTTTGGCTGAAGTGGAGTTTTACCGGGTTCGTGCTTTTTTATGCCCCGATTACGTTTGCGGCGGCATATGGGCCGGGCTGGCTGATCGCCGGCACGTGGCAGATTACAATTGTCGCGGGTGTGCTTCTGTCGCCGTTTTTCTACGAAACAAAACATTCACCGGCGGGCCCGGTTTCCGCCAGACAAAAGATCCCGCTGATTTCGCTGGTTACTTCCGTCATCATCCTGATCGGAGCCGGTCTGATTCAGCTTCAGCATGCGGGTTCTCTGTCCGGCCGCACGATACTATTCAGCGTGGTGCCGGTCGTCATCGCCGCTTTTGCCTATCCGCTCGGCAACCGCAAAATGCTGGAACAATACGGCGGAAAACTCGATACGTTTCAGCGGGTGCTCGGCATGACGCTCGCAAGCCTTCCGTTTTGGCTTTTGATCGCCGCTTTCGGCTGGCATAGAGACGGGCTTCCGTCAATGGGACAGTCATTCCAATCCTTTATCGTCGCACTCAGCTCTGGCGTTATCGCAACAGTATTATTTTTCCGCGCCACCGATATGGTGAGGAATGAGCCGCAGAAGCTCGCTGCTGTTGAAGCGACGCAGTCCGGAGAGGTTCTTTTTGCACTGATCGGCGAAATCGTCTTTTTATCCGCGGCGTTTCCGTCACTTCTTTCATTTGCCGGACTGTTCATTATTATTGCGGGAATGGTCATGCATACATTCGCTTCCCGGCAGACAGACCAGAAAACGGCTGAGCAAACGTCAGCCAATCTCACCGGTTCCTGATTTTTTTACGAAAGGTGTCCTCCTGTATGAAAGAAGAAATTCCGGCAATATCTTTTCTGTCAGCCGGCAAACGCTTTGAACAAAACAATACGTCCTTTGATGTCCTAAGCCGTGTAACCGGACATATTCAAAAAGGTTCTATCACGGCGTTGATAGGCCCTTCCGGCGCGGGAAAAAGCACATTGCTGTCACTGTGCAATCTGATGAATACACCTGATGAAGGGGAAGTGCTTGTATTCGGAAAAGAAATAAGACACTGGGACATCAGAGAGCTCAGAAAAACCGCGGGCCTTGCATTTCAATCAGCTCCCGTCCTCGAGGGAACGGTGCGGGACAACCTTCTGCTCGCAGAAAAACTCCACGGGGCACAGCACTATACGCCTGAAGAGCTCGCAGATTTTACAGACCTTCCGCGCGTGCTTCTGGATCGGAATGCAAAAGAATTATCCGGAGGCCAGCGGCAGAAGCTCTCATTAGCGCGAACCCTCGCCGGACTGCCGTCCATCCTGCTGCTGGATGAAATCACCTCGGCGCTGGACCCGTCATCCGTTCTCATCATTGAGAAACTGATTACGAAACTCCATCGGCAAAAACAGCTGACGGTCCTGTGGATCACCCATAACCTTGAACAAGCGGAACGGTTATCCGATACGGTATGGTTTATGGCTGAGGGTCGGCTTTTAGAGACCGCGGAAACGAAAACGTTCTTTAAGGAACCGAAACACGAAAAGGCCCGGGCGCTTTTACAAGGGAGCGGGTGCTGATATGAATGATCTTTCTCTGTTATTGACAAGTATATTTGTCATTATCGCTTTATTCCTGTCTAAATCTTTTAAAGCCGGCGTCGAAAAGGATATGATCGTCGCAACCGTCAGGGCCGTCATTCAGCTTCTCATCATCGGCTATGTGCTGTCATTGATTTTTCGCGGTGATCACCCGATATTTATCATATTAATGGTGCTTCTCATGCTCACGGCCGCTTCGCACAATGTCTCCAAACGGAAAAAAATGCGGATCGGCTCATTTTGGCGCGTTTTTCTGACACTGGCGATCGCGGAAACCGTGACGCAGGGACTTTTACTGACCCTTCACATCATTCCGTTCACTTCAAGATATGTCATTCCGATAAGCGGCATGGTCATCGGAAACTCCATGGTGCTCTCAAGCCTGTTTTTAAGCAGGCTCAGTTCGGAAGCAGACCTGCGGAAAGAAGAAATCCAGCTGATTCTCTCTCTCGGAGGAACGCCTAAGCAGGCCGTCCGGCAGATATTGACGTCCAGTATGAAGCTCAGTATGATCCCGACGCTTGAAAGCCAGAAAACATTGGGTCTCGTTCAGCTTCCCGGCATGATGACGGGGCAGATTTTAGCGGGGGCTGATCCGATACAGGCGGTGCGCTTTCAGCTGCTGATCGTTTTTACAACGATGGCCTCCGCTCTTCTTACATGTATCATACTCAGCGCCTTGACATATCCTTCCCTTTTCACGGAACACTGGCAATTAAAAAAATTCAGCAGGGAAGCGTAGGCTTTTTTCCCTGCTGAATGATGGTTTATGACAAGGTCAGAGATTCATAGTAACGGGATAATTCAATAATCATCGCTCCCATCCGCTCAATGTCCGGAGCAAGGACCCTCTTTACCCCTTCATCCCGGATCGCTTCAGCCGTCACTTTGCCGACTGCGGCGGCAAGCACTTGTTTTTCGAATGCCTGCTGCAATTCTTTTGTGGATCCTTTTTCTTTTGCATAATCAAAGAGAGAGCGCACTTGAATGGCTGTTGTAAAACATACGGCATCGACCTCTCCGTTTAACAGCTCTCCCAGCAGTTTATCAACCGTCTCCCTTTCAGGCGGAATATGCTGATACGGCAGAACAGGGAATACCTCCGCTCCGTTTTTCTCAAGGAACTGCGTTAAGACCGGCGCTTTTTCGCCATGAAGCTGTATCATGACTTTTTTATCTTTAAAGTCAAATCGTTCCAAGGAGCGGATCAGCCCTCTTGTTGTACCGTCTTCATCTGAGGCATGCGGCGTGATGCCGAGCTTTTTTAAGGCCGCATATGTTTTATAGCCTCTGCAGCCGATTTTCGCTTCATGAACGGCCGCTAAAAATTCTTCTTTCAGACCGATTTTTTCCGATACCGACAATAACGTTTCCGTACCGATGCCTGTGGTGAATATTACCCAGTCGGCTTTTTGCCCGGCAAATGTTCTTACGTCGGGTTCAATTTGATCCTCCGCCAGGTATACGGTTCCTTGGAGGGAACGGACGACCGCCGTTCCGCCCTGCTTTTCTATTAATCTTGTGATCTCTTCTGTTTTCCGCGAACCGCCGATGGCAATCCGTTTCCCGTTCAATCCTTTTCCCATCGCTGTTTTCTTCTTCCCTTCAGATGCCGGGCGCCCTATGGCAGGCCGTCATTTATTTCTATTATTGTTACGCAATCAGCCGGGAAAATCAAGCTATGCTCCCGTTGAATCCCCCGTGCAGTTGCTGTATCATTAACCGGGCAGAACGATTTGATTCGCGGAGGGATTTTCAATCATGGAAACAAAAAAAGAGTTCGAGACAAAAGGATACGATACTTCGGTCATTTATGAGTTCAATGAATATCCTGATGTTCACAGCGGCCGATGTGACAATTGCGACTACACGCTGTTTAAAAGCTCAGTGAAGGGCGGAAAATTTTTGAGGGAATGCCGGAGATGCGGCATGAAGAAAAACATATAACAAAACAGGCAGCCGTCTTCCGGTGCGCTGCCTGTTTCTCAATCAATTTTCGACGGCCGCCTTTTTCAAAAATTCTTCAATGGCGCAAACAGCCTGTTTGGGGCCGCCGGTTTCTTCTATTTTCTGCTGCATGCTTTTCACGCGGCTGAGGATGTTTTTATCGCCGTATACGTTTTGAACGTCTTTTTGCAAACGGGCCACAGTGACTTCTTTCGGCGGCAGATGCACGCCAAGCCCCAATTCATCCACACGCTTTGCGGTGACCTCTTGTTCGTGCATTTGCGGAACGACAACGAGCGGGACACCCGCATTCATCGCCTCCATTGTACTGTTCATCCCGCCGTGAGATACGAACAGCTTTGCTTTCTCCAGCACATCAAGCTGAGGAACGTGCTGGCGGATGATAAAGTGATCGGGGACATCCGAAAAACTTTCCGGATCAATTGTTGTGCCGACTGACATAATAACCCGCCAGTCCGAGTCCCGAAACGCGTCAATACACATCTGGTAAAATTCAGGCCAGGCGTTAAACGCCGTTCCCAGTGAGATGAGCATAAGCGGACGGTCATCGGCTGCATCAATTTCCAGACTTCCCGTATTTGTGCGTTCTCCAAGAGACGGACCCGCAAAACAGAATCGTTCATCAAAGGTTTCCTGTTTCGGCTGAAAGGCCCTTGGCATAAAGACAATATTCAGTTTTTCAGGCATGAAAAATTCTTCCATTGTCATCCGTTTCAATTGTTCATTTTCAATCTGCTCCTGGTATTCTTCTATCGCCTGTTTGGCCGCTTCCAGTGTTTCTTCGTCTCTTCCTAATTGAAAATACTCATTCATTGCATAGCTCGGGCAGAACTTTACGGCCGGGATGCCGCCATTATCCGCAAACAATTTTCCGGCAAGAGCTAAAAAATCAAACAGGACGATGTCAGGAAGGTCGTCTTTGTACAGCTCTTCCAGCTGCGGAAGCACTTCAACCGCTTCTTCCAGAAACATCACAAACGCATCATTTTTATTTACCCGTTCTTTTATCGTCTCCGGGTCCGCCTTTATGCTTGTGCGGTATAAAACGGGAATGGCGCCCGTTTTGGCAACGGAAGCTTCGAATTCCTCAGTCGTAGCGAATGTCACTTTATACCCGCGATTGACAAGTTCCTCGGCTACAGGCAGCGTGGGATTGACATGACCGTGAGCGGCCACATTAATAATGGCGATGTGTGTTTTTCTCATCATTTTTCTTCTCCCTCATTTTCGTTTATCTCCGCTTCTAAAGACTCCAGCCCGTACATGACACTGTTTCGGATCGGCTCAATCCGGACCGGCTCAAGGTGTGAAAAGGCTTTTACAATTCCTTTCAGCGCCACTTCCGCTTCAAGTCTGGCAAGCGGAGCGCCTAAGCAGAAGTGTACGCCGAATCCGAAGGAAAGGTGCGGATTCGATTGGCGATGAATATCAAATACGCCCGCCTTCTCAAATTTGTTTTCATCACGGTTGGCAGATGCAACGTAGCAGAGAACGATCTCCCCGCTTTTCAAGCGGCGTCCGCGCAGTTCAGTGTCGTGCCGGACCGTCCTTCTGACAAACGGAGCGGGAGCGCGAAAACGCAGCGTCTCTTCCACCGTTTGCGCGATGAGAGAAGGGTCCTGTCTCAGCACTTCATAAAGGCCGGGCGTCTCTAATATGCTGTAAACCGCATTTGAAATGAGATTAGTCGTTGTTTCATTTCCCGCCACTAAAAGCAGGTTGCAAAACGGGATCAGATCTTCTGCCGTGAGCTTCTCTCCCTCTTCTTCCTCTTTTATCAAAATAGAAATAATGTCTTGGCCGGGCTGTTTTCGTTTGCTTTCTATTATTTCCGCAAAAAACGCCGCCAGCTCCGCCTCACATTGGTCACGTTCCTGCTGATTTTTCTCCGCCGCTTCAGGACTCGCATCTTTCGGCATGCTGACGAGAATGTCCGACCATTTTTTAAACTGATCCATACGTTCGGACGGAACGCCTAATAATTCTGAAATCACCATGACCGGCAAAGGGTAAGAGAGATCTTTAACGATATCAATCCGCCCTTTGTTCTTTGCCTGTTTCAGGAGATGATCGGTAATGTCTTTAATTCTCGGCTCCCATTCCTTCAAGACGCGGGGAGTGAAAGCGCGATTGACGGCGGATCTGATTTGGGTATGCTTCGGCGGGTCCATATTCAGCATGGACTTTGCAATCGAGCTTTTCACATCAGTCATGAGGCTTGAGAACGTCTCTTTATCACTGATGACTTTTTTGACATCATCGTATAAAAACACACTCCAAACCTTCGTTTCTTCATCAAAGTGTATAGGGCTTTCCCGTCTCATTTTTTCGTACCAAGGAAAAGGGTTGTATACGTCCAGGCCGTTTTTTCCTTTCATCAGGGTTCTTTGGATGGCTTGTCTCGTGCTCCTCAGCTTACTCATGTTTCATCACTCCTGATTGTTTCATATTTGAATAGTTGACGTACCTTGAATTTTATCCTAGCACATATTTTCAATTTTTTTCTATTCATAACCTTAACTATTAACATAACACAACAAAAGTCATGAATCCGGAGGTGAAATTTCTCCCAAGAAAACAGGAGAAGCGCACAAAAAACCCGAGCCTTCGGCCAGGCTCGGGAGATATGTTCACTCATTCGTCTGCGGTTTCTGGTGCTGCTTTTGGTCTTCAGGAGGCTGCGTATTTCTTTCCATATCGTCCGTATCAGCGCCCATGCCTTTCAGGAAAGAAAACAGCAGAGTGACGGCCTTGTTGATTTCCGGGTCTTTTAAAGCGCGGACGATATCAAAATACCCGGTCTTCCTGCCGCTGTCTTTTTCCTCGACGGCCTTTGTGACCCCCGCATTGATTTTAACGATAAACGGCTCAAGCTGTTTTACATCGAGCATGCCGAGAACGCCGCTTAACAGCAGGAGATTTTTCAGCATATTGGCCGTTTCCGGAGTATTCGCCTTCTTCACGAGGATATCCATCACTTTGTCTCCCTGGCCGAAGAGCCCGCGCAGAAGCGCCAAAACGCCGCGCTCGTTCATGTGCTGAAGAATGTGCAGAGATTCCAAAATCGCGTCTTTATTTCGTAAAAGAGCCGTCTCGATCTCTTCTAAGTCCTTTTTTCGTTTGTCTTCTTCTGTGACGGTCTGTTTTCGGATGCCGCTGATTGCTTTACCCATTTTGCTGTTTCCCCCTTTTTACGGCGTCTCCCGGAAATACATAATCTTTACGCGCCCATTTCCGATCAACCCGGACACCGATCTGCGGCTGCGGGTTTCCGTAACGGAAATTGATTTTCGGAAGCGGATTAACGCCTTCTTTTTTCAAAATCTCCATCTTCGCTGATGTTTCTTTATAAGCCGGTGTATCGGTATCCTTATCGGCATAGCTGCTTGTCAAAAGGTTAATGGCGGCGTCTTTTGAATCGTTCATCGGGAGATAGACTTGTTTGCCTTTTACCCTGTCTGTGATGACGCATTTGACTTTCACATTTCCGTACGGTGATGTCAGACGGACAAGCGTTCCGTCTTCCAGCCCTCTTTCTTCGGCGAGTTCGGGCGAGACCTCAAGGAACACACTCGGTGTTTTTTCGGATATTCCTTTTGATCGGTAAGTCAGATTCCCTTCGTGAAAATGCTCGAGCAGCCTCCCGTTATTCACATGGATATCATATTCTTCACCAAATTCTTTCGGCTCGGTCCACTGAACGGGATATAGAATCGCTTTGCCGTCTGAAAACGGGAACTTATCCGTAAATAAAAGCGGTGAATCGGTTCCGTCCGCTGCAACCGGCCATTGCAGTGAATTGTAGCCTTCGAGACGTTCGTAAGTGACGCCTGCGTAGAGCGGCGAAAGCATTGCCGCTTCTTCCATAATGTCTGCCGGATGTTCATAGTGCCAATCAGCGCCCAGACGGTTGGCGATGTCCGTAATGATCTGCCAATCAGGCTTTGAATCGCCCAGCGGTTCAAACACTTCGTAAAGGCGCTGCACCCTCCGTTCCGTATTCGTAAACGTCCCTTCTTTTTCAAGGCTCGGGCTTGCCGGAAGCACGACATCGGCGAACTCGGCCGTACGCGAAAGAAAGATATCCTGCACAACGAAGAAATCAAGCTTTTCAAATGCGGCATGAACATGGTTAATATTGGAGTCGACAAGCCCCATTTCTTCTCCTTTTAAGTACATGGACTTCAGTTTTCCTGAGTGGATGCCTTCGATCATTTCATGATTTGTCATTCCGATTTCTTTCGGCAGGTCTGTTCCCCAGCCCTGTTCATACTTTTTGCGGGCTTTTTCATCCGTTACTTTTTCATAGCCGGGGAAGCTGTCAGGCATACTGCCGAAATCACTGGCTCCCTGCACGTTATTATGGCCCCGAAGCGGATATGAGCCTGCGCCGGGCTTGCCGTAATTTCCGGTCACAAGAAGCATGTTGGAAATGGCCGTGCTCGTATCACTACCTCCGATATGCTGGGTGACCCCCATCGCCCACAGTGCGCACACGCTGCCGGCTTCATGAATCATCCGGGCCACTTTGATTAGGGTATCCTTATCCACACCGGTATGTTTTTCCGCATATTCCATTGTATAAGGTTCAAGGCTTTTCACGAATTCATCTAATCCGTTCACTCTCTCCTTCAGAAATGCAGTATCCGCCAAATCGTGATCAAGCAGATATTTCGATACGGCATTCAGCCAGACAATATCTGATCCGGCACGCGGCTGGAAAAACACATCGGAGCGCTCGGCCATTTCATGTTTTCGCAAGTCAGCGACGACGAGCTTCTGTCCGTGCAGTTTATGAGAACGTTTAATGCGTGTGGACAGGACGGGGTGAGACTCAGACGTATTTGAACCGATAATCAGCACGAGCTCAGCTTTTTCTATATCTGTAATCGACCCTGAATCACCGCCGTATCCGACCGTTCTGAACAATCCGGCCGTGGCGGGAGACTGGCAGTAGCGTGAGCAGTTGTCGACATTATTTGTGCCGATGACGGCTCTTGCAAGCTTCTGCATCACGTATGATTCTTCATTCGTGCATTTGGAAGATGTGATAAAGGCAAGTGCGTCCGGGCCGAAATGTTCTTTTATATCGGTAAATTTATCAGCGATCAGCTGCAGCGCTTCATCCCATTCCGCCTCCCGAAACGAGTCTCCTTCCCGGATAAGCGGTTTGGTAAGGCGCTTTTCACTATTGACGAAATCCCAGCCGAATTTCCCTTTCACACACGTCGAAATGCCATTTGCGGGCGCCTCGGCCTGAGGCTCGACCTTTAAAATGTCTCTTCCTTTCGTCCATATATCAAAACTGCAGCCTACACCACAGTAAGTGCATACGGTTTTCGTTTTCTTGATTCTTTCATCCCGCATGGCCGATTCCATGTCCGATATGGCCAAAATCGATCCGTATCCGGTTTCGACGCCCTTTGTGATGTCAATCATCGGCCGAAGCGTCTCTTGGTTAATGCCTGTTAAATACCCCGCTTCGCCTTCCATGCCTTTTTCCATCATGGCATTGCACGGACATACCGTCGAACAATGTCCGCAGGAAACACATGATGATTCATTGATCGGCACATCCTGATCCCAAATGACCCGCGGGCGTTTCCGCTCCCAATCAATGCTTAAGGTTTCGGTTACCTGTACGTCCTGACAGGCTTCGACGCAGCGTCCGCACAAAATGCACTGGTCGGGATCATATCGGTAAAACGGATTTGATTCATCTTTAGGATACGGTTTTTGATCGAACGGAATGCTTTGATGATTGATTTTCATTTCCTTTACGGTATTATGTACTTCGCAGCTCCCATTGTTGTAATCACAGACCGTGCAGTACAATTCATGGTTGTGCAAAATGTTGTCCATGCCGATAATCTGCGCTTTTTTCACATCGGACGAAAGCGTATCGATGACATCTCCGTCCTTTATTTGCGCGGAACACGAACGCACCAGTTCCCCGTTAACATTGACGATACAGGTATCGCACGTTTCAATCGGCCCGAGACTCGGATGATAACACACGTGCGGCACGTCAATTGAACTATTGTTCAAAAGCTGCAAAACGGTTTGGCCGTCCGGCGCTTCCATTTCAACCCCATTGATTGTAACTTTCTTTGTACCAGCCATTTTCTTTTCCCCTTTCTGTACCCCTCTATACATCCTCTATGATTCCCAGCCGGCCTTTCACTAAAACATCTCGTTTATCTCATGAAACATACGGGTATGAGCGGTAAAAAGGAGGCGTTCACATATGTTGAAGAAAAAAACACTCGCCACGGGATTATCGGCAGTAATGCTCACGGGATGCGCATTCGGCGCAGAAGCATTTTCGGTTACACAGCCCGTCCATGCCGCAGCCGCTTCAAAAACGGAAAACCAACGTGCACAAGAACTGGTGAACAGCCTTTACCAATCGGCGTTTAAAGGGGAAATGCCGCAAAATGTGAGAGGCCTGAAAATCAACCAAAGCACAAGACAGGACGTTTACGATAAAATCGGCGAGCCGGAACAAAAAGCAGACAGCCGCAATCCATTTGATTTATACAGCTGGAACATGGGAAACCCCGGTTATGGATTTTCCTATCATAAAAACGGAAAAATCTCGGAAATACGCTATTTCGGAACAGGGGTCGAGCGGCGCTTAAACCTCGGCAGCGTCACACCTGACGTCTTAAGCAAACAAATCGGCAGCGCTGACAAAATCCTGACAGTGCCAAAAACGGGCGAAACAGATTACGTCTACCATACGGGGCAGTATGAGCTCCGCTTCGTCATCGGCAGTGACCAAAAAGCAGACCACGTCAACCTAAAAGCCAGATAACGCAAAAAAAGCGGCCTCCCGGGCCGTTTTTTCATAGACAGCTTTTCCGTCGTTCCTTACAATACATGGGAGTACAAAAAAAGGGGAACAGTGTGAAGTGAATAGATATCCATTGACATACGGAATATGTACCGTTTTTATCATCGCCCTCGGTTTGCTGTCCAGAACCGCATACATCACCGCCCTATTGCCCGGCATCATAAACGCTTATTTAGGAGATGCCTTGTGGGCGGCAATGATTTTTACAGGATTCGGGCTTCTGTTTCGGAACATCCGGACGGAAACAGCCGCATTTTTGAGCCTCTCGTTTTGCTGTCTGATTGAATGCAGCCAGCTGTATCACGCGCCTTGGATTGACGCAATCAGAAGCAGCACGCTCGGCGGGCTGATCCTCGGCTGGCAATTTGTCTGGAGTGACATTTTCGCCTATACCCTCGGGGTATGCGCTGCCGCATTTTTAGAATGGGCCGTAAAAAGAAACCGCCAGTCCCCTTCATAATCGGAGCATGCCGCCGATATGAAGGGATAAGGAGGTGGAAGCTATGGATATCCCTGCGTTATCAATCGCTATGCACCAAGCATCTCTGGCGCAGAATGTAAATATCGCTTTAACAAAAACGGTCATGCAGCATGCACAGGCTGCGGCGGAAGAAACAGTGAAAATGCTGCCGTCCCAGCACCCGACTGCCGGACATTCAATTGATGTGAAAGTGTAAAAAAAGATGCCGGATGATAACCGGCGTCTTTTTTTTGCCCGTTGTACGTACACCATACCTGGCATACAGGAATAAGGTAAACGGAACCAACATTTGAAAAGGAGGTTTTCCTCTTGTACGATCCTTTCTATCATGAATACACAGCCGAGAGCCACGAACGGGTGCCATATCATTATCCGCGACCGCCTTATTATTTCCCCAGACCATATCCATACTATCCACGGCCGCCTTATTATTTCCCCAGACCGTATCCATACTATCCGCGGCCGTATATCCCGTTCTATCCTTGGTATTAATGTTTTAAAAGAAATGACCGCAGACAGGAGGCTTCCCCTGTCTGCTATTCAACTTTGACCGACAGAATATACGGGAGAGCTTGAACTTTTTCCATTACTGCCGCTTTCCCGCTTTTGCTTTTCACCCTTCCCTTCACTTCAAGCACCGCCTTATTCAATTCATAGGACGTAATAAGAATTCCTTTTTCCTCAAGAGAAGTTAAAATATCATGCATGACGGCTTTCTCCTCAATTCTGAAACTGACAGACAAAGAATGCGCCGCCGGTTTAAACAGAAAATTTAACAGTTCAAGCCCGATTAACGCCAAAATCGTGCCGCTGATGCCGATGACATACATACCTGCCCCGATCGTCAGCCCGATGCCCGACGTAGCCCAAATCCCCGCGGCCGTCGTAAGCCCCCGCACGACATGCCGCTGCAAAATAATCGTGCCGGCTCCTAAAAATCCGACGCCGCTGACGACCTGCGCCGCCACCCGGCTCGGATCAAAGGACGTATGGCTGTTGGATAACAAATCAAAAAAGCCGTATTTGGAAACGATCATCATCAAGGCGCTTCCGACGGCCACTAAAAAATGCGTCCTCAAACCGGCTTCCTTCGCCCTGAATTCTCTCTCCAATCCAATAAGAGCCCCAAGCAGACCCGCAACCGCCAGACGAATCACAAAATCAAGTTCCATCCGTCTCTCTCCTTTCCTTATCTTCTTACCCGCTTTTACACCCCAATCATGCTGTGTATCTTTTTTTAAAATGCACCGACTAATTGACATAAGGAGGTTTTATGAAATATATTCTGTGGTTTTTTATATTATTGTTATTTAGCTTATTTATTTTGGGAGGATATAAAGCATCTGTTTCTCACCCGGATTTCCCGGTTCCATTATTTGCTATACACAGCAAAACAAAGGAATATGAAAAAGGAAAATACGTTTCAAACTATACATACCGTTTCGCAAAAGAAGAAGAAGGTCCGAGCGGTTTATACCAATTGGAAATAGCCGAAAAAGGCTGGAAACTTAAAGGGCAGGAAGGACTTATCAAAACCTATGAAAAGCGAGGAGAACGTGTTTCACTTTTTTTCGGTACAGGGGAAATAAGCGTCATTGAAGAATGATCCTTCTCAAAAGACAGGCTGAAATCCGCAAACGGCATATCTTTTACGACTCCCTTTATCTCTGCGAATCTATAAATTCAACCAATATCTCAATTAAGGCGAACACTTTCTGATCCAAAAAATGCCGCCTTCAATGAGAAAATCATTATACAAAAACAAAAGCGCAACTGAAAAAGAATAAGCACCTCATAAAAAAAGCCCTCTTTTTAAAAAGAGGGCTGCAGAAGGAAACAGGTAATTATTTATTTATCTAAAGTGTATTCATTCACATTAAAAGTAAGAATGTTCCCAAAAACAATATGGTCCCTTCTATTTTGAAAAGGGCCTATATTATTATAGTGCTTCTCGATAACATATCTAGATAAGCCTATTCCAGAACTTTTTTGATCATACCATCTGATAAAATCTTTAATCTCTTCCATTGAAAGATCAAATTCTTTCTCAAGACCTGTGGTCATTGTAACAAGAAGAATTGCCCGATTACTGGCGGGCTGTTTATTTGGTGGTTCCTCAGGATTCTTTGGTTCTCCATCTTTATCCTCTTCGGTTTTTACCAGAGTAAGAGCATGCAGATATTCTAATGCATATCCAGACGGCGTTAGACCGCCAAAAAGATAAAGATTGTCTCCAACTGCGGCTATTCTGGCATCATATCTTTCAAAAGGATAGGGTTTTTCTACGCTAATTTCATCTTTAATTGGATCATATACTTTTGTTAAAGGCTCAATCACACTTGGATTTTTTCTACCGCCAATAATGTAAATCTTATTATTAAGGACAGCCGTTGATGTATTTTGCAAAGGTCCTAAAAATTTTTTACGATTCCATCTATCCAAAACAGGATCATATTCGTAAATATATTCGTTTAGATCGCTTCTGATATGTCCTTGAACTACTTCTTTAGTTTGCCCACCAACTAAATAAATCTTTCCGTTAAAAACTTCAGTTTCTGTTGCATATATATTAATTGGGGGCGCTTTTTTAACACTCCAAGTTTTGGATAAAGTATCAAAAGCATAATGTTGCGAATGAGCAGCATCGGTGTCGAATCCCCCAATCAAATAAATTGTATCGTTAATAACAGCGGCTGATGCATGGCAGGTCGGGGTCGGAATATCAGGTGCACTTCCCCATGTATTTGTTTTAGTATCATAAACATCTACAGAGCTGTAAACATTTGCTCCCTTATAACCGCCCAATACATAAATATAATTACCTATTACTGCTGTACATGAACCTACCCTGGGCGTGGGTATATCTAATCCTTGCGTCCATTTTTGACTTATGGTGTCAAAACTATAATTTTTGTTATATTCTTGATTACGTGCACCTCCTAATACATAAATGGAGTTACCCACAACAGCTGATTCAAAAGCATAATTAGGTTCAATCATATCAAGTAATCTTGTCCACTTTTCATATTTCTCTGTCAATTTATTCATTCCTCTCATCTTTGTGATAATTCTCATTTATAGATGGCGATCATATGACAAGAGATTCATTTAACTAAGCGATCCAAGATCACTTACTTTCGATCAAAGAAATATTGAAAAAGCCTCTCAATTTAAAAGTGATTTGGTTTTCACTTCTCGGTTATCGGCCAGCAGTTTACTAAAAACTTAGTACATAAGAGTAATATAGAATAACACCTCTCGATGAATCCTTAATGAAGCTCATAATAGCTTCAATCAAAGGCATATCACATTAAAGTAAAGATCACTCTCAATCCAACTGCATCTCTCAAACAGAATGTCCGGCAATCACCTCAAAAAACGAGGTGAAATCTGTCAGTATCCCGTCACCCGCCAGCTGTTTTTCTTCAAATAGCGCGCGGTTTTTCCCGAGAGGATCAATGGCTATAATCTTGCCTGCACCTGCTTTTTTCGCCGCTGTGAGCCCCGAAAAGGCATCTTCAATGACTACGCATTCTTCAGGTCTGAGGCCTAACTTTTCCGATGCGATGAGAAAAATATCCGGCGCCGGTTTTCCGGGGAAGCTCCCGTCATCAAACGTGACTTTGTCAAAATCAAACCACCGATCCAACTGAAAGACGTCAAAGTAAAACTCGACATTTTCCTTTACCGTAGCCGTGGCAATGGTCATTGGCGTTTCTGATTTTTTCAGATGGTTCAATACGCCGGTCAGTCCCTTCGTCAGCTTTAACTCATCTTTGTTTTCAAGGCATAATTCTCTGTAGTAGGCTTCTTTTTCAAAAGACAGCTTCTTGATTTCTTCATTTGTTAAATCGCCGGAAATAAAATACGTCAGGATTTCACTGTTTGTTCTCCCGTGAATGTTAACGAAAATCTCTTCATCAGAAATGGTTTTCGGCGCGTATTTTTTCACCATGAAAAACCATGCTTTTTCGTGCAGATGCGAATCTTGAAACATCGTGCCGTTAAAATCAAAAATAACCCCTTTCATTGAACCGCCCGCCTTTTTTATTTTTTTGCGATTTTGACATCTACATATTGCTCGTAATGAATTTGAACATCTTTCATCACTTTATCATCCGTAATCAGATAATCCATATCATGTAAGTTATAGAACACGTAAAAATCTTCCCGGTTGAATTTTTTATTATCCGCCAGCAAAAATTTCGTCCGCGAATTATTCAGCGCGATTTGATGAGCTTCCCCTTCTTCAATGCTGTAAGAAGAAATCTCATCATTATGTATGCCGTTGGCGCTGATGAAGGCTTTCGTAAAATTGAATTTCTGCAGATTGCCGTTCACGATGGGCCCGACGAAGGCACCGGTATTTTTTCGGAAATCGCCGCCAATCAGGATGGTATCCGCAGTGTCACCATGTTTTAAAATATCAAATACGGGATAGTTGTTTGTGATAATCCTGATTCGCTTATGCAGCAGGTGTTTGGCTAAAAGTTCAATCGTCGTGCCGGGCCCTAAAAAAACGGTATCGCCGTCATTTACATATGAAGCTGCGAGTTCCGCGATCTTCCCCTTCTCATCCATTTGAACACCCAGTTTTTCATTATGCGATAATTCGTGATCAATGGAATAAGATATGCTCTGTGCGCCTCCGTGAATACGTACGATTTTTCCGGCCTTATCCAGCTCGTCCAGATCTCTTCTCACTGTCATATCAGAAACATCCAGTTCATCGATAATATCACTCACCGTAATAAACCCCCGCGAGTTTACGATATCGATGATTTTTAAAAGACGCTCTTTTTTTAACATGTTCAATCATCCCCTCAACTTTACACACAATCTAACACACCGCGGCTATCCGGTCAACAAAAACAAACACTAACAAACAACATAATCAACATATAAAACAACGAAAAACTTATATAACCCCTATGAAAACAGATTTTATTTCTTTATGAAGCTATTGACAACAAAAATGTATGCGTTTACTATTAAACAAAAGATAACAATTACAAACATTAACAAACTTCAATTCACACATTGGCGAAGGAGGATTCAGTAATGCTCAAATTACCTCATGACTTTATTTTCGGCGGGGCGACTGCGGCATATCAAACGGAAGGCGCCACAAAAGAAGGCGGCAAAGGGCCTGTGGCCTGGGATGAATTTCTTGAAAAACAGGGAAGATTCAGCCCTGATCCGGCAAGTGATTTTTACCGCCAGTTTCCGGAAGATATTAAACTATGTGAAAAATTCGGAATAAACGGCATCCGCCTTTCTATAGCCTGGACGAGAATTTTCCCTGACGGCACGGGCAAAATCAATCAGGAAGGTGTTGATTACTATCATCGTATTTTCTCAGAGTGCCATAAACGCAACGTCACCCCTTTTGTCACGCTGCATCATTTCGATACACCGAAAGGATTATTTGACCAGGGAGATTTCCTCAACCGCGCTGCAATAGAAGCGTTTGTCAGCTATGCGGAGTTTTGCTTTAAAGAATTCAGCGAAATCAGATATTGGAGCACGTTTAACGAAATTTATCCCACAGCCACCAACCAGTATTTACTCGGGGTTTTCCCGCCATCTGTTAAAAGTGATATCACAAAAGTCATTCAATGCCTCCATCACATGATGGTAGCGCATGCGATGACCGTCAATCTTTTTAAAGACGGCGGCTATCCGGGAGAAATCGGTGTCGTCCACTCATTGGAAACAAAATATCCCGCCAGCGACTCAGAAGAAGACCGCCACGCCTGTTTTCTGGATGACGCGTTATCAGTGAGATTCCTCCTCGACGCCACCTACCTCGGCTATTATTCTGAGGAAACCATGCGGGCTCTGGATGAAATCTGTGAGGCAAACGGCGCTTCATACAAGTTTTCAGACAGTGACTTTGACGTGATGAAAAAAGCTTCAACGCGCAATGATTATCTCGGCATCAATCATTATCAATGCCATTTCGTCAAAGCGTACGACGGAGAAACCGTTATTCACCATAACGGAACGGGCGATAAGGGCACTTCGGTCTATAAAGTAAAAGGAATCGGCGAAAGAATTTACAAAGAAGGCCTGAAACGGACCGATTGGGACTGGCTCATTTATCCTGAAGGCATGTATGACATGCTGATGCGCATCAAACGGGACTATCCGCAATATAACAAAATGTACATTACCGAAAACGGCATGGGCTATAAAGATGAGTTTGAAGACGGCATCATTATGGATAAGGCAAGAATCGACTATTTAAAAGTCTATTTAGAAGCCGTCAGTAAAGCGATTACCGACGGAGTCAATGTAAAGGGGTACTTCTTATGGTCCTTAATGGATTTATTTTCATGGACCAACGGCTACAACAAACGTTACGGTCTTTTTTACGTCGACTTTGACACCCAAAAACGATATCCGAAAGAATCGGCCTACTGGTACAAACTTGTAAGTGAAACAAAAACAATCATTTAACGATCATACATGGTGAAAAGAGTCTCTTTTCATCATGTGTGCCGTCTTTAGGAGGTTTTTTTCATGACAAAGGAAGAATTGCAGATGCTCGGTTTTGAAATCGTCGCCTATGCCGGCGACGCCAGAAGCACTTTATTGAAAGTCCTGAAAGAAGTCCGTGCCGGAAACTTCGAAAACACGGAAGCAGCATTGAAAAGCGCCGATGAAAATTTAACCCTCGCCCACAATGCGCAAACGAAAATGTTAGCTGAAGAAGCTGACGGCAAGGACATGGAATTAGGGTTTATTTTCGTTCACGGTCAGGACCACTTGATGACAACCCTTTTGCTCCGTGATCTTATTCAGGATTTTATAGAACTCTACCGAAGCCGCCGATAAGGAGTGGAAAAATGAACGGTATCATCAAGCAAATCGAAAAGGGAAAACCGTTTTTTGAAAAAATCTCAAGAAACATTTATTTAGGCGCGATCCGCGACGGCTTCTTAACTGCCATGCCTGTTATTTTATTCGCCAGCATTTTTATCCTCACCGCCGCTGTGCCGGAAGTGTTGGGTTTCACTTGGCCTAAAAGTGTTTCTGAATGGCTTTGGAAAGTTTATAACTATTCAATGGGCGCCCTCGGTCTGATCGTTGCGGCAACAAGTGCGAAATGCCTGAGTGAATCAATGAACCGAAAAATGCCGAAAAACAAAGGGATCAACCCCGTTTCAGCGATGCTTGCTTCAGTCGTCGGGTTTCTCATTTTAAGCGTCACTCAAATCGACGGCGGATTCTCCACGGAATACCTCGGCACAAAAGGTCTTTTAGCCGCTTTTGTATCCGCTTTCATAACAGTGAACGTTTACAGATTCTGCGTGCTGAAAAATATTACGATTAAAATGCCTAAAGAAGTACCGGGTACCATTTCACAAACATTTAAAGATGTTTTTCCGTTCGCTTTTTCCGTTTTGGCCATGGTGATCGTTGATTTATTGATCAGGAACACGCTGAACGTATCGTTTGCAGAGGCTCTCTCCTCTCTCTTATCGCCGTTTTTTACCGCCGCAGACGGTTATCTGGGGATTTGTGTCATTTGGGGAATGATGGCGCTGTTCTGGTTTGTCGGCGTTCACGGTCCTTCTATTGTGGAACCGGCCATCGCAGCTATTATTTACGCAAATGTGGAGGCGAACCTGCAGCTTCATAATGCAGGTGAGCAGGCGTCCAACGTGCTGACCGTCGGACTCGGGAACTTCGTCGGCACAATGGGAGGGACCGGCGCAACCCTTGTGGTTCCGTTTATCTTTCTTCTTTTCGCGAAATCCAAGCAATTGAAAGCAGTCGGAAAAGCATCCGCGGTTCCGGTGTCTTTCGCAGTAAACGAACCTCTGCTCTTTGCTGCGCCGATCATTTTAAATCCTTATTTTTTCATTCCGTTTGTTGTAACGCCGATGGTGAATGTCTGTCTGTTTAAATTTTTCGTGGATGTCATCGGAATGAACAGTTTTATGTATGTTCTTCCGTGGGCCACCCCGGCGCCCGCCGGCTTGATTCTCGGAACCGGCATGGGGCTCTCGGCTTTTGTGCTGACAGCTGTATTAATCATTGTCGATTTCCTGATATACCTGCCATTCTGTAAAGCTTATGACAAAGTATTAGCGGCGAAAGAAGCCCAACACACCGAGCCTGAAACCGCGCCGCAAACATTACAGCCCGCCATGGCCGGCGCCTCCGAAGACGCGTCCTCCGTCATCAGCACAAATCTTCAGGAATCCTCATCCGCCTTGGAACACAGCACCAATGTGTTAGTGCTGTGCGCCGGAGCGGGAACGAGCGCCATGCTTGCGAACGCACTGACAGAAGGAGCCGAAGAATATAACGTGCCGATTACCGCCTCAGCAGGCGCCTACGGATCCCATTACGACATCATGAAAGACTTCGATATGATCATTTTGGCTCCGCAGGTCGGCTCTTATTACGATGACATTAAAGAAGATGCGGACCGCCTGCAAGTGAAACTCATCGCAACGAAAGGAGCAGAATATATCAGCCTCACCAGAAATTCACAAAAAGCCATTCAGTTCATACTGGAGCATACCTCAAAATAGAATCGGAGGTTTATCATGGAAACCAAACTTTTGAAATCAAGATTCGAAGACATTTTCAAGAGAAGTAACGGAGAACTGTTTTTCGCACCCGGCCGGATCAACCTGATCGGGGAACATACGGATTATATAGGCGGCCACGTTCTTCCATGCGCGATCACGATCGGAACTTATGCCGTATGCGCAAAACGCGGAGATCACCAGATCCGGTTATACTCAGAAAACTTTCCTGACAGCGGCATTGTCTGCCTTGATCTTTCCGCCACAGCATACAAAAAAGAAGACGGCTGGGCCAATTATCCGAAGGGGATGATCCATTACCTTCTTAAAGCCGGCGGCCAAATAGACAGCGGAATGGATATTCTTTTTCACGGTACAATTCCAAACGGAGCCGGTTTAAGCTCCTCCGCTTCTATTGAAATGTTAACAGGTTCCATTTTAAGAAAGTTATTCAGCCTGGATGTTACCGATACTGAACTGGCGCTTATCGGAAAAAGAGTCGAAAATGAATTTATCGGCGTGAATTCAGGCATTATGGATCAATTCGCAGTGCAAAAAGGCAAAAAGAACATGGCCATTCTGTTAAACTGCGATAAGCTTGAGCACGAAATGATTCCGGCTGCTTTTAACGGATATAAAATCGTCATTATGAATACGAACAAGCGCCGGGAGCTGGCGGCTTCAAAATATAATGAACGCCGCAGCGAATGTGACGAGGCTCTTTCAGAACTGCGGCAATATCGGAATATCGCATCACTTGCAGAATTGACGGGAGAAGAATTCAACAAACTCGAATCCCTTCTCTCCTGTGAAACTTTGCGTAAAAGAGCCCGGCACGCGGTCAACGAAAACGAGCGGACCCTCTCAGCCGCGGAGGCTCTCAAATCGAATGATTTGAAAACGTTCGGCGAGCTGATGAATGCGTCCCACCGTTCTTTACGCGATGATTATGAAGTGACCGGTGACGAATTAGACGCGCTGGCTGAAGCAGCCTGGAAAGAAGGAGCACTCGGAGCGCGGATGACGGGCGCGGGGTTCGGCGGCTGCGCCATAGCCATTGTGGAAAGTGAAGAAACCGCCGGCTTTATCCGGGCCGTTTCATCTCACTACCGCAGCAGGACAGGTCTTGAAGCTTCTTTCTACATCGCGGATATAAGCGATGGCGCGGCTGAATGGAGGGAAAAATAAATCATGGCGATTCTCGTTCTCGGCGGAGCCGGCTATATCGGTTCTCATGCGGTTGATCAATTATTAAACAAAGGATTTAAAACGATAGCTGTGGATAATCTCCAGACAGGCCACCGGAAAGCTGTTCATGAAAAAGCAGTTTTTTACCATGGAGATATCCGTGAAAAACCGTTTCTTCGCTCTGTGTTTGCGAAGGAGAACGTAACAGGCGTTCTCCATTTTGCCGCTCAATCCCTTGTCGGCGAATCAATGAAAGACCCTCTTTCATATTTCAATAATAATGTGTACGGTACGCAAATTACGCTGGAGGTCATGCAGGAATTCGGGGTGAAACACATTGTGTTTTCTTCATCCGCCGCTGTATACGGCGAACCTGAAAAAGTGCCCATCACAGAAGACATGCCGGAAAAGCCGGAAAGCGCATACGGCGAATCAAAACTCATGGCAGAAAAAATGCTGAAGTGGTGTGAAACCGCCTGCGGCATAAAATATGTCTCGCTTCGGTATTTTAACGTTGCCGGCGCGAAAACGGACGGTTCCATCGGAGAAGATCATCATCCGGAAACCCACCTTATCCCTATCCTTTTACAAACCGCGCTCGGTCAGCGCGAGGAGGTTTTGATATTCGGCACTGACTATGATACAAAAGACGGCACGTGCATCCGCGATTATGTCCATGTTTCCGATTTAATCGATGCCCATATTCTCGCTCTGGAATATTTGCAAAACGGCGGAGACAGCGGCATTTTCAATTTAGGATCAAGCAGCGGGTTTTCCGTATCAGAAATGGCGGAAGCGGCCCGGCAAGCGACCGAAAGAGACATAAAAGTAAGAGCGGCCGCAAGAAGACCCGGTGATCCAAGCACCCTCATCGCTTCCAGCGATAAAGCGCGGAACATTCTGGGCTGGAATCCGAAACAAACGGACATATCGGAAATCATTGCGTCAGCATGGAATTGGCATCGGCAACATCCAAACGGATACAAGGACAAATGAAATGGAGGCGGCGGTCATTGAAGTTTTTGAATCAGTGGCAGGGTTTCTGAAAGAAAGCACTGTCTTAGGCGACATAAATGAAACTGATGTGATTTACACAAGAAACAGACTTCTCGATCTGCTCGGACTGACGGATTATGCAGAACCGGAACATATCAAGAAACAAAACAGGCTTCACTATTTGGACGAAATGGTGAAAGACGCGGTAAAACGGTCAATCATAAACGATACGCCGGCTGAAAGAGACATGCTGGGAAGCAGAATCATGGACGTGATCACACCGGCCCCTTCTCTGATCAATGCCGCGTTCAGGGAATTGTTATCAGATTGCCCGAAAAAAGCAACAGATTACTTTTACCGACTGAGCCAAAACAACGACTATATTAAGACGCGGGCTATTCGAAAAAATATCGTGTACCGCTCACCAACACCTTTTGGGGCATTGGACATCACCATTAATTTATCAAAGCCCGAAAAAGACCCTAAAGACATCGCCGCGGTAAAAAACAGTCCGGAAAACCGGTATCCGACATGCCTGCTCTGTATGGAAAACGAGGGGTATGCCGGAACACCGCATCACCCCGCCCGTTCAAACCACCGCATCATCAGGCTTGACTTAGCGGGAGAACAATGGGGGTTTCAATACTCTCCTTATGCGTATTACAGCGAGCACGCTATCTTTCTTTCAAGCGTGCACAAGCCGATGAACATCAGCCGTGACAGCTTCAGAAGGCTTCTGGCCATAACGGAAATCTTCCCGCATTATTTCGCGGGATCAAACGCAGACTTGCCGATCGTAGGAGGCTCCATTCTTTCTCACGATCATTATCAAGGCGGCGCCCATGAGTTTCCGATGGCAAAAGCGGGTTCCCTCTACCCTTTTCATATGCGTCATTTTCCAGACGTTCAGGCCGAAGCCGTGAAGTGGCCGGTATCAGTGATCCGCCTTCGCGCAAAAGATCCGGATTTGCTGACAGATGCCGCTGCGTATGTTTTTGAAAAGTGGCGGGAATATTCAGACGAAACCGTCAGCATCATCGCAAAGACAAATGAACCCCATAATACCGTCACCCCAATTGCCAGACGCAGGGGAACGGATTTTGAAATCGATCTCGCTCTCAGAAACAACCGCACCTCCGAAGATTATCCGGATGGCATTTTTCACCCGCATCAAGATGTCCATCACATCAAAAAAGAAAATATCGGTCTGATTGAAGTGATGGGACTCGCCGTTTTACCTCCCCGCCTGAAAGATGAGCTGGCAGAAGTGAAAAAGTATTTACTGAATAAACCTCATGACATCAAAGACATTCATCTTCCGTGGGCCGAAAACATCAAAGCGGATGAAGACGTGACACCGGAAAATGCAGCCGCTGTTTTACAAAAAGAAACCGCGAATGTATTTTTACGCGCGCTGACCGATGCAGGCGTTTTTAAAATGACACACGAAGGAATTCAGGCGTTTCAGCGTTTCACGACGTTATTGGAGAATGGCAGCTGAAACATTCAGAGTGAAATCAATCAACAATCTTTTTTATCAGGAGGTATTGTGATGTTCAAAAACCGATTGAAACGTGTATTTGTAAACGCAATCTGTCTTTCTCTCATTTTCACTGCTTTTACATTCTTTGAGAAGTCTCCTAAAGCAAAAGCGGATGCCCCGTTTGCCTATGGCGCTGATATAGGATGGCTGAAACAAATGGAGGACGAAGGTGTGCGCTGGCTGGATGACGGCGAAAAACAGAAAGATGCCTTGCAGATTCTTAAAGATCACGGAATAAATGCCGTGAGACTGAGAGTGTTTGTGAATCCGCCAAGCAGCTATTATTGGCTGAAAGACGGCACAACATGGACCATGCTCGGCTATAGTGACAAAGCGGGCGTACTTGCAGCGGCAAAAAGGGCAAAAGCGTTAGGAATGAAGGTAATGGTTGACTTCCATTACAGTGATGTGTTCGCTGATCCAGGCCACCAGATCAAGCCGAACCAATGGACCGGCTATTCAAACAGCCAGCTGCAGGCAGCCGTGTATAACCATACGTACGATGTCATGAAAGAACTTAAAAATCACGGCATCTCCCCTGATTGGGTGCAAGTAGGGAATGAAATGAATTCAGGAATTTTACTGCCCGACGGCAGCACGAACGATTTCAGCAAATTGACCGCCTTACTGAACAAAGGCTATGACGCCGTGAAATCCGTCAGCCCGGCCACCAAGGTCATCAGCCATTTGGCACACGGCACGGACAACAGCCTATTCAGATGGTGGTTTGATCAATTCTTTAAAAACGGCGGGAAAACCGACATTATCGGCGTTTCGTTCTATCCCTATTGGGAAGGTAAGCCGTACTGGGAGCTCACCGGCCATTTATCATCTAATTTGAATGACATCGCCTCACGCTACAACAAGGAAGTCATGGTGGTTGAACTGGGCGGAGATGAAAATAATCCGAAAGATTCCTACTGGACCATAAAAGACACCATAAAACTGGTGAAAGCCGTTCCGAACGGCAAAGGAACCGGCGTATTTTACTGGGAACCCGAAGCTCACTCCAGCGTTCTGTCAGACGCGTACCCATTAGGCGCAACCGCCAAAGTGTCTAAAAACGTCTTGAAATACACAACCGCAATCGACGCTTTTCATGATGCCGCAACAGGAAAATGATTGATGCCTAATCTCAAGCAGGCTCATTGCGCAGCCTGCTTTTTGATAAGGCTGTAGTGTTAGCCTGTTATGAAAAAGAGCAAGTAACGAATACGGAAAGAAAAATACTCGAAGACCCACGTTTCGGTTAAAAAGCCGCTTTTTAAATAGAATACTTCTTCTCTTCCCCCTCCTTCTTATTTCTGCGCACTATCTCTCAGTTCCTAAATAATAACTTTACGATTGTTGAAAAAGAAACAAACATTTTATAATATTGTGTAAGCACCACCGAGCAGGAGGACGGGACATGGACAAAAAAGAACAGCTCCTCACGGATTTCAGGGACTTTTTTAACAAGATGGTGTGGCTGAATAGGCTGAAGATGGAAGAAAGCCTTAAGGGGCATAAACCTTCTGAAGTGCATTGCATCGAATTCATCGAAAAAATTGAAGACGCCAATGTGACAAAACTTGCGGAGTCCCTTTATATGACAAGAGGCGCCATAAGTAAATTAACGAAGAAGCTTATCAATAAAGGCCTTATCGAAAGCTATCAGAAGCCGCTTAACAAGAAAGAAATCTATTTCAGGCTTACTGAGCAAGGAAAAGTCATTTATAAAATTCACGAGGAATTGCACAAAGAGTTTCAAGAACGGGACAAAATCGTGTTTGAACAAGTAACTGATGAACAATTTGACACGATGCTGAACTTCGTGGAAACATACAGCAGGCATTTGGATTCAGAAATAAAGAAACTTGGTGCAGACATGAAATCGGAATAAATATGAATAAAACCATAGGCAGCCCTTCTCCATGAAAACGGGCTGCCTTTTTATATCCCTCTTATTGTTGACAAAGAAACAAAATCACTCTATTATTTTGTTGACGAGGAAACAAAGACAGCAATTTTGAGAGGAGAGTAATATGTCAACACATAAAAGAAAGGAACTTCGGGTGCCAAAAGAAGTTCTCACAGCCGCCTGGGCTATTGCACTGGGAGCAATCGCTCCAATGCTTGACTCTACGATGGTAAACATCGCCATCGGCAAACTGACCAAAGACTTCAACACGACATTGGATACCATTCAGTGGTCCGTTACAGGCTATGTCTTAGCACTTGCGATTGCAGTACCCGTATCCGGCTGGCTTATGAATAAATATAACGGTAAGAAAATCTTCATCGGCTCAGTCATCGCCTTTGGTGTCATTTCTGTTTTTGCGGGGATGAGCCGTGACGTTTCCAGCTTCATCTTCTTCCGTTTGCTTCAAGGATTCAGCGCCGGTATTATGACTCCGCTTATGTCAACACTCTTGGTTAAAACGGCAGGTCCGGAAAACCTGGGAAAAGTGATGGCAATCGTCAGCACCCCTATGATCTTCGGCCCGATCTTAGGACCTGTCATCGGAGGCTTCATCGTCCAAGGCGCTTCATGGCATTGGATTTTTTACATCAACGTGTTCATCGTTTTGATTGCTGCACCGCTTATGATGAAAACCATTCCAGAATTTGAACCATTCAACAAAGATCGTAAACTCGATATTTTCGGGATTATCAATTTGTCATTAATGAGCGCGGCATTGATGTACGGTATTACGAAAGCGGCGGATCATGCATCATTTAACAATAGCGACACCATTTTATGGGCGGGCATCGGTCTTGTTTCAGCAGCCATTTATCTTGTATATAATCAGATCAAGAAAAACCAAACCGTGCTGCCTATGAATTTGTTTGCAAACAAAAGCTTCTTATCATCTTCGATCGGGTTGTTCTTAGCGAATGTTGCCATCATGGGGCCGATGTTAATACTTCCGCTGTTTTTTCAAAACATTCGTCATTTCACGGCAGCCGGAGCAGCACTCGCTTTAATCCCTCAAGGAGTCGGAATGCTCGTGACTCGTCCGCTGATCGGAAAAATGATTGATAAGATCGGTGCGAAATACGTGGTTACGGTCAGTCTTGTTCTTTCGCTGATCGGATCTATCCCGCTTATTTTTATCACCGATAACACAAGTATGATTTGGATTTCCGTCGTATTATTTATCCGCGGCACCAGTTTTGGAGGAATTATGCTCCCATTGATGAGTGACGCTTATACAGGCCTTGACAGCAAACAGCTTCCGGAAGCAGGTGTCGGTATTCATATGATTGAAAACCTCGGTTCCAGCTTTGGGTCAGCTGTGATCGCAACCGTTACCGCAACTGTCATACAAGGATTGCAGCCGACGATTCCGAACAGTTTAAAAGGCTACCATGCCGGATTCTTAGTATCCGTCATCATCCTTGCCGCCATCTTCATTCCAAGTCTGTTCCTTACCCATAAAAAGACTGCGATATAAAGAACTTTTTAAAGTAAAAAACCCTTGCACAGCAAGGGTTTTAGTGAATGAAACTGATGATGGTTGCCGGCAGAGTCAGCCAACAATAGACAAAGCCTTTTACTCATTCACATTGCTTTTCATTAACCATTCTACTTCCGTTAATTCTTGTTTTTGAACGTCTTTTGTATGTTTTTTCGTAAAATGGACTTTAACAGCTTCTTCGTTTTCCCAAATCTCCCAAAGCATGATTTTGCGTTCTGATGGTTCGAGCGGATAAGCATGGAACTGAATACAGCCTTCTTCTTTGTTCGTTTCTTCCTCAAGTTTTTTGAACTCTTTCATTATTTCATTAAGGTCTTTATCACTGATGATTTTTAAGCATGCCGTTATGTAATGCATCGAAATTCCCCCTCTTCCCATCTTTTTATGGCTTTACATTATAACATGTATCGAAAAACGAAACCGGCATACCGCATTCTCAACATATAAAAAACCGTCCATAAAAAATGAACGGCAATGTTTATTTAAGAGCATTTAGAGCGACTTTTGCCGCCTCAGCGATAAGAGCATTATTATAATTGGCATCTTCCGTAAACCGGTTTGACAGGATTGCCAAAACAATTGGGGCTCTGTCAGGCGGCCAAACGATCGCAATGTCGTTTCGTGTTCCGTAGCTTCCGGCTCCGGATTTATCGCCGACTTCCCATCCTGCAGGAGCGCCTGCCCGAATCAGTTCGTCGCCGGTAGCGTTGCCCCGCATCCAATCTGTTAAAATCGTGCGCTTGTCAGCCGTGAGAGTGTTACCCAAAGCGAAAGTCTTAAGGTCATTCGCCAGTGCTTTTGCGGTGCTTGTGTCACGACGATCCCCAGGAATCGCAGAGTTTAGATCCGTCTCGAATCGATCAGCTTTTGTTACATGATCCCCAATCTGTTTCAGTGATTTTTCAAAACCTTTGGGGCCGCCAAGCTGATGCAGCAATAGGTTTCCGGCAGTATTATCGCTGTAACGGACAGCGGCTTCTGAGATTTCTTTCAGGCTCATGCCTGTATCCAGGTGTTTTTCTGTGATTGGAGAATATGTAACCAAATCGTCTTTGCTGTAGCGGATGATGGCATTAAGTTTTTCATTTGAGCTTGTCTTCAGAACAGCAGCTGCAGCCAGAACTTTATAGGTTGATGCGTAAGCAAACCATTCATTCGGCCGATAGGCGATTGTCTTGTTTGAACCTGTATCAATCGCATAAACGCCGAGCCTGGCATCAAATTTTTTCTCAAGCTGAACAAATTTCTGATTCGTTATACAGCTTGTCATTTTTGTGTTTTCTATGGATTTTGCTTCAGCATGCGCTGAGCCGAATAAAGGGTTGAAACCGGTAAAGCTTAAACATAAAAGTCCAATGCATAGTCCAACTTGGATTCCCGCTTTATTTTTCACATTCAGGCCTCCTTATTATAATAATTTTGTATACATCTTCTAATTAACATTACAAACAGGATGAAAGTCAATATATTTCCTGTGAGATGATTAAATCCTGCATTCTGATTCCCCTTATTAAATGCGCCGCCCTTGCCGCGTCTGAATGTTTGCAGGTCCGCTTCGTGTTCATCATCTATTTGTTATCCCTCCGTGCAAATAAAAACGGACACCAGTCGAGCACAGTGATGCTGTGCAATGATCAGTGTCCGCAGGCTTTCCGTCTTGGACCTACTTATGTTTCTCTTGCAGACTATAAAAATCATAAGTAAGTTAACAAACGCATTACCTTAATCTCGCCAGTCAAAAAATTATATCATTTTATATATTTCAATAAGATTATTATCTGGATCTCTGAAATGAGCCACTCGTGCACGCCATTCCTGACGATCATGTGGTTCATTGACGCATTTAATCCCTTGCTTGTGCAGATAGTCATACGTTTTATCAACATCTTCTACCTTAAACTGAAGCAAAAATCTTGATTGCGCATCTCCGTCTAAAGATTTTCTTTCTTCTCCAACTATTTCAGCCATATTTTCTCGAGATAAAAGCTCTATTTTCGTTTCTCCATTATCGAAAAGTGCATATTCCATTTCCTTCTCTAACCAACTGATTGGAAGTCCTAATGAATCTTTGTAAAACTCGACGCTTTTCTTAAAGTCATTAACCAATAGTCTAATTTGCAGCAACTTCATATTGAACGCCTCCTATCATTTTACTGGCCATTCATTTAATCATACAATAGGGACCTGACAGCATTATGTCAAGTTTCCATAAATTTTTTTCCATACTGCACCTAAATTTCGGATGAAAGCCTTCGGAGATTCATGAAACTGCGTTTGATCAATTCACATTCTTGGTTTGAATTTTCCTTCACTTCACCGTGGAGGCTCCGGCCGTGTAAGTCGCGCATCCGTAAACATCCGGCCGCCGCTCCTGTAAGTAACACAACTGATAAATGATTGACTGAATCGTTTTTTCACCGTCATTGCTTCCCCTGTTTTTTGTATTCTGCGATTTCCCTAGGGGTAGCCTTCCGGACTCCGTCTGTGTCTGTCCTGTTTGCCACTTGAGCGCCTTCCATGTTTTTTATCTCGCTGACTACTCCCAAATGCTCTAAATACACATGATCACCAATCTTGAAACGATTCAGTTTGGCCCGCTCCTCTGTCATGCTCCTGTATTCAGTCGCGGCTTTCATTTTTAATTCAGCCAGACACATTTGACAAAGGGTTACTGTTACAGAATTGCCGTTAAAATCAGTAAACGAAACCGCTCTGACAGATTCCTTTTCCGGGTGCATCGTGCATGTTTTCTTCATAGGTGATGGCCGTGTAAATTCAATCATTCCGCTTCCTCCTCAAAAAAGTCGCTTCGTCCCTCTGACGTAACAGCGGATGAATGGGAAGTTCCATACACCCGCATTCAAACCGTCACAATTACATGGAGGTTGCCTTCCCTTCGCCATCTGACGGATTTTCATACATCCTTCATAGCTGTAAGCCTATATTCCTTTATATTCCCAATGCTTGCCGTACTTCCCTGTTAAGATGAAGTTTCTAAAGCTGTGGACCAGTTGCCGCATGTTGGTTCCATGCGGAAAGCAGTTTGGACCGTCGTATCCTAATTCATACGGGTGAATTTCAGCCCTCTAATATGTGTGTATGCTTTGTAAAGGAGGTGCGTCACATGATGTTCTAACAACCGATTCAACCTAAAGCTAACTCTTCCCCAATTCCCGATCATGAAATAAGTAAATTTACCCAGAACAAATTAATCATTTTGCACTTTCAAAATACTTATTTGTCTTTTTCTTCATTCTTCCATGGTAATATCTTGTTGAAGTATTTCGAATGAAAGGATTATGGTCATGAAAGTTTTCGAAGCAACCACCCTGCTGGCCGCCGCCAAACAGCGCGCGGGTGAATATAAAAAACTGCGCGGTCAGATGGTCAATCTAAAAAAATCGTTTCAAGGTATGGCTGACCTCGGTGACAGCGACTTTTCAGGCCGGGGCGCTGACAATATCAAAGCCTTTTTCCAAGACCACGCCGGCGTCACAGACAGCTGGCTTGATCTGATCGACATGAAAATCGCATTTCTCACAAGCCTTCCCGGCAAAATCGAAGACGCAGGTCTTTCCGAATCTCATGTAGAAGAATCTTTTCTGGAGCATGAGCTCACCTATGCCCTCAGTAAATCAAAGGCGATTATGGAGGAGCAGAAAAAGGACATGCGCTCCATCCTCGGTGAGATCGATGACATCATCTCGCTTGATCTGTTTTCAACGGAAAGCACAGATCAGAAGCTTTCTTCAGCTGACAAAAAAAGAAGCGAAACGATACATAAGCTCGACAAGCTTGATCACGATTTAACGAAGGAATACACAGAAACCGAAGCGAACGAACAGTTCATCCAAGCCGACTTTGAGCAGCTCCAAAACGCCACGGGCACAGGAAAAAGCGCAACTCCGCTTCACTACAATGCCAAGGCGTACCGAGAAAGCGACATTCATAAGAAGAAAGGCGAGATTGCAAGACATTCGGATGCTTATTTGACGATTAAAAAGGAAGAAGCGAAAGAGCGGGAAATCAAGGATCTGAAGAAAAAGCTGGCCGCTGGTGTCACCGATCCGGATGAATATTTGGAAATCGCGAAGAAAATCGGCTATGAAAACCTTGAACCCGCTCAGGTGGAATATGTGATGCAGCTTGAACAAGCAAAACAGCTAGAAGAAGTCGGAGAAACGGCTTGGGATATCGTTAAAGGAATAGGCGTCGGCCTTTATGATGTCGGGAAAGACACCATAACAGGCGTCAAAGATCTCGCTGTCGGCGCATGGGATTTTTACCATCTCTCTGATGAACAAAAAGTCGCTAAAACCATATCGGCCGTATTGAACACACCCTCCTACACAAAAATCATATGGACAAACCTGGCGGATTCATGGAATGATAAAATGGTTAACGGGGATGCGTATTCAAGATCACATTACATCACCTACGCCATCGGGAGCATTGTGGGACTCAAAGGTTCCGGCTCAGCTGTAAAAGTATCAAGCAAGCTCGCGAAAACAGGCGCCGCCTAAGTGGATAACGTCTTGGAAGCCGGTGAAAAAGCGGCTGCAAAACATGTAAAAACCGGGATCAAAAAAGGGAAAGACTATATCAATTCCTTTTCGAGAAATAAGTACGAACCCGCGCTTGCCGGGATAGCACAGGATATTGAAAATACTCACAATGTGAAGAATACTCCTTTGTTGAAAAGTATTATTGAAGATCAGAAAGAGAGTGTGCTCAGTAAATCTGTGACTTCTGACAATAACGGCATACATAGTGTTAAACAAGGAGACAGCAGTCCTCTCGCACCGGGCGGGGGTTTAGCTGCTCACGAAGCAAAAGGCGGACACCTTATAGAAAGACATGTTGGGAAAACAGATAAAGAATTAATAGAAAGACTGAAAACTGATCCTAACCCACATATTACAGCTTCATCTACTTTTAAAGATAGGGCTACCGCTGAAAGAATTGCTAATTCAGTTTTAAACGATCCAAAAAATATAAAGAAAATCGAAAATTGGATTGATGATCCTAAAAAACCTAAATTAATGTTAAGATACAAGGGCGATGGAGAAATAATCGGCAAAAGTGTATCAAGAAATTCAGAACTAGTAGAAAACGTCACAAACGCAAAAATTATACTCAAAAAAGATAATAACGGTAACTTTATTCTTACAGGATATCCAACCAAATAGAAAGAGAGGAAGTATCATGGATGAAAGGTATGATTTCTTAGATGAATTAGAAAATTTTTTAGGTGCAACATTTCATCAAGATATCCAATCCCCTGAACACGCCTTAGACGAATTTATTGAGGAAATTAGTAAAGAAGGTTTGCTATTTACAGTAAAGTATTGCGAAGAGTTTCTAAATAGCGATCTAACCAAAGAAGAAAAGGAAGACATTATAAAGTGTAATGCAGAAATATATTTCCCGACAATTGGCTTACCGCCTATAGAATGGTTAAAAAGTGTAATAGAACAACTAAAAGAGGCTATTTAAAAGAAACACTGAAAGGCCCCCATTTTATGGAGGGCCTTTTTATATTGATACCGAATTTTTCGGCTTTCTTATCCGGATAGAAACGCAATACCGACAGTGCGGTTTGGAACTACTTGACGGCATCACTAGCTGAACTTTTCAACAATTTTGACCCTAAAAAGAGATACGGCCCACAATTCGACGGTATCCTGTTCCGTTACTCCACCAATGCTCTTAGACATATAGACTAGACGAATCGTTCACCCAGCTTCTGACATCGTGAAATGCGACTAACGTCTTAAAAAAAAACGCTAATGTATTAATCGTCCCCGGCGCAAGCCTTTTCTTCATATGCTCGTCCTTCTTAAAATAATGGTCCTCGAATTTAACCCACTCGTCTTGACTGTACACGATATACTTACGAATTACCTCTCGGCTCATTTCGTGAATGGACCGCCCGATCCCCTTACGATCCAAAAATTCGAAAGAACCTGTAATTGTCTTCGTATTGGTTGAGCGTTGATTGCGCCCGCCCCTCTGATTTCCGCGAAACTGTACGAAAAGCACATCGAGATTGCTCGTAGTCTTCCGTAAAGTACGTTCCTTTTTGACGCGTTTTCCTGTTCTATTTGCGGACATATTACCGCCTCCATTCGGTTAAGTCACCGCAATAAAAACCGCTTCCTTGTCGTTGGTAGGACCGCTACCCTGCGCCTTAATACGACTAAGTCAACGCAATAAAAAACGGCTAGAAACGTTGATATAACGTCTCTAACCGCAGTGTATGATTCCGACTGGGCTCGAACCAGCGACCTCTACCCTGTCAAGGTAGTGATTATCTTCTGATACGAACAGACGTTTTATTTTGAAACCTTATTTTATAAGGTTTGCTGACCAGTCTTTCTGATAAAAAATCTTCTGTTTTGGCTAAAAATGAACAAGTTGGTCCCCAATTCGTCCCCATCTGTCCCCAAATCAGATTTATTGACAACAGAACTTAAGTTCGCATATCATCTTTGCAGGAGTTGAATTGCACGGAAAGTGTATCGGATTATTTTTAACATGACCCGCTTCGGGAAAAATCCCTCCATGGAACAATTGAAAAGAAAAACAGGAAAGAGCGAAGAGGATATTCGCGCAGCTGAGAAGAGCCTTTTGATAAATGGTGAATTGAAATGGGATAAACTGCGGAAAAAGTGGATAATAAATTGAGGTAATTAAAAAAAGCTCACCGACAGGTGGGCTATAAAAATATTAATCAATTAAATAATTAATATAATCTTCTTCCTTGTCCTTTTTCAAACCAAGCTATTACATCAGAGAATAGTTTCACAGGACAAATATACTTTGTTTTGGAAAGCATATCATTTAAGATTTGTTGTCCTTCACTAGCATTAATAATCTCTTTATCATAAGCATCGTAAAGGATGCCTAAGGTCCCCATTAGGGGAACTTTGTTTGTACTACAATACTTTTGAGTCGCTTTAAGATCATCTGATCCTACAGTCCATCCTTTATCCTTTGCTATAGCCATAACAGCTGATTCGCCTGCACCGAATCTTTTGTTTAATTTAGCGAATGTAAGACAGATGTTGGGATGATCGACAAAGTTTATTTTGAACTCTTCTATCCATTTTTTCCGTATAGCATCCGTTAAATCGTGATTTAACTTGCTTATGGTTATAAATTCATTTATAACCTCAGTAGGTAAGATGATATTTCCTGAATATAAGCTTTCTAAAATTCTTAACTGATTTGTTATTCCAAAACGCAAAATAATTCCAGTATCACAAACAAGAGGAGGTACCTTAAGCATAGTCTTCCTCCTCGAAAATATGGGATTTTTCTTCACTCAAACTTAACTCATCAATTGTCATCTCAATATCATGCAAAAATTCTTCTAATTTTTTTTCACTAATTTCATCATTTTCAAAAGCTTTCATTGCTTTTTCAATATATAACTGTGAATTATACGATTTCTCATCTATTTCATATATTTCAGTTGAATAACCATGCTTTAATGCTTCACTTTTTATCTTAATTGTACTTTTATAATAATCATATTCCTGTTTTGTAATATGACCTAAGTTACACACTCTATTTAACATGGCGCTCCAACTTACATTAAAATACTGTTGAAGATAAATTATATCAGTATGATCAAGATTTCTACTCCCATTGTTCGTTCTTTTAATCACGTGCTTTAATATCCCATCTTCAGGCATTAAAAAATGCGAAGCGAATAAATCAGCTAATTTTTCGATTTCCATATCCTGATTGAATTTATTAACAGCACATACTCCGCCCATAACATGAGTATCATATAAGTAATGGGAAAGTTCATGCGCAGCAGAGAAAATCTGATGTCCTAATGTCTTATTGGAATTAATTATAACCAGATGAGCATCTTTACTTTTCATAAACATTGCCGACGCATTCCCCTTAAACGGCCTTTTGAAGAGGAATACCCCTTTACTTTCCAACAATTTGAAAATATTTGAGATTGGTTCATCACCCAATCCCATGCTATTTCTAAGTTCATTTGATCTACTCTTGGCAAGGGCAACGAGTCTTTGCATTAATTTAACTCCTCACAAATCTCATTCAAAATCCCAATATTAACCAGAACCTTCCTAGACCAATTAATGGTTTGTTGATCATCCTCTTCTAAATCTGCTGCTCTGAATGCAAGTTTCACGTCAAATTCTTCATTATCTTCTTCGAAAAAGTGATCTAATGCAAAACCATAAAGATCAGCCATTTTTTTTAATAAAACGGTATCGATTGGTCCCATCCCTTTTTCAATTGAAATTAATTTTTGGCGACCAATGTTTAAGTTTTCAGCAGCTTCTTGCTGTTTTAACCCACTAATGCTTCTTGCTTCTTTAAGTTTCGCACCTAACTCAGCATGAGTAAGCATGAAATTCCCTCCTTCAACACTGTAAATGTGTTCTTCCCTATTGTACACAAAACAAAACAAATTATACAGAACAAAATACAAAATGTCTTTATAAATGGACATCTTGTTTAATTAAGTGGCAAACGTATGACAAACACCCCTCCTCATCTCAAGCAGGGCTTCATTCATCATAGGGACGGGACCTCTTCCGGCCGGCTTCCCTCTACTTATACGCACTCAATTACCTCAAGCAACTCTGCGATTCTTCAATGGAAAATTGACTTGACAAAAAATCCAAATAAATTTGTATTAAGAAGCACGCTCCACTCATCAGCTAAATATATGCTATCCTTTATTTATACCAAAAAAAGGGGGAACTCCAATGGATGCTTCAGCAATTATTGAATTCAGACATGTTAAAGATTTAAATGACGAAGAGGGGGATTTTATATTTAGAACAACTAAAGGGGTAATAGATGCGGATATTCAAGATGGTGAATTCGATTTGTGGACTGGCGACATCATCCCTATCAAAACACACGAAGGAACAAAAAATTACAAAGTTTTAAAAGTAAAGTATAATCCTCTAAATGATAATAATCGTGTTTATTTTGTAGCTGAACACGAAGAAAAATAAAACTCCCCTCTCAGAGGGAGTTTTTTTATTATTTCAATTTCGCTTCAATTTTCGCTTTCGTCTTCGGCCCATAAATGCCATCAAGATTTAGTCCATTCATAAGCTGAAACCGTCTTTAAACAAGAATTTCAAATAGGAAAAATAGCACAGATCGAATTAATCATTTCACACTTTAGAATCACATCCCCTTCTGTTTCTTCATTTTTCCATGGTAAAATCTTGTTGAAGTAATTCGTATGAAAGGATATGGTCATGAAAGTTTTCGAAGCAAACAGCCTGCTGGCCGCTGCCAAACAGCGTGCGAGTGAATACAAAAAACTGCGCGGCCAGATGGTCAATCTAAAAAAAGCGTTTCAAGGCATGGCTGATCTTGGCGACGGCGATTTCTCAGGCCGGGGCGCTGACAACATCAAAGCCTTTTTCCAAGACCACGCCGGCGTCACAGACAGCTGGCTTGATCTGATCGATATGAAAATCGCATTTCTCACAAGCCTTCCCGGTAAGGTCGAAGATGCCGGACTTTCCAATTCGCATGTGGAGGAATCATTTCTGGAGCATGAGCTCACCCACGCTCTTAGTAAATCAAAGGCGATTATGGAAGAGCAGAAAAAAGACATGCGCTCCATCCTCGGTGAGATCGAAGACATCATCTCGCTTGATCTGTTTTCAACCGAAAACACGGATCAGAAGCTCTCTTCAGCTGACAAAAAAAGAAGCGAAACGATACATAAGCTCGGCAAGCTTGATCACGATCTAACGAAAGAATACGCAGAAACCGAAGCGAACGAACAGTTCATCCAAGCCGACTTTGAGCAGCTCCAAAACGCCACAGGTAAAGGAAAAAACGCCACGCCGCTTCACTACAATGCCAAGGCGTACCGAGAAAGCGACATCCATAAGAAAAAAGGCGATATCGCAAGACATTCGGATGCTTATTTGACGGTTAAAAAGGAAGAAGCGAAAGAGCGTGAAATCAAGGATCTGAAGAAAAAGCTGGCTGATGGTGTAACCGACCCGGATGAATACTTAGAAATCGCCAAAAAGGTTGGCTATGAGAATCTCACCCCTGAACAGCTTGAATTTGTTTCATTTCTGGAACAGCGTAAAGCTTTCATGGATAACGGAAAAGAAGCATTGCAAATCATAGGTGATGGCGCCAAAGGTCTGCTTGTTGGTGTATACGATCTTGCCAAGGATACCGGTGAAGGAGCACTTCAACTCGGATGGAATATCGGTTGGACAATTGACAACTTAAACAAAGATCCTCAAAAAGTTCTGGATACTGTTCTGGAATACGATTATCTAGGTGTCTATCAAAGTATGGTTGACACATTGAAGGATGATTGGGATAAAAAGATGATTCACGGGGATGCATATACACGGATGCACTATGTTACTTACTTGGGCGGAAGTCTTCTGTTATTGAAAGGCGGAAAGTCCTCTGTCTCAACAGGCTCAAAAGATCTTGCTAAAGTTGGGAAGGCGGCTAGCGAAAAGATTAAAAATGGCAATCCATCTGTCAAGCCTTATGCCAATAGATATACCCCGGCATTAGAAGGGATTTTACAAGACGCCGGGAATACTATTAATGTTAAAAATACGCCGCTTTTAAAGAGATTAGTTCAATCAAAGGATGATTTGTTTACTAAAGCCGCACCTTATACTTACAGAGATGAATATGGAAACCTCAAAACAGTTAACTTAAAAATGGGCCATCTAAAAAACCAAAAACACCCTAAAACTGGAGTTCCATATAATAAAGACGGTTTCCCAATTTTCAAAGCAAAATTTGATACAAAGATTGATTCCAAACTTTATAAGGAAAGCGATTATTTACAATTTAAAGATGCAACCTTAAAATTAAAAGAAGAAATTGAAAGAGATCCTTTACTTAGAAATCAATTCAATGACCTTCAAATCGAAATGATAAAAGCTGGTGAAACACCAGACGGATATACTTGGCATCATCACCAAGATTCAGGGAGAATGCAATTAGTTGACCAAAAGGTGCATCGGCAAACAGGCCATACAGGAGGCCGGCACCTTTGGGGTGGAGGAAGTAAGAACAGATAGGAGTTGGTCAATATGACAGAGTGGAGATTCGCCGAAGAACCTATCGGGGAAACAACTGTTAAAAAAATCGAAAAGGCTTTAGATATTAAGTTTCCAAACGACTACATTTCAACTATATTAAACAACAATGGAGCACGCCCAAGTAAAAAGATTTTTGACTATGAAAATACAAAAGGCGCGGTTTTTAATCGATTACATGGTCTAACTGAGGATAGTTCAAGTTTTATTTTAGAGGTTTTAGAAGATTATCAGGATGGAAGAATGCTTTCAGGGATAGTCCCTTTCGCCTGTGATCCTTTCGGTAATGAAATCTGTTTCGATTATCGTCAGAATAAAGAAAATCCCTCTGTGGTTTTCTGGGATCATGAAATTGCTTATGAAGACCCTGATGGAGCTTTGAGTCATATATCTGATTCATTTACCGATTTGGTTAATAAACTATACGATGAATAAAAAGATAAGTCCCTTCTCATAACGAGAAGGGATTCTCTTATTTTAGTAGAGCTTCAAGCTTCGCTTTTGTTTTCGGCCCGTAAATGCCATCAGCAGTCAGGCCGTACATCACAAAAAACCCTCCTCGTCACGAGAAGGGAATCATTCATCATACAAACGATACTTCTTAACGCTCTGCCTCTGATTTTTTTCAGAGCTTATACATTCACCAAGAGGAAAAGCAGGCATTTACCTGCTTTTAGAACAACAATAGATTAATAGCATAATAAACACCATCAGCAATTATTTTGGCCGATCCTCCGCCAATCTTACCCTTCAAAGCCTTAAATAGCTTGTCCGAAATCATATGTGCAGTAACATCGGGAAGTTCAGCTATTTCATCTATCTTATCTGCTATGTAGCCTGAATTCTTTTTAAATGCTTTTGCTGCTTTAGCGTCGGCATGTTTTAATATTTGGCCAACCGCTGCTCCGCCATGTCTAATTCCTAAGGAGACTGTATTTGCAGCTAATTTGACTAGATAGCCTTTAATGCCGGTAGTGTGGAACACTGGCTCCTCACTCTGTTCCTCAGCCAAATTGTTCACAGTGTTAGTTTGAACATTAACACTCTGTGTTGTTCCTTTAGTCTCAGTTTGACTATTAGGAGTTGCGGCACTTGCAACGCTTGGTAATAGTGTTGATACTAAAAGTAAGCCTGTGAGAGACAGAATAATTACGCTTGACATAATCCTTTTCATTTTACCACCTCCTTCCAATATAGTATTATATACTAAAATTTATAATTTTTGTTTAAAATTAGTTAAAAAAGGAGACTTATCATGAGAAAAATTTACAATCATATGAATGTTGACCAAAAAAAGACTGCTATTAAATTGTTTAAAGAGGATTTAGAAGAACTGAAGAAGGAGCAGAAACAGGAAGGTGAAAAGGGTTACCCTCGGGTTGTAAGAGATGCAATTGAGGAAACTATACAACGGTACATACAAGATATAGAATACCTAACAAATGACTTAAAACAAAATGAGCAGGCCTAATGCCTGCTCATTTTCATTTCAGAAGCGCTTCGATCTTTGTTTTTGTCTTCGGCCCATAGATGCCGTCAGCAGACAGGCCATACATGGACTGGAATCGTTTCACCGCATTCGCTGTTTTCGGGCCATATGCGCCGTCTATTCCGAAACTCTTCGCACTTTTGTCCGGGTAATAATGAAGAGCCGCCAGCGCCGTTTGAATCTGTTTTACGGCCTCCCCTCGGGTTAACGGGCTTGTGATTTTAAAAATACCCGCTGGAAGGCGGAAGGATGATTTCTTGCCGTTGGATGAAGAGCCGGCCGAGCCAGTCAGCTTTAATATTTGACCGACTTTGATTAGATTCGGATTCTTGATGCCGTTCAAGCTTTGCAGGGTTTTCATGCTTACTCCTGTTTTCTCTGCAATTACAGAAAGGACATCGCCTTTCTTGACGGTGTACGTCGCCCCGCTGGTCTTCGAATCTGTTTTTTGTGGTTTGGATGCTTTTTTACCTCCAAGGCGTTCAAGTTCTGCAACGATAGACGATTTCACTTCATCCCAGCGCTCCTCATCTAAAATACGGTGCGGGCAGTATTTTCCATTCCAGTCCTGATGCTTTCTGATCCTGTCGACGCCCCAGCCGCGCTCTTTAAGAAGTTGCGCCACAAACTTGATAGCCAGCGCCTCTGCTTCCTGGTATCGTGCGCCGCCTGACTTGCTGTAGCAGATTTCAACACCGATAGACTTACGGTTCCCGGTTCCGTTTGTACCGTCGCCAGAATGCCAAGCGTTCCGGTCCAGCGGAATCCCCTGAATTACTTCTTTATCATCTACGGCAAAATGATAGCTTGTCGATTCGCTGTTTCCCGTCATATAACTGATTTCATTGGCGGCTGATGCGTCGTTTGCTGTGTTATGGATGGTGATATACTCCGGCGTCATTGGATTCGGGCATTTCAGGGCGTAATTTTCACTTGGAACTAATCTTTTTTTGACTGCAATTGTCATGAAAAATCTCTCCTATTCTGTTTTTGGATTCAAAAAAAGCAGCCTGATTAACCAGCTGCTTGATCGTCTTTTTCTGTTTTCTGATCGTTGTCGCTTTCAATTACATGGAGCCGGTCAGTGATGACGGCCGGGATTTTAACGCCGATCTGTGCCAAGTTTTCTGTGATGGACAGGCCCTCATTTGCGATATAAAAAAGAACGGTTCCAAATGTCAGAACACCGTTCAAATTTGTTATCGTATCAATAATGTTTGCGACGATGACCACCATAAAACTGAGCATCTTCCGGACATATCCAAACCACGCGCTACGGCTCCGGAGCTGCTTCATTTTCCATGCTTTTATAATGCCAGTGATGACATCCAAGATGCTGAGGATCAAAAGCAAGTCAAGGTATTTCACCTCCCCGAAAAGATAGGTTCTTGCGATCTGTAAGCTCTCAAAATTCATCCACACGTGTATTCCCTCCATTTTGTCTTCACCTCCTCCGAGGCAAAATAAAAACACCCTCTCAGGTGTTAACAGATGAAAATTCTATTTATTTTTCGTCTTTTCTTTCTCGAGTTCTTTTTTTAGAATTGTTATTTCTTCATTTGCTTGCTTTAATTTATTTTCCGTATATGAATGAAGAGCTTTAGAATCAGCTAACTTATTATAGAGATCACCAATATCTCCACCCAAAGCATTACATTTTAGCGCCAAAAGCTCACACTGTTCTTTTAATTTTTCCGAGCTCAATTCACTGTTCATCTTCTATAGAAACTCCCCTCTGTTTGGCTGTTATTTCATCATATTCCGCTTGGGTAATCCATCCTACTGATACTGCCAAATTCATTTGCTTGGTCGTAACAGTCCCTTTGCCCCAACACCTATCAAAATACTTATAAGAGTTGCTTTTATTCATTTTTGTAATACTCCCTTTAAAGCAAGCTCTTCAAACAGTTGATTGACAAGTATTTGTGTTAACTCAATATCTGATTTAGTATCGTCTTCACCTGAAGATCCCTTTATGATATGGGGTGTTAATTCTTTCAAAACTCATCAGCCCTTTCACCTGAGTGATATTCATTATTAGAAGCAGCACCTTCTGCAATTTGTATTTGAAAATATTTAGGCAGCTCTTTTAAATCCTCATTTGTTGATACAGGGAAGTCGTCACTTTTTGTAAATGAAACCCCGTACGTGTTGCCATCTGGTTCCACATAAAATTCGAGCAATGTCCAGAAAAGCCTCTCGGGTTTGACACCATTAATACCAACGTCTTCATTACCCTCAATATTCTTGATCAGATAATACTCAAAATCACTTTTATTATCTTCTCCTTCTAATATCATTAATTTATATAGAGAAAGAGTATCTTCGCTTTCCAATGAAAAGTAAACCGCATCCATTTGAGTAACAGTTTCGTTTGCCTGTCCACTATTTAAAATCAATTTGAAGTTTGATACAGTTACCGCCCCGGCATCTTCTTCAATTTTTAAACCTTTCATTTTTATGTCATCAGCTCTATAGTTGACCATACCCAACATATGAAGCGCCTCCCTACCTTGGTTCGTAAATATACAGAATCATTAACCTACCGACACTCTGACCTTCTACATTAACCGTTCCAGTGCCACGAACTCTAAAAGAGATAGTTGCTGATTTATCTCCATTTAAGGTCATGCTGGGCACACCGCATGTCACGCAGTCTGAATAACTCCCGTAAGCTTGTACTGTAGCGAAAAAAATGTTTTCAACATCTGTTCCAATACTTAGAGTTCCATCACCATAAGCAGTGCTCCCGCTGCCTTTATTTATATTGAAATTGTCCCAATAATGAACCCTGAGGATCGCATTGCTTTGTAAGTCTCCCCTTACATCAGTTACAGCGTTGCTGAGGGTCAAGCCAAGAGCTTGGGAAGATAGTTTCAGTTCATTCCCAGCCTGCAAACGAACGTTATAAGGCAAATACACCGAATCGCCGTAATAGCCCATATAATTTCCATCGCCGGGTAAGGTATCGTCTCTGTCAATTTTGAACATTTGCTTTGCAGTGGCATCCCCTTGATATTGCCACACTTCAAACCCAAAGCGTTCATTCTCAGAACCAGCCTTATCCGGACCCCTCCCGGTAAATATTGCAACATTTCCCCATTTCGTAGTGCTATCATTCGAGTTTTCCACAACAATTTTAGGCACATTTGTATCGTTTGGTGTTGCTCCTGACCAATTTGCAAAATAGGTCGATCTTAATTCTAATCTCCCGTCCCACTTTCCATTAGCATTAGGTGATCCACCTATAATTGTTTTTCTATCTACAAAATCTGCATTTAAGAAAGGGGCGCTGTCAGTTCCACTTATTTGTTTCGCTAATGTCAGATAATCCTTCGACCCCATTAACCCAATTCCCCGTTTTGATGTATTGCCAGACTTCCAAACAGGCGTCAAAGAGCCTATTATATCGTAGTTAGGTTTAAGGTCATCAGTACCTGGATCGTAAAACAATAGATTATAGTTATACATTTGTATCGTTTTTCTGCCGTTTAATTCAGACGTAATAGTGCCGTCTTTCAGCTCGATCGTATCCCCGGAATCATTTTCACTTCGAACGATGACACCTGAGAGAATACCACCTTTGATCTTGTCGGCTACCAGACTATTAATTTTTGCATTCGTGATAGCTCCGTTCGCCACATTCAATGTATCAATAGCAGCAGTACCAATTTTTGCATTTGTAATTGATAAATCCTCTATATGATTCGTACCAATACGAACTGTGGCCGCTGAATACTGGTTAGTGAAATCACTCGGTGTACCTTTAGTATTCAAAGCTCGAATGCGATAATACCAAACCTGATCAACCTCGGCGTCATGAACGCAACCACCGTCTTTTCCTCGCCATATCAAAGTAGCGCTAGACGGAACAAAACCATTCATCTGAGACGCATAAACTTCGTATGCAGCAATGTAAGAGTAAGGTTCGAAATCCCATGAAAGAGATACTTTTGAAAAAAGCCCTTTCGCTTGAACATTTGTCGGAACAGGTGGTTTTATGTCTGGGAAATTTTCATCGGTTATTATTATATTTTTACCAATATTATTTAAGGAGTCTTCAATTTTATCCAGCCGCGTGTCTGGTTCATAAGCAGAAAGAAATTGCCCGATTTCCACTACACAGGTATTATCTGGATCAGTTATGTCGTATTCCATCGAAATAACCCGTTGCGATGTCTCAATTGGGATAGCGAAGTTTCGATCAATTGCTATCGTAGTATCTCCCAATTCCACATGCTCATGTTCATATCCCGGAATGTTTTGAAGCAGTTGGACCGACAACTCATAATTAACTTCTATTTTGGATGCTGTGGTTATTAAGTAGTCATATGTTGCTTTTAAAAGCTCTTCTGGATCTGTTATATTCTCGTTGTTGTATTCGCCTTCTCTGTGTATTAAAACGTCATTTTTAAGCCGGCCCAGCTGTTTTAATAAATCCGGATCACCAACCCATTCCTGGCCTAAAGGCTTGTCGACCGGATCACCTTTTGATTTTTTCCATTCTACTTCCGCAAAGTCAATAAAACGGGAATAACCGCCCGTTTCTTCTACGTCATCATCAGTAGATGCAATAGATGCCCCGTATCCCCAAAGGGCTGTTACTGGATAGCTGATGACAGTTCGACGAATATTTATCGTATCCTTGTCAATCTCAAAGCGCTTGCCGCTGTCCTTACCACGTCGAGGAAGTATTTTTATGATTCTTCTCGTGACCTTATTCCCGTCAAATTCTATAGTGTCCTGAAGCTCGCCGCCCCATATATTGATTACGTCAGCAATACAATCCAGCGCTGATTTCTTATAAAAGGTAGTTGAATTTACTCCAAGTTCAACTTTTACCTCAGCCACCCACCTTGACCGGGAAAGGACATTATCCAGTACAAACTGCGCAGTTTTGTTAGTGGGGCGGAAATCTTTGACTCTGGTTTCAGCAAGCTCCATCATGGCCGCTTCACACGTAACCAGAGTGTTTGTTTCCCCTTCTTCGTCTGTATCATCCATTTCCTTGATGACAAACAGACGCAAGTTGCCATCCTTATCCCTGAACACTACTTGATTCTCTTGAAAAAGGAATCTTGCGTCAGGATGGGAAGCATCTGCTACAAAAGAAAAAGAAGAACCCTTGTTAAGCTCTTCTTTATATTTTGCCTCCCAGAACATGCAGGTTTCTTGTCCGTGGCTGGACAGCACTGTCAATAATTCATCATCGGGTGAAAGTATATACATGTCAGCCATGGCCGGACCTCCTTACAAATATGCCTCATTAAATTTGATATTGCTCTTATGACTGAATTTGATTTTCACTGGCGTCTTTGGCGGCAGCTGAAACCAATCCGATTGAATTTGAAGTGCTGGCATGATCAACTTACCGCTACATGTCACCTTTCTTTTCGCTGAATCAATTATGAGAGTGTCACCAGCGATGAAATCGTACAGCAGCTTGATCGTTTTCGATACCGACCCATCAGCATTAAGAAGAGCCACCTCATATGAAGTGGCTTTCTCTTCAAAAACGCATTCGATTGTTGGGTCTACAGCTGCATAGCCCGGATTAGTAATAGTTTGAACACCTGAATCAAATTCAAAATCCTTCGCCGGGCCGTATTTTTTTGGATCGGGACAGATAAAAGTCAATGTTGCAGTCTGAAAGCCTCCCTGTTCTTCACCTTCTGAAATGCTTTCAAAGACAGCATTATAGACTCTGTCAGGCTCATCGTAAAAAATTAACGGCTTAGGCTCTTCAGTGTGCAGAATAAAAGTCAATTCCTCCTGCTTTTTCTTCAGCTCTTCTTCACTGCTGAAGGCGAAAAGGACCTCAATGGTTATGACTCTTACAGGAATTCTTGTATTGCGCAGGAAACCGCCGGGGCGATTCCCGATAGTGGCTGTATTCACTTCTCTTCCTGTCACTCCCCGGCCGCCCGTGGACTTCACATAAAAGAAGGGTGATATATCAATGCCGTCAAACGTGATTTTCCATTGGTTAGGCAGCAGTTCCTGATAATTAATCAATTAAATCTCACCCTCCTTGCGTTCGATCTTCTTTGTGCGTCTGTGACTGGCTTTTCTACTCCTTGACCGACCTTCTTGCTGTCCATCTCAACCACAATCATTCTGTCAGGCAATTCAAGGTTCCGGATGTCCGCGCTCAATTCTTTTCTAACAGTGCCAAGTTCACCGCTAGAAATGGAAGTGTCATATTCAAAATTCATATCCTCTTGCTGAATAGTCATAGCATCACTGACGGCTCCCATGGCTTTCTGGACAGTGCCGATACCGTTCTGAATCCCGACAGCGATACCAGCAGGAACCATGATACCGACCTTGTCACGCATTACCCTTGACGGAGAATGGATTCCCAAAAGTTTTTTCATGCCGTTAGGAATAGCATTTGCCATTGATTTTACTTTGCTCGCTAATGCTCCCGCCATGCCGCTGATACCTTTTATTAACCCTTGGATGATGTTCTTACCGATCTGCCACAAGTTAATGCCGCGGAAAAACTTCATGACACCGTTCCATATGCTTGTAATTGTTGATTTCGCCGATTTCATTACGCTGGAAATAGCATTTTTCATACTATTGAATAGGCTTTTAGCTGTACTCACGAGCCCTTTCCAGAGCCCTGTCACAAAACCTTTGACAGCGTTCCACACACTTGTAAAAACACTCTTGGTGCCATTCAGCATGCCGCTAAAAAATGACTTCAACCCATTCCAAATGCTCTTGGCAGTAGAAGACACAGCTTTCCATACTGTGGTAACAACAGTTTTTATCGCATTCCAAACGGTGCTGAAGATTTTCTTTTGCGTATTTAGCCAACTTGTGAAGAATGTTTTCAATCCATTCCAGATAGTTTTTCCAACTGATACAACGCCCTTCCAGATCGAAGTAGCAATTGTTTTGATGCCGTTCCAAATGCTTGTGAATGCTGTTTTCATTCCATTCCAGAGTGATGAAAAGAATGTTTTCAGGCCGTTCCAAATGCTTTTAGCTGCCGATACAATTCCATTCCAAACAGTAGAGAAGAACGACTTTATTCCGTTCCATGTTGATGTTGCTATCGTCTTTATACCTGTCCAGACAGTAGACAGCCAACTGGAAATAGCACCCCATGCCGCAATTGTAGCCGATTTTACCGTGTCCCAATTCGCGATGATCAAGGCAACCAGACCGATGACAGCCGCCGTAATCCATCCGATAGGCCCCATTGCGATGACCCAAGATGCCGCCATGCGTGCCGCCTGTGCTGCCGCTTGTGCCGCAAGCACGACGAGTTGCCGGCCGAATAAAACCATTTGCTTACCGCCTGCAACCAGCAAAGATATAAAATTGCTGATCTGCGCCGCCGTCCAAGCCGCTGCCATGCGAGTTGCCTGCGCTATGGATTGCGCTGCGAGCACGGTCATTTTGGCAATGAAAAGACCCATCTGCTTAATCCCGTTTGTCAGCATTGTGATAAAAGAGGTGATCTTCATTGCTGTCCATGCGGTTGCTGTACGGGCAGCACTTGCGATTGATTGAGCCGCCATTACAGTCATATTCTTGATCCATAAACCCATTTGAACAATGCCGCGCTTCAGAGCAGAAACAAACGCTGATATTTTCATGGCTGTCCACGATGCCGCCATTTTCACAGCATTAGCTGTTGCGCTTGCTGCCATCGCTGTATACTTCGCAATGAATTGGCCCATAGCAGCTATTGCTGATTTTAATTGGGTAATCAATCCCACAGTTCTGATCCCTGAAACCGCCGAACCAAAGCTCCGCAAATATTGAGCTGCAGTCATAAAATCTTTAAGCCCATTTGTGACAGCACTAACCGCTACTATCGCCGGAACAATAGCTCTTAAAGCACCAATTAATGAAATACCGGCTGCGATAAATTTCCCGATTGCCGGGTTTGCTTCCATCGCCGCATTAGTAAATTTCAAAAACCCGTTTACATTCTCCAAAATCGTTTGACCAAGTGGAGCCATGCCAACAAGCAAGTTGATGATAGTCTTCGCGATCTGCCCCAATGTGCTCCACACTGTGGGCCCGTTGGTCTTGATATAATCAATGAAAGATTGAAATTCTTTTGTTTTCGTAACGCTGCCAGCCCACTCATTGAACCGCTTGGTCAGATCTACGAGTGATGTCATCATGTCTTGAGACATAGGAGCGAATCCAGTAAACAGCTTTGTCAGGCCGCCCGAAAAGTTTCTGATAATCTGCAGCAGTTTTGGACCATTGGTTTTTGTATACTCCACGAAAGCCTGAAATTTCTTTGAAGAACCCAAGTTCGCTGACCATTTCACCCATGATTGGGTCATTCCTTCGATAGATTTTGTCATGCTCTTTCCAGTCGGTCCGAATGCTACGATCAGATTGAAAACTGTCCGTAAGACATTCCCGGCAGATCGGCCGAATGAAGCAAACGCCGCCGGAGCTTCTTTGTTCAGATAAGAAATGAATCTCTGCATGTCCGGAGCTTTAAAAGCTTTGTCCATGCTTTTCGCCAGTCCCACGCCCTCTTTTGCCAGTCCATCAAACATTGGAATGAGTGAGTTAAGCGCGAGTTTAAACGTATTTAGAGACATACCGAATGTTTTCAAGATCGGCTTTTGAACCATCGTACCGATGTCCCGCCAATTGTCTTTAAAGTCTTCGAGGTTCTTTAATGCCTCTCTCTCTTCTTTTCCAAGAGATTTTTGCAGATTATTGATCTGTTTCATGATTTTAGCGCGCTCTTTTGCGCTTGTTGCATTGTCCAGCTTCTCCTGCAGCTTTGAAAGGTCTTCGGATGCTTTAAATACACCGCTTATTGAAGTAACAGCAAGGGCGCCGAATGCCGCCGCGCCTGTTCCCGCTGTTGCAAATGCACTGGTTAACCCCATTACTCCGCCGGCTGCCACCCCGAGCATAGGGCCCAATGACCCGATTACTCCGGTTATGCTGGCAAGAACCGGAGTAATTGCAGGCAATGCGGATGTGAAGGCGCCGGCAAGCGAATGACCTATGACAGTTGAAACAGAGTTAGTGATTTTGGCGAGCCTGTTCATTGATGTTTCAAACCGATCAATTCGGGCTTCGATGTGTATCCAAACACGTTTTGGCAAGGAATGTGTCTCTGTTCTGGCTACTGCTACCGCTCTCGTTAAATTCGAAGTATCACCGTTTATGTTGGTTGTGACTCTATTTCGCAACGAAGCTAAAGCTGTCCGTGCTTCTGACACAGCTCTAGTCAGAGGATCTGAATCAGCATCTAAATCAACTCGTGTGCGTTCATGTCGATGTACAAAATTATCAATTTGCTGCTCGGCCTGCCGCACTCTGGCCTGAAAGCTTGCGATCTCTGCGTCAATTTCTACTGTCTGATGATCATTCATCCGGCGCATCATATCATTCACACGGTCCATGCTGCGAGTAAATCTTCGTGTCTGCGCTTCAACTATTGCTGTCAATCTTTCGATCAATTCCTCACCCCATTCCTTGTCCAAATTTTGCAAAGTGGTTGCGGATTGTATCATTAAACCGCTGAACCCCTTTAGCTCGCTTGCCGAGCTCGTTTACATCTGTCTTGCGCCATTTGTCGTTATCCCCAGTGATGTTCCGCTCCAATTGACGTCTGGCCTTATTCGCATCAAACATTTTCTTTTCTTTGGGGCGCTTCTCATTCATAGCGTAACGGTGAAACATGGCGTTTCTTGCCATAAGCTCCAATTCATCTATTTCTCGCAACTTGGCCCCTTTGAGCAGAAGCTTGTACTCGTTAGGAGTCCATGACATGATTAAATCCACATCATAAACCCCAAGCCAATGTGCGGAATTCGTAATTATTTGGTCATAGTCGATCCCGTTCTCTCTTTGTACGCCTCTTTCATCATCTTCAGGACTTCCTTGCCGTTCTCTTCGTCCTCCAGCCGTTTCGCTTCCATTTCCGGTGTTTCGTTCGGAGCCGGTTTCTTCCCTTTGTTCATCTTCTCCATCATCTTCCATCGCTGACGGATCACGCCTTTGAAAAAACCCGCTGAGTCCAGTGTTGTGAATGCTTCATTGATCATTTTGTCAATTGCCTCGCCTGTCTCGTCTTCATCAATGATTTTCATGATTGCTTCTTCAATAGCCTCAGTTGAAGGCTTTTCTTTCTTCAAGTAAGCAAGTGCGCAATCCCAAAAAGCAGAAAGATAGGAAGCCTCTTCGTTGAGCAGGCTCATGTAAATATTCATTGTGCCGCCTTTGCCCTTTTCGTCCGCAGTGGAATATTTTTCGTTTGCCAATCTGTCAAAAGCAAAGTCGCAGCGTGATTTGTATTCTTTATCTCCGATAGTTAAGTAAGCCATTTATAAAACCTCCGATTATTTTTGTATGTTAAAAAAGAGCCCGGGAAGCCCGGACCCTATGATTCCTTTTCTGTTCGTATCGTAAAATTGGCCGAACGTTCCGATTCCCCGACCGAGTTCACTGCCGACACGTTAAAAATGTAGGCGGTGTCCGGCTTTAGGTTAGGATTCGACGTGTACGAATTCTTTGAGACAGTCGCTATTTTTGCATAAAACCTGTAAATATTGTAAGATGTCGCCCCTTTCACCGCATCCCATGAAAAACTCACCTGATTTGAAGTGGCGCTTTTCGCAGTTATATTGCGGGGAACGTTAGGGCGTAACCGCTTGTGTTTGCGTAACAATCTCAGTCATTGAGGACTCGCCCGCATCGTTCACAGCAGAGACGTTGACCGTGAGTTTCGTATCGGCCGCAATTCCTGTCAAGGTGTGGGATGTGCCAATGACAGTTGCGTCCAGCTGCTTGCTCGCTCCCCTGTATACCTTATATGAAGTTGCCCCATCTACCGCATCCCATTTCACGGTCACGCTGTCAGCTGTAGCCGTGAACGATAGATTTTGGGGCGCATTAGGGCGTAGTTGTTTTTTTGGCATTCTCGCCAAACTGCATGAACTCTTTGGCACCGGCAGAAGATCTGATCTCGTCAATTAATTCTTGAGGCAGAGGATCAAGCTCACCTTTACGGGTCTTACCGAGAACAGGCAATGTTGTTGAAACCTCAATAAACCCATCTTGCGGTGCACTTTTTTCTAAGTTCTCGATGATTGCATGTCCATATTCAGAATCATGCTTATCGTTTTTGTTTTTATTCAGGTTTACTTTCCATACCTGAACTGTCTCTTCGTTGTCATAAGCATCTTCAATCGCCATTTGACCTGGATCAGAGACAGCAGCATAATATGTCAGTTCAATGCTCTCGGATTTAGGGCCGTAACCAACAATTCGGCCAGACTTTGTTGATTCATCTTTTGTATCTTGTTCTTTCGTATGACTGCCTTCTGTTTGGAAAGCGATAAACAGACCTTCAGTTGAAGTAGCCTTCATCGGTTGAACAAAGTAAACCTCATCAATACCATTCAATAAATCCATTTTGTTCATCCTCTCAATTGTTTATTGTGAAGCGCATTCTGAGAATGCCGTGACGCGTGTACCCGTCAATATCGGTGATCACCTGCATGCTGCGCATCTCAGAACGGCATAAAGAAAAGCCCTCTATTGTTAGGGGCCTGCTTGTTAACGCTTGAAGCATGAGGCTCAGAATCTCCATCGCTTCTTTTTTTCCGTTGTAACCTGACCAGCAATGTAAAACCACGTTGATTTCTTCGCCGCTGGACGTCTTGGTTTTAAATGGGGAAACATCATCATCCCCCATTGTCACATAAGGCTTTTCCTGATCTTTCGGGACTGCATCAAAGACGCCTGTGACGCGCCCGTTCAGCTCTTCGTCTGTTGATAACCTCTTAAATAGAGCAGCCTGCAACGGCCACAAGGCAGATCGCATGATGACAGCTCCTTTCTATCACATTTGACTGGCAAAATACCGCATGCCTTCGTCCACCGCTGGATTCCAGAACGGCTGCGCCCGCATTCCCCGGGTGACCACCCATCTATTAAGCTTGGTGTCATAATAAACCCACGGCGTTTGCCGGCCGCCGCCTTCCTCTGCGTAAATCCCCGTTCCGTATTCCACATATACGGCATAATCGGCACCAACAGAAATAACGGCCCGTAAGCCGCCCTCTTGGTAGTCGATTTCAATTGAATTTTTCAGGTTTCCCCCGTCTATCGCGGCGGTCGGAGCATTCAGAACAGCATGGCTGTAAATCAGCTCGGCCGTGTCTGTGACCAGTTGCTTAATATCGTCTATGACCCGGTTTCTAAACTCACTTGTAGCTCTTTGCATCTGCCTGACCCATCTACCACTGACCTCAGCCATTGCCCTTCAGCACCCCCGTTACCTGACATTTCAAATTCATAATCTCATGCATGCCGCCCTGGTCGATCGGATCTGATTTGAGAGTCAGCACCTTGTTTTCGTAGATGATCCGCATTGTCTTCTCAATATCATTGCGATACGGAAAATACACATTGCAATCAACCGGGTTCTGAAGTTGCTGAGCCTGATAATATTCCCGGGACGTAATCCCGCCGACAAAAGCCTCTGTTGTGAGATAATCAGTGAATTTTTCAACATATCCCCCGCCGCCGTCCGGCACCTTTTCCACCCGCTGAAACGTGACAACATGCGGGAATTCTTCATAGATCATATGACTCTCAGCTTTCTGTATGGAGCAAGAAGCTTCGAAATGCTGCTTGGCAGATCTGTTTCATAGGAATATGAGACATCTCCCATACTTCGGCCGGAAAGATTGGACGGAGTCATGTTATGCTCGATCGCTTTCGCGACATACAGCTTTACCCCTGCTGGTAATTTTTCATCTCCATTGACCGTGAATGAGTTGTTGCACCAGTCTTTCGCTTGATCTATGAACAGAGGTAGGGCCTCGGCCAGATAGGTATCGTGGCTGTCTGTTTTTATGCCAAGCATATTTTTTACGGTTTGAACATCCATAGAATCACCTACACTTCACCGAGAACAATTTTGATCAGTTCCTCTTTAGGCGCTTTGGGATCAAATTCATATTCGTTCTCCTTCAGAAAGGCAAGGATTTCATCCTTATTCACCTTTTTCAATTGCTCTTCAGTCATATCAAGAAGGTTTGTACCCGGCAGTTCGTTCGGCTCTTTAGATTGTTTGGCCTCTTCCACTCTCTTAAAACCAATGTGAGAATAAACCACCTCAAAAGCCTTTTCAGTGCATTCAATGGTTTTGGAACCGTTAGATGCTTTCATATCACGCGCCGCCTCCTTCCAGTGCTTTTATCCGATTCTCTAAATCAGATAGTTTGGCTGTCACATCGTCACCGAGTTTGGCTAAAGTAACTGCCTTGGCACCGATGTTGGCATTTTGTACACTACCGGTGCCGATGTTACGATTTTGGACAGATCCATCACCGATATTGATGTTTTTCACTTCTCCGTCGCCGATCATTTCCGAAGTGATTGTTTTAGGAGCAGGCGCAGAACCCGATAACCCAGTCACCTTCGCGCCCTCTTTTATTTCAAGCTCGCCGCCGATCACCAATTTGTCGCCGTTATTAGTGTTATAGTTTTTAGATGTGTACCCCATAAGCTTACGCATCCGTTGCTGGTGTAATAGCAGCAAAAGCATCATCGGTCAATGTCATGAATCCGACTTGCTGAGTTACACGGAGAGCAACCATATCTCTCTCATACAAGTTGATCGGGTTTCCGTCTGCATCGACAATCGTTGTCAATGTTGCATCCTCTGAGATTTTGTATTCCATTCCTTGAGGGATTCCGTAACGTGTGTAATTCCAGTCAGCCGCAAGTAATGCCGCTTTTTCGTAATCCCATGACTTAGAATCCACATATCCAATCGGAAGGCCAAGGGCCTGCTGTGTGGCGCCGCCTGTCGCATCGTTGAAGATCGGAAGCCCGTTACCGTCCTTAGTACCACGAAGTTTCTGACGGAATCGGCGTGTTGTTGTAAAGCCGTTTACATCTTTGTCAGCGTCTTCGACCAAAGCCATGACCCCGCTTAACTCATCATATAGATTGCCAAGTGAGTTTAACGCAATAGCGTTACCAGATTCCTTGATTTTTTCAAATACAGATACGCCTTTTCCAAATGGTGAATCTACACCGAATAACGCAGCCTGATCAAATTTGATCGCAAAGGCTTCAGCGATAGCCGGGCGCATTTGCGTGAAGAAATCTGTTACAGAGTAGCGCAAGAATTCTTTAGAAACAGGGATGATGACACCCAATTTCTTTGAAGTCATTTTTGCTGTTAACCATTGGGCCTTAGACGTTTGAATTCTATCGCCCTCTCCAACCCAGTATGCCCCTGGCCCAGAAGCCAAGTACGTGAATTCTTTCTCCGGCTTAGTCATTTCTTCATATTTTGCGAGTTTCGTGACAGCAGATTGGGTCATAAACTCTTTTAAAACCAGCGTTCCTTGTTCAGTTGGAACCTTCCCATTTACTGAGTCTTGCATTAATGCATTGTTTGGATTAAATGTTGGCATTAAAGATAGCCCTCCTTATTTTCTAATACTTGCTTCAGCTGCAAGTGAGCTGATGTCTAAATCTTGATTTGTCGGTTCGTTGCTGCCGGACTGGACATCACGGCCATTCTCTTGAAACTTGGATTCAATAGCCTTTTGAAGTGCAGCGTTGTACTTCTCTTCGAATGCTCCGAGGTTCTTCATCGTTGATTCTTCATCCTCACCGACAAAGAATCCCACTACTTCTAAATCTGCCGGCAGTTGCTTTTCGGAAGCATAAGAAACAGCTTTGTTTAAAAGCTTTTCACGTTGTGCTGCTGTCTTTTGATCTTTCAGCTCCTTTTCGAGCTTCCTGATCCGCTTCTGCTCTTCTGTTTCTTCTGGATAAAGCTCTTTTACCTTTGCATCAACCAGAGCATCGAGGTTGTTCGCCTTCCACGTATCAAGGCCTTTCGTAAAATGGGAATCCAACCGAGGCTGAATGAGACGTTTTCCTTCTTCTGTATCTAAAAACCCATTCACCTTGTCAGCAGACACGGCAGAAAGTTCATTCAGATACGACTGTACTTCTTCGTTCTCTTTATTTTCTTCAAGAAATTTTTTCACATCTTCTAATGTTGGCATTACGCTTCTTCCTCCTTTGCCCTCTACAGTGCGCGCCTGTTATGAGTGCATGAAAAATAAGCCTTTTAACGTCATGCTCAGGACAAAATAAAAAGCCGCTGTTTAACGTCTTCCCTTTTCCTCAATGGATTTGTACCACTCTTCATAGGTTTGGTATGGGATTGTTTGGCCTGCCCCGCTGCCGCCTTCCCTCGCCCTTCTCGTATCCGGCAGGACGCCGTTTACTTTGAAAGCAATTGTACAACGGCAGTTAATATCATCTTTGGCATTATTCATGTGCCCCGGAGCCGGCCCGACTCCGCCGTAAATTGATTTGAACAGCCCCTTGCGTTCTATTGTCTTCCCGTCCAGTTTCCTGTGCCCGGCTCGTGTTTTAAGATCAAGAGTAGCATTCCACATCTTTTTAAGATTGCTCCGTTTTGAGGCCTTCTCAGCACTTTCCATTCTTGCCGAGACTTGTACCCTATGAGCTTCTGTTCTCGCCACGTCACGGGCTTTCCTGCGGGCAAATTCGGTTGTTCTTTCAATGCGGCGGGCGATCTTTGAATAATCCTCCCCCGCTTGTAGGCCCTGCGCGACGGAAATTTGAATCTGCCGGACATAATCGTCTCGATGCCGCCTGTATATCGCTGACAAAGTCAATTCAGCTATAGGGTTTAAAATGGCCTGCCGAATGACTTCGGCTGTCGGGATGCTAAAACCCAAGTTAACCACGGATTCCATTTCAAATAGATAAGCAGAACGCATATAATTCTCTAAAAACTGCTTGGTTGCTAATGCCTCAACAATAGTCAGAATGGTTTTGAAAGCCTTGTGAGATTCCTCGGCCATCCTCTCCATTTCCTTGTTCAGACGATTGTATTTGTTGGCATCGGCAAAAGTAAGCTGGCCGTCCTTGCTGTACTTCGCATACAGCCGGGCAATTTGTGCATTGATCTCCTTTAAGCGAGACGCAAAAACGACATCAATCTTCTGAGCATCCTCAGTGATCATGTCGTCCAGGTACTTATCAATATCATTCTGGTTCATCTTCATCACCGCCCGCGTCTGTTTCCACATCCGTTAACGGCGGCATGTTGAGCCTGTATTCCTCTTCTTCCTCTTCCATCTTCTTCAGCTCATACTGGACATCATCAACAAACGACAGCAGAGACAGACGGGTTTCTTCGCTTACCATTCCTTTAAGCTGTCCCGTCGTGTTTGCTTCTTCCAGTACATTCGCCGGAAGGTTTCGCTTAAAGCCAAACCAAACTTTTTTATAATCTTCCGCTGCTGCTTTTCTTTTAGTGCCCCATGCGGAAAAGATCAGTTTGTATTGATAACGCAGAGCAGCCGTCATCTTCCGTTCCATTGTGATGCATTTGTTTTCAAGCGACATCAATTTATATTTCATCGCAACCCCTGAAACATTCCCGCCAAAAGATTCATCGGAGAAATTGACCGATTTCGCAAAACGGAGAATATTCTCTTCCAACCTATCAAGATGGTTTTCTATAATGGCATCGTTTATATCCTTTGTCAGATAGCTTACGTCGTCTTTTTCGTCATACAATTCAAGGATTCCGGTCTTTTTGAGCTGATCAAGCGTCTCTTCATCCGCGCCAAGCCCTTTTAAAATCAGATAAGCCAGTCGATATTGCTCAATCTCATTCGATGCATCGGACAACGTGCGGTCATACGCATCAATTAACGAAAGAACCTTTTCGGCATCTCCCTTTAGTTCCTTGTTATTCGCTAAACCGAATAAGGGGCAGCCGTCAAAAAGATGCAAAGTTTTTTTATCAAGAGTGAAGGCCGAGCTGTCTTTCGTACTGAAATAATAAACATATTTCTGATCATAGAATTCTGCTTTAATCTTGCCGCCGTACACCGTGTAGTATCGCAAAGCGTAAGTAGGTTCATGGATGCTTCCATCAGTAATAAAGGCGCATTCCCATGGATCAATATTTTTTATACGTTCGTTTCCAGAACGGTCAACGTAAGCGAGGCGGGCGCCGTAACCGCAAATAGAGGCCATTTTCCCCCACTCGCTGTCTTCATCAGCAATGTTGTTTTCCGTATTGAAACCTTCAATCAGCTGTTTCACAAGTTTTGCATTACTTGCTTCACCGCTCTCATCAAACTCATACGCAATAGGATGACCAAACAGATAGCCCACCTTTGTATCAATGACTTCAGAATCAAACGAGTTGTTTAGCCTATTGTTTACTTTGTGATCAATACGTTTTAATTTCCCTGTTTCAAAATCCTCGTATTCAATGGCTTCTCTGGATAAGATCGGAACGCCCTGAACCTCAGCCTGGTACCGATCATAAAGCTTTTTCATTCTGTCATGATCCGGCTTATGCTCCTGAATGATCTTGTCAATCAAATCAGGTGTTATGCCGGACTGCTCAATAATTTCTATAAACTGATTCATCAGCTCACCCCTTTCCGCCTTTTCGGTTTATTATGCGAATATAGAGCGTACCGGAGAGCATCCAGCACATCGTCCCATTCCTTCACAGGATCGCCGGTCTTTGGATTCCATACATACATGAAAATTTCTTTTTTGAAGAGCTCAACCTTGTCTTTTACGATGAATAATTCGTTTCGCTTAAGCAGCCGCGCCACTTCTTCAATACCGGATACGATCGCCTTATCAGCGTTCAGGGCGCGCAACTTCTCCCGCCTGAAGCGCTGCACATGCTCTGGCCGCGCAGAATCGCAGTAGAAATTAATGTTTCCGTACCGCTCTTTTACGCCTTTCGCTACCTTCACCCAGTAATCAATTTCCTCATGTCGCTTGGCATGTTCTTCAAGCAAATAAAAATACCCTTGGTCATCTTGTCCGATTACAACAATAGAACCCGGGTGCTCATATCCCCAGTCAACGCCCGCAAAATACTTCTTGAAATTGACGCGCCTGTTTTCCAATTCCTCAAGGCTGATATAGTGAATGTCCTTATTGAAATCCTTGTAAATGACTCCTTCAGGCGCCACCCAATAACCGTGTATGTCCCGATCTGTAAACATGCCGCTCGGCGTCGATGCCACGATGCTCTCCACATATTCCGGATCGAGAAAATTGTTATCGAACAGCGAGAAATGAAATGACCGGATGTTCAGCCTGCCGCTTTTCAACATTTGCCCGTCTTTGTCGATATAATCCGTTTTGACGGTGTGCATCGGGTTCTCAGGGTTTGTATCCATCATGACCACAGCGCCTTTGTAGGAGCACCGGGAAATGACTTCTTTTACAAATGAGTCATGCAGGGCAGTCGCTTCATTAAGGAATGCGCCGGCTGACGTGAACCCCCGCGCTTTTTTCCATGAATCAGCAGTGGCCCCGTCAAAGCAATATACACGGTTGCCGAATATCTCAACGGCATTCGACTTGTCGAGCCTCAATTCTTTACCCAGAATCAATTCCATATCGTTCAAGACATTTCGTTTTATGGCTGCCTGAGTAGCCCCGCCGATGATGAAGGATAAACCCATATTCTGATACTTACTGACGTGAGCAAGGAACGTCAAAAGGAGCACGAATGTTTTCCCTGCCCTCTTTGCACCGCTACAAATCAGAATTTTGGGTTGTTCTTTAATAAAGCTGTCCCAAACTTCCTTTTGCTTTTTATTCAGTTCCATCGGCATTCACCATTTTCCTCAACATTGCGGCAATATCATTTTCTTGGGTGTTTCCGTCGCCGCCGTTAACAGCCTTCTTCGTCTTCTCGATGTTCAAGCGCATTTGCTCCAATTTAAGGCGCCGCTCATCTTGCTCATGCGCCAGCTGGTCGAACTGCTTGATCAGACTCCGGAGCTCACCCATTGCCCGAGATTGAGCGTTTAAGAGAGTCGCATGACGGTCCCAAGCGAACTGTATTTCAAGTTCTTCTTCTATAATGTTTTTTTCATATGTTAGATTGCCATCTTCGTCCTCATCTTGATGATAAACGTATTTTGCCTTTTTCAGCTCTTTTGCCGTATCATCTTTATCCTGCACAAACATAATGCGTTGCGCCCGTAGAATGGCTGCATATTGTATTTGAATCTGATCCCATATCATATCAGTAGGGGAACGTTCCTGAATCTCTTCCATGATTTCAAGCGTTTCTTCCGGCAGATACTTTGAAAAGAACCCATGTGATACAGCGTTTTGATTTCTTGCCGGAGCCGCCCCGCCGCTATTTCCTAATGCGTTTTTGTTGCCGGGTTGCCCGCCTATTTTTGTGTGCACACTTTTTTCAATGGGTGCACCCTTTTTCCTTTCCCAACCATGCCGCTGCTTCCACGATTTAATGGTGTTCACCGACACCCCGTACTTCTCGGCAAGGTCCTTGTATTTCATGCCTTTGACGTAATCCTTATACGCCTGAATGTGCTTTTCAGCCATCTACATTCACCGCCGCCCCCTTCTGATTCGTGTTTGTTTTGGAAAAGATATTCCCTCTAAACCGACGCCGCACTCAGACCGTTAACCGCCAATAGTTTTTCTGAGATTTACCGGAATCGGTTTACAGAGAACATAAAAAAGCACCCTATAAAGGATGCTGAATCTATAATGATGCTTTATTGATTTAGAAGCCATTTTATGCGTTCAACTGAAGCTATGTAGTGTAGTATTATTAAACAAAAAAAGATAATACTAACTGTTTTTAAATCACTAAAGTAAATCGCCGCAACAGCTATTGCGAAGATCAGTAATTCAATAATCAACCTTATAACTCCATTTACGGCTATTACAGTTTGACCACTCCGGCTTGGATCGTTAGGTACTGCAAATACAGTCCAAATTAGCATTGCTACTATCGGCAATACTAAAGTTAAAACATATCTTAAAAAACCATTGAAATGACTCCAAGCAAACACCCCTATGCAGATTAATGCAGCAATTTCAAGGGCGAATCTTAAAAGTAAATTAGTTTGGTTCAGTTTTTCCAACTCCTCTGTATTAAAAAGCCCTCCCGCAGGATGCTCTTTCTCTAATTTATTTCATTGTATAGAAGCTTTTTTGTTCTTCCTCTTTTGGGTCTCTCGGAGTTTTTAGAGAGATCGTCTCCACTTTTGAAGATATAATACCGACTGCTGCTGTTACTAATGCACCAATTATTGCTACGACTATGAGTATTATGAAATATGACAAATTTCTCCCTCCTATCCAGATAATTATCCAAATAGACAGGAATTTGTCTACAATTTGCAGAATTTGTCGAACGAAAGCGCCCTTCATAAATAGGTGGCAACCGTAAGACGAAAAAACACCCTTTTGACAGGGCGCAATCAACGTTTCTTTTTATAGCTTTCAATATCTTTTCTCAAGAATAGGCGATCTCTGTTCGTAGTTTTAATCGGAACCAATGTTTTATAATCCACCAGCTGCTTGAGGTTCTGCCGGCTGCATCCGATTATCTCAATGGCTTCAGATGTCGTTATGACTTCTTTATCCATAAAATCTCTCAGCTCGTCTATACTTCCAAAAATAAACTTAGCCATTTCGAAGGTTTCTCCATTTTAGGGTTATATTAATTACAGTCAATACCAACCAGATCAATGCCAAAATCATAGTAATGATGTCGATAGCGCTAAGATGACCATAATTAAAGTTAGTAAACAATATAACAAACAGAATAAAGAATAAGACCGTTGAACCGTCGATTAATTTTTTCATATCCGCTCATTTCCTTCTATGTTTTTGAAAATCCAAAATATCCTCTTTCAGAAAAAGCCTGTCACGAGGCATTTCCTTCATCGGCTCTAATTCCCCGCTTTTAACTAACTGGTTTAGGTATTGACGAGTGAAGCCCAATATTTCAATTGCTTCGCTTGTATTAACGGTTTCTTCATTTAAGAACCGTTTAATTGCATCGCGTTCTTTAAGATTGTACATTAACATCATCCTCTTTGAATTCCCTGTATTGCAACAATAAACAATACCATTATACCTATAAAAATAGCAGTATTTAAAGAATTTTTGCAAACTTTTCTTATATTTCAATTAAATAAACAACCTATTCATGCTAAACAAAATAGGCTGTGATCTGCTCTATTTTTCATTTTCAGGCGGGAACGTTCAATGTTCTTCTGCACGGTTCCTTTTTTAATCCCCAATAACTGCGCTATCTCTTCGAATGACATGTTTTGCACAGTATGCATCATGAAAATGTCTTTTTCTCTTTCGGTAAGCACGGTTAGGGCATCAGCGATTCTTTCCTTATCCCAATCACTTACCTCTCCCTCAGCTTCTTGAACCATTGCGTATTCTTCCGGGAGCGCATCAATTAAGCGCGGATCTGCAAGAATCGTCCTTTGATATGCATCTCTTCTGTCAGCACCTCGGCGGGCGCCGGGCTGTCTTCCGTTCTGTAGCCATTCAAGAGTGAATTCAATGTCACTGATCATGCTACTGATTATCTTTTTGTCGTTGAGCTGTTCAGCCGTCAGATTGACTTCAGCCGTATCTTTGTTGTGCCGGTACATTTTTCTTGTTTCTCTTAAAGCTCGTTTGTATTCAATGATTAAATCCTGCATTCTGATTCCTCCCCTTATTTGCGTTTAAATGCGCCGCCTTTGCCTCTTTTAAGCCTTTGCATGTCTTGCCCCATCATTTGCCGCCAAAAGCGTTCAGATCGCTCCTGCGCGTTTTTATTGGGCTTTTTCTTTTTCTGCTTCATGTCATCCCTCCGCTCAAATAAAAAACGGACACCAATCAGAGCACAGTGATTCTGTGCAATGATCAGTGTCCGCAGGCTTTCCGTCTTGGACTGTATCTATTTATCTCAAATCCTTTTAAAAGTTTATTTCCCTCTATTCTTCAGAAAAAATAGCATAGGAGTTTAAAAGATATTCTAATCCAATATCAATACCTATTAGTAGTAAGTCTTTCTTTCTTTGATTGAATAATTTTTCTAATAATATTTTTTTATCTTGAGAATTTGAATAATGGATTTTCCTGTGACAATTAGGACATAATGATACAATATTATTTACTTTATCCAAATTAACTTCAAATTCATGTTGCATATGCATCGGAATTAGATGATGGGCTTCCATAAATGGATTTTTACTTGACTCAGAAAAAAATGTTTCGTGCGAATTATCAATCTCACATTTGAATTTAGCTTTTTTGATTGCTTCTTTGGCTTTCTTTGGGTTTCTCGGCCAAATATTCTTACCATTCATTTTTTTTGGCTCTTTTCTTGGTTCTGGCCCTTCATCTGGATGGAGAACAATCTTAGAATAATCTGAGTCTATAGCTTCCTGGTAACTATCAATAATCTCATCGTCTTCAGAAAGAAAAAAGTTATGATTAAGGTCATAAATAAGCTCCCTTAAATCATTGTATCTTTTCATTTTGGTGTCTAATAGATCTTTTTTGATATTATTAAAACCTTGAGGAGTAAAATTTGCTTTATAGCCGAAAAAACGAGCAAATCTTTTTGTATCAATATTCACTGGTTTCAAATTTTTTATAAAATAGACATACTCATAGGCCTGGCCTAATTTATTAGTTCCCCATACCTCTTGTGCTAATAGAGAATTTCTTGTCTTTGCAAAAATTGTCCCGGAATAATAGAAAACTCCTTTAGAATAGGCAAGAATTTCGTCTCCCTCTTTTAATTTATTCCAACGACTAATATTGCTTTTTCCGGGAGTTGCTCCCCACATATGAACATACTCATCAGAACTGTTCCTTTTTAATTTATCAACAACTTCCTCATTCATATATTTTAATAAGGGTTTGATATGATATGAATTTTTAATAGTATCAAAAAAATGTTTTTGTGCTTCTTTATCGCTTGCTGTGAAATAGTAGAGCATTTTCCCACCCCTAAAAACTTGTATATCTAATATGGACTTTAGATTTCCGCTTAAATTAACTTAATATTTGTCTCAATTCTTTAATTGTCGGCCATGGTCTTTTTCTATGCAACATTCTATGACAATTTGAACATACTAGTATTAGGTCTGACATATTGGTTTTGCTACCTTCAAACTGATAATCTGAAATTGGAACAGTATGATGGCATTCGATGAATCCCCTACCTAATTCTCCATATGTCTGATAAAAATCAAAGCTACAAACAGAACACCTTAGCTCATTATTTTCCATTGCTTTCTTTTTTAATGCTTTGACAACTTTACAATTTCTCTCCCTATACCTATGTAATCTAAAAAGCACTTTTCCTTCAGAAAATAATTCATCTTCTTCACTTGCCTCTGCTACAGCCGCGAAAGCTCCGACTTTTACAGCCTGTCTAATTTTAGATGCAACTAACTCCAGCATAGATCTATTTGCAGAGAACTCTTCCCATATGACTTTTTCTAATTTCCCACCCCTAACTAGCCCTGAGCCTGGTGCGTCAGGGTCTAGTCTTTTAAAATTATTGAGTTTCATACTTACACCGTTAGGATTACGGAAAGTTTCCTCTTTTTGTTTATCACTTGACGATAACTGGTTTAATATCTTACTAAGTTTTATAATTTCGTCATTTGATGAGGAAATCTTCGATGCCGGCAATTTGAAATAAAGATCAAGAGCCAATATAAGTTCATCTCTATTCCATTTTGGATTTTTCATGAAGTTCACCCAACTTCTCTATTTTTTGGATATATAATTTATACCATAAAAAATAGGAAAAATCTGCTGAGGTACTACCGCGTTTCCCAATGCTATACTTCGGTCCACCCGATTGGGAAACCCATCATCCACTCCAACAACTGGGGATTGATGTATTTTCCAGTAAGATTGGGAAACAGATGGCCCAATCCCCCGGGCAAGATTACCCCGTGTGTTCCGTCCGCTTCCGAAGGTGCTAAAGCTCTGATAGGCTTGTGATTCTGACTTGCGGCCGGAGTTGGCAACAACAAATGTCCTGTATCTTTGATGCGGTGCGCCAACACTGACAGCCGGTAATACGAATACCCTTGTTTGGTAATCTTCACTTTCCAAGTCGGATAGGACTGTGTCCAAGCCCATTGTGATGTGTCCAGCAACATTTTCTCCAACAACCCAATCTGGGTGCAGTTCTTTTGTGAGCCGGAACATTTCAGGCCATAGCCATCTATCGTCCCGCTTTCCTTTTCTCTTACCGATAACACTTTCACCCTGGCAGGGATATCCTCCGGAAAGAATGTCAATTGTTCCACCTGGCTCGATCACTCCTTTTTCCTCTAAAAGTTGTCTGTTCAAAGCGTGAATATCATCGAAGATGGGGACACCTGGGAAATTTTTATTTAAAACCTTCTGGCAATAAGGGTCACGCTCGCAGAATGCTACCGTCTCAATGCCGGCCCATTCAGCTGCTAGAGCGATTCCCCCAATGCCCGCAAATAACTCAATGCTTTTCATCCCGTCATCCCCAACATTCCCGGCAGGACAGAGACAGCCAGGAAGAAGAGTCCCACGCATCCCCCAACCAGCCAGATATTTGTTTTATCCCGTTTAGCGATAATGGTATTGCCGATCATTTTTAGATCGTCAGACCGAGCGACCAGCGTCGGGATGTAGTCTGGGTGAACCTTTAAAAGCTCGGCCGCCTGCTCGACGGTCATTGCTTCGTCCTTCGTGGCCTTCACGTTCCGTTGAAGTTCTACTTGTAATGGCATCATTATGCCCCCACCTCCCGCGCTTGTGGTAAGTTCACTCTTTGCAGAAATTCAGCCGCAAAGAATCCCGAAAAACCATCTAAGAAAACAACCTTTGCGCCGCTGTGAGAAGTAAATTCATCGCTAGTACAGGACCAAATTCTTCCGTCGTATTTGCTCGCTTCATAGCATGTGTGCATGACAACTAATTCACCTTTTTGAAGTGGTTTTCTCATTCCGCATCACCCTCCCATGCAGCAGGAAACTGACCGTTTAAGGCCTTCCTTACCACTCCGAAAGGGTCGTCCTCTTCATCGGTGAATGTAGCAAGCAACCTTCTGAAATTGTCATTCTCGTATTTAAGCCGCTTAATCTCTTCTTGAGCCTGCCGAAACTGAATGACCGTGACATCCTGCTGGCGCTGGTGTTCCTCAATGATTGCCTGCTGTTTTCTCATGTAGCCGATCATTATGTCTTTGACATAACTCTGCTCGATGATATAGCAAGATCCTGCATTTATATCGAGTGGCTTCAATTCCTCTTTTGAAGCTAAATGCCACAATGACAAGTCGCTTATAATTTCCTGTAATTTATCCATGCCCGTTCCTCCCCCACAGGGGAAACCCCTGCTATTTGAATTTGTGGCCGATCTCGTAATCACAACGAGCCAGGCCGCCTTTTATTGTTTGAATGATTGTTTTACCGTGTTCCGGGGCGTCCATTAGATGAGCAGTCCCTTCAGTGCCATCTAAAACGATGATGCGGACTTTCCCCGGCTCGATGCTTTGCTGAATAGTTGTTTCATGATTTTTTATTTCTGTTGGCTTGTTCACTCTGGCCGCCCCCTGTGCTATGATAGAAGTACCAGTTCAATCAGAGCATCGGGGCCACGGCTTCGGTGCTTTTTTACGTTTTACGACGGCAGCCGCATCGTTACGCTGGCAGACGGCTTTAATTCCTCGCGGTAGATGATCGGATGTTTTTCGACATATGCTGCCAGTTCTTCCGGCGTCATCTTCCATTTCTTTACCGGTCCTGATACGTAAGGATTGTTGTTGTTTTCTTGCATGTTGTTGACCTCCTGATTATTTGATTTAGGATTCCTACAAAAGCTACCTGTCATGACACAATCTCAGTTATAATGACTTCCACCCGTGGCTCTTCACTGTAAAACTTACTGACCTTCAAATCGACTACCTGACTATCATCCTTGTATATCAGATGATTTAAAGCGTCTTTGACACCTTTTACATAGTTATCGACGTCCGGCTTTGTTACAGGGCGTAACAGCCCTTTCTCAGCGTTCTCCTTTTTCCTCTTGGATCCGGATACAGCTTTCGGCATTGATCTGAATACTCTGACATCCATTGCCACAGGTCCTGTAATAACTTGTTTTGGCCGATACTGTGACGCCACCAGCGCAACATATTGTTTAAAATTCTTTGATTTCAAAGGATCACGCATTTTAACCTTGCCATTTATAACAGATCCCCTCGGCCTCCCCTGTGCAACAGGCTCGCCGTAAACTATAAACTGAATGGAATCCAACCGTCATTACCTCCCGTCAATTTGTTCCCAGTGCTGAATCTGCTTTTCCTTGTACGGCGCTGTGAAGATGATGGCCGGCAGCAGGATAACCGCTTTAAGCACTGTGCATCAGCTCCATTTGTTTTATTTTTTCCTCAAGCACCCGGATCGCCGGAGTAAGGTCCTGGCCGGCCGTTTGCTCGGCGGGCCCGAACAGATACATGCCGCCGGTTGCTGTGAAGTTCGCTTTTTCCGTCATTCCCAATCTCCTAACCTATGATTTAATTGCATCCGGTCGCCCTTAATGATCACCGTGTAATCTCTGCACATTTGATGAATACGCGAGCCCAGCGCCTCGTCTATGTCCAAAATTCCGCCCGTATCAAGCTCGGAAGAGATTAGCAGAGGCTTATGATTCAAGTACCGATAATTCACAACCGATTGAATTTGTTCCACTTGCCAATCCGTCGCCCGCGGCTCCCCCTTCACTGGCTTGAATAAATCATCAATGAACAGGACTTCAGCTTTCCGCATGGCGTCGAGCTTTGTTTCCAGCTGGTCAAAGTCATTTCGCAGATCGCCCATTCCCTCTACATACGGGAAATACATGCAGTAAATTGATTTTTTCTTGATTAGATTGTTCATGATTGCCGTTAACAGGTGCGTTTTACCGCTGCCCGGCTGCCCGAGCAAAGCGATACTGTTTGAACGTTTTCCCTTGATGCTCTGAAAATCCTTATAGTATTCCACCGCGCACTCATAAGCGTCCTTGATCATGTCCGGCTTCCCGTCCTTAATGAAGTTTCCAAAAAGGAGCTTTTCGAATTCCTCCGTGATGCCGCTGGCCTTCATAAGCCGGGCGATCTTTTTCCGTTTTACACACTCGCATTGCTTGGAAAATGTGGTTTTCCATTCCCGGGCCTTATCAGGTAAGCATACTTTCCCCGCAAGATAATCCTCTTCTCTGACCATTTGATCAGGGGCCAGGCTTTCCATTGTCTTATGCTCTTTTCTCAATTGACGCTCGGTATCTTGGTGAATCCGGTAAACGATAATGCCCTTATCCTTGCATTCGGGGCACTCATATTCAGCCTTTTCTTCTGAGGCGGCCAGTCCCGCTGAAGATGCTGCTGACCGATCCCGGAGCTTGGTTAGAATGGCCTTCATTGCCGCGTCCATATCTTGCGTTTTGCGAGCTTCCATACTGCTGTTTCTCCTTTCGTCTCTGGCTGAATGGGTTTGAGAGGATTGCTTCAATGTAATTCAGATTGACGTTGTTTCCCTTGCTTCTGAACGCCTGTTTCATTGCCTCCATGACTTTCTCTTCGCCGTAATCATCCACCATATACCCGAGCCGCTGAACCTCCATTGTGCCAATGGTACGGGCTGTTTTGTTTTCGAATAGTTCAAATGCGTTTTTCATTTTTTCGTCAACCTCCTGCTGTCCTAAAGGTATTGGAGCCGGGTCTATCTTCTTGTTGTAATTTCCAAGCTGTATGTACTCGGCATAATTCAACACCGTCACAATGAAACCGCGTTTTTGCGGCAGCCGGTCCAACTTCAAATACTCTTGCTTTACCATCCGATCTAATGAGTATTTGATCTGATCAGAAGACCAGTTGAAGCGCTTGGCTAAATCCACAAGCTTAACGATTGTCTGCCCGGGCTTTAGTTCTTGATCTGCCCTGTACTCCGCCCGTTTGAATAAATAATCGTATATTGTCTCATCGCGTGAATCTTTAAATGGCAGCCGAGGCAGGACCACATACCCTAAACCTTGCATATCCATACCACTCACCTACTTCCTTTCACACAGTGCTGTCAGAGCCTTGAAATCTATTTCTACTAATCTCAGAGACGGCTCATTTGTCTTTAAGTAGTCAGTCGTGTACCGGGTATACAAGTCCTTTCTCATGTCGCGCTGAACCGTTTTGACCAGCCAAATATAACAATGCGGGATAGGAATCCTGATCAGGTCCCTTTTCATCAGCTCACCAACTCCGAAAAATGGATGATACTGTTCAGTTGATTAGTGGCCCGGCAATACTTGCATTTTTCGCACCGCTCCGGCTTCTCTCCGCCGTGTTTCACTTGCAAAATCCGATCCATCCGCTGCTCAATCTCTTCAAGCTCTATTTCCATCCTGCCCTCATCAATATTGATGACAGCTTTATCAGGTGGATCTTCTTTTGAAACCCCTACGATCAGGGGCTCAAGCCATTCGCTCCGTCCAGTCATCCGTTTTTCAATCTCTGCGTAAAGCGCCATCTGAGCGATGTATCCGTATGCCTCAACAAAAGAGCAATATCCTATTTCCGGGTCCCAAACTTTCTCCCGCAATGACCGCGCTGTTTTCAGATCGGAGAAACGGCCGCCAGCTGGGTTGTATACGTCCAGCTTTCCTTTCCACGGAACACCGAACAATTCAGCAGTTACGATGACTTCCTTTTCTCCTTGAAGAACAAACATACAGAGATCATCATTTTGAATCGCCTCAATCATCAGATCACCTAACTGATACTGCTTGTACAGCTGACCTTTTTGAGTAAATAGCGAAGGTGTATTCATCTTGAATTCATCAAAAGCCTGTTCACCCTCAAGCCAGGCATGAACGTATTGGCCGAAGAGGAGCGCCTCTGATGTGGACGGCGTCCATTCTCCGTTCAGCTTTGCCATCGTGGCAGCCTCGCACTGCAAAAAACTTTTATATTGAGAATTTGACATGTATTGTCTATCAATCTCGTTAGAGTAATAATTCTCCTTGCTCAGCGCCGGTATCCGCATTAGCAGGATCACCCGCCTTTTCTTTACTATCAGCAGGCATGTCAGCTTGCTCTTTCTGCTTTTTGAATTCTTCCTCAGCCTTTGATTTAGTCGCGACTGTGGCCTTCACATTGAAGTAATCCTCTTTCTTCGCCATCCCATCACGCAGGGACGTGTAAATACGACCAATTTTCAAGAAATCTTGCTCAGTGAAGGCGTCAACATTACTGCCGATGTACTCCTGAATCATTTCCTTAGTGATGCCAAACTCTTTTTTAAAAAGGGAGAAGGCGCTTCTGAGCCGGTCTTCCAGTGGTTCCTTATGACCGCTAATCAATGTTTTTTGACACATATCTACCGCCGCATCAACGATGTCTCCCGGAATCACTCCAAGTATGCAGGCGCGAACCCGGCGGGCTCCTTGATTGGCAACCATTTCGTAAATATCCCTCGGATCATCAAGTTTTGTAATGGCACCCCGCGCCTTCCGTTCATGCTTCACAGTGAATATTTTGGTTTGCCGGGTATTCGTTTCAAGATCCCAAGCGTAAGCCATGACAGATGATTCACCGGCCTTTTGTTCCAACTCCATAATTCCGTAATCAATGTTCCCCCAATTCTGAGCCAAGGCCTCCGCCAGCCGGATAGATGGACCGGAAACCTTTGTGCCGCCGCGAGGATATTCATACACCGCATTCTCGGCCAAGAGCCTCCGTTCGCATGCTTTTTTAATCCGGTCAAACGCCGCGTATACGTCCCGTGGGAATTTCTTTGCGATGACCATTGCCGCCTGTACTTCTTGAGCCTGTCGGCTTACCATCGCTTCCGTAGTCACGCCAGTAGCCTGCTGGGGCGCCGGCATGTAATCTGAGTAATCTACCTGTGATAATCCATTCATTGTGCTTCTGCCACCTTTCTTTTGTATGCTTCCGTTCCAAGCCGCTGCCATTCTCGGTATGCATCCATTGACGGAAAGGAAAATACGGGTTTGCCTTTACTGAACATGATTGAGCCGCCGACTTCTCTCAGGCGCTTCTGATCGTCCGCCCGGTCACTGAAAGATGCTGTTATTCGTTTTGCCATGTGTAAAACCTCCATTGTCTTTTATGAGGTAATTTGGTATAATAAAGGAACTAATATTTACCAAAAGACCTTTTGAAGTCCACTCTGCCAAGTGGGCTTTTTTTATTGAGCATTTTTAAATTCAAAACCAAGATGCTCCTTCAGATACCGCTCAAGGTTTTTCCTCAAGATGACTTCACCTTCAGCACTATCTATCACGTAATCATCGAAAGCCGTTACTTCATCTCCAAAGAAATCTTTTTGCGTTTCCGGCTCAGTCAGCTTGTCATGCCAGTTGTTCAAGACCATCGGATTTTCAATATTCATCGCGAACACCTACTCACAACACTCAGGTGAATTCCGCGAGCTGCCATATTTAAAACAGTTTGATGTAAGTGCCCTTTATTGGCCAGCCTATTAATATCCTCCGCAATAACCTTGATGCTCCCTGCAAGACTGATAGCTTCTTCGTAATCGCCATCCCGTAACGCCTCCGAAAGCAAGATAGAGAGCTCTTCCGCCGACTCGATTTTTCTTTTTGCTGAATTTGCATCCGATTTAAGAAATTGATTGATTTTCATACCAACAATGCCTGCCTTTCCTCTGTTTTTGCCATCGCAACCTGATTCACTAGCGCTTTACGGGTCCACCTTTCGGCCAGCTCTTTCATATTCAGACCATGACTGCGGGCCAGCGAATATATCAGCGTTTTGTTTGCTGGGATCAGATCAAAAATCTGTTTAATATCGGCCATTGGCAATTCTTCTGCCTGTCCGCTCGGTCTATCATTTGCCAGCCAGCGCGCTAAATGCTTTGTGGCTTGCAATGCTTCTTCAAGCTGGTGAACCATGTTGATTACCGCTGCGCTTGCGCTCTCGTTAAGAGCTGGGTCTATTGGAGCCGCTGTTGTCGGATGCAGCCGAAAAAGATAATGTACGAGATCAATATGTTCATAGGCCTCACACGCCTCAAACCATCTGATGCATAATTCGGGGGTCAGCTTACTAAAACCATTTTCAACATCGGAAACGTAACGTTGATCCTTCCCGCCTATCAAACTGCCGATCTGATATTGTGTAAATCCAGCCTTTTTCCGAACACAGCGCATGATCTTCGGTAAATTCCGCAAGTTGTACGGATTGTTCTCCATATGTTTGCCTCCTGATATATTCAGCTGTTTGCTGTTAAAATTTAATTAAGGTTAAAAGATGTTTTATTGTATTGGCTTATGATTTTTCGAATATTCAACCTCATAGGGCTGCAAATTTCGCTTTTGTGGCCACAATAAAAACAAATATTTGCTCTATAGAGCCTCTTTCATGATTGCTTGTTCTTGAGCTTCAATCCATGCGTCAATATTGTGTTTGGTAAAGAAAATCCGATTTCGCACACGAAAGTGAGGAATTTGTTTTTCTCGAACCATTGTGTAAATTGTGTCATGGTGAACACCCAGGTAATCAGCTGTTTCCTGCACAGTTAATGTGTTACGTACCATACTTAAACCTCCTATCATTCCTGTTGCTAATCAAGCAACGTTTTGGGTAAAAAAATCAGTAACATGGCACTCAAGGACATTGGCCAAACTTGGCAGCTGTTTAGCTTTGAAAGAGTACTCTCCTCTTTCATACTTTAGATATGTTGATGCATCTTTAAAACCCAAAGCATTAGCTAACATCTGCAGTGAAAGGTCGAGTTCAATTCTTCTTTTTTTAATAAAGACCAAATCAAATATCACTTTATCACCTCCATGTCGTTGTTGTTTCAGCAACTTATCTACAGTATATGTTGTTGTTTCAGCAAAGTCAACACTATTGTTGCGATTTTAGCAAAATATTTATTTCTGTATTGGAAACATGCTATGATTATGTTGCTAATATGGAAATGCCAATAAAAGGACTCTGGTGATTTTAATGACAAATAAATTAGGTCAAAGAATTAAGGAACTTCGTGAAAAAAATAATTGGTCATTACGAGAACTAGGAACTAGGATCAATATTAATTATAGTGTCTTGAGCAGAATAGAATCAGGCAAAAGGCCAGTGACGGATACCGAGTTACTTAAGTTCTCAGAACTGTTTGACGTTTCTACCGATTACCTAATTGGCAGAAGCGACTCTTTGGAATCCAAAGTATCAGAAAAAACAACAGCAAATGAATTTAAAGACTCTGATCTACAAATTGCTTTTAAAGATGCTATTGATTTCTCAGAAGAAAACCAAAAGCAAACAATTGATTTTATAAAGTACCTTAAAGAGAAAGAAGAACGCGAAGGCCGAAAGCCTAAAAAGTAATATACTGGCGAAACCTTTATTTATATTATTTATTATGTTATTTCTGTTTACTAATAAGATCGGGATTGGATCGGGATTACAACTGAACTAGATCGGGAAAGAAATGTTCACCAGTAGGTTGAAGCCAGTTATATCAAGGGATACAGCGATCGTCCTCTTCTGGATTGCTTCAGGATTCAAACTGGATTGGATCAGGAAAAAAAGAGATAAACTCAACTGTTATTACTTAAAAAGGGGAAATTCAATTTGTCTTTTTTGTCAGAGAATGGTGAAGTGTATAACTGTCAATTCAAAAAACACATGAAGGCTTCTAAAAACTTTGTAAAAACTTATAAAATGATGCTTAATGAGCTAAACGAAACCGTATTGGAAATTGCAAGAGGTAGCTTGAATAGATCTAAAGTTGTCAGCCTGCCTACTGGTATATTTGCCGTAACAGATGATTATGTGTATTTCTTCTATCTTAAAAAGGATGCACTGATTACAGAGAAATGGCCTTACGATTCTATTTTAAAAATGTCTGTTACTAAAAAAGCTCTTGCTGGTTATCGGATAGATTGCACAACTTCAGATGGAGAATTCAGTATCACTAACATAACAGAAGGAAATCCAGAGGCAGTAAGTAAATATGTAGAATCTAAAATTACTGGTAATGAAGAAAAATTCAATCTGGAAAAAGAAAAGGTCATCCAAGAACAAAAGAAAATTGAAGAAGAATCGAAAAAGCACATCAAAGAGTATTATTTTAAATCTGCAAAAACAACAATCACACTTGATGGAAACTATATAAGAGTAGCAAGAAAAGGCGCTGTTAACACTATCACACGAGGATATAGTGGGGAGAAATCTTATAGAATCAGCGAACTGTCCGGTCTTCAAATAAAAAAACCAGGATTAGTCACCTCTGGCTATTTTCAATTTTTAACGCCAGCTGCTAATGAAACAAGTGGACTCTGGGACGCAATACAAGACGATAACTCCTTCACTTTCGGTCCAAATGAATTGCCGATGGTTTTAGAAATTCAGAAGTATATCGAGGAACATCAGTCTGCGCCAGCACAATCGGCAGCAACCGCGGCATCTGCACAAGCACCAAGTATTTCAGCAGCCGATGAGCTGAAAAAATATAAAGAGTTATTGGACATGGGCGCTATCACTCCAGAAGAATATGAAATTAAAAAGAAACAGTTGCTGAATCTGTAATAAAAGGTGGTTTTTAAGTGTTTGAGGAAAATGTTAAGATATACGTTAAAAGTAAATTAGCAATCTATAAGCAAATTATCGAAACTCTATACTCTCCAGCATATTCAACAAATCCAGAAGCTTTTCTTTTAAAAGATCTCTCAAATATAAAACTCTATGTGGTAAAGTTGTCACCTATCCTAGGTGCGAATTACTCAGATATCTTGTACTTGATTCACGATAAAGATAAAAACTTGGAATTAGAGTTGATTGATCTGACCGAAGCAAAACATTACGAAAACTATTCGAAATATAATTCTCTAGAAGCGTTCGCTTTACATAAACTTATAGAGAAAGCCAGTATTGAAAAGAAAAATATACTTGATAATCACAATATTTCAGCACTTAGTGAGGAACTAAATCATAAAACAACTGATGAGTTTACTACTTATATTAACAGTGAAGCGTGGCAAAAAAATTTCCGTCAGCAAATGCTAGCTTTAGTAAGCCGAGACGGCCGTAAATTTGTTGAACATGTTAATCATCCAACTAGTTACTATGCAAAAGATGCAGCTAAGAAATATACTTATTCTCTTTTAGATCTAAAAGCTATTATTGATAGAGTCAATGATGAAGATTTTAGTTATCAAATGGACCAAGCTATCGCGGCTTACGAAAATTCTTTATACCTGGCCTCTTGCGCTACTCTAGGTGTATGTCTGGAAACGTTGTGTAAATTGTTACTGAAAGAAAATGGTGTAAAGGTTAAAGATAGTGATGGCACTATGTTAGACAAACTCGGCGAGCGTTTAAGAGAACAGAAAATCATCAGCTACAAATTCAAAAGCCGCATAGATGTATGCTATAAAGTAAGAAACTTATCTTCACATACAAGTCCAGGCAAAGTGTTGCAAGGAGATTGTCATTTTATTATTGCTACTATAAACGAAATTGTTGATACCTATTTCAAATGAGAAAGTCCGTTCAGGGCTTTTCTTTCACACCAAAAACAGAACATACATTCCCTCTACGGTGGTGTTTTTAATGTCAATCCAGTTATCGTATCTTGAAGAAGAAGTGAAAAAAATCTATCACAAATTAAATATTGAGACCCCTGAAGACATTGATTTAGAAAGAATTGCCGCGGCATTTCGTATCTGGCTGCATTATGAGCAAAGAGACAGCTGCATGTTTCAAATTAACGGTGAGTATAGCGTTGTCCTTGATGCTCGTGCCTCTCCACAAGAACAGTGGCAAGACTTTGTTCATGAGCTATGCCATGTCTTAAAACATACTGGAAACCAATTTCACATGAATAGAATGTTCAGGCAGCTTCAGGAATACCAGGCGAACAGTTTCATGTATCACTTCTGCGTACCAACGTTCATGCTCATAAAAATGCAGCTGCCCCGTCTTAAATCAGAGGCCATTAAATTAATAGGAGATACATTTAATGTGACATATTCCTTGGCCGCTAAACGGCTAGAAATATTCAACAGAAAACAGTTTTCAATTCTCTGGCATAAAAAACTCCATCAAATAAGTAAATTGAATGTTAGGAGGTAGCCAAATGGCTAGTATTGAACGGCGCAGTGAAAAATCTTTTAGATTAATTGTCGAAAATGGTTATGACGTAAATGGTAAAAGAGATAGGAAAAAGAAGTCGATTCGTATTGAAGATCCAAAGATATTAAAATCTAAACGAAAATTACAGGAATACCTTGAAGACCAGCTGCACCGCTTCAGAATTGAAGTAGAGGCTGGTGAGTATATTGCTCCTGAAAAATCAACATTCGAATCATTTGCAGAGAAATGGGTTGAAAAGAAACTGTTTAATAAGAATGGTAAGCCTTACTCTTATACAACATCTGTCAAATATTCAAATCACTTAAAAAATCACATTCTTCCAGCATTAGGTCATAAAAAAATAGACAAAATAAAAAGCCTTCATATTGTTGATTTTATAGATGATTTATCTAAAGATGGGGCTAGAAAAGATGGAAAGCCTGGCGGATTAGGCGATCAAACAATCAAAGATATATTTAAAATCTTACAAGCATTATTTAAAACTGCCACAGAGGAATGGAAATTGATAAAAGACGACCCTATTGAGGGATTGAGTTCGCCAGAAGCTGAGAATAAAGAAATGAACTTTCTTGAATCTGACGAAGCAGCTGAATGTATTAAAGTGTTGTATGAAATAGATATTAAATGGCGCTTATATTATCTTGCAGCTCTGATCGGGGGGCTTCGTAGAGGGGAAGCTCTTGCCTGTGAATGGCACTTGGATGTAGATTGGGACAAAGGTGGAATATACGTAAATAGATCAATTTCTAAAACAATTAACGGAGAGCCTCATGTCAAAAGTCCAAAGTCAAAAAGTTCTCAACGATTCGTCAAAATGCCTGATTTTTATATGAATGAATTGGCTAAATTTTATCGCATATGGAAAAAAGAAAAATTGTTGCTTGGCGACGCATGGGAAGGCGGAGAACATCAATATGTGTTTCACAGTGGTAAAGGAAAACCTTACTACTATACAACCCCTACTGCAAAATGGACTAAAATAAAAAAGAAGTACGGTCTAAAAGATGTTCGTCTTCATGACTTGCGGCATACTATGGTTGCTCTCCTTATGGAAGCTGGCGAAAGTCTCAGTGCTATTCAACGAAGAGCTGGACATGCCAGTGCTCGAACAACTAGTGATATTTATGGTCATGTTACCGAGAAACTCGAAAATAGCACAGTAAAACACTTTAATCAGTTCGATCCTAGAAACCTAGCACAAAAACAGAGTTGATTTTGAAATTCTTCTTCAAAATCAGCTCAAAAAAATAATTTCGTCCCCAATTCGTCCCCAACTCGATGAATGATGACAAAATCAATAAATAAGCAAAGTAAAAAACCCTTGCTACGCAAGGGTTTTGGCTATGATTCCGACTGGGCTCGAACCAGCGACCTCTACCCTGTCAAGGTAGCGCTCTCCCAGCTGAGCTACGGAATCATGATATGTATGTGTTGCTGGGTATGTTGTTGTCTCTCTGACATTTATAATTATATATCCTGATTTCTCATTCGTCAACACTTTTTTTATCTAAAATAAAAAAAGGGCGCGTCACAAAATTGACGGCGCCCTTTTCGTTTATGATCTCACTTGGGCGGGAGTTATTTTTTTCAATGCCTGTTCGAAGTCCCGTTCTAAATCTTCGGCGTTTTCGACTCCTACGCTCAGGCGCAGAAGGCCGTCTGTGATGCCGCGTTTCTCCCTCTCTGCTTTCGGCATGGCGGCATGCGACATGGCTGCAGGGTATGAGAGAATGGACTCGACGGCGCCGAGGCTGACGGCAAATACCGGAAGCGATACGTTTTCGACCAGCTTTTTGACGGCTTCTTTGCTTTCCAATTCAAAAGACAGGACGGCGCCCGCTCCGCTCGCTTGACGTTTATGGGTATCGGCTCCCGGGTGTCCGGCAAGGCCGGGATAGTAAACGTTTTTGACGGCGGGATGCCCGTCAAAATAGGCAGCCAGCCTCTCAGCCGTCCGGCTTGCTTTTTCCAGTCTGACCTGCAATGTTTTTAAGCCTCTCAATACGAGCCAGCAGTCCTGAACGCCGAGCACCGCTCCAAATGAGTTTTGCAGCTTATACAGCTGATTGCCGAGCTCTTCATCCTTTACGGCGGCAAGGCCTGACAGCACGTCACTGTGGCCGCTTAAAAATTTCGTCGCGCTGTGAAGCACGATATCTACGCCGAGATCAAGCGGCCGTTGCAGTGCAGGCGTCATGAATGTATTGTCAAGGTATGTCAGGCAGCCGTGATCCTTTGCCAATTTGACGAGGCCCTTAATATCCGTGATGCCGAGCGTCGGGTTTGACGGTGTTTCCATATAAATGGCTTTCGTATTCGGCCGGATGGCGCGGGCGACCGCTTCTGTGTCCGTCATATCGACAAAGGTATGTTCGATCCCGAAACGGGACAGAACCTCAGTCACCATGCGGAATGTTCCGCCGTACACGTCCTCCGTGACGAGAACATGGTCGCCTTGGGATAAGAGCAGAAATGCCGTCGAAATCGCCGCCATTCCCGAGCTGAAAGCAAAGCCTCTCGTTCCGCCTTCAAGACCTGCGATCGTTTCTTCAAGCGCTGTTCTTGTCGGTGTGCCTGAGCGGCTGTAGTCATATGTCCCGAATTCTTCAAATGAAGACTGATGGAATGTGGAAGCATGCTGGATCGGGACGCTGACGGCTCCGGTGGCTCCGTCTGTTTTAAATGGATTGTGCACGAGCTGGGTTTCCAGCGTCCAATTGTGATTACTCATATGACACGGCCCCCTCTTTTACTTGCTGTAATGCCTGCTTTACATCCCGCTTCAAATCTTCTGCATGTTCAATGCCCACTGAAAATCTCAGCAGACGGTTGCAGACGCCGTTTGCGATACGGATGTCTTCAGGAATATCCATGTGCGTCTGTGTCGCGGGGTATGTAATAAAGCTTTCCACCCCGCCGAGACTTTCTGCGAAACAGATCGTTTTCAGCGCCTTTAAAAACGGATTGACCCATTCCTCTTTTTGCAGCCGGAAAGACAGCATCCCGCCTTTTCCGGGATATAACACATCGGCGATTTCTTCTTCCTGTTCTAAAAATTCCGCAAGTTCACGGGCGTTTTCTTCATGACGGCGCATTCTGAGTCCGAGTGTTTTCATCCCTCTCATTAAAAGCCACGAATCAAACGGCGGGAGAACCGCACCGATCGCATTTTGGTGATTAAACATGATCTCGCCGAGCTCTTCATCCTTTACGACAGCAAGACCGGCAAGGAGATCATTGTGCCCGCCTAAATATTTTGTGGCGCTGTGAATGACGATGTCCGCTCCCAGTTCAAGCGGGCGCTGTAGCACCGGGGTATAAAACGTATTATCGACAATCAAGAGCAGGCCGGCTTCTTTCGTAATCCGGGCGATTTTTTCAATGTCCGCCTCCTGCATTAACGGGTTTGTCGGCGTTTCAACAAATACCGCTTTCGTGTTTTTCGTTATTTTGGAGCGTAAACAGTCTTCATCGCTGAAATCATCGTAAATAAAGCTTAAGCCGTATTTTCTCCATTCGTTTTCAAACAAACGGTACGTGCCTCCGTATAAATCGGAGGATACAATCAATTCATCTCCGCTTTTAAATAAAGCCATAATCGTTTGAATGGCTGCCATTCCCGAGCTGAAAGCAAAGCCTCTCGCACCGTTTTCCAACACGGCGATAGCGTCTTCAACGAGCTGGCGTGTCGGGTTTTTCGTACGCACATAATCAAAGCCTGTAGATTCTCCAATTCCTCTATGTCGGTAAGCGGTGGACAGATAAATCGGCGGACTGACCGTTCCCGTTGCTTCTTCGCTTCTATTTCCGATTTGGGCTAATTTTGTATCAACATGCTGCGTCATCAGTAAGCACCATCCTTTTTCAAAAATAAAAAAGCCCCCTCTTCATAAGAAGAAGGAGCTTTTCTCTTCCTCTTATCTTCCAAGCATGTGAATCGCTTGCTGGATTTAGCACCTTGGCACTTTGCCTTCCCGCGGCAAAGCAAACCGGTTGCTGAGGTTTCAAAGGGCCAGTCCCTCCACCTCTCGTGATAAGAATATTGTTTTGTATTTTCTGATTGTTCTATATTAACGCACTATAAAATGGATTTCAACAACTTTTTATTTATCTGAACTCTCGCAAGAAGTGCATCTGAAGAAAGAAATTTCTAATAATTCATGGTACAATAGGAAAAAACCATCAAGACAAGAAGCGGCCTGGAGGAATGCGAAGTGGCATCAAAAAACGGAATCATTCATGAGAAAAAACTTTTCTCCCATGAGCTTGAAGAGGAAATGACCGTTTTGGTCTACCTGCCCGCCACCTTCTCCCCCCTGTATAAATATCATACGGTCATCGCTCAGGACGGCCATGATTATTTCAGATTAGGGAGAATCGGGCGGCAGGCGGAAGAGCTTATGTCAAAAGGGGAAATTGACCGCTGCATCATTATCGGCGTCCCTTATAAAAATGTGCGGGAGCGAAGAAACACATACCATCCAGAAGGCTCTAAGTTCGCCTCATATAAGCGGTTTATCGCAAATGAGCTCGTTCCTTTTATCGACAAAGAATACCCGACTTATCAAGTCGGATACGGCCGCACCATGATTGGGGATTCCCTCGGCGGAACCGTTTCGCTCATGACGGCGATTGACTATCCGAACATGTTTGGAAACGTCATCATGCAGTCTCCGTATGTTGACGGGCACGTGCTGGATGCCGTCCGGCAGTCGGAGGATCTCAAACAGATTTCCGTTTATCATCAAATCGGAGAAAAAGAAACCGGCGTTCACACGACAGACGGCCAGGTTCTTGATTTCACCGCGCCGAACGAAGAGCTCAAACAGCTGCTGGAAAGCAAACAGTCTGAATACACGTATGAAACCTTCGACGGGGATCATAAATGGACCTACTGGCAGCCGCTCATCACGCCGGCGCTGAAAAAAATGCTGTAACCATTCATTTAAGGAGGGAACTTTCATGAAATACGGTATTGTTTTATTTCCATCAAAAAAATTACAGGATCTCGCAAATTCGTACCGGAAACGCTACGACCCGAGCTACGCGCTCATTCCGCCGCATCTGACGGTAAGAGATCCGTTTGAAGCGACAGAACAGGAAATCGAGCAGGTCGTATCACAGCTGAGACAGACGGCGAAAGAGTCGCATCCGCTCGTTCTGAAAATCACAAAATACAGCTCGTTTTCTCCTGTGAATAATGTGATATATATGAAAGCAGAGCCGACGGAGGAATTAAAATCTCTGAGTGAGAAATGCTACTCAGGAGCATTATCCGGCGAGCCGGAATACAGCTTCGTTCCGCATGTCACGGTCGGCCAGAAGCTGTCGTCAGATGAACATTCCGACGTACTCGGACAGCTGAAAATGCAGGACATTTCCCACGAAGAAGTCATCGACCGTTTTCACTTGCTCTATCAGCTGGATAACGGCTCATGGACTGTGTACGAAACATTTTTATTAGGCGGAGGAGAATAACTGCTTGGAATCCATCATCGCAAAAACTGAAAAACAGCTAAACGACGCTTTTTTCATCAGAAAAGAGGTCTTTGTTAAAGAACAGCACGTTCCGGAAGAAGAAGAGATTGATCAATTCGAAGACACGTCAGAGCATATAGTCATATATGACGGCGGCCAGCCGGTCGGAGCCGGCAGATGGCGCTTGAAAGACGGGCATGGAAAATTAGAGCGCATCTGCGTGATGAAAAGCCATCGTTCTTTAGGCGTCGGAGCCATCATTATGCAGGCGCTTGAAAAAGCGGCGGCAGCCAAGGGCGCCGACAGCTTTATCTTACATGCGCAGACGCAGGCGGTTCCGTTTTACGAAAAACAAGGATACCGCGTCACATCCGGCGAAGAATTTCTCGATGCGGGCATCCCCCATCTGGAAATGATAAAGGAACACAAACGATAAAATCAAAAGCACTCCTGTTATATGGCAGGAGTGCTTTTTTTATGAAAATAATACTATTTCATGAATTTTATTGCATTTTATGGAAGGTTAATGTATGTTTAGTATGCGAAGTATTACAATTCATACAAAAAGTACAATTCATATTTCGGAGGGATAAACATGACGGCACCAAAAGGAAAACACATATTCGGGACTGTTAAAGTGGGTACAAAAGGACAGATTGTCATTCCTAAAGAAGCAAGAGATGTTTTCGATATAAATCCGGGGGATTCACTGCTTATGCTCGGAGATGACCAGCAAGGTATCGCACTTGTTAAACAAGAACTCTTTTTCGAGTTTGCAAAAGATATTTTAAACGCTAAGCAAATCGATGAAGATAGCGAGGATGAGTAAATGCACGCGATTGAGCTGAAGCAATTAACGAAACATTATAAAGAAACCGCCGCCGTTGACCGTCTTGAGTTCTCAGTTGAGAAAGGGGAATTTTTCGCTTTACTCGGTGAGAACGGAGCCGGAAAAACGACATTAATCAGTATGCTTTGCGGACTCCTTTCTCCGGATGACGGTGATGCATCAGTGCTTGGACACAGTATTTTGACTGATTTGGATAAAATAAAACCGAAATTGAATATGTCCCCGCAGGAAACAGCCATCGCTCCTCATCTAACCGTACGGGAAAACTTAGAGTTTATAGCCGGAGTCTACGGAATTCCGAAAAAAGAAGCAAAAAAAAAGAACAGATGAGATGCTCGAATTGTTTCAATTAAAAGAGAAAGAAAGAGCAAAAACAAAAACATTATCAGGAGGAATGCAGCGCCGCCTCAGCATCGCAATGGGAATGATCACCAAGCCGGATATTTATTTCTTAGATGAGCCGACATTAGGGCTTGACGTCCGTTCACGCCGCGAGTTGTGGAAAAATCTTGAGGCATTAAAGGGTGACATGACGATTATTTTAACGACACACTATTTAGAAGAGGCTGAAGCCCTGGCAGATCGTATTTGCATTTTAGAAAATGGGACTTTAAAAGCACTGGGTACGGCGGAGGCTCTGAAAAAGCAAACTCATTCAGCCACATTTGAAGATGCCTTTTTAGCGATTTGTGACGGGGAGGCGGGTCTTTATGCTTGATTTCGCCATTCGCAACCGCAAAGAAATTTTTCGTGACCCCCTGTCTATTATCCTTGGAATCGCACTGCCTGTTATTCTATTGTTTCTGTTTACGGCGATTGAAAAAAATGCGCCGCTTGATACCTTTAAAATTCAGCATTTAGCACCCGGACTCATTGTTTTCGGTTTTGCTTTCCTTACGATGTTCTCTGCATTGCTGATCGCAAAAGACAAACAGACCGCCCTTTTGACCCGTTTGTTTGCTTCCCCTTTAAAAACAGCCGATTATGTCATCGGTTATGCAATACCGATGCTGCCGTTAGCCATTTTACAAATCGTCATTTGTTTTATCGCAGCAGCGGCTGCCGGTTTATCCGCCGAGTGGATGAATCTTCTCGCAGGTATCGCTGTCTTGCTGCCGATTGCGATGATGTCCGTTTTCTTCGGTTTATGTTTAGGGGCTGTGTTTACGGACAAACAAATTTCAGGCATCGGAACGATTTATATTACACTCGTGCAATTTCTGGGCGGGGCTTGGATGGAGGTGAGCCTGCTCGGTGACACATTCAAACATATCGCTTATGCCTTACCGTTTATTCACTCGATCGAGCTGGCCCAGGAAGTCATATCCGGAGATTATTCTTCCTTTCATCAGCATATTTGGCCGATAGCGGGATATACCGTTTTGGCGCTTGCACTTGCTTTCCTCAGTTTTATGAAAATCAGGAAGAGATAAAAAAAGCCGGCACTCCGTAATGGGAGCGCCGGTCTTCTTTATTACGTTTCTTTCAGAAGGTTTATCGTATGCGGTAGCAGACGGTCATCCCCCGGACTGCCATGGCCCGGAACGACAATGCTGATGTCCTGATATCTTTTCATGACTTTGCGGACCGCGTGCGGCCACTGATCCGGATAAAAGCCCGGAGTAGGCACGATTTCCTTTGTTTCTAAAGCTTTGATTAAGCAACCGCCGAATAAGAGCTTATCCTCAGGCAGCCAGACGGTAATATTGTCTTCCGTATGCCCTTTTCCCGGATAAAACGTTTCAATTTTCATATCGCCAAACTGCAGCTTTGTCACGTTTTTCAAATCTCCGAGCGGCCGGTCATATCCCTGCTCTCGGGCGAAGTCGGCGGTCAGTTTCGTGCTGTGCACCTTTACACCGTATTTGTACAGGGTATTCAGACCGCCGATACGATCATCATGGGCGTGTGTCACAATGGCATCGGTCATCCTTTTGCCGGGAAACCGCTTTTTTATTTGTGTCATTAATTGCTCTGTGAGACTGTCATTCCACGGAGTATCAATCAGTACGATTCCTTTGGAAGTCTCAAGAAGCAATCCGTTCGCAGGGACGGGATTTCCGTCTGCCGTACCGGTGCTTGTATGCATCCAAACATGCGGCGCCAGCTGTGTGAGAGTGACATCTTTTGCTGCGGAGCTCTCCGCCGCGTGTGCCGGTTTCATTCCGGCAGTAAAGAGGCCGAATAGAAATAACCCCGCAATTAATAATGAAAGCTTTCTCAAATTGAATCATTCCTTTCCGCATCTTTCATATATACGACTCAAAAAAGCCCGGATATATCCGGGCTTTTTCACACGTATTGATTTATCAACCGGCCTTTTCCCATGATTTGCGGCAGACGGGAAAGAGAGCGCTTACGTTTTTCCTCATGTACTTTCTTTTCTGCGGCTGCGGTGTTTTCCTGGCGGCGCTCCACCTCTCTGTACACCCTGTCATTGGCAAGGGCGGCCGCTTTCGTAATGCCGGCATAATCAGACTTATAACCCGCTGCCCGGTTTGCGTATTGAGAATACTGCTGGTTTTGAATCCGTCCTGCATAAATCATATGTACCCCTCCCCTTCGCTTTTCATTTCCCTTAATCTTACTTTTTGAAACGCTGTTCTTTTGTTATGATATTCTCTGTCTATCAAATGGATGAACACCTTTTAATGGGAGGACCCCTTTTTGAAATGCGCCCGACTGAATAACCGAACGATACATTTACATACATATTCTAGAGAACATTACCAATTCCTTTTTGAAGAAGCTCAGAAAGGAAATATTTTTTGCGCACATTGTGAGCAGCCCGTCTTGATGCGGCTTTCGATTTTAGAGCAGCCGGCATTTTATCACCGGCAAAAGGGAGACTTCACCGCCTGTGAAAAAGCATGCGCGGCCGAGGAACCACAAGCGGAGAAAGAAAAAGAAGAGTATAAGGAAGCCGGCATGTTCCGCCTGCCGAAAGGAAAAGCGATTTCAGAGAATCCGAAACCGATCGTCTCAGAATGGAAAAGCCCGAAAAAAGTGCCTGCGGCCGAACCGTTTTCACCAACATCCGAGGCGGCTGATACATCTTTGTTCCCCGGCATCGGCCTGAACCGCGAACAGATGAAGGCAGTTACTGAAACGGACGGGCCTTTATTAGTGCTTGCCGGAGCGGGAAGCGGAAAAACAAGGGTGCTGACAGCACGCGCCGCCCATATGATTGAACACCTCGGCATTTCACCTGAAAATATGCTGCTTGTGACCTTTACGACAAAAGCCGTCGCCGAAATGAAAGAGCGGATGGCGAATGAGTACGGTCTGGCAGCCGGAAAAGTCTCCCGTCTCGTGACCGGAACATTCCACAGTTTTTTCTATAAAATACTCTGTCATTATGATTCTTCAAAATGGAACGGCAGCCAGCTTTTAAAAATGGAGTGGCAAAAAGAGCAATATGTGAAAAAGGCGCTCTATGAAGAAAATTTGGATGAAAAAGAGTTTCCCGTCGACCAGGCGCTTCAGCTTATCGGCTGCTGGAAAAACACGTATCTCCCCCATGAGACCATTCCGCTTGCGGACGACTGGGAGAAAAAAGTGTACAGGCTTTACGAACATTACGAACGGCAGAAGCGGGAAAAACGGCAATTTGATTTTGATGACATGGCCCAAGGCTGTTATGAACTGTTTCAAAGCCGGCCTGATATTCTCGCGCAGTACCAAAACAGATTTTCTCATATTTTGATTGATGAGTTTCAAGATATCAATCCTGTCCAGTACAACATTATGCAAATGATCGCAAGCCCTGAGAATAACCTGTGCTGCGTGGGTGATGACGACCAATCCATTTATGCGTTCCGCGGCAGCAGCCCGTCTTTCATTTTAGATTTTCAGAAAGATTACCCGGCAGCAAAGACCATTTACTTAACGGCAAATTACCGATCGCCTCATCCGATCGTCTCAAGCGCTCATGCCGTCGTAAAGAAAAATAAAAAACGGTATGAAAAAACACTTTCTGCCGTCAAAGACGGCGTTCACAATCCCGTGATGTTTTATCCTTACGATGAAGAAGAAGAAGCGACCATGATCGTTTCGGATATGAAAGAGAAGATTCAAAACGGGGCGAGTCCTGACGATTTTGCCGTACTTTACCGGACAAACAGCGCCGGACGGGCCATTTATGAAAGACTGCATCAATCATCGATTCCTTACCATGCCGACAGGGGCGTGCAGACGTTCTACAGCCGCAGAATCGTACGCCAGATCCTCGCCTACTTATATGCGAGTCAGAATGAAGATGATCCGGATGCGGTGAAAGACCTGCTGCCCGCCTTATTTTTAAAGCAATCCGCCCTGCAAACGTTAAAGGCGCTGTCAATTACGGAAGATTGCACGATGATTAAGGCACTGACGAAACTGCCTGACCTGAAGCCTTTTCAAATAGGGAAGATCAAGCAGATCGTTCCGTTTTTCGCAAGCATCCGGACAATGAAGCCGGTTGAAGCCATCACCTTTGCAGAAAGCAAAATGGGTTTTTCCGAGTATTTAAAAAAACGGGGCAATGAGGGAAACAAACTGGAAAAAGGCTCTGATGATCTCAGGGATGTCAAAGTGGCCGCCAAAAAATTCAAAACCATTCCCGATTTTCTTGCGCATGTCGATCATATGCGCGCCGCTGAGAATCTGAAAACCGATGAAAACGGCGTCGAACTGCTGACCATTCACCGCTCTAAAGGTCTTGAATTCAATACGGTCTATATTTTAGGCGCGGCTGACGGCTCGATCCCCCATGACTTCGCGCTTGAGACGGCGAGACAGGGCGATCCCGCTCCGCTCGAAGAAGAAAGACGGCTTCTGTATGTCGCAATGACAAGGGCCATGCAGCATTTATATGTATCTTGTCCCGCGTACAGGCGGGGAAAAACAGCGCGCAGCTCAAGATTTCTCGAGCCCCTTCTTCGGACGGACAGACGGAGCGCACTCAGGATATAAAGAACCCGGCAGATCACTGCCGGGTTCTTCTCACATAAAAAGGCCTTTTTAGCAAGGCCGGCTGACGCCTATTTATTGTTCAGCATTTTAGAAATGGTGCCAAAATCAAGTTTCTCTTTACCGCTTGTAATAGATTGAACGATTTTGTCTTCCAATTCTTTCGGAACACGCTTGTTAGCCAGCTGGGACACCTTCTGAATGACGCCTCTCACCGTGTTTTCATCTTTGAAATTGGCATTTTGCAATGATCCTGCAAGGTTCATGACATCCTTCATGCTGACGCCTGTTTTCTTCTCAATATTTTTGAAAAATTGATTATCCATGGTGTGCCTCCTTTTGTGGAGTAATACGATATTGTATGAATAAAGAGCGGAACATGTGCCCGTAAGACAAGGAAAAAATTCCGAGTGCCCCGTCTCTATACTCCTTCATACATCAGGGAAGCACGGGACTGAACGGTCCCGCGCTTATCCAAGGTCTTGCTAAGGTTTAGCCAAAAAAGGATGCACCGACAATGATCAGAAGGATGAACAATACGACAACAAGAACAAATGTTGAGCCGTATCCGCCTCCGACATAGCCGCCTCCGTATCCGCCGCAGCCGCCATAACCGCCGTAGCCGCCGCCGAATCCGCCATATCCGAATCCCATATCTAAGCACCTCCTTTACTCTCTATACTCTATGTGAGCCGACTTGTTTGGCTTGGATAAATGCATAGGGCCGGTGCGGATTTCATTCATTTTAGTGAGAATGCTCATTTTTCTTCAGTTTTGCTTCTGTTTCGGCGGCAAACACATCTATCCATTCCTCAAAGCGCGATCCCGCTTCATCAAACTCAGACAGCTGTTTTTCAATAGATAAGATATATTTGTCATGCTCCCGCTGGTTTTGATTGTGCCGGCGGTATTTACCGTTTATGAATGATTCAAATATATTCATAACATCCCCTCCTCCTATGATCTATGCCGAACAGAGGCCGGCGTTCGGCAAAAAACAAAAAAACCGGAAGTTCCGGTTTTTTAGAAAAAGGCTATTTCGGTTTTTTCTTTTGGCCGCAGCCGCAGCCTTTTTTCTTGATTTTTTTTTCGTAAGGCTGATGCACAGTTGATTTGTATGGAGAATGTTGGGAAGGTTTGCTTGATTGACTCATGGTGATCCTTCCTTTCCTTATGTCATATATGCCAGTTTATGCCGAAGGTGACGGTAAGTTGCTGGTGGAACCGCCTTATTCCTGCAGAAGACGAGAAACCGCAGCTTCAATGATCCCGGCCGCGCCGGCTATGGCTAACAGCAAAATCAGCCATTGCGCAGCCTCGGGTACCACAATCTGGACCGCAATTAAAAAGGCGGCGCACCACACGCCCGTACACCAGTAGCAGCTGAGAAGTTCACCGATAAATGCCCTGATGCCTTTTCCTTTTATGACAATGTAGGTTTCTGTCGTGCCGTCGGGTGCGGTTTCTGTTTTTTCCTCGTGAAAAAGGCTCCGAAGCGGCGCCATAATGGTGTCAAATACGAAAAGCCTGGCCAGCCGGAAAACGGCAAACGATAACAGAATAAATGAAAGCCAATTGATAACCACCTGTTCACTCCTTTTCAAAACTTGACCTCTTTATACATATGCGAAAACCCTGATCTTCATGAATCGCACCTTGTCCGGTAAAAAAATAGGTGCGGTTTAGTTGTTTTTCTTATTCCGCTCGGCGTTTCATTTGCATTATATAAAGTATGAATGAGAAAGGAGTGAAGGTTATGTCGTTTGAAGAAAAAGTCGAAACACTGCAACCGCAAATATACGAACAATTATCCAACGAATTCGAGCAGACGATCGAAGTGATTGATTGCGAAAATGTCACAATAGATACAACACATATAACGGCCGCTCTTTCTATACAAGCCTCAGTTACTACGGCGATTATCCTCGCGACACAGCTCGCGATCGCAGATGAAGACACAGCCGACCAAATAGCAACCGAACTGCTGATCCTGGATGATTGCCAAATAAAAAAGAGGACCGTCATTCAAGTCCTGAACAGCCGCAATATTAAAATCACACTGACTGCAGACGATATTATGGCCTTTGTACAAATTTTGTTTCAATTATTAAATATACTTTTTGCTGAACTAGACATCCTTTAACCTTTCTTTTCAAATATTTAAATAGAGGTGAGAATAAATGGCAGATAACGAAAAATTAAAAAAAGAACTCGAAAATCTACCAGAAGTGGATCCGCTTTTAAAGGTGCTTGTCAGCAATGTCTTCAAAAAACACGGCGTGACAAAAGATAAAATGCGGGAAATTCCTGATGAAGAAAAAGAAATGCTGATCGCATTAGTCAAAGACATGCAGGCAAAAACAGAAGCTTTTCTTGAAAGCCAGAAACAGAAAAAAGAGCAGGAAAAAGCGCAAGATCAGCAGACCAATCCGCAAACCCGCAGAGAACAATTAATCGAACAGCTCCGGCAAAGACGCCAAAATCCCGGTCAATAACTAAAAAATAGTGATTTTTATCAGGATAGATGCCTGAGTCAAAGTAAGGGGCCGGCTCATTTAATAATAGTAAAAGAAAAGGAGGAATAGATATGGAAAGCAGACCATACTCTTGGGTTGCACTTGATCCTGAATGCGAACATCCGCGAGAAGAAAAAGAAGAAAAAGAAGGCAGAAGATGTAATGTTTGCTGTAACGGACATGGATTTGGCGAAGATAATGCCTTCCTTGACCAAGACCTTGCTCAAGCGAATATCAACAAACAAGTTTCTGAAGAAGCGATTATTATCAGAGACTCTTGTGATATTAACGTGACGTCAACAGACGTTCAAGCAGTCGCTTCAGTCATGACAGCGATTAATGCAGCAGTCGTAACGGCCACTCTCACTTCAATTGCTGACGGAGTCATCGCTGAATTGGTCGCACAAGACTTATTGCAGCTAACAGCTAACAAACAAATCAACCGTCAAAAACTGCTCATCGAAAACTCCCGCGGCGTAAACGTGACAACAGTAGATGCCGATATCGCAGTTTTGATCTCAACAGCGACAAATTTACTGATTGCTGTCTTAGTCATCACCCTTGTCCTCTAAAAAGAAAAAGCAGAGCTAAAAATGCTCTGCTTTTTCTTATTTTCTCCGCATATGATGAATATATAGACGTTCACCCACACCAAGTGAGGCTCGCGTACATATGTTGTTAAAGACAAAAGTCAAATACCCTAAAAGAAGGAGCTGAAATCCATGAGCTGCGGAAAACACCATGGCCGAGATGAAAGTTGTGTATGCGATGCAGTCGAGAAGATTTTAGCAGAACAAGAGGCTGTTGAAGAACAATGCCCGACTGGATGCTATACCAATCTGTTAAGCCCGACGGTTACCGGTAAAGATACCATCCCGTTTCTCTTGTTTGATAAAAAAGGCGGTTTGTTCTCCACATTCGGGAACGTCGGAGGCTTTGCGGATGACAGCCAGTGCTTCGAGTCTATTTTCTTCCGGGCAGAAAGAGTTTGTGATTGCTGCGCAACGCTTTCAGTATTGCGCCCCGTAGATGTGCACGGCGACACCCTCAGCGTCTGCCATCCTTGTGACCCGGATTTCTTCGGTTTAGAAAAAACAGATTTTTGCATTGAAGTTGATCTGAGCTGCTTCAGCGCCATTCAATGCCTTTCACCGGAGCTTGTTGACCGGCCTGAGCCGCACAAAGAGAAAAAGCATCACGGATAGTCATTGATTCGCATCTTTCCTAAAGAAGAATCCCCTTCCAACCTTCTATTACAGATGCAATCATCAGCCCGCCCGGATTTCCGGGCGGCTGACTCTCCGATATCGTTTAATCCGGTATATAAAACGTGAAGTCAGGAGGGATATTATGAGCAAGCATACAACATACTGTGTGCGTGAAGCGGTAGAAAATATTGAAGACCTGCAAAATGCGGTCGAGGAAGATTGCCCAGCCGGATGCTTTTCCAACCTTTTATCGCCGGGTTTTTCATTAGGCGATACAGTGCCGTTTGTGCTTTTCACTTCTAAATCATCACCGTTTACCGCATTCGGAAATGTCGGCGAGCTGGATAACGGTCCGTGTTTTAACACCGTTTTTTTCAGAGTTGAAAGGGTCTGTGACGGCTGTGCCACATTAAGCCTGCTTATTGCTTTTGACGAGCATAAGCACATTCTTGATTTTACAGATAAAGACTCTCTCTGCGATGTATTCCGTTTAGAAAAAACGAACTATTGCGTTGAAGTCGATCTCCATAGCTTCTGCGCCATCAATTGCCTGAACCCGAGACTGATCAACCGCACACATTCTTAAATCAAAAAGCATAAAAATAAGCTGCCGGATTAAGAATTCAGGCAGCTTTTTGTATGGTTAAAATCCAAGCGGATGCAGCGAGGTAATATCGTCTATTGCGAGTTCTGCCGGCGCTCCGTTGCTTGTCGTCCGCAGGAAGATCGCATTATTTTTTCTGCCGACGATTACGCCTCTGTAGGTTTTCCCGTTGGCTTCTATCAGACAAAGGGTCCGCGGCATATTATGCGGCAGCTTCGTTAAGAAATCAATTTTTTCAAGAATGGACATTCTGCTCATCGGCTTTTTCACGCGCTTTGGCGGAACCTTTTCCTCTGGGGCGGCATTGTGAACCGCTTCAGGCTCTTTTTCAGCGGCATCAGACTCTTTTTTAGCGGCGTCAGGCTTGGCAGTGTCCTGCTCTGCTTGCGCCGGAACTTCTTGAACGGCTTCTTCTGCGCGGCTGTGCTGTTCAGGTACTTGCTTTTCTGGTTCGACAGCCACTGCTCCTTCAGGCTGAGTTTGACATTCTTCCTCCCGCTTTCCATGCATCGGCTCTTCTTCCGGCGGCTGAGGCGCTTTCCTTTTTTTGATTAATATGTCCTGCATTGATGATTGCGTGTCTGAATAATCCGCCTGAACAATATACATGAGCGGTTTTTTTTCCGCGTTTCTGTTTTGTTTTGACATCTTCATCCCTCCGATTCTGTCATGTTTTATTTATATGACGGAATGATTAAAATCAGAAGAAAGAAAAAAGCAATCCCTGAAAGGGACTGCTTGTTATTTAACGTGCGGTAATATGGAATCCTGAATCAACGTGAAGATTTTCGCCCGTGATGCCTCTTGACAGGTCACTGAACAAGAATGCAGCCGTGTCGCCCACTTCTTCAGGTGTTGTCGTGCGGCGCAGCGGCGCGCGCTCTTCAATTTCTTTCAGGATGGAGTTGAAATCACTGATTCCTTTTGCAGACAGCGTACGGATCGGTCCTGCTGAAATGCTGTTGACGCGGATGTTTTCTTTTCCTAGGTCAGCGGCTAAATATCTTACGCTCGCATCAAGAGACGCTTTTGCCACACCCATTACGTTATAGTTTGAAACGACGCGCTCTCCGCCGAGGTAAGTGAGTGTAACGATGCTTCCGCCTTCAGTCATAATCGGACGCGCCGCTTTTGCGACCGCTGTCAGAGAGTAAGAACTGATGTTATGCGCAAGCAGGAATCCTTCGCGGTTCGTATTTAAATATTCGCCGACAAGCTCTTCTTTGTTTGCGAACGCGATGCAGTGCGCGATGCCGTGAATCACGCCGACCTGCTCTTTAATGCTCGCAAAGCAAGCTTCGATCTCAGCGTCATTTGTCACATCACACGGAAGGATGATGGAATCATTTCTTTCTAATGTAGCCGCAAGGTCATGAACTGATTTTTCCAAGCGCTCTCCCGCGTAAGTGAAAATGAGGCGCGCTCCGGCTTCATGCAGCGAACGGGCGATTCCCCATGCGATACTGCGTTTATTGGCAACGCCCATCACAACGATGTTGCGGCCTTCAAGTGAGAAATTCATATGTATAAAGCCTCCTGTAATCGTCTTAAAGACATAGTTTTAGTACCTGATCTTAATTTTTATCATATCATAACCTTGTCCAGATTGAAAGCATGGGAAAAAGACCGCGGATGTTGAAGCGGTCTCTTTTTTATCTCGTCTGCAGACTGTTCCTTTTAAAGGCAAAATGATTGGTCGGGCCGTGTCCCTCTCCAATGCCAAGCGTATGTTCCACGGCTTCCCGCACAAAATTGACGGCTGTCTCAAACGCGGTCTGAATGTTTTTCCCCTTTGCCGTTTCCGCCGTCAGCGCGGCTGCGAACGTGCAGCCTGTTCCGTGGGTGTGTTTGGTGTCAATATAAGCGTGGCTGATTTGGGTAAAAGACGAACCGTCAAATAATAAATCAACGATCCTCCCCTGTTCAGGCTGGTGTCCGCCTTTTATGATGACATGCTTTGCACCAAGCTTGCAAAGGCGTTCGGCCGCTTTTTTCCGGTCCTCAAACGTGCGGATTTCCATTCCCGTCAATACCTCAGCTTCCGGAACATTCGGCGTCACCGCATAGCTGCGCGGAATTAACAGCTCTTTTAACGCGGCCTGAGATTCCTCACGCAGCAGGGAAGCGCCTCCTTTGGCAATCATGACGGGGTCCGTGATGAGATGATCAAGCCCGTACTGATCCGTTTTTTCCGCAATTTCCGCAATCATTTCTGCGCTCCACAGCATTCCCGTTTTTACAGCGTCAGGCCTCAAATCTTCCGCCACCGCGTCAATCTGGCTGCCCAGCGCTTCCCGGGTGAGCGGATAAATGCCGTGAACGCCCAAAGTGTTCTGGGCGGTTATCGCTGTAATGGCTGACATCCCGAAAACGCCGAGCTCCTGAAAGGTTTTGAGATCCGCCTGTATACCGGCGCCGCCTCCTGAATCTGATCCGGCAATCGTCAATGCTTTGCATATGCTCATGATGTTTTTCTCTCCTTTCGCATTATCCGATCCATTTATGATAAAAGGATTTCGCTCTGCTGATATCACTTGTGCCGTGTATTAATGCTCTGCCGTCACGAAACAGTACCATCTTGAAATTGTCTTTGCAAAACGAAATTAAATACGGGTTGGCTGAAACATCAAGCCCTGTCCGTCTGAGCTGTCCCGCAAGTTTTTGCAGATCAAACTGTTCAGAGATCCCCGCTCTGATCTGCACCGTGTTCCGCCCGCACAGAACCGCCGCTTTTGTCTGATTTTCATAGGATAAAAACGGATAATCGTTCGTGCCGCAGCTTGGGCAATCAGCCGACTTAAGACGGGCGACGTTTATTTCTGACCGTTCATTTTTCCATAAATCAAAGGAACGGAGAACATGCTCGATAGATCCGCCCGTTAACAGCTTCAGCGCATCTGCTGCCTGAAAAACGGCCGTCTGCAATACAGCCGGGCTGATGATTCCCGCCGTATCGCATGTCATACCGCCTAAAGGCAATGTCTCAAGCAGACAGTGAAGGCACGGCGTGACACCGGGAATGACGGTAAAAGAGAGCCCGTAGCTGCCGACACAGGCGCCGTACAGAAAGGGAATCCCTTTCTGTACAGCCGCATCATTCACAATCAGCCTCGTTTCAAAGTTGTCAGCGGCATCCACGATGAGGGAGGCGCCACGAATCAATCCGGGTGCGTTTTCCGCAGTGACATCCATGACAAATCCCTCGACCTCTACATCACTATTTATAGATCGAAGCCGTTTTTCAGCCGCCGCGGCTTTCGGCATTTCCTGTCTGACATCGTCTTCGGTATAAAGCTGCTGGCGCTGGAGATTACTCCACTCCACATAATCTCTGTCAGCGATCGTTACCTTCCCGACCCCTGCTCTGACAAGCATCTCCGCACTTGCCGTCCCAAGCGCACCCGCGCCGATAATCACGGCATGAGACGACCGGAGCTTCTCTTGGCCGGAGGGACCGATCGGCTGAAACAGCTCCTGTCTGGAATATCTGTCCGTCATACCGGAAGACCGTCTCGCGGACTGCTTGCAGTTCCGTAATCTTTCACCGGAATTCTCCCCGCTTCATAAGAAAGGCGGCCCGCTTCTACGGCAAGCTTCATCGCCCGGGCCATCTTGACCGGATCATCAGCGCCTGACACAGCGGTATTTAACAGCACGCCGTCAGCCCCGAGCTCCATCGCGTAGGCGGCGTCTTTTGAAGATCCGACGCCGGCATCGACAATGACCGGCACCTTCGCCTGTTCAATGATAAAGGATAGATTCAGCGGATTTAAAATTCCCTGACCGGAACCGATCGGCGAAGCGCCCGGCATAATGGCATGCACTCCGAGCTCCTCAAGACGTCTTGCGAGCACGACATCGTCTGACGTATACGGAAGCACGATAAACCCCTCTTTGAGCAGCTGTTCTGATGCTTTCAGCGTTTCAACCGGATCAGGCAAAAGTGACCGGCTGCATCCGATGACTTCTACTTTTATCATGTCACAAAGCCCTGAAGCTTTGGCAAGCCTTGCGATTCTGACCGCCTCTTCAGCCGTTGCGGCGCCGGCCGTATTCGGCAGAAGCGTGTATTTAGACAAATCAAGCTGTTCAAGAAAGTTAGGCTGAGACTCTTCAAAGATGTTCATCCGCCTTACCGCAAAGGTTAAAATATCTGATTCCGAGACAGCCACCGCCTCTTTCTGAATCTCAAAACTCGGATATTTTCCCGTTCCTAACAGCAATCTTGACTGAAACTGTTTTCCGCCTATTGTTAACATCCTCATCCGCCTCCTACAAAATGGACAATTTCTATGACATCGCGGTCACACAAACTCGTATTTTCATAATTCTTTTTTTCAATGATTTCTTTATTTCTCTCCACAACTACGATTCTTTGATCAAGCTGGTACGATTCAAGCAAATCCTGAACCGTCCCCTCATTTCGATTCCAATCAATTTGTTTTCCGTTCAGCTGAAGGATCATATATGAACAGCCTCCTTGCGATCAATTCGAAACGCTTCTTCCCATTCCTGCTTAATCTGTCTTTCCAGGATCATATCCCGCACCATTTCAGCCGTTGCCGGCGCCAACAGGATGCCGTTCCGAAAATGGCCGGCAGCGAAGATGATGCCGCTGTCTTCAGGATGCCGCCCGATAAACGGCTTTCCGTCTCTTGTTCCCGGCCTGAGACCCGCCCAAAACCGGTCTATTTTCATATGTTCGATGGCGGGAAGCATGGTTTTCGCTTTTGCAATGACGGCCTCAATTCCTCCGATGTCAGGCGTATCGCTCCAGTCGCCCTGTTTCATCGTGGCGCCGATGACAAGCCGGCCGCTTTTTCTCGGGACGACATAACAATGATCATGGTAAAGGGTTTTGATCAGCGGGATATCGTCATTCCACACGGAAAGGCATTCTCCTTTCACAGGAAAAAAAGGCTGTCCCAAGCCGAGCTGGCTGAAAAACCGGCCGCTCCATACACCGCTTGCAACTGCGACTTTGTCAGCATAGACATCCCCGCCGGATGTTGTGATGCAATATTCTCCGTTCACCCGTTTTACGGAGGTGACTTGTTTATGCTCATATATGTCAGCGCCATAGCGCCGCGCTCCTTTTGCATACGCTTTGCAGACATAATACGGTTCGACATGGACATCGTCTTTTATAAAACTTGCGCCGAGAATGTCTTTTGAAACGTAAGGCTCTTTTTCAAGGGCGTCTTCGGCTGAAAGCCAGGTGACGGAAGGCAGATCATCCATCTTCCGTAGACGGGCGATATCTTCTTCGGTATACGCCAGTTTAAGCATTCCGCCGTTATGGCGCCTGATGTCAATGCCGCAAGCTTCCTCAAGCTCTTGCCCCGCCGCTTCATACAGCCTTTGACTGTACATGGCAAAATCAAAAAACGCATCCCGGTTTTCACATTCCGCATGAGCGCCCAGCATTCCCGCGGCAGCGCTTGTCGTTTTTCGGCCGACTTCTCCGGCTTCAAGCAAGACAACGTTCTGCTGCGTCTTCGACAGCTCATAAGAAATGGCGCATCCGATAATTCCGCCGCCGATCACCGCCGTATCATAGTGCTTCTTCATAATCGGCCTCCCTTACCGCGCGTGCATACCGTTTTGCCGCCTCCTCAGGATTTTCAGCTGAGAATATACCTGACATGACGGCAATTCCGTCCGGTTTCGCCTGCTTTGTGTGTCCGATCGTCTGCAGTGTCATTCCGCCGATTGCGATGACGGGGATGGAAAGCGTGCGTTTGATCTCTGAAAGCAGGCTGATGCCTCTTGCTTCAAGTCCTTGTTTACATTCGGTTTCAAATACATGGCCGAACACCACATAATCCGCATCTTCCTTTTCAGCTTGGATGGCTTCTTTCAGCGAATGAACCGAACGTCCGATATGAAGATGGGGAAATCTGCTTCGCACCTGCTTTACGGAAAAGCTGCGGGACGGAAGCTGAACACGGTGTATATTGGCAAAAAGCGCGATATCCGCCCTGTCATTGATGATCAATTTGTCCTTATCCGCACCGCCCTTTTTCAAAAGGGTCAAAAGCTGCATGATTTCTCCCGCTGTTTTATCCCGCTCACGGATATGGATAAAGCTTACTTCGCGCTGAATCGAAAGAATATCTTCGGCCAGCTCGGCAACGGATTTGCGATTATCAGTTACCGCGTGCAGCTCCAAAAGATTCCACCTCTTTTCCGCCCTTCTCGGACCAGCCTTCTTTTTGATAGGCCATTCCCCAAAATTGATATTCATAATAGCTTGAAATCACAAAATTCTCTTTCATTTTCGCGCGGATGTCCTCTGTGCTGTTTTCAGCAATCTCGTCAAAACGGCTGATCTGTTCTTCGACTTGCTGTCTGAACCAGTCTCCGCCGTATGTACCGATCCATTTTTCATAAATCGGATGCTCCGGTTTGCACTCCTTTAAGTGTTCGCCGACTTCATAATAAAGCCAATAACAGGGCAGAAGCGCAGCTAATATTTCTCCAAAATTGCCGCTCATCACCGATCTGTACATATGAGACGTATAAGAATAGGCGGTCGGTGCCGGTTTAAATGCCGCACGCTCTTCTTCCGTAATCCCTAAAAGCTCCGTAAACTCGCGGTGCAGCGCCATTTCCGCTTCATATGTCCCTTGAGCGTGGCCCGCCATCCTGCCCGTCGTAAACAAGTCTTCGGCATATGCGGCGCCGAACGCCTGAACTTTTGCAAAATGCGTCAAATAGTAGGAATCTTGCAGCACGTAATAGCTGAAACGGTCTATCGGCAGGCTTCCGTCACCGATTCCCGTTACAAACGGATGAACAAAACTTCCGTCCCACCATTCGGCAGCCGCCTGTCTGCATTCTTCAGAAAATGTCATCATGTCTTCCCCCCTGATAAAATAAAAAAACCACTTTCCCGCATCGGAAAAGTGGTTTGGAATTTAAATGGATAAAAGGAACCCCAAAAAAATACCGCTCCACTTCCCTACGCAGGTCTGAACCTGTTCAAGTTATGAGGGTCTAAAAGTCTCACTTTTATCTCAGCCCTTATGAAGGACACCCCTAGTGGTCATACGATTAATGATTTATTTGTTATGCCTTCTATATTATCACGAATTGCAATTTGGTCAAGCTTCAAGGATTTTTCTCAGTTCCGACACGTAGTTGCGCGAGCCCGTGACGATGAGACGGTCTCCTGTTTTCAGCCGCGTGTCTCCGTGCGGAACGATGCTGTCCACACCTCTGAAAATCCGGACGAAAATCACATCGCCCATCAGCGAAAATTCCCGCAGAATGATGCCGTTATACGCCGGGTTTTCCAGATTGATCTGATATAACGAAGACTCCTCATTCGTCAGGAGGCTCATCACGCCCGGCGCCTCAATTAATGCGCGCAAGAGCGTCTTTGTAGACAGAAGGATAGAAAAAATACTGATGCCCTCTTCTTTCAGTTTTGTTTCATGCTCAACCGAGCCGACGCTTGCGATGATACGCTCAGTCCCTTTCTCTTTCGCTATTAAGGCGATTTCGGCGTTCACATCTTCATTTCCCGTCGCCACGACAAGAATATCCGTTTTGAAAATACCGTGCGACTCAAGCGTGCCGGGCTCGTAATCAGAAATCGTGTCAACCGAAAAAACGGATTCCGCAAGCGTTTCCCCGGCATTTTCCTGATACACATGGACGACCCGTACTTCATATTCCTCATCGGGCAATTCCAGCGTAACCGGAAGTGTCATTTGGTTGGCGCCGATAAATGTAATGCGCTTTTTTTCCTGCGGCGCACTTTGCCGTTTGTATAATTTCTTAAAGCCGATCGGCGTGATGATGCTGGCAATAACCGCAACTAAAGTCAACGCGCCGGACATATTGGCGCTGATAATGTGGAGCCTTTCTCCGATCGTAGCCGCCGCGATAACAAGCGACAGCGTGGACGTCAGCAAAAAGCCCGAAGCAAACACGGTTCTTTTGTCATACCATTTCTTTAAATAAAACACCGGAAACATTTTGCTGATAAACAGCGCAAGCAGAAGCAGCGGAATCATCGTTAATGTTTTCGGATCTTGGAAAAGCGTCCAAATGTCCAATTTCACCCCGACCATGACAAAAAAGATCGGAATTAAAAACCCGTAGCCGAAGGAATCCAGCTGTTCCACCATTTCTTTATTCGGAGACAGAAGCGATACCAGAACGCCTGCCAAAAACGCGCCGAGAATATTTTCCGCCCCGAGAGATTCCGATAAAGCGACAAGCACGATAATCAGTGTGAAAATGGCTCTCGTGCCGATCTGCACGGTGCCTTTGGACATCGACTGCACAAATGAACGGTGTTTAAAGATCCTGCCGAAGAAATACAGCACGACCCCCGCGGCAAAGAGAATCAACAGAAGCCACATATTTCCGCTGTCTTCTCCGTAAAGAGAAGAGAAGAAAGCGAGCAGAATCATCGTAGCCAAGTCCGCGATAACGGCGACAAGCAGGATGATCTGGCCGATATTGGAGTTCATGATCCGTTCTTCCTTTAAAGTCGGGACCACCACACCGAGTGATATCGTCGAAATAATAAGCGTCATTAAAAATGCGTTTTGAATAAAACCGGCTAATACAAAGGCATAGGACAGCAGCAATGATAAAATAAAGATGCCGAAAAAGATAATCAGTGCGGCAGAAAACGTGTTGGGCGCTTCCTTGCCATTCGGAAGGAATTGTTTTTTCTTCCCTTTCTCAAATGAAGAAAAATCAATTTCCAAGCCGCTTAAAAACATTAAAAAGATAAAGCCGAGAACAGACAGCGTCTCCAGCCACGTGTCTCCCTGAACGACAAGATTCAGGCCGCTTTTTCCGATAATAAGCCCCATGATGATCTCCGCGACGACGACGGGGATGCTGAGCTTAAACCGATGTAAAAGGAGCGGCGTCAAAAAAGCGACGATCAGAACGACGACTAAAGATGCGACTGATGTGTGTTCCATTCGTAAATACCTCCTTAAAACAAGGGTTATAAAAGCCCGCTTAAAGCGGGCGAAACCTTACTTTTTTTTAAAAACATAACGCATATTCTAACAAGGCTGAACGCGAAAAAAAAGTGATAAGGCTTTATTTCTTTAATTCTTTTTTTAATTTGTGCAAAAACAGCGTAATTAGGTATAGGAATTAGCCCCATAATAAATAAAAAAACGTTAATAAGGAGGCAGACACGAATGGCTTATGACATCATCAGCGATATACACGGATGTTATGACGAAATGATCGCGTTAATGCAAAAGCTCGGATATGAAGTCAAAGACGGAACGCCCGTTCACTCTGAAGGCAGGACGCTTGTCTTTGCGGGGGATTTAACGGACAGAGGCCCAAAATCCGTAGAAGTGATGCGTTTTGTGGCAAAAGCATATGAAAAAGGAGCCGTCCGTTATGTCCCGGGAAATCATTGCAACAAACTGTACCGTTACTTAAAAGGAAACCCCGTAAAAGTGATGCACGGACTGGAAACGACGGCAGCCGAACTGAAAGAGCTGTCTCCCGCCGACAGAACGGAAGTCTCCAGACAATTTATCCGATTATATGAGTCAGCGCCGCTTTATGACATTTTACATAATGGCGATCTCGTTGTCGCCCACGCCGGCATAAAAGCTGACGATATCGGTAAATACTCGCGTAAGGTAAAAGAATTTGTTCTGTACGGCGATATCACGGGTGAAACGTATCCCGACGGCAGACCCGTCAGAAGAGACTGGGCCGCCGCTTATGAAGGCAAGGCATGGATTGTTTACGGCCATACCCCGGTAAAACGCCCCCGGATCGTCAACCGTACAATCAACATTGATACAGGATGCGTCTTCGGCAATCAACTGACAGGCTTTCGCTTTCCGGAGCATGAAACCGTCTCTGTGGAAAGCTCAATGCCCTATGATGCCTCACGATTTCGCGAGGATCACGGAAGGCAGGCATGAAAAAAAGCCCGAAACCGGCAAACGGTTCGGGCTTTACATTTGTTCAATTAATGTTTTCATATCGTCAGGCACCGGAGCGTGAAAAACGAGCGTTTTTCCGGTCATGGGGTGTACGAATGAAAGCCGCTCACTGTGAAGAGCCTGCCGCGCAATTCCCTCATTTTTTCCGCCGTACAGTGTATCACCGACTAACGGGTGGCCGAGGTAGCTCATGTGCACCCGGATTTGATGCGTCCGCCCCGTTTCCAGCCGCAGGGCTGCAAGCGTAAACGCATGTCCCGCTTTTTCCGTTTGAAAATGCGTCACCGCTCGTTGTCCCTCCGGCGTTACCATCCGCTCAATAATACTGTCGTGTTTTCTTCCGATGGGCGCGTCCACCGTTCCTTCCTTCTGAGGCATGATCCCGTGTACGACAGCGAGATACCGCCTGCTGACAAGCCCCTTCTTCTGTGCTGCCGACAAAAGAGAATGGGAAAGCCGATGTTTGGCGATCAGCATCGCCCCCGATGTATCCCTGTCAAGGCGGGTGACAAGATGAACCGTTGATTGTACGCCGCTTTTTCGGTAGTGGCTGATCACTCCGTTAGCGATGCTCTCCGACGGGTGTTCTCTTGATGGAATTGAGGAGACATACGGCTGTTTATTGACCACAAGCACATGGTCATCTTCATAAAGAATATCAAGGGGAACCGGCTCAGGCAAAAGCGTTTCACTCACATGCTCCTTCGGAAATTCAATCTTAAGCACGTCTCCTTCCGCTAACACGGCGCGGACGGTTACATGCTCTCCGTTCACAAGCAGGTCTCCCCCGCCGAATTTAATGTCAGCGAGAAGCCGCTTTGAAATGCCGAGCAGAGCCGTATATTCTTTTACCGTCATGCCGGCTTCCCGGGCAGTCATGTTCTTTTGGATAAAAAAGTTGTCCAATCCGTTTCCTCTTTCTATTCGCCTTTTCCGATAAAGGAGTCCTGCACCCTTTTCCAAAACGGAAAAGGACGGAATCTTGCAAATCTGACTTTTTCATTTGCCACACGGCATAGAATGGACTTGACATCCTTATGCAGCAAGGTTAAATGATCAATTGTGACTTGAAAGTCGACGTCGTTTCTCGGTTTGATGACACAGTTATGATGATCGGGAAGCAAAAGCGGCGAGCCGACAGTCCTGAACACTCTGTTGTTGATGGATGCCATTTCCGCAAGCTGTATCGCTCTGATGGAAGGGTGGATGATCGCGCCGCCTAACGCCTTATTATAAGCCGTGCTTCCGGAAGGCGTGGACAGACATAAACCGTCCCCCCTGAACGTTTCAAACAGCTGGCCTTTAATTTCCACGTCAGCGACGAGACTGCCTTCTATGCTTTTGATCGTACATTCGTTCAAAGCCAGATACCGCTCCTCACGCTCTTCATCATGATAAGTGACAATCACCTCAAGAAGGGGATACTCCACGGTATGATACGGCGTTTTGGCAATAGCCAGAACGAGCTTTTCTATCTCCTGCGGAACCCAATCGGCATAAAAACCCAAATGCCCCGTGTGAACTCCGACAAACGCCGTTTTATCGAGACGGTCGCTGTACCTGTGAAATGCGTAAAGAAGCGTTCCGTCACCGCCGACGGAAATCACGATTTCCGGCTCTTTTTCATCCAAGGTCATATCAAAATCGAGTAAATACGCCTGTATTTTGCTTTTCAGTGTATCTGAAACCTCGTCTCCTTTTGAAGAAACGGCAAATTTCATGCCATTCCCCTCCTTTCCTACTGGTGGTCTCCCGCTTTTTTCTTTCGCGAGAACGCGGCTTGGGCTTCCTGGATTTCTCCGCGGATTTCTGACATTTCTTCATCGAGCCGGGATGCGGCTTCTGAGGCCCGCTGCAGCCTCAGCTTTACTTTTTCGGGAATGTTCCCGCTGTATTTGTAATTCAGTGAATGCTCAATGGTTGCCCAAAAGTTCATGGCAAGCGTCCGAATCTGTATTTCCACAAGAACGTGCTTTTCTCCGGACGTTGTTTGTAAAGGATATAAAACGACAAGGTGGTAAGACCGATATCCGCTTTCCTTATGCTCTGCTATGTAATCCCGCTTATCGACAACGGTAAAATCTTTTCTGGCAAACAGCATATTTTTGACGATCTGGATATCATCGACGAATTGGCACATAATACGCAGCCCCGCGATATCCTGCATCGTTTCAATCTGATGAAGCGGTATGCTTTTTCGTCTCGCTTTTTCAAGTATGCTCGCCACCGGCTTCACGCGGCCTGTCACAAACTCAATCGGTGAGTGGTCATCTTCATACTCATAAAGGGTTCTGACGCCTTTCAGCTTCACCTTTAATTCTTCAACAGCCTGGCGGTATGGCGCTAGAAATTGCTCCCATTGTTTGTCATCCATCGTACATCCCCCAATTCCGAACCTGTTCTAAAGAAATACGCTTTTCACTTTTTCTTCCATATCTCCGTAGTTTGCATTATCTTTAATATTTTCAAGAAGATAATCGAGTTCTTCATGCAGCCCTGAAAGTTCAACCGTTTTTCCGCCGGCCTCAAGGACCGCCGGTTTTCTTTGGTCTAAGGCTTCTTTCAGATCCGGCCAGATATGTTCTTTTATAATGACATATTCAAAAGAGTCAGCTGATTCAAGTATGTATACAAAAGCAAAGTGATCGGAATCAACAAGCATTTGACCTGAGGCTTTGCGTTCCGCTCCGCTTAAGTCCTCTCCGCACTTCAAGCGGAGCGCGTCTTCTGTTAATGATGCATTTTGGATTTCAATTCTCTTTTGCATAATGTTCTCCTTTTTTAACAAAGTACAGCATTTATTTTATCATATCAAGGTCGATATTGATAAACGTAACCTCTAAAGAGATAATGGGAATTATACAATTTTTCGTCCTGAAAGGAAGACTGTCATGACCCAAGAAATAGAAATTGAATTCAAAAACCTGCTGACAAAATCAGAATTTCTGAAGCTGAGTGAAGCACTCTGCATGAAAGAACATGATTTTAAACAGCAGGTCAATCATTATTTCGACACGAAAGATTTTTCCCTGAAACAAAAAAAATCAGCACTCCGCATCCGAGAAAAAGACGGCGCGTTCGTTCTGACGTTAAAAGAGCCTGCCGCGGTCGGTCTGCTGGAAACCCACCAAGAGCTTGCGGCACCTGATCTTGACGTCTTCAAGATTCCGGATGGCCCCGTCAAACGTCAGCTGGAAGGTCTCGGAATCAACTCAGAACACATTTGCTATTTCGGAACGCTGTCGACCGCACGCGCGGAAAAAGAATCAGAAAAAGGCTTAATCATTTTAGATCACAGCCGATATTTAGAGAAAGAAGACTTTGAATTGGAATTCGAAGCTGCTGACTGGGATGAAGGAAAACGGGCGTTTGAACAATTGCTCAAGCAATTCGGCATCCCAGAGCGGATCACGAAAAATAAAATCCAGCGTTTTTATGAACAGAAACAAAAAAAGGTGGAATGACACAGTGAATATCACGAATTGGGCGGCCCTTCTCCAGCTGCAATCAATGGCGCTGCAATCAATCTCTCATACAAGCACGGCTTCAGGCGGACAATCTTCAGAAAGCCCGCTTGCAAATTTCAGCGCGCTGCTCAGCCAGTATACGGACACAGCCGTCCGGCAGCAGCCGGAATCAGGAATTTTAAACGGTGTGCGGACCGCTCACGCTTCATATTCACCGAGAATTCCCGTTTCATCCGGCTCCGCGGCTGCTTCACAGACCGCTTCCCCGGGCATAAAGTCTCCGGATGCGGCTTCTGATATCAGCACCGGAAACTTTTCAATAGACAGCGCCATTCAGAAAGCGGCCGAAAAATACGGAGTGGACGAAAAGCTGATCCGCGCGGTTATTAAACAGGAATCAGGCTTTAATCCGAAAGCGGTCAGCGGTGCGGGGGCAATGGGACTGATGCAGCTCATGCCTTCCACGGCAGAATCACTCGGGGTGTCAAACCCGCTTGATCCCGTCCAGAACGCTGAGGGCGGCACAAAGTACCTAAAGCAGATGCTCACGAAATACGACGGAAATGTATCTCTGGCGTTAGCCGCCTACAACGCAGGCCCCGGCAACGTAGATCGGTACGGAGGCATTCCGCCGTTTAAGGAAACACAGCAATATGTCAAAAACATAACCAAACAGTATTACGCGTAAACCAGAGAGGCTTCCTTCGCCCTCTGGTTTTTTTGCGGAGTGAAATCTTACACATGAATGAAGGCGATGTGATATGATATGAAATACAAGCGCCTGACAGAAAGGCACTTTGTTTGTAGAAATAAAATGTTATTGCTAAAATATACAGTAACTGAAGATAGTAAAACTGAAAGATAAATTCGCAATGGGAATTATGATTCCTATTAGCCATATAAAGGAGTAGTCAACATGGGACAATCGTTTAACGCACCATATGAAGCGATTGGAGAGGAACTTCTATCGCAACTTGTTGATACTTTTTATGAGCGTGTCTCGTCTCATCCCTTGCTGAAGCCGATATTTCCAAGTGATTTGACTGAAACGGCCAGAAAACAAAAGCAATTTTTAACCCAGTATTTGGGCGGACCTCCTCTTTATACTGAAGAGCACGGACATCCCATGCTCAGGGCAAGGCATCTCCCCTTTCCGATTACGGACGAGAGGGCTGATGCGTGGCTAAGCTGTATGAGCAAAGCGATGGATCAGGTCGGGCTGGAGGGCGATATTCGTGAATTTCTGTACGGGCGTCTGGAACTGACGGCCAGGCATATGGTAAACCAGTCAGAAGCGGAGGATCGATCATATTGACGAATTATCAGCATGAGCAATACTTCGCCCATTGCCACGGACATCCAAAAAAACCGCTCGAAATTTACATGTTTGTCGACCCTTTATGTCCTGAATGCTGGTCGCTGGAGCCCGCCATAAAAAAATTAAAAATCAAATACGGACGTTTTTTTACGCTGCGGATCATTGTTTCCGCGAGCATTACATCGCTGAATAAGCAAAAGCGGAAAAAACACCTCCTTGCCGAAGCTTGGGAAAAAATTGCGAACCGTTCCGGGATGCCCTGTGACGGAAGCCTTTGGCTTGAGCAGGATCAGCCTCTTTCATCGCCCTACCTTGCCGCACTCGCTTTAAAAGCGGCCGAACTGCAGGGAAGAAAAGCGGGCATTCTGTTTCTCCGCAGCATGCAGGAAAGCCTGTTTGTTTCCAAGCAGAATATTACGGATGAAGACGTTCTTTTAGAGATTGCCGAAAAGACGAAATTGGATGTTGAAGAATTCAAGCGCGACCTCCATTCGCAAAGCGCGGTAAAAGCGCTTCAGTGCGATATGAAAATCGCGGCGGAAATGGACGTCACCGTCAACCCGACATTGACGTTCTTTAACAGCCTGCATGATGATGAAGGGCTGAAGGTTCCCGGCAACTATTCTTATGACGTATACGAAGAGATCTTATTCGAAATGCTCGGGGATGAACCGAAGCCTTCTGAAACGCCGCCTTTGGAATGTTTCATTGAATATTTCCGGTTTGTCGCATCGAAAGAAATCGCACTCGTTTATGATTTGAGTCTAGAAGAAGTTGAAAAAGAAATGAAAAAACTGGCATTCGCCAAAAAGGTCGCCAGAGTGGAAGCAAAGCACGGTCTGTTTTGGAAATCTCTGGCCGGCACCCAGGAGGATGTCACCTGTTGTGATCATTAAAAAAAGCTGATTCCTTACGGAGCCGGCTTTTTTTGTGCAAATAAAGAAACCGCGCCGGGATAAGCGCGGTTTCATATGTCTTAACGACAACAAAGGGGATGGGAGAAATTTTTCACGGTCAAACAAAGGGGTAATGTTTGTTTGTGATCAATTTCACATCCTTATCATATCAAATCTTGTCGAGTTTTGACAAGCCATAAGATTAATGTTCATATTTTTGTCACAAAACATAACTGACTGCTTGTTTTCATAGAATATATCAATGAAAAACAAGGAGGGAAATCAATGCTCCGCACCGTATTGATCATCGGAATGATTGTGTTTTTCTTCTTTTTAAACCTGCTGGCCATGATGCACATGCTGCCGATTTACATTACATCTCCCCTGCTGTTTCTGTCCATATTGTTTGCCCTGTATCGGCTGAATCACAGAAAAACGTTTAAAGGGTTTTAGAAAAAGCCTGCGCATCTTATGCACAGGCTTTTTTGAATTACGAAGGGTTCACTTTCGAAAGAAGCTCTTCCATTTCGTTCAGTTTCTCTTCAAACATTTTGCAGGCTGCCTCGATCGGTTCAGGCGATGTCATATCGACTCCCGCTTTTTTCAGTATGTCGATCGGATATTCCGAGCTTCCCGCTTTTAAGAATTCGGTATAGCGCTCCACCGCAGGCTTGCCTTCTTTTAAGATCTGGCTGCTCAGCGCTTGGGCCGCACTGTAGCCTGTCGCATATTGATACACATAATAATTGTAATAGAAATGCGGAATTCTTGACCATTCCAGACTGATTTCTTTATCAATCACCATGTTGTCACCGAAATACTTTTTATTCAGATCATAATAAAGTTCGTTCAGCAGTTCAGGCGTTAGCGGCTCGCCTTCCTGCGCTTTCGTATGAATCAGATGCTCAAATTCAGCGAACATCGTCTGTCTGAACACTGTGCCTCTGAATCCTTCAAGCATATGGTTGAGCAGGTACAGACGCTGTTTTTCATCCTTTAAGCTGTTCAGCATATATTCACCGAGCAGCGCTTCATTGGTCGTTGAAGCGACTTCAGCGACAAAAATGCTGTAGTTACCGTACGGATACGGCTGATATTTTCTCGTATAGTAGCTGTGCACGGAATGGCCGAACTCGTGAACGAGCGTAAACAGATTATTGACATTGTCATGCCAGTTCATCAAGATGTACGGATTCGTGCCGTATGTACCGGACGAATAAGCACCGCTGCGTTTTCCTTTATTTTCGTATATATCGACCCAGCGGTTTTCAAGTCCTTCTTTTAAAATAGACGCGTATTCCTCGCCCAGCGGAGCAAGTCCTTTGAGCATATAATCTTTCGCTTCCTCATATGTGACCTTCATTCCCGAATCTTTTACAAGCGGTGTGTAAAGGTCATAAATATGGACTTCATCAAGGCCGAGAACCTTTTTCCGCAGGTCAATGTAACGGTGTAATAACGGAAGATGTTTATTGATCGTTTTAATAAGGTTATCGTAAACTTCTTCAGGGATGCTGTTATTGGATAAAGCCGCTTCCCGTGCTGATTTATACTTTTTCACACGGGCGTAAAAATTATCTTTTTTCACAGTGCCGCTGAGTGTAGTCGCCATCGTGTTTTTATACTGTCCGTATGTTTTATATACGGCTTCAAATGCGTTTTTGCGGACTTCACGATTGCTGCTTTCCAGGAAATTAATAAAGTTGCCGTGTGTGATTTGAGTTTCCTTGCCGTTTTCATCTTTAATCGACGGAAACGTAATATCGGCGTTATTTAAAACACTGAATGTATTGGAAGGCGACGACAGCGCTTCTGAGGCTTCCGCAAGCAGGGCCTCTTCTTGTTCGCTCAGCACGTGCGGACGCTGTTTTGTAATTTCTTCAATTGCATGGGAGTAAAGTTTAAGCTCCTCTTTTTCCAGAATAAACTGGTGCAGCTTGTCCTCCTGAATCGCCAGAATTTCCGGTTCAATGTAAGCAGTCGCGCTGGCAGCCTGAGAATACAGGCTTGCGGCTTTGTCGTTCAGCCCTTGGTAGAAAGAATTTCCCGTATCTTGGTCTGAGCGCATATGCGCGTATGCATAAAGTTTCCCAAGGCGGTTCGTCACTTCATCCTGTGCCGTAAGCGCCGCGTATAAATTATCAGCCGAATGAGCAAGCGTGCCTTTAAAAGAAGATAAATTCGGGATTAATTCTTTAACTGCTTGAAATTCTTTATTCCAGGCCTCATCACTAGGAAAAATATCCTCTAGTCTCCATGTATGCTCTGCCTTTACTTCACTTCTGTCAGGCAGCTGTGCTGCTTTATTTTCCTCAGTCATGGTGATCCCCCTCGTTTTCTTTACTTCAAGCCAATTGAAAAAACGATTGTTTCTCCAAAAACTTGTGTTGTGATTATCTTCCGGCTTTTCACTGCCTTTTGTCAAATCATATGCGGCATATAAGACCGAGCATACCAATAATACAGTGAAAAAACGAAAACAAACTGCTTGTACGCCCCTCACATTCGCCACCACCTTGACGTTAGGGTGAACGAAATGAAGCATTCTCATTCCCCAAAAAAGAGCAGATCCCGCCGGCGCAGCTCATCTGCCGTTTGAGGGAGCTTCCGTTGAGATGAGGGCATATATACTTCATTCTCAATTTCCCTTAAAAAATCCTGCAAGCATAAGAAATCAGCATATTGTTTTACCGCCATTCCGATAAGGCTATCTTGTGAACCATACCGCATCCGAATCTCCTTACGCCTGATTTTTTGCCGCAAATCATGAACCATGCCGGATAATCGGATCGGCGCGCCTTTTTTAGAAAGTTCCGCAAGCCGCAAGTATAAATGGCCCTGCCACACAAAAACGGGACTTGCAAACACAAAGCCCGCTGAAACAGGAATAAACACTTCAGATGGGAGAAATGGAAATGCGACCTGATGTCTTTCGTAAAAAAGACGCCGGATAAGACCGGCATCTTCAGATAAAAACCGCCCGCTTTTGTTGCGGAAGCCGGCTACGGCACGTCCCCACGAGGGAAGTCTGACGCTGTGCCGCCCTTCCGGATGACAAATGTCTTTCAGGTTTGCTTTGTGAAGAGGGATTGTAATTAAGCCGGCATAAGAATAGCCGGTGTAAAACGGAGTGATGGAATGCAGCCTGTAAAAGGAGCGGGCGTCGGGGCAGTAAAACAGTAAGGAGGAAAATGAATGGACTTCAAAGAACTGCCAGTGAAAAGCAGAAAGCCGGAAAAATTGCGCGGCCATCCGTTTTAACCGTTTTGCTCCGATGATCCAGACCGGCCGGTACCCGGCGTTTTTCAGGCCTGCTGTCCGGCTCTTTAAAGAGTCCGCCGAAAGGTTCGCACATTGAAATTCAAAAGCCAGCCTCTCTTCTCCGCTTTCCGCCGTCAAGTCAGGCCGCTGTCCGGCGGAAGTCAGATACGGTTCCAGGCTGACGCTGCACCCTTGTGTCTTTAGCCAGAGAAAAAGCTGCCTTTTTCCTTCCAGATGGTATTCGCTTTCAGGTTCGGATTCCCCTGGACACAGCCTGCTTTTTTTATGAGCGAAGTGCGGCAGTTTCTCCCGTCCCAGTTTGATATCAAGCTCACTTTTGCAAACGGGGCAGAACCAGCGTTTCTTTCTCAGCTCCGCCGCTTTTTCCTTTGAATAGCTTCCGGCCAGCTGAATGAGCCGTCCGTCGGCAGTCACAGCACTGAACATGTTGCATCTTCTCCTTTCCTGAATCTTGTTGTATTCAGCAGGAAGAAGATATAATCCTGTTTGCGGATGAGAGCCGTTATACGGTTTTCAGCCGTTCATCCTGTCATTCAGAACAAAAAAAACCGATTTCTGCTGAGAGAAATCGGTTTGTTATGATGCAAAGTGTTTTTTTATTGTATATAACGCATGATCAGCGATCACCAATTTGCCGTATTCTTCAAGACGGTGAATGCTGACTGATGATTCGTGCGCGTACTCCAACAGGATGCTTAGCTGATTTTCAACCTCTTCATCAGTTTGCTCATAAAAATCTGCATATAAATAATATCGGTCTTCAAACGAATACAGGGTCGTTTTAATTCCGTTAAGATTCAATTTTGATAGCGAGATGAGATCCTCAAAATCATCGAACCGCAAAGTGAACTGAAGCTTTTGCTCCTTATCTTCCCGGCTCTCGGCCTGCTCTTCTTTCTGGAAATCATCAAGTAAAGCATCGAGATTTTCATCTGCCGGCTCTTGTTTTTTATCTTCCGGGATCGGCAGTTCGAGTTTTTGTCCGTCCTTGGAAAGCTGGGCTTTTGTTACGATTATTTCCAGTCCTTTGTCCAATGCCTGAACCTGAATCCAAAGAGGACCCTCGACAGCGAATTCCTCTTCATCATGCACTTCATCCATGACTTCCCAGAACAGTTCTTCACTGCGCTCGCGATTGTACCAGATTTCTTCTCTGTCAAAACCGCGATCTTCAATATCACCATAAGACATATAAAATTTTACAGTATGCTCATTAATTCTTTCTATTTCCATTTTGCCAACCTTCCCTTCTTTATAAGATGTTGAAGGGACATCTAAGCTCCCGATGAATAGTACTTTACTACACTTTACCCATTCCGTCCACATCTTAACCTTATAGAAGACAGCGCAAATTCTTTATATTTCTATTTTATGATAAAACAGTTATAAAAGAAATAAAAAAGCATTTTCACACCGAAAAACAGGCTTTCTCCCGGTTCCCATCATAAATAGCGCACCGCTTCATATATTAGCTGTACAAGCAATCGATCTATAAGCGAGGTGTTACCATGCCGCACGATTACCTGCTGTCCCTTCTGCTCATTATCGGAATTGACCTTATTCTCGGCGGTGACAATGCCGTCGTCATCGCGATGGCCAGCCGGAATCTGGCCCATAAACAAAGACAGCAAGCGATCATCTTCGGAACGTTTATCGCAGTCGTCTTGAGAATCGTTCTGACGAGCGCTGCGGTCTATTTATTGAATGTTCCTTTTTTGCAATGCGTAGGCGGGGTATTTTTATTGTATCTCGGCTATCAGCTTCTGATTGAAAAGAAAGATGCGCAGCATGTGAAAAGCAGTTCTTCTCTTTGGAAAGCCATCCGCACAATCGTTATGGCTGATATCTTTATGTCGCTTGACAATGTCATCGCAGTAGCCGGCGCTTCTCACGGTGAGCTGACACTTGTAGTGATCGGTCTCTTCATCTCGGTGCCGATTATCATTTGGGGCAGCAAGCTCGTTCATGCCGCCATGGACAAAATGCCTTTATTGATGTACGCCGGGAGCGGTCTTCTCGCATTTACCGGCGGTGAAATGATTGCCGGAGACAGCAAGCTGTCATTTTTCATGGCAGAACACGGCATTATACAAATGATGCTGCCGATTTTGACCGTCGTATTTGTTATCCTCGCCAGTATGATTTACCAGCAGACCGAAAAATAACAAAAAGCCCAAACCGCGATGGTTTTGGGCTTTTTCCATGCTTATCGTAAGCTTATATCAGTTGGCAAGACGCTGTGCTTCTCTTAATTGGAAAGAACGCACTTTTCTTGGCAGGAATCGTCTGATTTCATCTTCGTTATAGCCGACTTGCAGACGTTTTTCATCAATGATGATCGGACGGCGGAGCAGTCCCGGATGCTCATTGATCAAAGTATATAAGTCTTGAAGCGGCATAGATTCAACATTTACGTTCAGTTTCTGGAATACTTTAGAACGGGTAGAGATAATTTCATCCGTACCGTCTTCAGTCATACGCAGAATCTGCTTGATCTCATCAATTGATAACGGCTCGGAGAAAATGTTTCTCTCTACAAACGGAATCTCGTGCTCTTCAAGCCAAGCTCTTGCTTTTCTGCATGACGTACAGCTAGGTGATGTGTATAATGTAACCATTAATCTTCACTCCTCTAATTAGTAGGATGAACATGTTTGTATTCTCAAATTGAAATGACTTTAAAAAAGGAATCTTTATAGGTATTATACTATAAAAAAGTAAGTGTGAACAGTCTCCTGAGAAAAAAATGTGTCAATCCGGCAAATTTACGGCTGGCGGATGTTTCCCCATTCTCAATTAGCTCAGCTGATCGAAAATGTTTTTTCGTTTTTTCTCATCAATGACTTTGAGAACTTCATCCGTTTTTTCGTATGATTCTCCGTACCATTTTTCATCTTTATAAGTGTGAATGTTTTCATATGTCTGTTTCATTGCTTCAAACATTTCTTCTTCTGATTCCGTCTTAGGTGACCAGTACAGAATCTCCATTTTGTTCACTTCATTCGTAGCCAATGACCGGCGCCGATACCCGATTGACTGCGCGTGCTTGAAATGCTCTCTTTGATAAAAACGCAAGCGTTTCTGTGTATCCGTGTCATCCTCGTCAACAGGCTCCACCTCAAGCAGAATCGGCTTGTTTTTCTTTTTCAGCCTGCCGATCAGCTTGCTTCCGAGGCCTTGTCCTCTGGATTTCTTTGACACAAACAGGTAATCAATAAAGATGAAAGAGTCAAATTCCGCATACATCAGCACGTGGTACTGCCCCTCTTCTTTATGATAAACATCGCTTTGCTCCTTTAACAGAGCTTCCATATGCGCTTTTGATTTCATTTCTTCAATCGGAAAATATTCACTCAGCTTTTCGTACCAGTTCATTCATTTGCTCCTTATGGGTTCGTTGTCTTCACACTTTTAGATATACCCCATTTCCGATTGTTTAAACAATCTTACATCTATTAAGACGTGTGATCCTTTAACATGGTTTCAATTTTTTTAAAATGGTGTGTAATCGACGTTTTTGGTATAGCGGTTTGCCGCGTCCCACAATAAAAATTCGTCAATTCCTTCATCATGCAGCGCTCTAACCTGGTCTTCCACCTGGCGTTTTCCGTACTTTTGATAATTTCCGCTGCCGAGATATGATGCCGTGAAGTCCTGAAGCCACGGACGCGATACAGGCGGGGGTTTCAGCTTAGACAGTTTTTTATGTTCCACCTTCGCGTATTCTTTGACGACATTGTAAGGCTCAAGATCCGGTTTATCAATGCCGAAATAGCTTGTCCAATGGCTCGGATAAATCATGGATGAAATGACATCGACCTGTTCTGAAATTTTGCTGAAATTCTGGCCGATACCAGGCGCTTCCGGCAGCGTGGCTGAATAGCCGAAAATATCAACCGACACATCCGCGCCGTACGGCTTGAGTTTTTTCTTCGCATAACCGACAAAATCGGTGACGGCGTGAACGCGTTTTTGCACATTGCTGTCTGCTGTTTTTCCGTAATCGCCGTGTCCGTATGTCAGTTCGTCATCACGTTTTTCAAATCCTTCAGGAAAACGGACATAATCAAATTGAATTTCTTGAAAACCCATCTTTACGGCTTGTTTTGCAATCTTTACATTGTAATCCCATACTTCTTTCATAAACGGATTGACGAACGATTCGCCGCGGCCGTTTTTCCAGACACTTCCGTTTTTTTCTTTAAAGGACCACTCCGGCTTTTTGTTCGCGAGTTCGCTGTCTTTAAATACGACAATACGCGCGATCGGATAGATCTTTTTTTCCTCCAGCTTTTTCATCATCTTTTTTGGGTCTTTGATGTACGGCTTGGCGATTTTGGCATACTCAGAATGGCCGTCCGGCTTAAAGGTGAGGTTTCCGTTGTCGTCCTTGACATCAATCACCATTGTATTGAGCTCCGTTTTGTCCACAAAGTCTGTCAGCTCTCCGAATTTGCTTCCTCCCGCCGAATGCCCTGTGACGTAAATGCCCCGCACCTTATCAGGATGTGAAAAATGCAGCCCTGACGGATAAGCGAACCGTGCATTTGATTTCGGCAGTTCTTTTTCGGCCAGCGCTATTTTTACAAGCGGCTGCTCCTCTTTCGCAGCGGCGTGGGCCGGATAAGCGGCTGCACTGATAAACAGTCCCGCACAAATGGCGCACAAAATGGTTTTCATACTGATTTCCCCCTTTTTTTCCATTATAGAAAAACGGGAGCAGGCTTAATAAACTTGAATGTGCGCAAAAAAATCCTCCAAGACTGAGTCTTGGAGGATGATACGTTTATAGATAGGTTTTAAATTCATCTTCTGTGCACATGACAAAATGTCCCGGTTTCACTTCTCTGAATTCCATCTTTTCTCCGTCTTGCAGCTGATGAATGGACGGATCGTATTTCTTTCGCGTGCGATTTCTTTCATAGTCCGGATCAGGGAGCGGGATAGCGGACAGCAATGATTTCGTGTATGGGTGAAGCGGGTTTTCGTAAAGCTCATCCGCCGGCGCAAGCTCCACCAATTTTCCGAAATACATGACGCCGATGCGATCGCTGATGTATTTGACCATTGATAAATCATGGGCGATAAACAGGTAAGTGAGCCCTTTTTCTTTCTGCAATTCTTTCATTAAATTGACGACTTGCGCCTGAATGGAGACATCAAGCGCCGAAATCGGTTCGTCCGCGATGATAAACTCCGGATCAACCGCCAGCGCTCTGGCGATTCCGATACGCTGGCGCTGTCCGCCCGAAAATTCATGCGGGTAGCGGTTGGCGTGCTCTTTATTTAAACCGACCGTTTCCAGCAGTTCGTGAACCCGCTGCATCCGCTCTTTTTTCGTTTTTGCCAGGCGGTGAATATCTATTCCCTCGGCAATAATGTCGGCGACTGTCATTCTCGGATTTAAAGATGCGTACGGATCCTGGAAAATCATCTGCATTTTCCGGTTAAACTCCAGCAGCTTCTTGCGGGATTTTTTCCCGTGGACATTTTCCCCGTTAAAGAGAACTTCCCCGCCGGTTGCCTCATACAGCCGGATAATGCTGCGGCCTGTCGTTGATTTACCGCAGCCTGATTCTCCGACAAGGCCGAGCGTTTCGCCTTTATAAATATCAAATGACAAATCATCTACGGCTTTTACCGTTCCTTTCTGCGTGAAAAAATGCTGTTTTAAGTGTTTGATTTCGAGAAGCTTCTCAGTCATTTTTTTCACCTTCCTTCATTAAAACAGGATGCTGATACGTATTCGGAAGCTGACGGATTTTAGCCTTCACCGCTTCAGGCGGCTCGACCTTAGGCGCATCAGGATGCAGAAGCCACGATTTCACAAAATGCGTATCAGACACTTTATACATCGGCGGTTCCTGTTCAAAGTCAATTTTCATCGCATATGAGCTGCGGAGCGCAAATGCATCCCCTTTCGGAGGGTTCGTCAGATCAGGCGGCGTGCCCGGGATGGCCGTCAGTTTTTCCTGATCGGTGCTGTCCAGGCTAGGCATTGAGGCAAGCAGCCCCCACGTATACGGATGGCGCGGATCATAAAAGATTTCATCCACCGTGCCCGATTCGACGACCTGACCCGCGTACATGACAGCGACCCGGTCGGCGACATTGGCGACAACGCCGAGATCATGCGTGATAAAAATGATAGACGTATCAATTTTCTTTTGCAGATCTTTCATCAGCTCAAGGATCTGTGCCTGAATCGTCACATCAAGAGCTGTTGTCGGTTCATCGGCAATTAACAGTTTCGGATTTGCCGCAAGCGCCATCGCGATGACGACACGCTGTCTCATCCCGCCTGAAAATTCATGGGGGAATTGGCCGATCCTTTTTTCGGGCATCGGAATTCCGACGAGATCAAGCAGCTCTATGGCGCGCTTTTTCGCGGCTTCACTTGAGATTTTTTCATGTTTGAAAAGCACTTCCGTAATTTGTTTGCCGACTCTCATCGTCGGGTTCAGAGAGGTCATCGGATCTTGGAAAATCATTCCGATGTCCTTTCCCCTGATGGCCTGCATTTCTTTTTCAGACATCGGCACGATATCGCGTCCGTCAAAAAGAATCTGTCCTCTTTTAAAGTAGCCCGGCGGCATCGGGATCAGCTTCATAATCGCTTGGGAGGTCACACTTTTTCCGGAACCTGACTCCCCCACGATCGCAAGCGTCTCTCCTTTATTCAAATGGAAATTCACGCCGCGGATTGCCTGTACCTCTCCGCCGTATGTTTTAAATGAAATGGCTAAGTCTTTTACTTCTAGCAAACGTGTCACTCATATCACTCCTTATTTGCGTAACTTAGGATCCAGCGCGTCTCTTAACCCGTCGCCGACAACGTTAAAGCCGAACATCGCCAGGCAGATAAAGCCGGCAGGGAAGAACAGACGCCAAGGGTAATAGGTTAATGCAGGCAATCCGTCTGAGGCCATCGTTCCCCAGCTCGCAAGCGGCGCAGGTACGCCGAGGCCCAAATAACTTAAAAACGCTTCTGTAAAAATCGCCGTCGGAACCGTCAGTGTCATCGTTACGAGGATAGAGCCCATCGCGTTCGGGACGATATGCTTAAACAAAAGCCGGCCGGTTTTGGCGCCGAGTGTCTGTGAAGCAAGCACATACTCCTGATTCTTTAATTGCAGCACCTGTCCGCGGACGATCCTCGCCATATTGATCCAGCCCGTGATCGTCATGGCGACGATAATGGTCAGCAATCCTTTCGGCAGGACAACCATCAGCAAAATAACCATTAATAATGAAGGAACAGCCCACAGAATGTCGGCGATGCGCATCATCACTTCATCTGTGCGTCCGCCGCGGAATCCGGAAATGCTGCCCCAGATTACGCCGATTAATAAATCAAGCACGGCAGCTGCAACACCGATAAAGATAGAAATCCGCGCGCCCACCCATGTCCGGACGAATATATCCCTTCCAAGGTCATCCGTGCCGAACCAATGATCTTTCGACGGCGCTTTATCCGCATTTAATAGATTGGTAGTGGCATAATCATACCTTGAAAAGACAGGCGCAAAAATCGCCATCAGAATAATAAGAACGATCAGTACGAACCCGACCATCGCAAGCTTATTGCTGCGGAAGCGGAGCATGGCGTCTTTCCAGAGGGAAAGGCTTTTTTTATTTATTTTTTCGGCATCGCCGGCATTAGCTGAAGCTGGTTCAAACATATTTTTAGGAATGTTCTGCATGGTCTAGGCTCCTTTCTTTGCTTTGGAAAGCTTGATTCTCGGATCGATTAATCCGTACAGCACGTCTACAATTAATACGCATAAAAGCAGAAGCACGCTGAAGAACACGGTAACTCCCATAATGACCGTATAATCACGGTTTGTAATGCTGTTTACAAAATGCGCGCCTAAACCGGGAATTCCGAAAATGGATTCAATGATGAAACTTCCCGTTAAAATGGATGCCGCCATCGGCCCCATATATGTCACGACCGGCAAAAGCGCGTTTCGAAGCGCATGGCGCACGGTGACTGACGGACGGGAAAGTCCTTTAGCTGTTGCAGTCCGTATGTAATCGCTGTTTAACACTTCAATCATGCTTGAACGGGAGAGTCTGGCAATGAACGCCATCGGCATGGAAGCGAGCGCAATAGAGGGCAGAAAGGTGTATGCCCAGGATTCCCACCCTGCGACCGGGAACAGTTCTAATTTAATTGAGAAAATATATTGCAAAATCGTCGCCAATATAAAGCTCGGAACTGAGATCCCAAAGATCGTTAAAATCGCAATGGTATAATCCTGCCATTTATTATGGTACAGGGCAGCAAGCACCCCGAAAAGCACACCGAACGCTAAAGCGAGGAGAATAGCTTCTGCACCGAGAGTGAATGAGACGGGGAAGCCTGAATTGATTAAATCATTAACACTTTGGCCTTTATATTTAAAAGAAGGTCCGAAGTCCCACATCGCTACAGATTTTAAGTAGCTGACATATTGAACGAAAAGAGGCTTGTCCAGGCCATAGTGTTCGTTTAAGTTTGCCTCAATTTCAGGCGGCAGCTTTCTTTCGCCGGAAAATGGTCCGCCCGGCGCTGCCTGCATTAAGAAGAATGTGGCGGTCACAATCACAAACAGCGTGATGATCATGTAAATGAATCGTTTACCGATATATTTCAGCAAGGTGAACACCTCCATGTTTTTTACAATTTTATACTTAATCAGTAAGAAAGGTATATGGGGACATCCTCCCCATATACCTTGGGTCTTTTGTTTTCAGAACCGTCTTTTATTCAAAAGAAGCATTTCTGAAGTAAACTTCGCCTGTTCCTGTCAAGATCACATTTTTGAGGTTTTTATCCTGCACCCAAGGATCCGTATAGAAATAAACTGGCGCGACCGGCATTGCGTCAATAAAGATCTTTTCTGCTTTTTTCAGCTCTTCGATACGTTTATCCGGATCCGTTTCAAGCTGAGATTGGTTCAGCAGCTTTTTAAACTCAGGATCTTCCCATCCGGTATCATTGTTTCCGCCTTCTTTATCACGGAACAATTCTAGGAAGTTGATCGGATCGTTGAAATCGCCGAGCCAGCCCATACGCCCGATTTGGTAGTTCTGGCTGTGCAGCTTGTCGATGTAAACATTCCATTCGGAGTTATCAAGCTCAACTTTGACGCCCAAGTTCTTTTTCCACATTTCCTGTACGGCCTGCGCGATTTTCGCATGCGCGTCATCCGTATTGTAGGACAGTTTGATCGCCGGAAGGTCAGAGGCATTCTTGACGCCTAATTCCTTCAGTCCTTTATTTAAGAATTCTTTAGCTGATTTGACGTCATTGTCTTTGAAATAACCTTTTGTGTTATCCTTGAATCCCTTCATTGACGGCGGCACCGCAGCCATGGCCGGGATCTGTTCGCCCTGCGTTACATTTTTCACGATGGACGAGCGGTCGATCGCATAAGCAAGGGCTTTACGGATGTTGACATTGTTCAGCGGTTTCTCTTCTGTGTTGAATTTGTACCAATACACGCCTGCGATCGGTTCAACGTGAAGAGATCCGTCTTTTTTCAATGTCGGCAGAGATTCAGTCGGAAGCTGGCCGAGCGGCATTCCTGCCCAGTCAAGCTCACCGGCCTGGAATTTTTTCAGTTCGGTGTTGTTATTGTTAATCATCACCATGTTGATTTTCTTCAATTTCACAGCGTCTTTATCCCAATATTGATCGTTCTTTTCGAGCGTGATGGAACCGCTGTGTTTCCAGGCCATCATTTTGAACGGGCCGTTTGACACATAATTTTCGCCCGCGTTTGTGTTCCAGTTTTTATGTTTTTCCGCGATTTTCTTGTTGATCGGCATATACGTATAGAATGAAGTTAATTGCGTGAAATAAGGTGTCGGGTTATTCAGTTCAACCTTTAATGTTTTGTCATTTACGGCTTTTACGCCTACATCATCAATCTTTCCTTTTCCTGTATTGGCAGCTTCAGCGCCTTTGATGTAGTAGAGCTGATAAGCGTATTGTGATTCGTTGTTCGGGTCAAGCGCCCATTTCCACGCATATTCAAAATCCTGCGCCGTCACAGGGTCGCCGTTAGACCATTTCGCACCGTCACGAATCGTAAATGTATAGGTCTTTCCGTCTTTGCTTGTTTCAATTTTAGATGCCATTCCTTCTTCAGGCTCACCTTTGGAGTTTACGCGTGTCAATCCTTCAAAAGTCTGGCGGATTACGCCTCCTGAAACGGAATCATTCGCTAAACCAGGATGCAGTGAGAACGGCTCGGTTTTAATATTGATATTAAGTGAAGTCTGTCCTTTGGTGTCTTTTTTACCGCCGCCTGATCCGCCGCTGAATCCGCCGCACGCACTTAATACAAGCGAGAAGATAAGCATCAAACCTACAATAGACCAACGCTTTTTCATGCACTAACCCCCTAATCAAATTTTTCAGCCTTTACTACTAAATACTCAGAAATATCAGACAAAATAACTTAATATTTTTCTAAACTTTAATTGTGTTCCGTCTTTTCTGATTATTTTATGTAAAGAAGCTGTAACAATAGAGTGAACAAGTTCATTATAATGAAATGAATAATTTATTGCAATACTATTTTCTCAATTTAAAATATTTAAATTTGGTCAGTTTTTCTGTCAAAAAGGTGATACACTTCTATAGTTTAAAGCATGACCTAACTAAATTTTTTTATTGCAATTTCCAGTTCATATTGCTTTTTACATATAATATTCGTTATACGAAATGTTGATATACGTTATCATTTAAGCATTTTCAGTTCTTTTTGAGGATTTCCAGCCCTTAAGCAAACTGGAAATAAGCTTGTATTCCTCTGATGACATTTGGCTATAATTGATTTATAATAGATCAATCAAATACATTTGTTGTGATTGCGATGATGAAGAGTAGTACACATTTTCACCCGTTTGAAGAGAGTCTGCGGTGCTGGGAGCAGGTAACGGGCGATGTGGAATGGACTTCTGAGCAGCTGACCGAACGTTAGTAGGCCCAGCCGGAGCAGCCTCCGTTACCAACGTCTCGAGCGATTCCATTGTAATGGAATAATCAGGGTGGCACCACGGTTCATTCGTCCCTTTTTTCTACGGGAAGAATGGGCTTTTTTTATTATGTTTTAAGAAATGAGGTAAGAACTATGAAGAAAACGATTTTTTCTGGCATTCAGCCGAGCGGTTCCGTTACCCTCGGCAACTACATCGGCGCAATGAAGCAATTTGTTGATTTGCAGCATGACTACAACGGCTACTTCTGTATTGTCGATCAGCATGCGATTACGGTTCCGCAGGATCGGCTTGAGCTGCGGAAGAACATCCGCAACCTCGCGGCTCTTTACCTGGCCGTCGGACTTGATCCCGAGAAAGCGACCCTCTTTATCCAGTCGGAGGTTCCCGCTCATGCCCAGGCGGGGTGGATGCTCCAATGCGTCGCATATATCGGCGAGCTTGAGCGGATGACGCAATTTAAAGATAAGTCAAAGGGCAAAGAAGCCGTCGTGTCAGGACTGTTAACCTATCCGCCGCTGATGGCCGGCGATATTTTACTGTACGGAACGGATCTTGTTCCGGTCGGAGAAGATCAAAAACAGCATCTTGAACTGACCCGCAACCTAGCGGAACGCTTCAATAAAAAATACAATGACATCTTCACGATTCCTGAGGTGAAAATTCCTGAATCAGGCGCGCGCATCATGTCACTGGCTGATCCGCTCAAAAAAATGAGCAAATCAGATCCGAACCAAAAGGCATTCATCACGCTGCTTGATGAGCCGAAGCAGCTCGAGAAGAAAATCAAGAGCGCCGTGACTGATTCTGAAGGCATTGTAAAGTATGATAAAGAAAACAAACCGGGCGTTTCTAATCTTTTGACGATCTATTCTATTTTAGGAAACACATCAATTGAAGAATTAGAAGCTAAATATGAAGGCAAAGGGTACGGTGAATTCAAAAGCGATTTAGCCGAAGTCGTTATCGGCGCATTGACACCGATCCAAGAGCGCTACCGTGAATTAATTGAGAGCGACGAACTTGACCGCATTCTCGACGAAGGAGCGGCGCGCGCAAACAAAACGGCCGGCAAAATGGTGAAGAAAATGGAAAACGCCATGGGTCTCGGACGGAAAAGAAGATAAAGAAAAGAGGCGGGAGAATTCCCGCCTCTTTTTTAGTTCACTTTTGATTCCTGCTCCATTTCCCAAAGCTTTTCGAAAAACGGCTGCCCTTTAATCAAATTTTCACAGAACGCAAGATGTTTATCTGACCAGCCTTCAATTGTTTCATTGTAAAGCATGTCCCAAATCTCTTCAAAGCTCATCCGTTTGATCTGCTCGTACATATGCGGATTCCATTCCGTGTACCAATACACAATTTCCGCACGGTTTTTCAGCCCTTTCAGCTGGTCGAGCGCCATAAACATCAGCTGCTTGATCTGCCGCTCTTTTCTCGTCAGCCCTCTGACGTGCTCCGGCGCCAATGACAAAATGTGATATTCCTTTGAAGACTCCAATTGCGCCGGCTCAAATTGAAACGATTCCGGTTCTACATCCTTTACCATTTCATAAACAAGCTGCTCCTGTCTCGGAATCAGGCGGCTCTTTCTGACCGGAATGGTATACCCGATCGTATCCACGGCAATGATGCCGATCCCGTCTGTCACGACAAAACAATACTCCAGCTTTGTCCGCTCATGATTTTTTCGAACGTATGACTTTTGGTGGACTTGGTCAAGCAGCTCTTTCGGAAGCTCTGATAAGTCGTTTTCTATGTAATGAAATAATACCGACGGCACTCTGAGCAGCGGCGTCTGATCCAAAAGTTCAACCGTGTCTTCCTTCCGCCATTCGTGAAAATGGCATACATTGTACCCGTTTTCTTCCCCTTCAAACCAATTGACCCATACATCATGAAGAAATAACATATTCGACCCCTCACTTTATAAAAACTGTTGTCCACAGTATAGGCAAGGGATAGATAAATTATTCCATTTCGATATGAGATTTCCGCAATACGGAACTGGATTTCTGACTGCATCGCAACAAAAAAATCTCCCGTTCCGTCCGGGAGATCATTTCACATTTTTCGGATCAAGCGCATCACGCAGCCCGTCTCCGACAAAGTTAAAGCACAATACGGTAAGAAGAATCAACAAACCTGGGAATAACGGGTACCACCAAGCCTGAATCATAAGCGTAAAGTTCTGTGCATCCTGAAGCATATTGCCCCAGCTTGCGATCGGCGGCTGAATCCCGAAACCGAGATAACTTAATGTAGATTCCGCCAAAATAACCGTTCCCACCTTTAATGTGGCTGAAACAATAATCGGTCCGAGCGCATTCGGCAATATATGAGAAAAGATGATGTGATGATTTTTTGTACCGATCGTCTTTGCAGCTAATACAAACTCTCTGGAACGAAGCGATAAAAACTCCCCTCGGACAAGGCGTGCCGTTGTTGTCCAGCCTGTAAGGGAGAAAATTAAAATTAATTTATCCATTCCGGGCTGAAAAATCGTAACAAGTGTAATAAGCAAAAATATATCAGGTATGGATAATACGATATCAACGGTTCTCATGAGAACGGCATCGACAATTCCTTTAAAATATCCGGCAACGGCTCCGACAACTGTCCCGATTGTAATCGCGCCGATCACAGAAGCGAATCCGACAAGCAAGGAGACGCGCGCCCCGTACAGAACTCTCGTAAAGATGTCTCTTCCGAATTTATCAGTTCCCATTAGATGTTTTAAGCTCGGCGGCTTCAAACGATTGATAAGAGATTGACTCTCCGGAGAGTAAGGAGCGATTACCGAAGCGAATAAGGCTGACAAGATGATGATGGTTAATATAACGGCTCCGATTACAGCTAGTTTATTTTGAAAGAACTTTTCGAAAAAAATCTTCGTCATTGTTTCCGGTTTGGATTGAATATTTTCCTTTAATTTTACTTCGCTGGGGGGTGTGCCGGTATTTGGCTGTAACATTTGACCTCTCACCTCTCTTTGTTAATATTCAATGCGGGGATCAACCAGCGCATATAAGATGTCCGCAATTAAATTCCCCACCACAACCAAAACAGCTGAAATGACCGTCATGGCCATGATAACCGGATAATCCCGCGAAAAGGCTGAATCAATAAACAATTTGCCGAGACCCGGCCAAGTAAAAATCTGTTCTACCACTACCGCTCCCCCGATAAATGACGGTATCATCAGACCAAAAATAGTGATGACAGGAAGAAGTCCGTTTCTCAAACCGTGTTTAAAAATCACTTTATTATCTCGGAATCCTTTCGCACGCGCCGTTCGTATATAATCCTGTTTTAACACATCAAGCATACTGGATCTTGTGTATCTCGTTATCCCTGCCATGTCTGCCGTGGCGAGCACAAAAGCAGGCAGAATCAAGTGATGCAATCGGTCAAATATGTTAAAGTCAGCATTCAAAGTGCTTACTCCGCCAGTGGGAAACCACCCCAGATTTACAGATAAAACCATGATTAAAATCAAACCGAACCAAAAATTCGGAATGGCAAGCCCTAAAAATGAAGTAACAGTTATCCCGTAATCCAATTTTGAATAAGGACGTTTCGCTGACAGAACACCAAATGGAATAGAAATAAGAAGAGCGACAAGGGTTGAGAAAAGCATAAGCACAATCGTATTCGGTAAGCGGGATAAGATAAGTTCAGAAACTGGAGTGCCTTTCTTGACGATAGAAGTCCCGAAATCCCCTTGCAGCATATTCCCCAGCCATTTCACATATTGAACAGGTTCCGGATCATTCAACCCGTATTTTTCAATGAATTTTGCCCTGTCCGCTTGACTGATTGTAGGGTCCATCATAAGTGACATCGGGTCTCCCGGCGCTGCTTTCATGATGGCAAACGACAAAATTGTAATGCCTAAGAGAATCGGCAAGGACATTAATGTTCGCCGTAAAATATATGTAACCATGTTCTTGTCCCCTTTTTAAATAGGATAAGAGAGGAAAGGAACCTCCTTCCCTCTCCAGGGCTTTTGCTATTTTTGATCCAGCCACCATTTTTCAATATTGTACAAGTCATTTTTAGGGTGGAATACATAGCCTTGTAAATTATTCGGCATCGCTCTGTGGTAATTGTAATAGAATAAGAAGCTGTACGGCTGATCTTCAGCAATCAATTTGTATATCTCTTCATACTTCTTTTGGTATTCTTTTCTGTCTGTAATTGTCTTCGCTTCTTCAAGCAGCTTATCGACTTTCGGGTTTTTATACCAGATATTATTCAGCCCGTTTTTCGATTGGCTTGAATGGAAGATAGAGAATTGATCCGGGAACGTTGCAAGACTCCATCCGAGAAGAAGAGCGTCATAATCCCAATTAGGGGCACTTGTCTGTTCGATTAACGCACTGAATTCAACAATTCGCGGTTTAGCCTCGATTCCAACTTCTTTTAATTGCTGCTGAACGACAACAGCTAAATCTTCACGAATTTTATTGCCTTGATTCGTTTTAATTTCAAATGAGAATTTTTTTCCGTCTTTATCAAGGTAGCCGTCACCGTCATGGTCTTCCCATCCGGCTTCTTTTAGCAGCTGCTTTGCTTTTTTCGGATTATAATCAAATGTCGGCACTTTAGACTTCGGATAATTCCATGACAGCGGACTCTCAGGAACATCCGCTACCTTACCGTCTCCGTTCAGCACTTGATCCACCATTGCCTGCCTGTCAAGAGCGTAAGTCAATGCCTGACGCACTTTTTTGTCTTTAAAGATCTCTTTTTTCTCATTCCAGCCGATATAGCTGTAGTTTAAACCAAGGTCAGATTTGACCTTCACATTTCCAAACGTTTTAACCGTATCAAAATCTGTGCCCGGCACAACGAAGAAATCAATATCCCCCGCTTTTAACTGAGCCACGGCCGCGTTAGAATCAGGTATTGTTTTTACTGTCACTGTATCAAGGTAAGGTCTGCCGCCAAAGTAATCATCATTTGCTTCCAGTTTGACATACTCGCCCTTTTTCCACTCAACAAACTTAAACGGACCGGAACCGATTGGATTTTTACGGTTAAATTCATTCTCTCCCAGATCTGCAACCGGCACCTTACCCAATATATGTTTTGGCAAAATGCCGTAACTGTCGAGAACGACATTATAGAAATAGGCATCTTTTTTCTTCATTTTAAACTGAATTTCATATTTTCCTTTTTTCGTTACGGATTTAAGGGACTCAAAACCCGAGCCACGCTCACCGTTGTAATCCTTGTTAAGAGGGATGCTGTAGGTGAAAACAACATCATCGGCCGTCAGCTCTTTTCCATCATGGAATTTAACGCCTTTTTTCAGTTTTACATCATACGTTAATCCCCCGTCAGCTTCTGTTACTTTTTCAGCCAGCGACGGCTTGACGTTTAATTTCTCATCAGTTTCCAATAATGTGCTGTAAAGCATTCCTTCAATATCAGAACTTGCAACATCGGTAGAATAAAGTGGATTAAAAAGTGTGGGTTCCCCGGTTGACCCGACAACCAAATCTCCGCCTTTTTGCGGTTTTCCTGCCGGTTTGGATTCGGTGCTTGTGGATTTTGAGCCGGAGCAGGCTGACAGGAAGATGGCAAACGCCATAAAAACACTTAGCATCATCAGTGCGCTTTTACGTAATTTCATATCAATTCCCCCTTTGTGATATATATGCAGCAAACTGGTTATGTAATCCGGCATACCCCCTCTCGATGCTTGTCATTTCAGGCATATAAATGGCAGGCGACGTAATGGCCGGGAGCGGCTTCTTCAAATGCCGGGATTTGTTCCTTGCAGATCGGTTTGGCCATCGGGCACCGCGTGTGGAACACGCAGCCTTTCGGCGGGTTTGCCGGGCTTGGCAGTTCTCCTTTCAGGATGATTCGTTCCCGCTTGACGGCGTCTTTTTTTCTCGTGACGGGCACTGAAGACAAAAGCGCTTGCGTATAAGGGTGAAGCGGATTGCCGTACAGCTCGTGTTTATCGGTCAGCTCCATCATTTTTCCCAGATACATGACGCCGACTCTGTCGCTGATATGGCGGACAACACTCAAATCATGAGAAATAAACAAATAGGTCAGGTTGAATTCATCCTGCAGTTCTTCCATCAGATTGATGACCTGGGCCTGAATGGAGACATCGAGTGCGGAAACAGGTTCATCCGCAATAATCAGCTCGGGATTCAACGTCAGAGCCCGCGCAATCCCGATCCGCTGGCGCTGCCCTCCGGAAAATTCGTGCGGATAGCGGTTTGCAAAGCTCGGATGAAGGCCGACTTTCGCCAGCAGCTCCTCCACTCGCTCGTTCCGCTCGCTCATGCTGTACATATGGTGAGTCTGGAACGGCTCTTTAATAATGGAACGCAGCGTTTTCCTCGGGTTAAGGGATGCGAAGGGATCTTGGAAGACCATCTGGATGTTTTTGCGGACGCTTTTTCTCAGCTTTTCTTCAGATAAGCCGGAGATATCCTGACCCTTAAAAAGAATCCGGCCGTCTGTCGGCTTGTATAAACGGATCATCGTCCTTCCCGCCGTTGATTTGCCGCATCCTGATTCACCGACGATGCCGAGCGTCTCCCCGCGCTTCAGTGAAAAAGAAACACCGTCAACAGCCTTTATATCACCGACTTTCCTTTGAAAAAAACCGGAGCGGATCGGGAAATATTTTTTTACGTCTTTCAGCTCTAAAATCGTTTCTTGGCCTGCAGCTGTCATTTTGATTGGGCACCCTCTTCCTCATATAAAAAACATCTTACAGAACGGCCGCTTTCATGCGTTATCAGCTCCGGCTGCCCTGTTTTACATTTGTCCATCGCTTTTGAACACCTCGGGGCGAATCGGCAGCCTTCCGGAAGATTATCCGGTGTCGGGACACTGCCTTTGATCGCTTTTAATGTATCAATCTCTCCATCTATCACCGGTATGGAGTTTAACAGCCCTTCGGTATACGGATGAAGAGGGTTTAAAAATAAGTCCTCCACACTCGCGCTCTCTACGACTTGTCCGCAGTACATCACGATCACCCTGTCGGCGGCTTCGGAAACCACACCTAAATCGTGAGTGATCAGCAGAATGGAAGTATCGAATTTTTTGCAGAGGTCTTTCATCAGCTCCAATACTTGGGCTTGTATCGTCACATCAAGCGCCGTCGTCGGCTCATCAGCGATCAGAAGCTTCGGATTGCAGCTGAGCGCAATGGCGATCATCACCCTCTGTCTCATCCCTCCGGAAAGACGGTGCGGATATTCTTTCATTACTTGTTCCGCTCTGGAGAATCCGACGAGTTCCAGAAGCTCAACGGCTTTTTTGGACGCTTCTCTTTTATTCATTTTTTTATGGTATTCAAGCACTTCGGTAATTTGTTCGCCGATGGTCAGCACCGGATTCAGGGAAGTCATGGGCTCCTGAAAGATCATAGAGACGTCATTTCCGCGGATTTTGCAATATTCGTTTTCGGTGAAGGAGGCCAGGTCCCTGCCTTCAAGCTTAATCGAGCCGTCCATAATTTTTCCGCCCGAGCTTTGGACAAGTCCCATAATAGAAAGCGAGGTGATGCTTTTGCCCGAGCCGGATTCTCCTACAAGAGCGACGGTTTCGCCTTTGTTAATGTGAAAATCAACCCCGTCGACTGCGGGGATCGGCTGTTTCTTTCTGAAAAAATAGGTCTTTAAATTATTCACTTCTAATAGTGTGCTCATGATACGCCCCTTTCTCATTCCGCTGAAGCAGAGGGAAACATACGTTTCGCTATCACAAAATATAGAATAGTCGAAAAATTTTATAGTTGTATATTATTACATCATTATTACAAAAGCAAGAATTTTTTAGGATAAATGTAATATCCTTAAATAATTTCCATTCTTTTAATCTATTAAAGCGTTGCCTCCAGAAAGGTTTTTGAAGGGATGGCCAATGCTTCTTTTACTGTTTTTTGATGGTCGGTTAAATATTTTTTTACTATATTGAATCCGACGGCATAGCCGAGCATTGAGGGGAAGTATCCTTTTCCGTATAACAGCTGGGAAAACATTCTGCTGTCTCTCGTTAAGCGGAGGTTCGGCTTGACTCTTTTTTCAAACAGAAAATCAAGCTGCTCAGGCGTATAGTAGGACGTCCATTCCGCCGTAAGACTTGAGCCGAACCGCTCATATACAGCATATTCTGCCAGCCCCTCCATCATGATTGTATCAAGAAATGTCTCGTCTTTTTCGTCCTTTGTCACATGCTCTAACCGGCAGACGTGATTATATTCATGTGTCATAAGGGCGGATACAGCTGAATTGGAACTATCCGACGATAGAAAGAGGAACATTTTGTCCCGAAAGGCCAGACCGGATTTTGATCCGAATTCCTGACGGATTTTCCGGTTTCGTTCATCGACGGGCAAAACTACGATCGGCACGTCCGGCCCGTTCCACTTCTCCTTTAAATAAGCTTCCTCCTTTTGAATATGGCTGTAGCATCCTTTTTCTTTCAGCCGTTTACTGGTCCTAACGCCGTCCTTCAAATGGCGGAACATGCCGTGGTTTTGCAGCATCCCGAGTATTGGCTTCCACTCTTTCTTATCGGCCCCTGAAAAAAGCGGCAAAAGATGCGGGGCCAGATCATTTACGGATGCCGCCTTTTCCATCCATTGATATGTCTGCTTGACGCTCATACCGGTTCGCCTCCTCTTGTTGTTATCATATGCACGCACAAAAAAACCGGCCACCTTTTTCAGGCAGCCGGTCAGAAACTGTATTATTGATATTTTTTAAAGATCAAAGTGGCATTATGTCCGCCGAAGCCGAGCGAGTTGCTGAGAACGACGTTGACATCCTGCTCGCGCGCTTTGTCCGGTACATAATCTAAATCACACTCTTCATCAGGTGTTTCGATGTTAATCGTCGGCGGGATAATGCCGTCTTTAATGGCCATGACGGAGAAGATTGCTTCAATTCCTCCGGCAGCGCCTAACAAATGACCCGTCATTGATTTTGTCGAACTGACGGCAAGCTTGTACGCATGATCACCGAAAACGGTCTTAATGGCTTTTGTCTCATATTTATCATTGTAGTACGTGCTTGTGCCGTGAGCGTTGATGTAATCAATTTCTTCAGGCTTGATGCCCGCATCTTTAATTGCTTCCTGCATCGCTCTCGCACCGCCTTCCCCGTCTTGGGCAGGCGCGGTAATGTGGTAGGCGTCACCAGTTGAGCCGTAGCCGACAATTTCCCCGTAGATTTTCGCACCGCGGGCAAGCGCATGCTCAAGCTCTTCAAGCACGACGATCCCCGCGCCTTCTCCCATGACAAAGCCGTCACGGTTTTTATCAAACGGGCGGCTTGCCGTTTTCGGATCAGGATTTGTAGAAAGGGCTTTGTTTGCGCTGAAGCCCGCAAATGACATTCTTGTCAGCGGCGCTTCCGTTCCGCCCGTAATCATCGCATCGGCATCGCCGCGCTGAATGACTTTAAACGCGTCACCGATAGAGTTCGTTCCCGTCGCACATGCCGTCACCGTACAAGAGTTGACTCCTTTTGCTCCGAGAGCGATTGAGATTTGGCCTGTCGCCATATCCGGAATCATCATCGGAACAAAGAACGGGCTGACCCGTCTCGGCCCTTTTGTCAGGAAGATTTCGAATTGGGATTCAAGCGTTTCAAGACCGCCGATTCCGGACCCGACCCAAACGCCGACTCTCGGCGCGATCTCGTCTGTGATGTTCAGACCGGCATCTTGAACAGCCATTTTCGCGGCTACGACAGCATATTGCGTGAAGCGGTCCATTTTTCGCGCTTCTTTTTTATCCATGTGATTTTCAATATTGAAATCTTTCAGTTCAGCAGCTACTTTCGCCGGATACTCGTCCGATTCCACACGTGTGATCGGTCCGATTCCGGATACGCCGCCGATTGCATTTTTCCAGCTTGTTTCGGCGTCGTTTCCAAGCGGAGACAGGGCTCCAAGCCCTGTAACGACTACTCTTTTTTTACTCATCTTGTGTGCACCTCACCTTTTTTTATCGTCCCCAGCGTATTGCTATGGCGCCCCATGTCAATCCTCCGCCGAAACCGACCATGACGATGACGTCGCCGTCTTTAATTTTGCCTGCTTCCAGTTCCTCTACTAATGAAATCGGAATGGATGCTGCGGATGTGTTTCCATATTTATGGACTGTTTTAGACATCTTTTCAACCGGAAGCTCCAAACGTTCCCGTGCCGCTTCCATGATGCGGATGTTTGCCTGATGCGGAATCAAAAAGTCTACGTCCTCTTTGGAGAGGCCGGCTTTTTCAATGACATTTACACTCGATTCACCCATTTGCCGAACGGCGAATTTGAATACTTCTCTTCCATGCATGATTGTATGCCCTTTTTCATCTAAGTACAAGTGCTGACCGCCTGTACCGTCTGCTCCGAGCTCAAATGACAGTATGCCTCTGTCGTCGCTGACCGGTCCGATGACCGCCGCTCCGGCTCCGTCTCCGAACAGCACAGCCGTATTGCGGTCGTCCCAGTCGGTAATGCTTGAGAGCTTTTCCACGCCGACCACGAGGACATGTTTGTATGTTTGCGATTCAATGAATTGTTTGGCGGTTACGATACCGTACATAAAACCCGCACATGCGGCGCTGATATCCATCGCGCACGCTTTTTTGGCCCCGAGCTTCTCTTGTATCATACAGGAAACGGTAGGGAAGGACTGGTCAGGAGTAACCGTCGCCACGAGGATCATATCAAGCTCCTCAGCGGAAATGCCGGCCTGATCAAGCGCTTTTTGCGCAGCCTCAGCGGCCATGCCGGATGAATACATATCTTCCGCGGCGATTCTTCTTTCTTCTATACCTGTTCTCGTACGAATCCACTCGTCCGATGTATCTACCATTTGTTCAAGATCATGATTTGTCAGCACTTTTTCCGGGATGTAACGGCCGACGCCAAGAATTCCAGCTTTCATTGGAAAGACTCCTTTTTTATAATGAATTTAAAACTAATTAGTTATGATCAATTATTAGTATCAGGTACTAATTCTACCCTATTTTTTTTCTGTTGGCAATATATTCGTCTAAACTATCGGACGCTGCTCCTCATAGAATAAAAGGAAGACGAAAGGAGGCTTCACTATGGATATTTTCTCCAAAATGATGTTCGGCGATTCCAGAGACCGGGATAAAGAACCGGAAGAAAACCCGGAGCAGCCTCAGGCTGAAAACGAAGAAGAGATCGATTACAACCACGTGATGAATCAGCTGGGGTCCATCATGAACTCTCTGGATCAATTAAAGCCCGTATTTAAAGACTTTGCGCCGATGGTGTCCGCTATAAAGAAAAAAATCATGTGAAAAGCCACTTCATGAAAAGTGGCTCTCTTTATTTATTCAGCTCCCCGGCATCAGATCTGCCAAGCTCATACGCTTCCGCCATGACCGATGTAAACAGGTCCATAAACGGCTGAATCATTTCCATAGACAGATCTATGCCGGATTTCTCAAGCTCCGCCTTTGCTTCCGGCAGGTATTTCATCGCGATCTGCATAAATTCAAGAGACTTTTCATGCTGCATGTGTATCCACCTCTATTCATTTGACGGCAGTTCATTTGTTTGGTTATACGTTTTTACAAGGTCTGAGATTTTGTCTTGAAATGCTTTGTCCACCAGAGGGCTGAACGTCCCCATTTCAACGACTCCTTCCCTGAAATCAAAGTTGTGATCTCCGCTCTTGAGCGTACCTTTATTATATTGCTCGGCAATTAATGTATAGGCTTTATCTACGTTTTGCACCGTGCTTGTCAGCACCGTGTTTTTGCCGAGATTCGATTGTTCGGCGACATAGCCGATGGCGTAAAGCCCGTCTTTTTTGATTTGCTGAATGACAGGAACATTATACCCGTCTCCGGCCGGATATACAACATCCGTGCCTTCCGCTTTTAACTTCTCGTAAAGATGCAGCGCTTCATTGCCGTTATCCCAGTGGTCCGTAAATTCAGTGTTGACGGTGATATCAGGCTTTTCATATTTCGCCCCTTTGATAAAGCCGTCTACTTCAGGCTGCCACAAAAAGGAGGCGATGACGCCGACCTCATTGGTTTTTGACATATGGGCGGCTGTCATTCCCCCGAAAAAACCCATTGCTTCTCCCATAAGATGAACGCTTGTGACATTATCGCTTTTCGCCGTTCCGTTTGCGACGACAAATTCCATGTCGGGATAATCCTTGCTGATCATATTGAAGATTTCCTCGTATTCATTTCCGTGCCCGTATAAAAGATTGACTCCTTTTTTATGAAAATCATCTATCGCTTTTAAAATATCTTCATCGGATCTGATATTTTCTTTATAATAAACGTCAACGTTAAATTCAGATTGTATCGCTAATAAACCTTTGTAACCTTTTGTGCCCCATACCAAGTCACTGATAGTATCGGGAAAAAGCATTCCGACCTTCTCAATTTTTCCTTTAAACGGAGTTTGTGCGCATCCGCTCAATAAAAGGAGGACAGAAAAGATCATGACAAGCCTGGTGATCAAGCCATGTTCAACCCCTTTTCAAACTCATAACATGTATAATTGATATACGTTTATTGTAGCGGTAATGCACATAACATGGAAGGTATTTCTTAAAAAATGTCGAATATTGATGAAAATTGTCTTTTCCATTCTTTAATTTTTTCTTCCGCTTCCGTTTTTTGCGTTTTTTCTTTTATTTCCAGGGTAATAATCTGATTTTCGTCTTCTGTGCCGTATGCCTCAAGCTGATTCATCAGCCCGCAGACTGCGTCTTCTAAAAAGATCCTGCTTTCGCCATCTTCTTTTGCTTCTGTCCACGGACCGTAAAGGGGAGGAAGGATAATCGCTTTTGCCGTATCCCGCTGACCGTTTTTTTCCCAGTCTCCGTGATCCTCACTGTAAACAATCCAATATAAAGGCTCAGCCCTTTCTTCAGGCAGACACCCGCTCCCGTATTGAACGCAGATACGATCGTATTCCTTTTCACCGATTTCATCTATTATTTGAAAAAGCCCGTTTCTCGCGAGCCACATTAATCGTTCTTCTAAATACAGCTGCCTCGTTTTGTCCTCCGGTTCTGCCAAAATGACATCAACATGCACACCCTCATCCATCAACCGTTCGCACAATGAAAGGCCGAGAAATTCATCTGCTCCAATGATCAGCGCTGTCTTCATCACATCTGCCGCCTTTCCGGTTTTTCATTCGCACACAAGCCAAACAGCCCTCTGAAAAGAGATGGCTGTTGTATTCTATTCATTACAGGTCTTTTTCATGACTGCGGAAAAACCGGCAGATGGCTCTGTACATACGCGCAGGGTTCTCAAGCAGGTGATACGTGATATCAGTCTTGCTTCCGGTCTTTTCCCGGGCTTCTTTATACGCATTCGCATGCAGGGTGTACGGGTACGGCGCTCCGGTCGTTCTTTGCCATATATGTACCGGCACGCGGGTGCGGCAGCCGGTAATGGTCTGATAGCTCAGTGAGCTTGCCTCTTTTTCAGAAACACCGAAGCTCTGTGCCGTTTCCCTCAGAAACTGCTTATAAAAAAACTTATTTTCTTTCTCTGATTCAAAATGGGCTTGAAGGTCAAGACAAGGATCTAACATTGCGGCTGAACGGATATGCTCCGCTGAAGACTGCAGCAATTGATCGGCGATAAGGGCGCCCATGCCTTCTGCGAGCAAGTGTATTTTCGGATTGAGGGTTTCTTGTTTCAACACATAATGCATCAGCTGTCTGGCGTAAAGGACGGCTTTTTCCGAACCCCAATGCCGTCCGTATAAATTGCTGTTAAAAATCGTGTACCCTCTGTCAAGCAGCACATGTAACAGCTGGTTTCTCCCTTCATGTTCGAGCCAAAAGCTTGAGTCCCGGCTGACAAAGTGGGTTCTGTCCCCCAGAATAAAGATACAGAAGCCATTCGGCCGATACGGCAGATGGATGACGTTCAGCTCAGATCCGAATTGGAAAAATCTTTCCGTAATCCCCATGCCTGCCCGCCTCCTTTTACTCCTAATCTCTCTATTGGCTATCATATGTAAGAAGAATGAAAACGGATCGGATAAACTCCTATTTGCTGCTATGTTTTGGCTATTATCCCGAGCACGGGAACCGAATTTTCCTTCAGACGGCCTGACAGGCGGGCAAATGTCAGTTTCAGGCGCGCTTTTTGATGAGAAAATGACCTTCCGCCCGCGCTTTATGTATGGTATGATACAACGTAGAATAAAATGAAGGACGAGGTGGAAACGTGCGGTTTATTATCGGTTTTATTTGGACGTTCCTTTTAACACATATGGCCTGTTATTTGGTCGCCTCCATGAACAGCGCGGCGTACAATTTCAAGCAATCATCCGTTATTGCCGTGGTTATTGCGGTGCTAGTCTTTGTTCTTGCGGAGATCATGCCTGTCAAACAGGATGCAAGCCAGCATTAAATAAAAAAACCTGCTATTCAGCAGGTTTTTTTGTGTTCACGGTTTTCGTTGATACGTCCACAATCTGTTGTGGTTTGAAGTTTCAGGGAACATTTCTCCCACTGTAAGCTTGATTTTTTGCGGGTTTTTGACCATGCTTCCCGTTTCGCCGATTTCAACGTACACACCGTTATTCGGCGCTTTTTGTCCCGGGCGGAATTGATGCTGCTGTCCCACGTCATTTCCTCCTTTTTCTTTTTTATGTAGTATGCGCTTGTATGCGGAGAAATATCAAAAACCGCTGAATGAGATTCAGCGGTTTTTTTGTTCATCCTGTTTGTAAAGAAGAGCTTTCAGGAGCGCTTTTTGCGCGTGAAGCCGGTTTTCCGCCTGCTGAAATACCGCAGAGTTCGGGCCGTCGATAATCTCGGACGTGACCTCTTCTTCCCGATGCGCGGGCAGGCAATGCAAAAATGTATAGTCGGGTTTGGCGAGACTGACGAGTGAGGCGTTGACTTGATACGGGGCAAACACATTCAGCCGCTGCTGCGTCTCTTCCTCCTGCCCCATGCTCGTGAAGACGTCGGAGTAAATCACGTCTGCATCCCGCACCGCTTCCTGCGGATTTTCGGTAAGGGTGATTTTCGCTCCGGAAACAGCCGCCGCTTCTTTTGCGGCATTTACCGCCTCTTCCTTTACTTCATAGCCTTTCGGCGAAGCAATCGCAATGTCACAGCCCATTTTTGCGCAGCCGATCATTAGTGAATGCGCTACATTATTTCCGTCACCGATATAGGCGGCTTTTACTCCTTTCAGTTTTCCTTTTATTTCTTGTATCGTTAACAGATCCGCGAGTGCCTGACACGGGTGATACCGGTCGGTCAGCCCGTTTATGACGGGAATGTCTGCATGCTCGGCAAGCTCTTCGACTTTTTCATGCTCAAAGGTGCGGATCATAATGGCATCAACGAAGCCGGACAGCACCTTCGCCGTATCCGCGACCGTCTCCCCCCGCCCAAGCTGCAGGTCGCTGCTTGAAAGAAATAGTCCCGTTCCCCCGAGCTGGGCCATTCCCGCTTCAAAAGACACACGTGTGCGGGTTGAAGATTTTTCAAAAATCATCGCCAATGTTTTCCCTTGGAAAATCGGCTGTATCGGATGTTGTTTTAATAATGAAGCTTCTGTCAGAAGCGCATTGATGTCTGACGGGCTGACATCTTTTAAGGAAAGAAAATCTTTGCCGTACAAATGGGTTAATGTGTGTTCCGCTTTTATTGTGTGCATGATGCCACTTCCTTTTGATAAAGATCTTTGAGCGATACAGGCTGAGGTTTGCCCGAGCCGCTTGCTAAAAATGCCTTTACGGTTTCCGGTTCAGTAAAGACCGTCACACCGTGCGTCATGGCTTCGATCCGTTGTTTACGCGCTTCTTCAGAGTGATTGAAATTGATATGGACCGCTTTATCCTTTCGCTCTGCCCATGCCGGGAACGCATCTTTGCATACCGTAAATCCCGCCTCTTGAGCCTGACGTTCCAATTCCGCATCACAGCCTTCCAGATAGATGCTGCCTTTTTTCTCCCAGACGTGCGCGTAGATTTTTTTCAGGGCGCTTTCTGCGTCAAACGCGACACACATGCCTTCTCCGGTCGACTTCATTTCCGGCCCGGGCTTTACGTCCACATCCTGAATGGCGTGCGAAGAAAAAACCGGGAATTTCACTGCCGTTCCGTGCTGATTTTGAACCTCGGGCTTGATGTCTTTAAGGGAAGCGCCGGCCAGCAATCTGGCGGCAAGCGGGATCATCGGCACCCCCATCACCTTAGACACGACAGGAACCGTGCGGCTTGCCCGCGGATTCACTTCAAGAACGAGAATATCCCCTTTATCATCAATGACAAACTGAATGTTCATGATGCCTTTAAAAGCCAGTTTTACCGCGATTTTTTCGGCGGCCTCTTTTATATTCCGCTGCATATCAGGTGTGACAGACGGACCCGGAAGAATCGCAAAACTGTCACCCGAATGGACGCCGGCGCGTTCAATGTGCTCTGTGTAAGTCGGCACAAATACTTCATGTCCGTCGGAAATCAGATCGATCTCCAATTCTTTTCCTGTAATGTACTGATCGATCAAAATCGGATACGGCATGCTCGCTTCATTTGCCAGCAGCTCTGACATTTGCGCTTCTGAATCAACGATGATCATGCCCATCCCACCGATGACATAAGACGGACGGATCAGCACGGGGTAGCCGATTCGGCTTGCTTTTTCCGTTGCTTCTTCTTTTGAATAAGCGGTTTCGCCTTTGGCATGTTTCAGGTCAAGGTCATCAAGCAGCTGATAAAATAGATCCCGATCCTCCAGCGCATCAAGGGTTTCAAAGGATGTTCCGAGCAGCGGAATGCCCGCTTTTTCCAGCGGTTCAGCGGCATTGATCGCGGTCTGTCCCCCAAATTGGACGATGGCAAAATCAATGTTTTCATGTTCCGCCACGTTCAAAATATGTTCTGTCGTCAGCGGTTCAAAATAAAGCCGGTCGGCGATTTCATAATCCGTGCTTACTGTTTCCGGATTGTTATTGATCATAATCGTTTCATACCCCAGCTTTTGCAGGGTCAGAACGCCGTGGACGGCGCTGTAATCAAATTCCACTCCCTGACCGATGCGGATCGGGCCTGAGCCGATGATGAGGGCGCGTTTTTTCTCTTTTCGGCTGATATCTCCGTCGCTTTCCCCGAGGTAGGTGGAGTAGAAATAATTCGTCTTGGCATCAAATTCAGCGGCACATGTATCTACGATTTTAAACGACGGGACGATGCCTGATTTCTTTCTGAGAGCACGGATGTCTTCTTCCGTTTTTCCCGTGAGAGATGCGATCATGACATCCGTGAAGCCCTTTACCTTCGCCTGCTTTAAAAGCGGGAAAGACAGATGATCCCCTTCTTCCATCAGCTTGTTTTCCAATGTGATGATATTTCGGAATACATGGAGAAAAAACGGGTCAATTTTCGTTTTGGCATGGATGTCTTCTATCGTTTCACCGCGGCTTAACAGCTCCATGACGACGAAAAATCTCCGGTCATCCGGCGTTACCGCTAATTCCCACAGCTGATTGATCGTACAGCCGCCGAGTTCAGGCAGGCGGGTGCCGATCGTTTTCAGCTCAAGGGAGGCCGCCGCTTTTTGAATGGCCGCTTCCATATTTCTTTCAATCGCCATGACCTCTCCCGTCGCTTTCATCTTCGTTCCGAGCGTGCGGTCGGCATGTTTAAATTTATCAAACGGCCAGCGCGGGAATTTGACGATGACATAATCAAGCGCCGGTTCAAAGCTTGCATAAGTAGAGCCCGTCAGCGGATTTTTCAGTTCGTCGAGCGTATAGCCGACGGCAAGTTTTGCCGCCATTTTGGCAATCGGATAGCCGGTCGCTTTTGACGCGAGAGCTGAAGAGCGGCTGACACGCGGGTTCACTTCAATGACATAGTACTGTTTGCTGAACGGATCCAGCGCAAATTGAATGTTGCAGCCTCCGACCACATCCAGCGCCGAAATAATCGCCAGGCTTGCTGAACGCAGCATCTGATATTCTTCATCCGTTAACGTCTGGGACGGTGCGACGACGATGGAGTCCCCTGTATGCACGCCGACGGGATCGATGTTTTCCATATTGCAGACGGTGATGCATGTATGATTGCTGTCGCGCATGACCTCATATTCGATTTCTTTAAATCCGGCGATGCTTTTTTCGACGAGGCATTGGCTGATCGGGCTTGCTAACAGCGCCTGTTTAATAAGCGTCTGAAACGCTTCTTTCGTTTTCGCGATTCCGCCTCCCTTTCCGCCTAACGTGTACGCCGGTCTCAGAATGACCGGAAATCCGATAGACTCAGCGAAACGGAGGGCGTCTTCTTCGTTGTCGACGATTTCGCTTTCCGGAACGGGCTGATCAAGCTCTTTCATCAGGGCGCGAAACTGCTCCCGGTCTTCGCCTTTTTGAATGGTTTCCACCGATGTTCCCAAAAGCTTGACGTGATGCTTCTTCAGCACGCCTGCTTCTTCAAGCTTAACGGCTAAATTCAATGCCGTCTGGCCGCCCAAATTGGCAAGCAGACCGTCCGGTTTTTCTTTTTCAATAATGGCCTCGATGCTGTCGGTTGTGAGCGGTTCAAAATATATTTCATCGGCAAACGCCTCATCCGTCATAATCGTTGCCGGGTTGTTGTTGACTAGAATAACGCGGTATCCTTCTTCTTTCAGAGCCATGCAGCCCTGCGTTCCTGAATAATCAAATTCTGCCGCCTGGCCGATGATGATCGGGCCGGAGCCGATGACTAATATGCTGGAAATGGTTGTATCTTTAGGCATGAGCGATTTCTCTCCTTGCTGGTATCACTTTCTCTAGAAATTCATCAAATATCCACTCGCTCTCAGCCGGTCCGGGATGAGCTTCAGGGTGGAACTGGACGCTTAATACGGGAAGGCGCTTATGAATGAGCCCTTCCACTGATGTGTCATTGACATGATGAAATCTGATGGACAGCTCGTTTTCGTCAATTGATGCTTCATCAACGACATAGCTGTGGTTCTGGCTTGTCATAAACACCCGTTTCGTTTTCCGGTCAATGACGGGATGGTTGGCACCCCTGTGGCCGAACGGCAGCTTATACGTATTTCCTCCGAAAGCCAGGGCAATCAGCTGATGCCCGAGGCAAATGCCGAGTGCGGGGAAATCACTGAGTAATGATGTAATCCGATTCATGTACGGCGCAATCGCTTTCGGGTCGCCCGGGCCGTTTGAGAGCACGATTCCGTCGGGCTGAATGTCGTAAACAGCGTTCATCTGCTGATACGGAATGACCGTTACTTTACAGCCGCGCTTTACAAGTGACGAGGCGATTGATTTTTTATAACCGAAATCAATCAGCGCAATATGCCGGTCTCCATTCCCCATTGACGTGATGTCTTCAGACTGCGCCAGCTCCGCCGGGTTTTCTGTTCCGGATGCTGCCGGAATTTCTCCTGTTGTTGACACGGCAGCGTTCATCGTGCCGCCGGAGCGGATGGTTTTGACGACGGCCCGTGTGTCCACTTCGGTTAAGAGCGGGATGTTCCATTTATTTAAATACTCTCTCAAGCTTGAGACTGCTTCGTGGTGAGAAAAATGTTCACACGCTTCATAGACGGCAACAGCCTTGACTTGAGGAATCTTACTTTCAAGGTCTTTTTCATTAATTCCGTAGTTTCCGATCAGCGGATACGTAAAGACGACGATCTGACTCTTATATGACGGGTCTGTAAGCACTTCCTGATAGCCCGTCATTCCGGTGAAAAAAACCGCTTCGCCAACACAGCGGGCTTCTTTTTCAAGTTCACCGCCAAATGATGTTCCGTCTTCCAATACTAAATAGCCTTTCATCTAAAGCCCACCTCTTGATGAATAATTAATTAAAAATATGAATTTTTATACCTTTGTATCGAAAAAAAATTACCGTTTCACTGCCGAATGCGCTTCGATCGCTGCTTTCAGCATACTGACGGCCGACAGCATTTCTTCTTTAGAAACCGTAAGCGGCGGGAGCAGCCTGATGACATTCGGTCCGGCCGGAAGCACGAGAAGCCCGCGTTCCTGCAGATCTCCGATGATGCCGGACACGGGACCTGCGCATTCAATGCCGATTAATAACCCTTTTCCGCGGATTTCTTTTACAAAAGGCCCTGTCAGTTCACGGTTCAGCTGCGCTTTTAAAAATGATCCTTTGTCTGCCGCCGCCTGGAGAAAGTCCGGCTGAAACACAATATCCAAGGTTGCTTTCACAGCTGCCATGGCAAGCTTATTGCCGCCGAAAGTCGTACCATGCGTACCCGGCGTAAAGGCGTCTCCAAGCTTCTTTTTGCCGATCACGGCTCCGACGGGAAAACCGTTTCCAAGCCCTTTCGCAGCAGTGATGATGTCCGGCGAGATGCCGAAATGCTCATAGCCGAATGCCTTGCCCGTCCGGCCGATTCCGGTTTGAATCTCGTCTGCGATAAGCAGCGCCTGTTTGTCTTTGCAAAATGTCTGTAAGGCTTCGATGAATTCCGGATCGGCGGGATTGACTCCCCCTTCTCCCTGCACCGTCTCAAGCATGACGGCGGCGATATCATCCTCTTTTGAAAGCGTGCTGAATGCCGACGGATCATTGAACGGAAGATAGTGAAAGCCTTGAAGCATCGGTCCGAAACCGGTCTTGATTTTGTCTTGTCCGGTGGCGGCCATCCCCGCATAGGTCCGTCCGTGAAAGGATTGATGAAATGTTACAATTTTTGTCTTTCCCGTTGCTTTACGAGCAAGCTTAATGGCGCCTTCATTCGCTTCGGCCCCGCTGTTGCAGAAGAAAACGAGATCCCCCGCGCTATGTTCGGCAAGCTTTGCCGCGGCTTTTTCCTGAAGATCATTTTCAAACAGATTGGAAACGTGCCATACGCTGTCAAGCTGTTCTTTCACCGCTTCTGTGACCTCATCATGACAATGGCCGAGATTGGAAACGGCGATGCCCTGAATAAAATCGAGATACGTTTTTCCGTTTTCATCCTCTGCAATTGTCCCTTTCGCTTTTTTGATATCGATGGGCCAGCGGCTGTAGGTTTGAAATAGACTACTCATGACACGCTCTCCTTTTCTTTGACGATTTTTGTTCCTTGGAAGGCTTGATCGGTGAAAAACGCTCCTTTTCCGTTTACGATCATCACTTCCTCGACGTCTTCACTCAGTGCCGATAATGCCGAGTTTACCTTCGGAATCATCCCTCCTGAAATCACGCCGTCATCTATGAGGGCCTGAATCTCTTGCGGCGTCAAAGTATCCAGCCTGTTCTCTCCGTCCATAATTCCTTCGACATCCGTGACAAATAAAAGTTTATCGGCGTGTAAGGCTGAAGCGACGGCCGATGCCGCGGCGTCTGCGTTGACGTTCAGCGTTTCGAAATCACTTGTCATGGAAAGCGGAGCGATAACGGGAATGATGCCTTCTTTCATTAATGCGTGAATGATTGACGGATCGGTTTTTTGTATTTCGCCGACTTCTCCGTATTTGTCTTGATTAAGATAGGATGCTTGAAGGAGACCGCCGTCCTTTCCTGATATTCCCGCGGCTTTCAGCCCGTTTTTCGCGAGTTCGGTTACGAAAAATTTATTGATCGTCCCTGACAAGACCATTTCCGCTGTTTCCAGCACCGGTTTGGTCGTTTTCCGCTGTCCATTGACAAATTCCGTTTCAATCTGCAATGTTTTCAGCATTCTTGAAATGTCCGGGCCGCCTCCATGGACGACGGCAATGTTCCAGCCCGATTGCATAAGCTCTTTTACATTTTGAAAAAAATCGGCGGATAACTCGCGGATTACGCTGCCGCCGCACTTAAAAACGATGGTTTTCTTCATGCCGCTCCCCTTTGTTATGTGCGATAGCTCGCATTGATTTTAATATAATCATAGGTTAAGTCACAGCCCCATGCCCGGCCGCTGCCGGAGCCTTCCTGCAGGCGGACTGCAATCGTAATCTCATCACCTGATAAGTACTCCTTGGCATCAGTTTCCGAAAACGGCTGAGGTTCGTTGTGTTTAAACAGACACTGGCCGCCGAGGAAAACTTCCACTTGTTCGGCCGTTACGCTTGCCGCACTGTGCCCGATTGCGCCGATGATGCGCCCCCAGTTGGCGTCTGTGCCGTAAACGGCGGTCTTCACAAGGCTTGAGCCGACGATTTTTTTGGCGATAATATTCGCCTCAAGGTTGTTTTTCGCGCCTTCGACTCTGGCTTCAATTAATTTCGTCGCTCCTTCACCGTCTCTGGCTATATCTTTGGCAAGGTCTTCGCATACAAGCTTTAATCCCTTTTTAAAAGCCGGCCAGTCAGGGTGCTGATCCGTCAGGCAATCATTCCCCGCGCAGCCGTTTGCCATCACAAGCACCATGTCATTCGTCGATGTTTCTCCGTCAACGGTGATTTGGTTAAATGAAACATCCGTAATCTCTCTAAGCGCGTTTTTGAGCGCCTGTTCTTCCACGGCCGCGTCCGTTGTGACAAAGCCGAGCATTGTCGCCATGTTGGGGTGGATCATGCCGGAGCCTTTCGCCGCTCCGCCGATCGTGATGATGTCTCCGCCGATCACCAGTTCATAACACGTCTGTTTCGTCACTGTATCCGTCGTCAAAATGGCTTCTTCAAATGCTCCGGATACGGACGGCGCTTGACCGAGCTGTTCAATGCCCGCTTGAATTTTTTTCATGTCTAAAAGCTCGCCGATCACCCCGGTTGACGAAACCGCAACAAGCTCCGGCTCAATGCCGAGCTGGCTCGCGAAGCCGTCCCGCATTTCATAGGCGTCCTTTAATCCTTGGTCTCCCGTACAGGCGTTGGCAATCGCGCTGTTGACGATAACCGCCTGAAGCACACCCTCTTTTTTCAGGCTGGCTTGCGTCACTTTCAGCGGCGCTGCCTGAAAATGGCTCTGCGTATATACCGCTGCACTGACTGCAGGCGCTTCGCTGATAATCGCTCCGAGATCTTTTTTTGAATAGCGCAGACCGCAGTGCACGCCCTTTGCCTCAAATCCTTTCGGCGAGGATACGCCGCCTTTTATTTTCGTGATTTCCTCACTCAGCTGAATCATATTTTTGAATCCCTCTTTCGTTCTATGGATAGACTGGCGTCATCGTAAGTCCCGTTTCTTCCTGCCAGCCATTCATGATATTTAAATTTTGAACCGCCTGCCCTGCGGCGCCTTTCATCAGATTATCTATGACAGAAACGATGGTGGCACGGTTTGTTCTTTCATCCACAGTGACACTGATATCACAAAAATTGCTGCCGTATACCTCTTTCGTCGCCGGAAATTCACCTTCCGGCCTGATTCTGACAAAATATGAATCTTTGTAGAATTCGGAATACAATTCTCTTACCTGTGCAGCAGACATACCCGGAGGAGCCTCCGTATACATCGTCGCCATAATGCCCCTTGTCATCGGCGCCAAATGAGCGGAAAACGTGATCGGGCCTGTGCGGGGCTGCCAAGCCGCTAATTGCTGTTCAATTTCCGGAGTATGCTGATGCTCATTAACCTTATAAATTTTGAAATTATCATTCAGCTCAGAATAATGAGTGCCCATGGATGCTTTTCGGCCGGCGCCGGATACGCCCGTTTTCGCATCAACAATCAGAAATGAATCTTGTAAAAGCTTATTCTTCGCCAGCGGGGCGAGCCCGAGCAGCACAGCCGTCGGAAAACAACCCGGATTGGCAATCAGCTTTGCAGTCTGAATCTCTTCTTTTTGCAGTTCAGCTAAACCGTAAACCGCGCTTTGAATCGTTCCTTTCGGAGCGGCCTTCCGCTTATACCACTTTTCATACAAGGCCGGGTTTTGAATCCGCAGATCGCCGGATAGATCAATGACCGGGATACCCGCCTCCGCCAGCTTGGGCGACCACTCTCCGGAAACGCCGGGCGGCGCGGCTATAAACATGACATCAATTTCGTTTCGGATCGTTTCTATATGAAGCGGCCGAAGTGATTGTGACGCTATATTCCTCAAATGCGGATATGAAGCGGCATATTCTTTTCCTTCGTCGCTCGATGAATATAATATACAATCTTCTGCATAAGGGTGATGGTTAAGAATCCTGACAAGTTCGGCGCCTCCATAACCAGTCGCGCCTATAATACCTATTTTCAACGGGTTCACCTTCTTGGTTTTTGTGAAATTATTTAACATTATAACATGAATAAAAATTAATTCAATTGTATATTTAATATTTTTTCATTCATTTTCCATCTGTTTTCGCTGACAAAAACCCCCCTCTCGATCGAGGGGGGCATTAGAAAAACAGGCTGATCGGATCAGCCTGTTTTTTTCAGCATCATCAGCCCGCTTATAAAAAACAGCACGGAGCTGGCGTAAAAAATAATATAAACCGTAAAGAAATCAGCGAGAAACCCGCCGAGAATAATGGCGGCAGCTGAAAATACGGCCGTCCAGAAATGATAGCTGCCGACTTTTTTTCCCCGCTCCCCGCCGTCGGTGTAATCGGCGATCATGATTTTCTCGCCGTGTTTTTGCATCGCGCCGAACAGGCCCAAAAGCACCTGCACAACATAAACCTGGTGCACGCCGGTAATGTGCGGGAGCGTCAGAAGAAGCACCGCCATCCCCCACGAATTTGCCATAAGGAACCAGCGGGAATCCAGTCTTGCCGACAGCCGGCCGAGCAGCGGATGAATCAATGCGCCGCTCAGGCCGAACAAGCCGTATGAGAGACCGAATTGCGTGTAGCTGGAACCGATGTTTTTAATAAATAAAATATAAAACGGAAAGATCAGGCTGCCGGCAAAAAAGACACTGCTCTGAGACAGGATCAGCCATTTTAAATGGTTGTGTTTCATGATTTGTACCTCTGATAAAAATAATTCATAAACAAGTCATCCGGATCATATTTGTGTTTTTTCTGAAAGAACATATCGCTTTTCGGATATGCCTCGCGCATCTGCTCTTTCGTTTGATACAGCATATACGGGAGATAATAACTGCCGCGGTGGCGCAATGCCGTATCCGTCATTTTTCTGACAATCCGCGCGGCACTCGCCTGGCTGTCTGTTGAAAACCCTTCATTGATTAAAAGAACGAGTGAAAACATGTCTTCCTTTGCGTATGACAGATCGGCTTTTTCATTTTTTTGCACGTAGCGGATCGTAATATTTACGAGATTGAGATCTTCATGTGAAAGCGTCTTGCGTAAATCATGAATGTACGGCGCAAATTCGCCGACGGGCACGAAGTATTCTTGCAGCACGTCGGTGTTGTCCGTGTTTTCATATTCCAAAAATTTCGATTCTGACCGCATGACATTGTTCCTGGAGACTTTCACGCCGTTTTGGCTGAGAAAATAAGACTGCTGGGTTGACCAGAACCAATTTCTGCCCCAGTCATACCGGCGGGAGAGGCCGAGCGCGAATTTCGTCAGCGCCGGATGCTCATCTTCTTTCAGTTCATTGTGCCGCTTTAATTCTTTCTGGTTGTCTGAGAGTGTGTAATCAGTCACATACATATCGTGCAAAAAGCCTTTATCCCCTGTTGCGATCCGCGCGAGATGCATGCGCACGGCGGGGTTGCGCTGAACATGCTGCGTAAAATATTGACTGTATGTATCAGCGTTCATGCGTTTCGTTTTCATTTCATAAAGCTCATCATCCGTCAGCTCAATATCCGCGTCCAGGATGACGCCGAACAGGCCGTAGCCGCCGATGACGGCTGAAAACAGGTCATCTTTCGGAGTAACGGTGATGACTTTGCCGTCCGCCTTTAAAAGATGAAACGATTTGACCGTATCAATCAGCGAACCATACCGGATATCCCGGCCGTGGGCGTTGGCGCTCAGTGAGCCGCCGATCGTAAAAATGTTTTGCGATTGCATGACTTTTACCGCGAGCCCGTACGGATTGACATAGCGCTGAATATCATTCCACGTCGCTCCCGCCTGCACTCTGATGATTTTTTTCTTTCGGTCGAGACCGAGTATTTTGTTGTAGCCCGTCATGTCGAGAACGATACCGTCTTCATAATACGTCTGGCCGCCCATTGAGTGCTGGGCGCCTGCGATTGAGATCTTCAGATGCTTTCTCTTTGCTTCCTTAATCGTTTCGACCAATGTTTCTTTCTCTTTTCCTTTGACCGTCTGCTTAATTTTCACGGGCATGAGACGGCTGACATCCGTCATTGTCCCTGCCTGCTGCACCGGCTCTTTGTGAAAAGCGGAAACAGCGAACAGCGCCGTATAAACAAGAATGCTAAGGATAATGAGAAGTAATTTTTTCTTCATGGATTCCTCCCTCGCATGCAGCCGGTCTATTATATCATGCCTCACGTCCGTTTTTTTCCTTTTTAACCCGAGACCGCAAAAAACCCCGAATGGTGGGAAACTCAGGTTTTTTTAGTGACTTACCCTTCTTTCCGCACGCCGGTCTGCAGCGGCAAAGCAGACAGAACGGCGCCCGACAGAATCATGTTTAGTACAGCTCGAAACGGTCAGCCGGAAAACACCGGGCATAAAAATCCACAGAAATCCTTAAAATGATTTTTTAGTCAGTATATAATCGATATATATGCAGATGTATTACCAGAGGGATTGTTTCAAACAAACATGTTAAATGAGGTGGGGAAAATAAACATAAAAGGAATCAATCATCTTCTTTTTTCTGTTTCAAATTTGGAAAAATCTATAGAATTTTATGAAAAAGTATTTCATGCACAGCTCCTGGTTAAAGGACAAAAGACAGCATATTTTGATCTGAACGGGCTTTGGCTTGCACTTAACTTAGAGGCGGATATACCAAGAAATGAAATACATAAATCTTATACGCATATGGCCTTTACAATTGACCCAAAAGATTTTGATGCAATACATCATAGGTTAAAAAATCTAAATGTAAATATATTAAATGGGCGTCCAAGAGATAAACAAGATCAAAAGTCAATTTATTTTACTGATCCCGATGGGCATAAATTTGAATTCCACACAGGTACACTCCAAGACAGACTGTCCTATTACAAAAAAGATAAACCTCATATGAAATTTTTTATATAAAGGTTTGTTTGCGATCCAAAACAAACCCTCACTGTCGCTTATATTCAGACAAAAGAAAAGCACCTCCAAACTTTAGGATGTACCTAAAATCCGAGGTGCATTTTCTTATTACTGAATCCCTAATGCGATTTTTGCGTAGCGTGACATTTTGTCTCTTGTCCAAGGCGGATTCCAGACGATGTGGACCTCCGTCTCTTTTACATCCGGAATGTCGGCGAGCGCTTTTTTCACCTCGTCGACGATGATCGGAGCGAGCGGGCACCCCATTGATGTCAGTGTCATCGTAACGTGCGTCAGGCCGTCGTCATCCATATCAACGTCGTATACAAGGCCGAGATTGACGATATCGACGCCGAGCTCAGGGTCAACAACCTGCTCCAAGGCGCCCATGATGTTTTCTTTTAATGCTTCTTCCACGTTCCATCACTCCTTTTTCCTCAGTATAACGTAAAAGCGGCTTTTGTTAACACCTTTGTGCTTTATAAATGCTTATCGAACCAGGCGACGGTTTCTAAAACGGCGTATCTCGGGACTTTATGATCAGCCCGTTCGTCTTTCAGAAACTGAAGATGGTCAGGCCGGCTGCTGTAATGAGGTTTAATCGTTTCATAAAAGCCGCGGGTCGGTGCATACGGAACGACTTTGTCTTGAACGCCGTGCCAGAACAGCAGCGGGCGGCTGCGGAGTTTTTCCGGTTCCAGACTGAGATCGAACGGTTTGAGCCGCGCAAACAGTTCATCGACCTGTTCTTTTGTGACGTCAATGTCGATGTCCTGCTTTTGAATGTGGTCAATCTGCTGCTGAAAAAATGCCGTATAGTTCGGGCTTCCCATCAGACTGACGCCGGCTTTGACCCAATCATACGCGGCCATCGCGCCGAATGTCGTAATTCCGCCCATTGACGTGCCCGCAAGACCGATCCGCCCGTCTTCAATCAGACCGCGCGCTTCAAAATCCTTTTTCAGCACGTCAAGCTCCTCGATTTCATTTAATACAATATCCCAAAAATGGACGGCGAGCTCTTCTGCTGACAGCTGTTCAGTGCGTTCACCGTGGTAAAGAGCTTCCGGCAGCACCGCCCTGAAGCCCTTTTCAGCAAGCAGGTAAGCGAAATGAAGATTATGCTCCTTCGCGCTTGTAAAACCGTGAATAAAGAAAACAAGGGGAGCGGGACGGTCCCGATTTTCTTCTTTTACAATATGTAAAAACGGAATGCCTGATACGGTTTGATGATCAATAAGAATCACGTTGACTCCCTCCTTAGGATAACCATAATCATAAGTGTAACATGTAGACAATAAAGATGGTAAAAAGCTACACTGTACATAAGTGAAAAACAGCAAATTATATGACAAAAGGAGTTATTTATGGAGACAAAACCTTATCTCATCGCCTTAGATCTGGATGGAACTTTATTAAAAGACGATAAAACCATTTCCCCTGAAACGGCACGGACGATTCAGAAGCTGAAAGAAGCGGGCCATCATGTCTGCATCTCAACCGGGCGCCCTTTCCGTTCCAGTTCGATGTATTATGACGAGCTTGGGCTGACAACGCCGATTGTCAATTTTAACGGGGCATTTGTCCACCACCCGAAAGACGAATCATGGGGACGCTACCACACGTCTTTATCGGTCGATGTGGTCAGACAGCTTGCCGAACTTACAGAGACCTATCAAATACATAATGTGCTCGCTGAGGTCATTGACGATGTGTACTTCCATTATCATGATGAGCATTTAATTGAGGCGTTTCATATGAATACGGCGAATGTCACATTCGGCGATCTGCGTGAAACGGTCAAGGAGGATGTAACGTCCGTATTGATTCACGCGAAGGAAGAGGACGTCGCGGATATACGAGCACATTTATCCGATGTGCACGCCGAGGTCATTGACCACAGAAGATGGGCGGCTCCGTGGCATGTGATTGAAATCATTAAACACGGGATGAATAAAGCGGTCGGCCTGAAGAAAATCAGCGACTATTACCAAGTGCCGAGAGAACGGATCATCGCGTTCGGCGACGAAGACAACGATCTTGAAATGCTCCGGTTTGCCGGTTGCGGCGTAGCGATGGGAAACGGCACGGATGAAGTCAAACAGGCCGCCGACCGCGTCACGGGATCAAATGAAGCGGACGGAATCGCCGAATTTTTAAAATCCTATTTCTCCCTGTGAGGTTTTGCCGCTCATAACACAAAGCCTTCCGCCCATACTAAAACAGACGACTCATCTCGTCTAAATATGGAAGGGGGACATTGCAATGGGTAAACGAAACAAATCAAAACGGTTTATTCAGCAAGGCAAGGACTCTGTCAGTCTTCATGACGCAAGATTTCCATATCGGTCTACATTAGAGGAAGCACAGCATGATGCAGCAAAAGATTCGGCTGAAAGGCAGGTTGACTTTTAATGAGAAACGAACTGTTTTCTCAAGCCAAGTCATTTGTCCAGCAGGCCGTCATGATTGCTAACGGTTTCGAGGACGGCGATCAGGAAAAAGCTGTTTCACGCGCCAAAAACGCCGTGTCTTCCGCGTACGCCAATTCGACGGATGCAGAACGTCAGCAGCTGCACCAATTTCAGGATCAGCTGGAGAAATTGCAATAAAAAAAGGCGCCCCGTTAAGACGAGGGCGCCGCTTATTTATTTTACTTCAAATGTTTTTACCGTTTTCAGTCTTTTTCCGATCTGATCGGACTTCCCTAAAAACGTCACCGTCACCGTGTATGTTCCCGGACCGGGAACGTTCTTCCACACATCTGAAAAGTCATACGTTTCATTCGGCATTAAGGTCACGGTCTGAAACGCCTGAGTAAACATTTTGTCTTTTGAATAGCGGTACAGTTCTTTGTGATGTTGGTCATGTACGGTCAATTCGAATTTCTGCCCTGAGCTGAATGTGAAATCGATCGGGCTGCCGCTCTTGTTTTTTAAAGACATTTGAAATTCGATCTGCTGATCCGTCTGCACAGGGTTTACGGCTAATTCCGCTTGCTGTTCATTCATCTCTCCGGATACCTCCTCAGCGGGCTCCTTCTGCCCGGATTGACTGCTGCATCCGATCAATAAAATGACCGGTAATAACAGGCCAAACAGCCACTTCATTCTATCCGCTCCTATCAGTCTTTTCTGAAGAAACCAAAGATCCCCGTCGTTTGCACGATGTTTGTGAAGGCTTTCGGGTCGACTTCTTTCACGATTTTCTCAAGGTCATACAATTCGTACCGCGTGATGACGATGATCATCATTTCTTTCTGTTCGTTTGTGTAAGCGCCTTTTGCCGGCACCGTCGTAATGCCGCGGACCATTTTCCCGTAAATCGCTTCTTTGATTTCATCGGCTTTTTTTGTAACGATCATGGCGGTCAGTTTCATGTGGCGGGTGTGAATGGCGTCAATCACCCTTGTTGTGACATACAGAGCGACAAGGGTATATAATGCTTTCTCCCATCCTTGCAATAATCCTGCCGTCAAAATGATAATCCCGTTCAAAATGAAGAAATATGTGCCGACCGGCTTATCCTTCCATTTGGCCAGCACCATCGACACGATATCAAGACCGCCTGTCGAAGCGCCGAATTTCAGCGTTAAACCGATGCCGATCGCTGAGATGACTCCTCCGAATACGGTATTCAGAAGAATATCGTGCGACAGTCTCATTTCCGGGAGAATTCCCATAAAGACGGACGTCAGCGCTACGCTTAATATGCTGTATACAGTGAATGATCTGCCGACTTTCAGCCACCCTAACACACCGATGGGAATGTTTAAGAGGAACATGAGAACTCCTGTCGAAATATAAAAGGGGGCGTATTGATCAACGACGCTTGACAGCAGCTGGGCGACACCGGTAAAACCGCTGGCATATACATTCGCCGGTATCAGGAATAAATTCAGTCCCGCCGCATACAGAAACGCGCCGATGACGACGATTGCTAATTTTTTTGCTTGTTCTAGTACCATGGCTTGCTCCTCCGCTCATTTTCATTATTAGCTTTTCCCTTAAAATAAAGTTTTGAACACTATTTTGCCACATTTATATGATATAGTTGGCATCACTCTCACCAATCGGAAAGAAGGGAATTATGATGACAGTTCACCTTATTGCTGACAGCGCCTCTGACCTGCCGAAATCTTATATTGAAGAAAACCGGATCGGGTTCATTCCGCTGCACGTAACACTTGACGGAAACGAATATGAGGACACGGTCACCATTCAGGCGGATCATATATTTCAAGCGATGCGGGACGGGAAAGTTCCGAAAACATCCCAGGCATCACCGGATACGATAAAAAAAGTATTTTTACAATACGCGGAACTGGGAGAACCGGCGATATACATCGCCTTTTCCTCAGGTCTTTCCGGCACCTATCAGACGGCGGTGATGATCGCCAATGAAGTAAAAGAGGAATTTCCCGATTTTGATTTACGGATTGTAGATTCCAAATGCGCTTCATTGGGCTGCGGCCTTGCGGTGATGCACGCGCAAACACTCTGTGTTAACGGGAATACAATACAAGAAATCGAAACGTCTGTAAAGAGCTTTTGCGCACGGATGAAACATATATTTACGGTCGATGATGTCGCTTATCTCGCGCGGGGCGGCAGAATTTCAAAAACGTCCGCTTTTGTCGGGGGGCTTTTGAACATTAAACCGATTCTGCATGTGGATGACGGCAGGCTCGTGCCGCTCGAAAAATTACGCGGACAAAAGAAACTGTTTAAACGGATTATAGAAATGATGAAGGAAGAAGGCGGCGATTGGGCGGATCAAACCGTGGGGATCAGCTATGCAGATAACGAGGAGACGGCGCTTCGGATGAAGGAAATGATTGAAGAAGCGTTCCATCCGAAAGAGACCATTCTTCATTCAATCGGCTCTGCGATCGGCGCGCACTCCGGGCCGGGCACGCTCGCGATTTTTTTCCTGAAGCCATAATTTCAATGCGGGCGGGCATCCTAACGGACAGAAGGGAGGCTTTGCCGCATGAAAGATGATGACAAAAAACCGTTGGACAATAACGCCATAAATCAGAAAAAGAACCGGCTTGCCGAAAAAAACCGGCAGGCGGGAAAAAACCAGAATTCCAAAAAACCGGACCATCTGTAAAAGCAAAACAGCCCTCTTGTGTATGAAGAGAGAGGGCTGTTTTTTGTTCTATATGCGTCTAACATCACTTATCACGAATCCGCTTTCAGGCAATGCCGGCATTCTGGACAGGCTGAAGCTCAAATCTTGGGACGGAACATCGTACTCTATTTCATTGGCAAGAAACGCAAGGGAAGTTTTCATGACTTCCACGGTCATTCCCTCACCCGGACAGCGGTGGCCGTTAGCCGGATCACCTCCGCCCTGGGGAATGAAATCAAATTTATTTTCCTCCCGCCCCTGAAAACGTTCCGGGCGAAATTCATTGGGATTTTCCCAAAGCCGGGAATCATGGTTTGTCCCATATAGGTCAAGCATGACGGATGCACCCTTTTTAAACTCACAGTTCTTCCATACGAAATCTTTTTTCACAACGGCTCCTAAAAACGGGGCAAACGGGTAATACCGCCGAACTTCATGTGCAAATCTTTCAGCCTCCTGATCATCTCTCGATCTCAGTTTGCCCCGATATTCAGGGTAATCATGCAATGCAAGAGCTGAAAACGTAATGAAGTAAGAAAGGGCGGCAATCGGGCGCAGAACATTAATAAGCTCAACAGCAGCCATGTGAGAATCAAGTCTGTTCCCGTCAAGTTCTGTATGAAAAGCCATTTCATACAAGGCTGAGCCCTCCGGCGTTTGCAGCTTGCCGGACCGCACATCCTCAATGACCTCCTCTATCCATTTCTCCGTTTTCAGCCTCGCCCTTCTGCCTTTCCAATGACGCGGTCCCACAGCGCCGAATGCGTCTACCATATCGGTGAAATCCTCCGCCCGCTCTTTCACTTCTGAGTCTTTCAGCGGGACGCCGGCCCACTCACAGGCAGCCCGGCACAGCACTTTCTTCGCTTCATCAAAAAGGACAATTCGGTTTGAACCCTCCCACATTTCCGCAGATGCTTTCCACTGTTTTGCCACCGCTTCCGCAAGCCGTTTTTGCCGGGGCGGCGTCAACAGCGACATAAATAGAAGCTTCCTGTGCTTATGCCGTTCACCGTCCATTGACTGGATTGCCCCTGTTCCGAATAACGTTTTCTGCACCCGTTTGGGGAGGGCATGCTCCCGCTGAAATCGTTCTGTGTCATAAAAAAGCTTTGCGGCTTCCGCTCCGCTCATACAAATGAATGTCTTCCCTAATAAACGGGCGCGAAACACATCCGAGCGATAATTCTCCGCTCGGTTTTTCACAAATACATAACCATCGCGTAATAAAGCCAGACTATTATCAAGACCCTTTTCATGCGGAATTTGTTCATCCATCCCGATTCCTCCCTTCTTTTTTCACCTTTCTCGAAAAAGAATAAATAACACAAGTATATTCAGTATTTGTGTTTCATTCAGAAGTTACTCATGTCAGGCTGCAAAAATTAGGGGGCGGGGCAAAAGCCCGTTACAAAGTAAACCGGCGGACCTGATCGTTTAACCGCTCTGTCAGGCTCACCAGATTATTGACGCTTTCCGCCATTTTATGAAAAGAAGACAGCTGCTCAAGCGCGGAGGCAGAAATCTCTTCGCTTCCCGCAGCCGTTTCCTGAACGACAGCGCTGATGCTTTCGGCATGATGCAGCACTTGCTCACCAAGCTGTTTCGATTCGATGATCCGTCCGTCCAATTGAGTAAGCTCCGCTTTAATATGGGCGGCTTTTTGTTCAATATGGACGAATGATTCTGACGTTTTCTCCATCAGCTCCTGCTGTCTGTCCGCTAAAGCGACGCCGGTCGTGACAGCTCCGGTAATAGATGTGATGCCGTCTTCAATTTGCTTTACCATATCGAAAATCTGCGCGGTCGCTTTGGCTGATCCGTCTGCGAGCTTCCGTATCTCCTCGGCAACGACGGCAAATCCTTTTCCGGCCTCGCCTGCTCTGGCCGCCTCGATTGCGGCGTTTAATGACAGCAGATTGGTCTGGCCCGCAATGTCAGAAACGGTCTGCGCCATCATACTGATGCCTGCCGCATGCTCTATGAAGAGATCGGCGGCTTCGGAAATCTCTTTTGATGTCTCATTGCTTTTATCAATGGCTTGCTTGGTCTCGGCTAAAGCACCGCGCCCCGCAGCCACCGCCGCAATCGTCTCTTCGCTGCTTCTCGTCGTTTGTTTTGAACGTTCGGCGTTCGCCTTTGAATGTTCATCCATTTGTTCAATGAATTGCACCGCATGCTGCAGATCTTCTGAAATGGTTTGGGAGCCTTGCGCCATTTCTTCCGTCGACACGGACACCTGCTCGGTCATGTCCTTCAGCGTCTGGTTTTCCTTCGTCAAACCTTCCGCGAAAGTCTCGACTTCACGGCCGACCTCTCCGATCGCCTGAATTAAGGTGCGGAGCTGTTCAGCCATCATTCCGAATGAGTCATTCAGCTCTTTCAGTTCGTCCTTCCCTTTATAATCAAGCATTTCAACAGCAAGGTTCCCTCCTGCAATACGACGGGCATTTTCAGCCATGCGGCGGATCGGCCCTGCAATTCTCTTCGTCAGCCTGATGGAAGATATGACGGTGACGGCAAGTATCACGATGGTCAGCACGGCTGCGCTGTAAACGATAAACTGAATCTGGTCAGCCGTCTGCTTCTGCATGTCTTCATAGTGATCCCGGCTTTTCAGATTCAGCATATAAATATCATTCAGAAGACCGTTGATGCGGGCCGCCGTCCTTGTCGCTTCAGCCGGGCTTTTCGAATCAAGAGCAGCGTCCGCCTCCGCCTGCCATGATTCGTATTTTTTGGCGAGTTTGTCATAAGCGGCTTTGTCTGCACCGTCCGTCATCGTTTTTTTGAGCGCCGCCAGTTTCTCTGAGCTGCTTTTCATATAGCTTCGCACATCTTCTTTCTGGGCGTCTGCGAGCGTATAGGAATAGCCGGTGATGCTTTCTTTTAACGTATTAAGGTCAGCTTTTGCTTCCTGGACGTTTAACAGCGCGTCCACTTCATCTTCATTTGAAGCCTGAATCTTCATCATGTTTACAATGGTAAAGCCGATGACGGCGGCGAAGCAAACCATCGTAACGGCTGCGTTAACGAGCAGCCTTGTCCGTAATGTCACTTCAGATCGCCTCCTTTTTCAATCAGGCTGTTTTTCATATCCGTGATCTTTTTCGCCAGCCCGCCTGCGTTTTTGACAACTCTGATCTTAGCTAAGTCCATGCCGTTTTCCTTCAGTCCGTAAACGATCTCACCGCTTTTAATCTCCTTGTTGTCTTTTAAATCTTTCGCCAATTCATAGATGACATGGTCGACGTTTTTCACTAAAGAAGAGATAACCGCGTGCTCGGCGGTGTAATATTGATCGCTGTCAACACCGATGGCGTATACTTTTTGCGCCTCCGCTTCTTTCAGTGCGCCGACACCCGTGAAGCCGGCCGCCGTAAACAGGACATCGGCTTTTTTTCGGATCATGTTTTGGGCGATGCCCTTCCCGAGCTTATCATCATCAAACGTACCGCTGATGTCCGACAGTACGCGGATATTCGGTTTGACTGATTCCGCGCCTTTCAGATAGCCTTTTTTAAACCGTTTAATGACGTCGGCATCTGAACCGCCGATAAATCCGATTGTGCCGGTTTTGCTCGTCATGGCCGCCAGCGCTCCGGCTAAGAAGCTTCCTTCATCCTCTTTAAACGTGACGGAGGTGACATTACCCAGGTCTGATACGGAATCAATCAGCACAAACCGCTGCTTCGGATATTTTTTGGCGACCTTTTCTAAATCCGCCTGCATGCTGTAACCGAGCCCCACCACAAGATCATTGCCTTCACGGACAAGCTGGGTCAGTCCTTTTTCGTATGTACCGGTGTCTTTTATCTCCCGGTAATCAAATGTGATGCCGAGCTCGTCTCTCGCTTTCATCAAACCTTGAAAGCCTGAATCATTAAATGATTGGTCGCCGAGGCCGTTGTCTGTCAGCATGATGCCGATTGTTTTCGTTTTTTCGGCCGCCGTTTCCTCAGATTTGCCGGCACATCCCGCCGTGCTGAGCGCAATCAGCAGTACAGCCGCAAATATCGCCATTTTTCTCATTGAAACTCTCCTTTTGTTTTTTTCTATAGTTATATATCGGTTCGGATGTCAGAATATTTTATTTCAATAAAATATGTATGTTCGGCAGGATGTTAAACAAATGAGGGTATAGGAGCTTTTGAGAAAATAAAAAACATCGGTTTTGGTTCACCGATGTTTTTGCAGAAAATTTATTGTTTTTCGTATGTCCAGCCGTCTTCCTGATAGACCTTGCCGTTTTTCATCAGATGCCCGAGCGCCCGCTTAAAGGCGGCTTTGCTTAAATGAAACCGTTCGCGGATATCGTCAGGATGGCTTTTGTCTCCGTAAGGCATCGCGCCGTTTCTTGATCTCAGATAGGTCAGAATCTCTTCCGCGTCAACCGAAAGCGCATCCTGCTTTCTCGGCAGCAGTGACATGTTGACGGAGCCGTCTTCCTTCACCTCGATGACACGCCCTGTCACGCGGCTGCCGAGTCTCGGCTCTTCTTTTCTTTCTGAAGGGTGAATAAACGCGCGGATGCCTTCATCGGTAATCAGAAAAGAGCCTGATGCAATCAGTCTGTACACCGTGCCCGTCAGGTCTTTATTCATGACGTCTTCCCCTGCATCCGTAAATAATTCACTGATGATATCTTCAGGCGCCGGCTTGGCAAACATGCGCCCGCGGCTTGTCACCTTCAGCATGCAATACAGTCTGTCTCCTTTTTGCGGCCAGACGGATTTGTACGGAGGCAGGTGCTCCGTTGCGACGAGCGCGTCTTTTGACAGACCGACGTCGACGAATACGCCCATATCTTCCACAGCGTCCGTCACTTCCACCCATCCGTAGTCATAAAAGCTGATGAGCGGCTTTTTCATCGTCGCCGCGAGTCTTTCCTGATGATCGACGTAAATAAATACGTCCACTTCATCTCTGTCTTCGATATCCTCTGTGATTTCACTGTTATGTAAAAGAACCGTATCCTCGCCGTCGGTTAAAAAATAACCGAAATCGGTTTGGTGATCTATACTAAGCGTGAGCTGCTGCCCTGGTCTCATGTTATCGTCCTTCCTGATTCGCCCGTATGAGGCTGATGTTTTTCTCATTTTTTCCAATATGCATAAATTCATGCTTTATGCTGTTGGACATTTCTCTTTATTCTACTATAATCAACTCATAAGTGAAATGTTATAGGAGGTTTTCTCATGGCAAAAGAAAGTTCTTTTGATATTGTATCCAAAGTTGAATTTCCAGAAGTGCAGAATGCGATTCAGATGACGCTGAAAGAAATCGGCACGCGCTATGACTTTAAAGGATCGAAAAGCGATGTAACTTTAGAAAAGGAAGAGCTTGTCCTGATTTCTGATGACGAGTTTAAACTGAATCAGCTCAAAGATGTGCTGAGCGGCAAGCTGATCAAACGGGACGTGCCGACGAAAAACATTGAATACGGCAAAATCGAAAATGCATCGGGGGGCACGGTGCGCCAGCGCGCGAAGCTTGTACAGGGCATTGATAAAGACAACGCCAAAAAAATCAACGCGGTGATTAAAAACTCCGGCTTGAAGGTCAAGTCGCAGATTCAGGACGACCAAGTGCGCGTCACCGGAAAAAATAAAGATGATCTGCAGCAGATTATTGCAGCCGTCCGCGGAGCAGACCTGCCGATTGACGTTCAATTTATTAATTTTAGATAAATTATGTGATTCCTATTGATTATTGTCTCTATTTTCGGTAAATTTGGAGAAAGGGATTTTCACAGTTAAGTTTTGGAAACCCATGACAATTACATGAACGTTCTTATCAAGAGAAGCCGAGGGACTGGCCCGACGACGCTTCAGCAACCGGTGTAGTGGTTTACCCAAACCATGACCAAGGTGCTAAATCCAGCAAGCTAAAAACAGCTTGGAAGATAAGAAGAGAGACAAATGATTACAAAGTCTTCTTCTTAAGAAGACTTTTTTTATTTCTCTTTTTTCCTTGCTGAATGTGACGAAGGAGGCAAACAATGGGACTATTACAAGACTTAAAAGAACGGATTTTAATCGGAGACGGCGCGATGGGCACTCTCCTCTATTCCTACGGCATTGACAGATGTTTTGAGGAACTGAACGTATCAAAGCCCGAAGAAATCAAGCGGATACATAAGGCTTACGTGGAAGCCGGGGCAGACATCATCCAGACAAATACGTACGGCGCGAATTTTATTAAGCTCTCAAGATACGGACTTGAGGATGAAACGAAAAAAATCAATCAGGAGGCGGTCAGAATCGCGCGCGCTTCCTCAGACGGCGCTTATGTATTGGGAACGATGGGCGGCATCCGCACCTTTAACAAAAACGCCTACAGCCTGGAGGAGATTAAACGCAGCTTTCGGGAGCAGCTTTATTTATTGCTGCACGAAGAGCCGGACGGTCTGCTTCTGGAAACATACTATGATTTAGAAGAGGCGCGTGAAGTGCTGAAGATCGCGAGAAAAGAAACGGAACTTCCGATTATGCTGAACGTATCCATGCACGAACAGGGCGTGCTGCAGGACGGAACGCCGCTTCGGGAAGCCCTCAGGTCAATTGCCGATCTCGGCGCTGACATAGCGGGAATCAATTGCCGGCTCGGCCCGTACCACATGATTGAAGCGCTCACCGAAGTGCCGATTTTCCGTGACGCTTATTTATCGGTCTATCCGAACAGCAGCCTTCCGTCTTTAGAAGAAGGCCGGCTTGTTTATGATACGGACGATGCCTATTTCCGGGAGAGCGCCGTACAGTTCCGCACTCAGGGCGCGCGCATTATCGGCGGCTGCTGCGGTACGACGCCAAACCATATCAGAGCCATGGCTGAAGCGGTTCGCGGCCTTTCCCCCGTCACTGAGAAAGAAGTGAAAATCAGACGGGAAGAAGAAGTCATCTCAGTCAGCAACGAACGGACCGAGCCGGGTTTAAACGAAATCGCCGCTCAGAAACGGTCAATTATCGTAGAGCTTGATCCGCCGAAAAAATTGAATTTTGACGAATTTCTGCAAGCGGCGGCTGAATTAAAAGAAACCGGCATAGAAGCGCTGACGCTCGCCGACAATTCATTGGCGACACCGCGGATCAGCAATGCCGCCTGCGGTTCATTGCTGAAAGAGCGCCTTGATATCCGTTCTCTCGTTCACATTACATGCAGAGACCGCAATATAATAGGCCTCCAGTCACATTTAATGGGGCTGGATACGCTCGGGCTCACCGACATTTTAGCCATCACGGGTGATCCTTCAAAAATCGGCGACTTTCCGGGGGCTACCTCCGTCTATGATTTAACGTCCTTTGACTTGATCAGGCTGATTAAACAATTCAACGAGGGCATTTCTTTATCAGGGAAACCGCTCGGCAAGAAAACGAACTTTTCCGTAGCCGGAGCATTTAATCCGAATGTCCGCCACCTTGATAAAGCAGTAAAACGGCTGGAGAAAAAAATCGAGTGCGGAGCTGACTACTTCGTGTCCCAGCCTGTCTACTCGGAGCAGCAGCTCATTGACATTCATCATGAAACAAAGCATCTCAAAACACCGGTGTATATCGGTATCATGCCGTTAACGAGCAGCCGCAACGCAGAGTTCATCCATCATGAAATCCCGGGCATTAAGCTGTCAGACAGCATCCGCGAAAAAATGGCGCTCGCCGGCGAAGACAAGCGAAAGCAGAAAGCTGAAGGCCTCGCCATCGCCAAGTCGCTTCTCGACACGGCGTGCGAACTGTTTAACGGAATTTATTTAATCACCCCGTTTCTCCGTTCTGATTTGACGTCAGAGCTTGCAGCTTATATTAAGCAAAAGGATGAAAAGCGGGCTGATGTATATTTGCATTGACGCGGAAGAGGCCGCCTGATATGACAGGCGGCTTTTTCATGGTACGATACAGAAAAAGAATCAAGCAAAGGAGGATTTTTTCATGGTTGAAGTAAAACCCATCACCGCAGAAGACACGTACGCGATCAGACACAGCGTGCTGCGCCCCCATCAGACGATTGAGGATTGTAAATATGATCAGGACAGCGTCAAAGGAGCCTTTCATCTCGGAGGTTTTTACGACGGGACATTGATCAGCATCGCTTCTTTCTACCCGCAGAACCAGCAGGCGTTACAGGCAGCGCCCGCCTACCAGCTGCGCGGCATGGCGACGCTTGAGGAATACCGGACGCAAAAAGCGGGAAGCACGTTAATCGCCTATGCAGAACGAAAACTGGCAGATATGGGGGCGGCGCTTGTCTGGTGCAACGCCAGATGTCACGTAAAGGGATATTACGAAAAGCTCGGCTGGAAAAGCACGGGCAGCCCCTTTGACATACCCGGCATCGGCCCGCATGTGATCATGTATAAAGAACTCGCCTGAAACAGACAAATGCCCTTGGGGACATGTCTCTAAGGGCATTACCTTGAATGTCACGTCTGCTTTTATATGCGACACTATTGACGCCCTACCTCTTTTTTAATACCCTTTGTACATTATGCAACAGCTAGGATGGCAGGCAGAAAACGATATCTGTCAATTGCCGTTTTCAGCTATTAATTCAGAAAAGGAAGTATGAGATGAATACGATCCAAAAACCGAAAATCCCGAAAGAATTGCCGGTGCTTTCTTTCACAGAAGCGCTTCAGGACGACCTCATAAAAGAAGTCGTCATAGAAAACGCCGTCGTAAACAGCAAACTGGACGGCCTGCGCGCCGAAAAAGTCATTTTCAGAAACACCGTTTTTACGGATGTCTCTTTCAGACATATGGAATGTACGGATGTCCTGTTTGACAAATGTGATGTCTCAAACGCTGATTTCAGCGGAAGCATCATCCATAGAACGGCGTTTCAGCATTCAAAACTTCTCGGCTTGAATCTGGCGGATTCCGCCATGCGTCATGTACGGTTTGAAGACTGCCTCGCAAATTACAGCTCCTTCAGCTATTCCAATATGAAGCATGTCCGGTTTGACACGTGCGCTCTTACAGAAAGTGAGTGGAATGATGCCGTTCTTGAATACACAGATCTTGACGTCTGTGATTTGAACGGCGCAAACTTCATCGGCACGTCTCTTTTTAATATGGATATCAGCACGTGCACATTTGATCATCTGCACGTCTCACTTGAGAAGCTGAAAGGATGCCGCATCTCTCCGTCTCATGCCATTACATTCGCAGAAGCACTCGGAGCCATTGTGACGTGATCTTTTATTAAACGAAACGGCGGGCGATGTCCGCTATCGTTTGAATGCCTTTTTCCAAGTCCGGTAAGGATGCGTATGAATAGGAAAGACGCAGGCTTTGCCGGTCTTCGGGAAGATAGAGAGCTCCCGGATTGATCAGCACGCCGGCCTCCAAGGCACGGGTGAAAAGCGTCTGAACGGCGATTGCTTGATGAAAAGTGACCCAAATATAAAAGCCCCCCTCCGGCACACGCCACTCCGCAATATCTCCCGCGTATCTTTCAAGAGAACGCAATGCCGCATCTCTTCTGATTTTAAGTTCCTTTCTGAGACGCAAAAGGCGCGCTTCATAGCGGCCGCTTGACAGCCATTGACATGCCGCCCATTGAGATAAAGCACTGGAGCCGTAATCCGTCTGCATTTTAATATCGGCGAGCCTGTCTGCAACCGGCTCAGGGGCGACGACCCATCCGATGCGCAGACCCGGGCTTACGGTTTTTGACAGCGTGCCGATATACAGCACATTCCCCTCACCGTCCATGGATTTTAACGGAGGCGGCGGTTCTTTATCGATCCATAAATCACCGTATGCGTCATCTTCAATGACAGGCAACAGGTGATTTCTTGCGAGGACGATGAGTTCCTTCCTCCGCTTGAGTGACATCACCGTTCCCGTCGGATTATGGAATGACGGAATGGTGTACAGCAGCCCTGCTTCGTATTGCCGCCGGTAAGCGGGAAGATGATCCGTTTTGATTCCGCTCCCATCCATCGGCACTCCCTTAAGCCTGACGCCCGCTGATTGAAACACACGCAGGGAATGGAGATACGACGGGTTTTCAGTCAGCATGACGGAGTTTGGTTTTAGCAGCCCGATTGAAATGAGCTGAAGCGCCTGCAGCGCGCCTGAGACGATTACGATGGATGCCGGGGACGCGTGAATCCCCTTTGTTTTCAAATGTTCCGCGACGCTTTGCCGAAGCTGCAGGCTGCCCTTCGGTTCTTCATAGCCGAGCGCAAAAATGTTAGTTCCCGCTTCACGGAACAGTTCGGCCATCTCCTGCTCAGGCAGCAGCTCTTGACTCAGTTCACCCGTCCCCAGCCTGATCAGATCCGGACGCGGCTCGTTTTGATTAATGGCCTGAATCAAGGATGAATTCGGCTGATGACTCCCCGATGTAACGTATGTGCTCCAATCAAGGGGCTTAGCCGCTGCCATGATGCTCCACGTATTGTTGACGACCTTTGTGCCTCCCCCTCTTTTTCCTTCCAGAAGACCTTGGGCGATTAACTCATCAACTGTTGCCGTCACTGTGCTTCGGTTGACCTGAAGCTCCTCGGCGAGCTTTCTTTGTGAGGGAATTTTCGTGCCGATGGTCCATTCGCCATGAAGTATTTTTTCTTTTATATGCTGTTCGATCTGGAGATAAAGCGGTATGTGCGACTCCCGATCCGGACGCCAGCTGTTCATACGTCATCCCTCCTTCTTTATTTATTATACATTTGGCTGGTTCAAGTACCAGCCAAATGGCCGGAGACATCAGCACACAGTGCGGCTACAATGAGATTTAGTTGACGATTGGAGGGTTTTACGAAATGAATGCCATTCTTCACGGAGTGATGCTCGCTTTCGGCCTTATTTTGCCATTGGGCGCGCAAAACGTGTTTATTTTTCAGCAGGGAGCCTGGCAAAAACATGTGTGGCAGGCATTTCCCGCAGTGATTGCCGCCGCGGTATGCGATACGATTCTCATCAGCGCGGCCGTCGCAGGCGTGTCAATGATTATTGCAGAGATTCCCGTTTTTCAGACCGTCATGCTTATAGGCGGCTTTTTGTTTCTCAGTTTTTTAGGCTGGCAGACTTGGAGAAGCAAACCGCAGGCCGAACAGGCGAGAAAAACGGTTTTCACGGCAAAAAAACAGGCGGTCACGGCCGTCATGGTATCCCTTTTGAACCCGCATGCGATTTTGGATACCGTCAGTGTCATCGGCACAAGCTCCGCCGCCTATCCGGGAATTGATAAATGGCTGTTTGCCGGTGCTTGTATCGCGGTTTCCTGGGTATGGTTCGCCGGACTGGCATTCGCGGGACGGCTCGTTCAAACGGCGGATACAGGAGGCCGGCTCCTCGGCATCCTGAATAAATGCTCGGCATTGGTGATGTGGGGTGCTGCTTTTTATTTTGCGGCGCTTTTGTTTCGATAAAAGGAATTCGGCCAGGCCATGTTGAATGTACCGGAAGAAGAGGGGGAATTGGAATGTCAGACATTTTAAAGCTGTATCACTACCACAGATGGGCAAATGAGCAAGTTATTCAGCATCTGAAGACGCTGCCCGCGGTCAGCTTACAGCAGAAACTGAAAAGTGTTTTTCCGACTGTGAACGCCGTGCTTGTGCATATATACCGGGCTGATTACATTTGGCTTCACGTGCTTTACGGAGAAACTTTCGAACAAATCGTCTCGCAGTTTGATCAATTTGAAAAGCTTGACGGAGATTTTGAGGCGATTGAACATAGAATGACTGAACTGGACAAAGAATTCAGCGAATTTTTAAAAGAAATGGAGAACCCGGAAGGTCCGATCTCTATTTCTCATCCGCGCCTGGGGACGCTTCAGACGACATATGCCGATGTGATCCGGCATGTTGTGAATCACGGCACATACCATCGCGGCAATATCACCGCGATGCTTCACCAAATGGGCTATAAAGGCGTGCCGACTGACTACATTTTTTTCTCATACGAATCATAAAAAAGCAAAGGCCTCCCGGGCCTTTGCTTTTTTACTTCGAATCTATCATAATCCGATATAGCCGGAGACGCCCGCTTTTTCGGCCACATCGTAAATTGTCATTTTCATGCTTACCGATCCCTCTTTTGTTCTCTGGTTTTAGGTCAGTCCGTTTTCCGGCTTACGAATTTGCGGTATTCAAGCGGCGAAATGCCTTCAATCTGTTTAAACAGTTTGGAAAAATAGGTTGGGTCCTCCATACCGATGGCGTCCGCTATCACCCCCATTTTGTCATTGGTTGCGGACAAAAGACGTTTCGCCTCCGTCATTCTGACTTTGTTCGTATACTGGCCGGGCGTGACGCCGAGCACCTGCTGCATACAGCGGGTCACGTAGTCTTGGTTGTAATGAAGAGCCGATGAAAGCGCTTTGATGGTTGTTTTCTCCTTGTAGTGCTCCTGCAGGTACCGGGCGGCCTCCCATGCGACTCTTTCCTTTGCGGACGGGATTTGGAACGCTTCCTTCTGAAGATGGAGCAGCAGCTCTTCAAACAGAATCTGCTTTCTGAGCGGCAGGTCGGAATTCTCGGCGCTGTCATCTGTCAGCACACTGAATTGCCCGGCCATAAACTGCGGGCGTCTCACCTTCCCTTTTTGCGGCAGGGACAGGCGGTAGCGGGACGGCTCTTCAAAGCTCCCTTTTTTTCGCCTCAGCTCCGACCAATTGTTCCCGGTTGTTTCCGCCATCTCATAATCCGCTCCCTCAAAATGAAGCCACGAATAGGATGTCGTTTCTTCACTGCCTTTTGTCCCGTAATGTTCAAGCCCGGGAGAAAGCAGAATATATTCTCCGGCTTCAACGGAAAAGGCGTTTTCGTCTTCTGTAATGTAGAGGACGCCTTCTTTCACATACAGCAGATCAAACACCGGGAAGACCCGTCTCACATGGGTTTCGCCTTTTTTGAATACTCCTTCTCCCGCAGCGATAAAGACCGGGAACGGAGGAACTGTGAACTCGAGAAAGGACATATTTTCGGCCCTCCTTTTTAAGTCGGATTTTTGCAAGAAGTTTCGTTTCTCTCCCTTTTTATTATAAGAAAATGGAGGTACACTTTTAAACGTTGATTTTGTCAGGAAAGGGGTTAAAAGAAATGAAACAAGCGATTTTAAAACGGGCTGCGTTCAAACAATCCTCTGATCACAAACTCTCATTATACGCGCTGACTTGGCCGATATTTATTGAGGTTTCATTATATATGTTTATGGGAAACGCCGACACTCTTATGCTTAGCCAATACTCTGACAACAGTGTGGCGGCCGTGGGTGTCAGCAATCAGATTTTAAATTTAATTATCGTGATGTTCAGCTTTATCGCAACGGGTACGACAATTGTGATTTCACAGTTTTTAGGATCTAAACAGAAAAAAGAGGCGCAGGAAGTGGCTTATGTATCAATAGGAGCGAACTTTGTCATCAGTCTCGCCATCAGCGCCGCCATATTTTTTGCGGCCGTTCCGCTGCTTCATGTGATGGGTCTTTCCAATGAATTGATGCCGGATGCCAAAGTCTTTTTGCAGGTGGTCGGCGGGCTGTCCTTCATTCAGGCTTTGATTATGACGTTCAGCGCCATTTTAAAAAGCTACGGTCATACGAAGGATACGATGTTCGTTACGATCGGGATGAATATTTTAAATATTGCCGGAAACTTTCTTGTCATTTTCGGGCCGCTCGGCCTTCCGGTGTTAGGCGTCGCCGGTGTTGCGATGTCAACGTCCTTCGCGCGGATCATCGGGCTGATCGCGATGATTGTGATCGTCAAAAAACGCATCGGACTCGGTCTGACATGGCAAAAGATTTTTCACGTCCATAAAGAGCACTTGCGGAAACTCCTGAAAATCGGGATTCCGTCTGCCGGCGAACAGCTGTCTTACAACATTTCGCAAATGGTTGTCACTTATTTTATCGCCATTATGGGCGCTCAGGCGCTTACAACAAAGGTTTATACACAAAACATCACCATGTTTATCCTGCTGTTCGGAACGGCGATCAGCCAGGGCACACAGATTTTGATCGGCAGATATATCGGCGCCAAACGGTTTGACGACGCTTATGACCGCTGCATGAAAAGTCTGTACTGGGCGCTTGGCATTGCCGCTTTGACATCCGTGATCATGACTTTGTTTTCAAAGCAGCTGATCGGAATTTTCACAAGCAGCCCTGACATTATTGCGACGGCGAGCATGCTGATCGCCATGACGATCATTCTTGAGCCCGGCCGTTCATTCAATGTCATTATCATCAACTCGCTGCGGGCTGCCGGAGATGCAAAATTCCCCGTCTACATGGCGATGATTTCCATGTGGGGTATCGGACTGCCTCTCGCTTATCTGTTCGGCATCCATTTCGGATTAGGGCTTATGGGCATCTGGATTTCATTTATCGCGGATGAATGGGTCAGAGGCATCCTTATGTACAGAAGATGGCGGTCGCGGATTTGGATTCAAAAAGGGATTGCATAAACGCCCGAAGCTTCGTTATGAAGCCGGGCGTTTTTTTATGCTTGTGAAAGCTGTTGTCTCATGTCACCTAGCTCTGACCGGTAATGTGCCAGCAAACCGGTAACGGCGGGCCTTGAGTATAACGGAAACAGCTCCAGCTCTTCAGACGCCTCCTCGAAATACGCCTCGGCCTCGAATGCGATGTACTCCCATACATTCATAAAAGCTTTGTTGACGGTATGGCTCTCCAGCTCTTCTTCCGTATAGCCGAATTGCTTCATCACCTGGCGCGGGAGACGCTTTTTCGCCCGCTCGTCCGTATGGACCTCCAGAAGCACCCGGGTCAGCTGAATGGCAGCTCCTAATGAAACGGCTGCATGGCGGAGTTTCTCTTGGTTCCGGCGCGCACAAACCGGCAGCAGCAGCAGGCCGAGGGCTCCGCCTGTTTGGCCCGCATACATCAGCAGGTCATCAAACTCTTGATACGTTACTTTTTCTCTGTCAGAGATTTGGCCGGCGATAAACTCACGTAACGGCTCTTCTTCAAGCGCAAATTGCTGCCGCACATCGGTGAGCGCCTCCCACAAAAAGCCGTCGGCGCGGGACCCGTTCAGAAAGTCTTGTGCCGCCTGTTCAAATCCTCCAAGTTCCTGCACATCAAGCCGGTCAGCTTCGTGAAACAAAGCAAGCACCGCCCATGCGGCCCGCCTGTTTTTTGGCGGCAGGGATGAGAAAGTCCGTTTATATAAAGGAAAGTGCGCCTCGGCAAGCTGGGCGCATGTTTCGTATTCGGTCATGGTATCACTCCTCTGTTTTTTAGTGTACCATATGTTTCACAATAAAAAGACCGATATCCTTCAGCGGAAACCGGTCGCGGCACTGTTATTCTTCTATATCGATACGGTACGCCTCAAACCATGTATGGATCTGGGCAAGATGGGCGATCAGCTGCGGGCCTTTCATCAGCTGGCCGAACCACGGAACCTGAAAAGATGAACCTTCTGTCTCCAGCAGCATTTCCAGCTTCTTTCTGTCAAGCAGGGTGTGAAGCACGGAATCTTTCTGTTGTAAAATCGTTTTCAGCCATTCTGTGACCCCCTGCGTGTATTTCGGGTGATGCGTTTTCGGATAAGGGCTTTTTTTGCGGTACAAAATATCTTCAGGAAGCAGTCCTTCAAGCGCTTTCCGCAAGATGCCTTTTTCCCGGCTGCCATGCATTTTCATTTCCCAAGGAATATTCCAAACGTATTCCACAAGTCTGTGGTCGGCGAACGGCACCCGTACTTCAAGACTTGCGCCCATGCTCATTCGGTCTTTGCGGTCGAGCAGATTTGTCATAAACCAAAGCATATTTAAGTAAAACAGCTGCCGTCTCGCTTTATCTGTTCCCGTCTCACCGTCTAACAGCGGCGTTTCCGCAATGGTTTCTTCATATCTCGCATTCACGTATTCTCTAAGATTCAGCCGTTTTTGCCACTTTTCATCCAAGAGCGTGATCCTCTCCTCAGTCGACCTCATCCAAGGAAATCCGTCTTCTTCTGCCGCGGTGTGAAACCACGGATATCCGCCGAAAATTTCGTCCGCGCATTCTCCGGAAAGGCTCACGACAAAATCTTTTTTAATTTCCCGGCAGAACCATAATAGCGAGGAATCAACATCAGCCATGCCCGGCAGGTCTCTGACGAGAACGGATTCCTCCAGATGTTCAACCAGCTGATCCTGCGTAATCACGCACTTATGATGCTGTGTGCCGAAAGCATTTGTCATTTTATCGATCCACGGGCCGTCATCATTCGGCTGAAAGGCGCTCGCTTTAAAAAATTTGCTGTTCTCCTCATAATCAATTGAATAAGTATGAAGGGGATCTCTGCCTTGTTTCTCAAAATGAGCGGCGGCTATCGCGGTTATCGCGCTCGAATCAAGCCCCCCTGATAAAAACGTGCAAACCGGCACGTCAGATACGAGCTGGCGTGTCACTGCATCCTGAAATAAGTACCGAATGTGAGCCGCGGTTTCATCCAAGCTGTCTGTATGCTTTTCGCTCTTTACATTCCAATAACGCCATATGGACAAACCGTCCTTTGAGAAAGTGAACGCATGGGCGGGACGCACCTCGTGAATTCCTTTAAACACCCCGCAGCCCGGAGTTCTGGACGGCCCGAGTCCGAATACTTCCGCAAGTCCGCCGCTGTCTGTGCGGGCTTTCACATCAGGATGAGCAAGGATGGCTTTCAATTCCGACCCAAACAGAAAGGAAGAGCCGTGTTCTTTATAAAAAAACGGTTTGACGCCGAGCCGGTCTCTTGCCCCGAACAGCCGCTTGCGCTTTTCATCCCAGATGGCAAAAGCGAAAATACCGTTCAAGCGGTCCACGCACTCCTCCCGCCACTCAATATAGCTGTGCAGCAGCACTTCTGTATCAGAGGTCCTCTCAAAACGGTGGCCCCTCGCCTGAAGCTCCTTCCGCAATTCCTCCGTGTTATACAGCTCGCCATTATAAATGATGGTGTACGTTTCCTCTTGATGCGTGCAGGCCATCGGCTGGCGGCCGCCTTCAATGTCAACGACCGAAAGTCTTTTATGTCCGAATAAAACATGGGGCTCTCCCCAGACGTTTGAATCATCAGGTCCTCGTTTTGAAAGAGTGTCTATCATATTGTTCATAATATGTTTCTCTTGGACGAGCTGCTTTTGAAAATCGACCCAACCCGCAATTCCACACATGTGATATCAGCTCCAATCCCGTTTCTGTCGGTATCAAATTCGTTTCTATCAGCACTTTACCCAGTTTATGCAAAGAAACGCAGATAGTTGATTTGTCCCACTAAGAGTTGTATGAGACAAGCCCGATTTGGAAAGAACGGAAGAGAAGAAACAAACAAAGGAGACCGGCACGGTTATGAAACGAAAACAGCTTTTCTCAGAAAAAAACAAATGGGGTCGCGGCACCCTGATGATAGAGGACGGCATCTGCCTCGTCGAAAACGATGAAGGCGATATCCTGCTGGCAGACAGTCTAGGAAACGCAGACGTATTGATGAAACGCGGCGGCAGATGGCAGCCGGCACGGATTTGCGGCGGTGCGGCCGAAATCGGCGCAGACACCATCCCCCTGCTCGGCGGGGAAGAAATCCGTTATGAAAAGGCGGTCAAACGGCCGCTGTTAACCTTGCTCGATTCGCTGGACGATGAAACGTTTCTGCTGTTTCTCAGCCATCTTCACGGGTTCGGCCTGTCTGTATATGATTGCGTATTTTCCTACGATCAGGCGCTGTTTTCCGGTGAAGGCGTTTCGTTTTATCACTTCTCGGCGGATGAAGCACAATGCGCCCTGCAGCATCACCGCGGCAGCTCGGGCAAACACGACAGATTTGAATGGACGGCATCTGACGGGCGGCGCTCCATTATGTATTCAGCGGCAAGACAAGACGGCACCGCGTAACAAACAGGCGGCACCTTTTAAATAGGTGCCGCCTGATGTATTTAGCTTTGCATTTCACGCTGATTGACGCCCGGCGTTTGCTTTTACCCTTCACAGCCGTAGCTTTTGCGGTAACAAGAGTGATTGACGCTTTTGGCATCCTGCAAATCTCCTTCGCCTCATCAACATCCCCCTGTCACGGCATTTCTCATTCAGCGGCACAGTTGCGCAGAATGTATGCGCAACTAAAAAAACCCGGATACATCCGGGTTTTTCAAGCGATTGATTAAAATACGTGAAAGCCGATCGGCAAGTGAAGGCCGAGCAGCACTGTCAGGACGAGCACGATAATAAAACCGATCCACAGTCCGCCGGTTGATTTGCCTTTTTTCTTGCGGATGACGAGCATTTCCATCAGTCCGATGGTAATGATGCCGAGCAGCATTTTTCCGGCGTACTCTCCGTTCCAATTCGCAAAACGGACAAAAAGCTCAGCTCCGGTCAGAATAATAATAATGTAGAATAAGCGCAGAATCATATGCGTAATTTTTGCGCCCTTCGCTTTTCCGGAACCGTACAGCCCGTAGCTGACAAATACCAGGATAAGCGCAACGACCCATGAAGTAATATGCCAATGTGTCATTATGTTCAATTCCCCCTATCAGATCAATCTGCCTCACTTATGGTACCACAACAAGCCGATCGGAGCATTATCAATCGTGCGAAAGACACACAATTATCCGATTTGGTTCGACAGCGTGCCGATCGGTTCAATTGTAATGTCAATGCGGTCCCCCGGCTTTAAAAATTTCGGCGGCTTAAACCCTTTTCCGACACCGGACGGCGTCCCCGTCGCTATAATGTCACCGGCTTCAAGCGTCATTCCTTTTGACAGCGTTTCGATTAAGTCAGCTATCGGAAAAATCATGTCACCCGTTGATCCTGATTGGCGCAGTTCTCCGTTCACCCGCGTTTCAACTTTCAGGTTTTGCGGATCACTGACGGCCGACTTATGTACAATGACCGGGCCCATCGGGCATGTCGTATCGAGGCTTTTGCCGATAAAAAACTGTTTATGTTTCTTCTGCAGATCGCGCGCTGTTATATCATTTACAATTGTATAGCCGAATATATGATCAAGCGCATGTTCTTTGGAGATGTGCGATCCGCTTTTTGATATGATTACCGCAAGCTCCCCTTCATAATCAAGCTGGTCCGTTACGTCCAAGTGGCTGTCCACTGTTTCTCCGTGTCCTGTAACGGCAGCGGGGGCTTTCGTAAAAACCATGGGATGCTCCGGTATATCCGCCTCACTCCCCATTTCAACAGCATGATCACGATAATTTTTCCCGATGCAGATCACGTTCTTTGAAGGTCTCGGAATAGGCGCGCAAAGCTTTACGTCAGACAGCGCATACATAAATGAACCCGACTCATCATTCGGTTTTTTCGCCCATTCCGCAAGCTGTCCGGCATGCGCGACAAACTTATCTCCTTTTTGAATGCACTCGATCAGCGAACCCGGAATCGTCTCAAGTTCAAACAATTTTTTTTCAGCCTTTTGCAGATCTAAGATTTTGTCATCATCAATGATCAGACCGACAAATGTTCGGCTGTTCAGTTCCCCTGTCGCAAATTTCATGTTAATCCCCCATCATTTTTAAATCTGGCATTCCTTTATGTATTCTTCCTCCGGACGGGAAATTCCTCTTTTAAACAGGCTGAAAATAAGTGTAAAAGAGTATCAAAAATTGTCACTTTTTTAGTCATATTGACGAAATAAAACCTTCTTGGCCAAAATGGGTTATACTATTGTCATCCTATGTTTTCCAAAATAATCGAGAATTGGAGATCACACGATGAACAAAATTGAAGAAAAAAGATTAACTTTATTCGAGACAGCGCAAAAATTCGGAATCAATGCAACGGAGACCATCAGGTGCAGCCAGGAGCTGGACAGCCTTTTAAACGGGTGCCGGGGCGGGCTCATCCAACAAACGAAAGACAGCGGGCTGAACCCGGCCGCACAGATTGAGCACGGCCGCACCGCAGGAAAAAAAGAGGCTTTCTCATAAACGTGATATGTATATAAATCTGTATCATTTATGTATAAGACCCGGCATGCGTAAAGCGCCGGTGTTTTTACGTTTAAAGTTTTTTCCGCTCACAAAAATGTGCATTTGTCATAAGCTATTTTAGGCAGGCAGCCCAGATAAGCTCCTGGAGTGTAGTCATGAAAATCTTCACGAAAAGGATGTGCTCGTATGCCCGCAATTGTCGGAGCGTTTAAAATTAATGCCGTCGGTACGAGCGGAGTCGTTCATATAGGCGACTGCATCACCATTTCTCCAAAAGCAGAGGTTAAGACATTTGCCGGAGCGGGCAGCTTCAATACCGGAGACAATCTCACACTGACGAATTACAGGAATTCAACGAATGTGTACGATAATGATGTAATCGATCAGCCGATGGCAGGAAACGCATAAAGGAGGCGCCGTATGAATTTTTACGTCAATCAGTCGATCCATATCAATTACATGCGTGTAGAATCTGTCAGCAATTCCTCCATACTGCAAATCGGAAGCGCCGGTTCAATTAAATCTCTTTCCAATCTGTACAATACAGGGAGTTATGTTGAGCCGGCGCCGCCTGTCACCGCGGGGCAGCAGACTGTAACAACAGGGGGAGGTCCCGGCACCTCATCATTTGTACCGCTCCAGCCGCCAAGCCGGTAGTTTTAATGAAGGAAACGAGACGCGAGGTGAATGTCATGTATGATCAATCCGTTTCATCCTACCTGCAGAATTTAAATTCTTTCGTCCAGCAGCAGGCGCAGCAGATTCAGGAGCTCGAACGGCAGCTGAAAGAATTCCAAAATGAAATTTCAACGCTGAAGCAGCAGCCTTCTACAAGAATCGATCGGCTCGAGTATAAATTTGATCAGCTGAAAATTGAACGGCTGGAAGGAACGCTGAATATCGGATTGAATCCGACTGATCCGAATGCCGTGCAAAACTTCGAAGTCGGCCAGACATCTCCGCAGGTCGGAATGATGCAGCAGGAACAGGCGGGCCAGCAAATGCAGCAAATCCGCCAAAACGTCGATATGTACCTGAATGAAGAAATCCCCGCGCTTTTAGAACAGCTCGAAACTCAGTATGAGAGCAGGCTGGACGAAACGAACAAATATCATATTATTGAAGATATCAGAAAGCAGATGGACAGCCGGATTCAGTATTATCTGTCCCATGTCCCGAAAGAAGAAAACACGGCGCCCGCGCAATATGCCGAGCAGATTGCCGAACATGTGAAGCGTGATATTGTCAGGGCCGTCGAGCACTTTATTAAGCACATACCTGGTGAAATGAAAGGTGATGATCCGTCATGATTTTTACAGTGATTAACCGGAATATTGAAGTCGGCGACATCCGGTCTACCGGTGTGTCCAGTTCTTCCTTATTATTAATCGGCGACACCGATTCCGTCTATCTGTCCTCCATCTTTGACACGCCTCCGGAATCTCTTATTATCGGGCCTTATGTGCCGCTGGCGCCGGAATAATGTTAAAGCGCATTTCACGCCTCCGGAACGCCAAAATCAATTCAGTCGGGATTGCGAGTGTCTTTCAAGCAGGCGATACGAATGAAATCAATATGCGGATCAAAGTATTGGCCGATCAGCGTACTATTGCCTTATACAGAGATGATGAAGGCTCATTTAACAAAAAAGAATACCAGATCTTTCGGCAGCCGGCCGTCATGCCGTTACCAGAAACGGGAGTCCAAAGCGCATTCTGCCATGAAAACCCTTCAATTCGGGTAAGGAATGTGAAAGTTCAAGGGGTATCGTCAGCGTCCGTGGTTCAAATCGGATCGACGTCGATCGTTCTGGGAGATTCGCGGCTGAAACATATTAGGCAGATTGTCACACCAAGCTCACAATCACAGCAGCCCTGACATATAATGACGGTGAGACTTCTATAAAGGGTGTCGTTTATGCCAGCAATTACCGGACCTATAGCTATCAATTCCATATCGGGCGGAGTCGTAAACTTTGGTGATTCCTTTTACCTTTCTCCAAAAAGCTCTTCTAAATCTGCGCTCGGTTCGGGAGCAGGCAATACCGGAGATTTCCTGTTATTAAACAACGTTGTCAATGCGACAAACTATATAGACCCCGATGTCAGCGATCAAAATGTGGTAGGAAACGCCTAAAAAGCAGCCGCTCTTTCAGAAGAGGGCTGCTTTTGGTTCAGCGTTATTTTCGTTCATTTGCTTTTTTTGTTTTTACAAGCTTTTCCGGCGGCTGTTTTCTGATCCATTTCACAAACCGCGCGAGTTTCGGGTCACGCCGCAGCTCTTCTATTCCCGCGAGCCTTGCCGCAAGCTCCTGATTCGTATAGAGAGCGTGAACCTGTTTATGACAAGGGATGCAGAGCATTGCGGTCGGAAGGAATGTCCCGCCTTCTTCCTTAGGCGTTAAGTGGTGCTCCGTCAGCCGCACATGATGGCGGCCGCATAATTCACATGTGCCCTCGGCAGAATCGGCCATGATTCCTTCTCCTTTCTACATGATCTCCAATGTGACCCGGGTGCCTTTCCCGCCCGGTTCGGACGGATGAACGATTAATTTTTTCGGCAGACGCGCTCTCAGCTCCTGCACATGGCTGATCACTCCGACGGATAAGTTGTCCGATTGCAGCTTTTCGAGCGCTGTGACAACGGTGTCTAAGAGCCCTTGGTCAAGAGTCCCGAATCCTTCATCTAAGAAAAAGAATTGCAGCGGGTATTGCCCCCGCAGCTGAATCTGGGCGGACAAGGCAAGCGCAAGCGACAGCGATGTCAGAAACGTCTCCCCGCCGGAAAGGCTTGATACGGGCCGTTTGACGCCTCCGTTCGCGTCATCACGCATGACGAAACCGCCTTCTGAATCGACTAATATGGCATACCGCTGCCTTGTCAGCGCTCCGAGACGGGCAGAGGCGTCTCGAGCCACACTTTCCAGCTGTTCTTCCGCTAAAAATTCGACGAATGTATTGCCTTTACATACAGACTGGAGCTTATCAAGCCTGTCAATCTGTGTCTGCCAGCTTTTCAGTTCGGCCTCAATCTCTTTAAAGCGCTTATGCTGTTTTTGCATAACCGCGAAAGCTTTTGCCTGTGCTCCTTTTTCCTCCATGGCGGCGCCTGACTCAGCCTCTGCCTGCTTCAGCAGAGAAACGGATGCTGTCCATTCTTCCTCCGATATCCGGCGCTCGGCTAATTTATCAGTAACACGGCTGATATTTGCCGATAGCTGTTTTGAGGTGTCCAGGAACTCATCAATTTCTTTTTTCATTTCCTCTGCACGCCCTTGCGGAAGCAGACTTTTTTTGACTTGGTCCGGCTCGGTAAACCCGGTGTTTTTTGACCTCACGCGCCAGTCGTTTTGCGCTTTCTCAAGGGAGGTCTCAGCATCCCTGAGTGACATGAGACTCCCGGATTCCCGGCCTTTTGCGTCATTCAGTGATTGCTGCGCCTGCTTCAGCGCATCGAATAGGGACTGTTCTTTCGATTTTAACAGCTGTAATTCCTGCCGCACCGCTTCAAGCTTTGCGGAAATTGATGTTTCTTCAGCTGCTGTTCCGAGCTCTTGTTCATATCCGTCAATCACCTGCTGCAGGCGCTCAGACGCATAGTGAAGCTCGAGCCGTTCCCGTTCAAGCCGATGCTTCATCTCCTGCAGGCGTTCTTTCTCCTCTTCATGTTCCTTGAGGAATGCGATGCTTGTTTCAATGCGCTTCTCACATTCTTCTGCCTGCCTGTCCTTCTCATCTATTGAAGCCTGCCAGGCGTCAATCTGGTTTGGCGGAATATCACCGCAGACTTCGTTGTACTGATTCAATCGGCTTTCTGACAGCGATTCAAGCTCTTCTAATGAATGTCTGAGACGGCCGGCTTCTTTTTCCTCGTAGCGGATTCGTTCGGCAAGCTGCTCAGCTTGTTTCACCGTCTGCTGATGCGCGCTGATCAGTCTTGTGACCTTCTCTTTTACCGACAGCATATCCTGTTTCATTTGTTTCCATTCCAAGCGGACGGCGCTGAACGCTTCATCAAGCGGGCGTCCGCTGATGGAGGAAGCGGCTTCCAGCTCCGGAACCCGGACGCTTTGCAGAAACGGACATTCTTCGGTAAAACGCCCCGACTGCTCTTCTAATGCAACCTTGGCTGTCAGCACCTCCTGAGAAAGAGCCGCCGCCTCAGAAAGCAGCGCTTCAACCTGCTGCAACTGTTCCTGTACAGCCGTATCAGGCGAGAATGTTTCATGAGCGGAACGCGGGCGGTCATGCTGCGTCGAGCCGCATACAGGACAAGGCTTTCCTTCGATTAGTTTTTCCGATAATTCTTTTGTTAATGCAGCCGTTCTCGCTTCCTCTGAGCGCCTGCGGAGATCGGCTTGCGTTTTGTCAGCCCGTTCGGCTGCGGCTTTCAGTGAACGTTCCGTTTCACAGACCATATGGTAAACGGTTTGAAGCGTTTGATAAGCGTGCGTAATATCTTCCTCTTCCGTTTTCGCTTTCGCTGTGAGCGACTCGCTTTCTCCGTTCAGCTTCTCCACGTTTTTCAGCTGCGTTGTCAGATTGGCCCGCTCTTTCGTGATTTGTTCCTGTGCCTGCTGAAAGCCCGCCGCCAGCTGTGCTGCGGTCTGGCATTTTTTCCGTTCATCGGCGGTCACTTGAACTGCTTTCAGCTCTTCTTTCAGCTCATTCTGCCTGTTTTGGCCGCGGGTCAGGCGGTCTTTCACTCCGGCCAGCTGTTTCGAGGCGGCTTCGTATTCTTCCTCTTTTTTGCTGTGTTCCGCATTTGTTTTTTCCGCTTCTTTTTTCGCTTCAAGCAGTTTTTGTTCAATGGCTGAAAGTCTTTGATACAGCTCTTCTTCCTTGACAAGCTTCGGCTCCTGTTCGGCCTTATGGGCCCGCCATGCTTCATAGGCTTCATTTTGCCGGGTAAATGAAACGGTTTCCGCCTCTGATTTCCGTTTGGCCAGTTCGTGTTCCCGTTCAGCGTGCTGCTTCCGGCGGACGGCTTCTGTGTAACGGTCTGCGTACGGCTCAAGGGCGAGAGCTGTTTCCGCCTCTTTAAGACGCTCAGTCAAATCCGTGATGTACGGGCGTCTTTCCTCAAGCTTTTTCTCCCGGCGCTCATATTCATCTCTTTCTGTCTGCAGGTTCCAAATTTCCTGGTGATTCTCAAAGCGCTCTTTTGCCCGGACCCGTTTCTTCTCAGCTTCTTCAAGCCGTTCGTTCGCTTCGTGAAACTGCTGTTCAGCCTGCTTCAGCGCATCTTCTCCTGCGTCTCCGAGCCCGGATTGTTCGGCCAGCATTTCATTTTTTTTCGCTGCCGCTTCCTGCGCCCGCCGCCGCAATTTTTTGACAAGCCTGTCCCCGTACTGTTCCAGATTAAACAGGCGCTGGAGCATATGTCTTCTTTCCGCGCCTTTAAGCGACAGAAACTCGGCAAACTTTCCTTGCGGCAGCACGACGGCTCTTGTAAAGTCGTCAATGGTCAGGCCAAGAAGCTCTTCCACCTTTTTGTTCACTTCATTCGCTTTATCGGCCAGCACCGTTTGTTCGTCTTTGATTTCAATCAGGCGGCAGAGGGCGGTTTTTACTTTCGTTTCATCCGTTCTCTTAAAAACGCGCTCGACCTTGTAGGAAACCCGGTGGCCGGATTGAAGCGCGAATGTAAATGAGACGGCGAGCTGATCTTCGGCATGATTCAGGATGCCGTGCGTATTATTTGCGGCGCGCTCCACTTTTCCGTATAAAGCGAGTGTCATGGCATCAAGGATCGACGATTTTCCGCTTCCGGTCGGCCCGAAAATTCCGAACACCCCGGCTCCGGACAGTCCGGCAAAATCAATGGTCTGTTCCTCCCTGAAGCTGTGGAGCCCTTTTATCGTTAACAGAATCGGCTTCATGTCGCATCCTCCTCATCATCTGCTGACGCAAGCTCTAAAAACAGCTTGACCATCTCCTCATCCGGCACGCCGCCGCCCGTTTGTTTTTCATAAAACTTCTTAAATCGATCCTCAATTGATGTGTGTTTCACTTCAATCCGGTCATTGCCGGTCTCTTTTTCTTCAAAAACCGGCCTGATATGGATAAAGCCGGGATGCGCCTTTCTCAGCCGATGAATTTCCTCGAGAGAAAGCTGATCCGTCAAATGGATATCAAGATCGATCCAGGCATTCCGGTCACGTCCTTCATCGAGCCAGCCGTGAACCTCGCTCAGCCCCTGCGCTTTCCATTTGACGAGCGGTTTACCGGAAGACAGGAAAATCTCTTCCCACTTCGCTTCTCCGCCGGGCTTCGCTTCTACCACCGTCACCGATTTGGCATAACCGGCTTCTGAAAAGCTGTATGCCAGCGGAGAGCCTGAATAACGGGCAGCCGTCTTGGCGCGCTTGATCGTTTGCGGTCGGTGGAGATGACCGAGAGCCACGTAAGCCGCATCAGCCGGCAGGCTGTCAGCGGCAACTGTGTAAGCGCCCCCGACTTCAATCGGACGCTCTGAATCGGTCTGATTTCCCCCCGCGACATAAATGTGGCTCGCCGCGATTTTCACGGCATCGTCCCGGCACAGTCCGCACATGTGAGCAAACGCCTCTCTGATTTTGACATCGTAATGATCGCGAAGAAGCTTTTCCTCAAACGTATCAGAAAGCACTTCGTTTAATCTCGCCTCTGACGGATATGCCAGCGCAGCTACGGCTAACAGCTCGTCCGCCGACGGCACTTCAATATGCACGGGTTCTGTCCGCGGATAGCCGATTAAATGAATGCCGCGCTCATTTGTTAACGGAGAAGCCGCCGCCAGCCTGTCGGGATTGTCATGGTTTCCGGCAATGACGACAACCGGGCGCTTTCCGCCGTCAGAAAGCGCGGAAAGACTTTCGTAATACAATTGTTCAGCGAGCGCAGGCGGGTTGACCGTATCAAATACATCCCCCGCCATAATGACCGCATCAATGTTTTCTTCCTTGACAATGGTATTCAGCTCTTCCAGTACTTCGGCCTGCTCGCTCAGCCGGCTTCTGCCTTCCAGCGTTTTGCCGAGGTGCCAGTCAGCTGTATGTAAAATGCGCATACCGCATTCACCTCACTTTTTGATAGAAAAAAAGATCCGCTCCAAAAAGGAGCTTCGGATCTTGTTACAGTGTAAGAACGTGACCTCCATCGAAGAAATAGAGCGCACGCCCTTTCACTTTCGTTTTTGTAATTTGTTCAACCGCTTTTGTATACAATTCAATTTGTGTTTCATACCTTTTTTGCAGAATCGGAGCCGCGCCTTCAAATCCGTTCCGGAATTTCCCCTCTATCCGATCTGTTTTATAGTCCAGCAAATAGAGACCGTCCGCCGTTTCGTAGAGGCAGTCAATAATCCCCTGCACGAGCAGCGGTTCACCGGCCGTTTCGGCATCCTTGTACACCTCGCCGGCCGGAAGCGCCATACTGAACGGCACTTCCCGGTCAATCCGCAGCGCCCTGAGAAGGTCTTTCCCGATTTCAGTTCCGAAAAACTGGACAATTTCTTCTATATCAATAGCTTCCTGCTGTTCTTCTGTCAGCAGCTCTTTTTCGTAAAGCATCCGGACCGTCCGCTCCGCTTCTTCGGCAGTCGGAACGTGCGTCAGCGGTATGTGCTGCATCACCGTATGCATCGCCGTCCCTTTTTCGGCGGCTGTCAGCCCTTTTTTCATCATAAAACCGGGACGCCTGTATAAAAGCGTGTCTCCTGACGGTTTGATGAGAGAGCGGCCGCTGTATTCATCCTCGTATTCTTGCTTTCTCTTCAGCTCAGAAACTGATTGCTTCGTTCTGATAGCCGTCAGCTCTCGGTACGGATATTCCCATTCAAGCAGACGGCGCGCCTGATCATCAAATGAAAACGAATCAGGAATCGGCTCGCCCTGCTGTATTGCTTTTAGACGTTTGCTCTTTTCTTCAGCACGCTCTTTTGGATTCTCTTCCAGCAATTCACTTTGCTGCAGCATCCGGATGTGAAAACGCGACGGGTCGCGCGCGATATCCTCAGATGAGGAAAGTCCCGGCGTCCTGTGCGCCTCCATGTCACGGTGGCGGATGAGCGCCGGCCCGATAAAGTCCAAATAAGATGACGCCTGATAGCGGTCGAATTCAGAAAGAAGCCAATCGGCCCGGTCTGCTTGCGCCTGCCATTTGGCCAGCTGTTTTTCCCGGTTTTTGCAGGAACCGACGAGAAACAGCTTTTCCTTCGCTCTGGTCAGCGCCACATACAATACGCGCAATTCTTCGGATAAGAGCTCTCTGCGCATCTTTTTCTTCATCGCCACAAGCGGAAGAGTCGGATAGCTGATTCTGAGTTCCGGATGAATATACTTCGTGCCGAAACCGAGCTCTTTATCAAGCAGGTATGATTTGTTGAGATCCATCATATTAAAACTTCTGCCGAGTCCGGCGGTGAAAACGACGGGAAATTCAAGTCCTTTGCTGCTGTGGATCGTCATCAGCCGAACGACATCCTCCTGCTCGCTGAGCGCCCGGGCCGTCCCCAGATCATCGCCGCGCTCCTGCATCCGTTCAATGAACCGCAAAAAGCGGAATAACCCGCGGAACGCCGTCGCTTCGTACGAGCGCGCCCGGTCATACAAGACGCGCAGATTGGCCTGGCGCTGCTTTCCGCCGGGCATGCCGCCTGCATAGTCAAAATATCCGGTATCGCGGTATACTTCCCAAATCAGCTCAGACACCGAATGATTCGTCGAAAATGACCGCCACTTTTGCAGACTGTCATAAAAGGTTCTCAGTTTTTGATACAGTTCATCATGCCTGTCAGCGTTCGCTATATATGCTTTCAGCGCTTCATAAAACGGCGCTTTTTTCTTTTCAAGACGTATCAGCGCAAGTTCATTTTCGTCACAGCCGACAATGGGCGAGCGCAGCACGGAAGCAAGCGGAATATCCTGATACGGATTATCAATCACCTTCAAGACTGAAAGCGCCGCAGCCACCTCCACGGCTTCAAAGTAACCCGACGTCAAATTGGCGTACACCGGAATGCCCTGGTTTTTCAGCTCTTCCATTAATTGCGGCGCCCACGGCATGGAGCGCAGCAAAATTACGATATCCCGGTACTGGATATTCCGGTGTGTTTTTGTTTTGCCGTCATATACCTTAAACGGAGATGAGACAAGCTTTCGGATCTCCCCGGCTATCGCTTTCGCTTCCCAGTGCACAGTTTCAAAGTCTTCGGCATCCTCGGAGCTGTCTGCGCCATCAGCGCTGTCAATGAGCAGCAGTTCCGTTTTTGCCGCGTCATTCGGCGGATACGATGCGCCGAGCTTCAATGCCGCCTGTTCATCGTAATCCACTTCGCCGATTTTTCCGCCCATCAGCTGCTTAAACAAGAAATTCGTACTATCCAAAATATCGGAGCGGCTGCGGAAATTTTGGTTCAGGTCAATTTTCTGCCCCGTGCCTGCCCCGCTTTCTGTAAACCTTTTATATTTCCCGAGAAACAGCAGCGGCTCAGCAAGTCTGAAACGGTAGATCGATTGTTTGACGTCGCCTACCATAAACAGATTTCCCGCCTCTTCATTCCCGCTTTTAACAAGCTGCAGGATAGACTCTTGCACAAGATTCGTATCTTGATATTCATCAACCAGAACTTCATGGAACTGGTCTTGATAATAAACGGCCGCTTCGCTCGGCACCCGCCGGCCTTCTTCATCAACCGCAGTTAAAATCGCCAGGCAGTAATGTTCCAAATCTGAGAAATCAATAATTGATTTTTCTTGTTTCGCCGCTTCAAATCGTTTTCCGTACGATATCACGAGCTGAACGAGCGTTTCGATGACAGGCTTCATATCTGCTAAACTCTTTAAGTGATCTTGCGGACTTCTTGTAAAATAATCGGTCTTTACCTTTTCGATCAGTTTCTTCGCGCCGTTTCGCAAATCGGTCGCTTCGTCCAAAAGCGCTTTGTCAAATTCATCACCCTTTACCGCCTTCGCCCGTTTAAAGGAGACTGCGGGAACCCGTTCATACAGCGCATCGAAGTCATGCCGGCAGCTGATCAGCTCTTCTATCTGCTGAAGGTCATCCAGAAAATTATCAGCGCGCGGGGCCGGCCCGCCGGGCGCTTTTGTCAGTTCAAGCGCCTTCTCAAGCTTTTGTTTTGCCCCGAAAAGCGCCATTTCAGCATCTTCTCTCACATATTGGTAAAACGGAAGCTCTTCCATTTTGCTTTCTTCCGTCACATCATACAGGCGGACAAAGCTTTGCAGCCATACTTCCGGGTCAGGATGCGACCGGGAATACTCGTACACCCGTTTGACAAGGTCTTGAAGATCAAGATCATGCCTGTCTGTCGTATATCTGTCCGCAAGCTCAAAAAACGCCTGATTCCCTTTTGCGTATTCATCTTCAAACAGCTCATCAAGAACTTCGTCTCCGAGCAATTCGCCTTCCGTCTGGTCAGCCATCCGAAAACCGGGGTCAAGATCAATCATATAATAATATTTTTTAAGCACTTGCAGACAGAAAGAGTGAAGCGTCGAAATGCTCGCCCGATTCAAGAGAGAGAGCTGCCGTCTGATATGCAGAGATCCCGGATTTTTGGCGAGCTCTTTTTCTAATGCTTCCGCGATCCGATGCTTCATCTCCGCTGCTGAGGCGTTTGTAAAGGTCACCACAAGGAGCCTGTCAACATCAACCGGATCTTCTTCCGCGGTTATCTTTCTGATCATCCGTTCCACGAGCACGGCCGTTTTACCTGATCCGGCTGCGGCAGCGACCAGAATATCGCGGCCGGAAGAAACGATGGCGCTCCATTGGTCATCCGTCCATATGCTGTCTTTCGGTTTAGGAATTTGCATCATCATCCGCCTCCTTCTTCAGCCAATCCAGTATGGTGCCGTCTTTTTCCGCTTTCAGGCTGCGGTATTCATTTTCCTTAAGCGACTCATCAAACTGGCACACCGATTGAAACGCACAGTACGTACAAGGCGTCTTATCTTTCAGCTTATACGGAGTAATGGACACAAGCCCGTCCGTTATCGCTTCGCCCGCCTGTTCAAATGTCCGCCGCACATGGTCTGTCAGCAGATGAAAGTCCCGTTCGCTGACCGCGGCTGAGTCGGATCTTAAAGAACCGTCCTTTTTCAAACCGGCATTGACGATATTTGAACGCCCTTCCTCCAAAGTCGTGTCCATCAGGCTGATCGCCTCCCGGTCACCGAGGAGAAGGCCTTTCATTTTAAATTTCTTAAAAATTTCCTGCTCGATTTCATCAAGCCCCATCGGCAGACTGGCCTGAATCATCGGATCGTGGATATGGAAATACAAAACGCCTGCCGGGGTCGCTTTCATGCCGAGCCAATCTTCGGAATGTGTAATCGATAAGTCAAGATATGTGAGCATTTGCAGAGCGAGCCCGTAATACACCTCAGCCAGATCAAGCCCCCTGTCGCTTGATTTATAATCAACGATTCTCAGCAGCAGGCCTTTTGAACTTTCCGCTTTATCCACGCGGTCGATCCGTCCGACGAGTTCCATCGTACAGCCGTTTTTCAGCGTGAAAGTGAGCGGAGGCAGCGGCCCGCTTCCGCCGAAACCGAGTTCAAGACCGACCGGGACGAAACCGCTCGCCTTCGCATGCTCGCTTAATATGCCAGAAACACGCGTGACGATCTTCTGCAGTTTTTCCTTCACATAAAAGTGTCTGTTTGAGCTGAGCAGAATCTCTTTTTGCAGCTTTGGCGCAAGCCGTTCCACCGCTTCATAGGAGAAATTCCGGCACTGATCTTTCGTCAGATCGCGCCATTCCAGCTTCTGCTCACGAAGCCGGTCTGAAATCAGCTTCAGGCTGGAGTGAAACAGCTGGCCGATATCCGGCGCGTCCAGCTTGAAAAACTGCCGCTCTTTTAATTGAAGCCCGTGAGATGCAAAATGAGAAAACTGGCAGGCATTAAACGCCTCCATCCGGGAGACGCTTCCTTTAATATGCTCGCCGTAAAGCTGGCGCGAAACAGGCCGTTCAAGACGCTTCGCCTCATTGCGGAAAAACAAGCTTGAAAACAGCTTTTTCGCACGCCGGTGATCAGGCTCTTTCATCAGCACATTGTATGCGCTCCACCATACGTCACTGATCTCGTACTCTCTTGTCCACAGCCTGAGCTGACTTGCCGTATATGTCTGAGCCACCTGTTTATTGACGAGATACTGAAGCTGCTCTTCTTCGCTTACCTGCTCGGGATCAGCCGCTGACAGCTTTTCCTGATGATCGGGAAACAGCTCGCCAAGCCGGTTTACAACGATTGACGGCAGGAGCGTTTTTCCTTCCGCATCGGCAATCGGGTATGACACATAAAGACGGTCAGACGGACTCGACAGCGCCATATAGATGAGAAAATGCTCATCAAGCAGCCGCTCACGCCCCGCGGAAGACAGCTCCACTCCGACTGCTTTCAGCCACTCCCGGTCATCATCAGACAGCACGCCGTTTTCATCCGGGCGCGCCGGAAGAACGCCGTCATTGGCCCCGATGACGAATGTGCAGGACGTGCCGTACATTCTTGAGAGATCCATATTCCCTACAAATACTTGGTCAAGCGCAGGCGGAATTAAAGAAAAATGAAGCGATTCCGTTCCCGTTTCAAGCATTTGCTGGAACAGCGCCAAAGATATTTCATCTTCACCCATCATGCCGGCAAACTCCTCGAGAAGCTGGATAACGGCATCCCACGCCTGGCCGTGCTGCTGCGCTTCGATCATGTTTCCGGCCTCTTCGGCCCGCTGCCTTTTCCGGTCCAGCTTCAGGGGAACATCGGTATCTTCCAAAAAGAGATAAAGAGCCTCCGCCATGCTTTGAACCGTTTTCGCTTTTTTCATCCGGTTTTGAAGCCGGACAAGGGGCGCGGCCATCCACTCTTTCGTCTCATTCAGCATGTTCTCCATCTCTATTTCCTGATCCGTCTGCGCGAAATCCTCATCGAGCGATACGAAGCGCCTGTATACAAACCGCTCGCCGCTCGTCCAGCGCTCCCCTTTAATGCCGTAGGCGATACAGTAATTTTCAAGCTGATCAACCTGCTCCCGTATTTTCTGCTCCGGCTGATCAAGCGGGAATAACAGTTCGGTTTTCGCACAGCGGAACACCGCTTCATATCTCCAGTTCCCCTTCACGACATCCAGGCTTGAACGGATGAATTCAATAAGCGGGTGATGCTGCATAGAAGCTTTTCCGTCAATAAAATAAGGAAGCCCGTAATCGGCAAACACTTCCTTCAGCAAATCTTTATAATCTTCCGGCTGACGGATGAGAATCGCCATATCTTTGTACCGGTATCCTCCGTCCCGGACAAGTGATTGAATTTCCCGGGCAATACCTTCAAGCTCAGCTCTTCTGTTTTGCGCCTGCATGACGGTAAAAGCTTCCTGTCCGCCGGTATACGCCGCGGCGGGACGCACATCGTACTGCGACTCTATACAGGCAAGCTCCGGCGCATGCTGATGCCGCTTCGTGCCATGCAGTTCCTTGCAGGAAATATCGGCATTCAATTCCTTTGCCGTCTGATAAAGCTTATAGTATGTGCTTCCCGTCATTCTGAACAGATCGAGCTCATCCGGTGCCTGTTCCGCCGAAGGGCTGTCCGCCGTCAGCGAGAATGTGACATGTTCAGCATGCATGATCAGCTGCTCCAGCACCCTTAATTCCTGCGGCGTAAATTGATAGAATCCGTCGACGTAAACACGGGCGCCTTTTACAACGTCCGCCAAAGGAATCTGCTGAGCGAGCAGCGTCAAATAATCCTCTGAATGCAAATAGTGTCCGGCGAGGCTTCTTTCCATCTGCTGATATAAAATGCCTAAATCATGAAGTTTTTCAGACAGCATCCGCTCTCCGCGATATTCTGACGCCGTTCCGCTTTCCGCCATGCGTCGGACGTCTTCAGGCTCTATACAGTACCGCTTAAACTCTGTCAGCATCCGTTCCACCTGCTCAGTGAACCCGGTTTTGTCACTCGCTTTTTGATACACTTTAAACTCGTGCTTATGTTCTTCAATCAATTTCCTTAAAAGCATCTGCACACCCGTCGTCGTCACAAACGGGCGGTTCATGCCCCCGGTATGCTGAAGCACGCGCCACGCCAAACGCGAAAAACTGAACACTTGAGCGCGTATCATGCCGCCGATATCCGGCGTTTTAGCAAGCTCATATTCCATTAAAAACGTCATTTGATCCGGGACTAGAAAAATGATCGGTTTCCCGAACGGCTCCCGGCGCAGTTCATCTTGAATGCTGTCGATAATCAGCCTCGTTTTCCCACTCCCCGATCTGCCTACTAAAAACTCAACACCCAATTAGAAGACCCCTCTCTTTTTATCTTTCTACATTTTATCGAAAGTTGACGAAAATGACCAATCTCATCTGCTGGTAAAAACGGGATGACTGTTTTAAAAAATATCGTTTTTGACCAAAATAAAGAAAAAAAGGACTAATGATGATGTCAGAATATCCCGAAGTAATTGTACGGACGGCTCTGTCGTTCAGCATTCTGTTTATCGGCGCCCGGATACTCGGTAAACAAACCATTTCACAGATGACGCTTTTTGATTTCATTGCGGCCATCTCGCTCGGCGCTATCACGGCAAATCTGTCGTTTAATACAAAGCTGCCGATTCATTATCATGTCATTGCCTACATTATTTTCGTGGCAATCATTTACCTTGTCGCATATCTTTCTATGAAAAACAGGGCTCTTAGGGGTTTCTTTGCAGGCAAACCGACCATTATCATTCAAAACGGTAAAATACTTGAGCATAATATGAAAACGATGCGTTATACCATCGACTACTTGAACCAGCAGCTGCGTGTAAATGACGTATTTGACATTTCTCAGGTTCAGACTGCCATCATTGAAACAAACGGCAGCATGTCAGTGGAGGTCAAACCGGAATTTGCGCCCGTTACAAGAAAGGATCTCGGCATCTTTGCCGGACATGAAAAGAACTTTGCCGTTGAGCTGGTTATGGACGGCCGGCTGGTGATGAAGAATCTGGAAGAAAACCACGTATCGGAAAAATGGCTGAGAGAAGAATTGGACAAGAGAAACCTCAAACCGGAAGACGTCGTATACGCTGTGCGCGGAAGCAACGGCCGGCTTTTTGTCGACACATACGACGACCATATTACATCGCCGCTAGATCAAGAATAAACATGACATCCGCACATGTCACGGGCTGCCGCCGTATAATACCCTATAAACATCCGGGGGTGAGTCCAATGCACGAGAATTTTTTTCATTATACAGCCATCTGCAGTGACGATTCTGTGCTTATCAAGGATCTGGTAAAATCCATAAACGGTGAATACAGCGCTGTGATTTGCTACTCAATATTAGCCGAAAAAGCGCCGACCGCAGAAATCAGAAGACGAATCGAACATATCAGAGAGGAAGAAGTGCGCCACCTGCACGCTTTCTCTTCACTGTATACGTCAATTACCGGAAAACAGTTGACGCCGAAACAGACGGAGCATTGTCCGCACACATACAGAGAAGGACTGAGGGCGGCGTTTTATGATGAGCAGAAAACGAATGATTTTTATTTGCAGGCATCCGATAGAGCGGTGCATCCGGAAGCGAAGCGGTTATTTGCCCGCACGGCATTTGACGAACAGCGTCATGCCGTCTGGTTTTTATACGATATGGCCCACTCTCCTTCCCACCATACAGGGGGAACGGTATCAAACGCGCCGAACACAAGCTACACCGAGGTGAATACCGGCAAATAACGGTTCAGGCAGATCACGCTCCCCCGCCGGGAGTCTTCAGACCGCTGACAAACCCCGTTCTTTCAACATGAGAGAATGGGGTTTACTTTTGAGCCGTTTTATACTCCCTCTAAACAATGGATACCTTCTTCATTGTATAATCAGCAAAAACCCTTTATAATAAAATAAACCAACTGGTCGGTTTTAAACGAACCGAGCCCCGCTTTGCCGGGACAACGATATGAATGAGGCGGAAAGGATCTGTGTGAAGTGACAAATACAAAAGGCGGTGCCGGAAAGAGCGAAAAGACGAAGAACAGGCTCGTATCCGCTTCGCGTGACTTATTTGCAAAAAAAGGATATTCAGAAACATCGATTCGGGATATTTTAGAGGCGGCCGAAATCAGTAAAGGCAATCTATATCACCATTTTAAAGGAAAAGAGTTTCTGTTTCTTCATATCATGGAAGAGGATCACCGCGTGATGATCGAGACGTGGAGGGAAATGGAAGCTGATCTGAAAGATGCTGCCGAAAAACTGGCGGGCTTTGCGGAGCTGCTCAGCCGGATGAGCATCAATTACCCGCTTATGAGAGCAAGTGAAGAGTTTTATGCGAGTGCGTTTACGTCAGAGGAGGTCGTAAAGCGGCTCAACAAAATTGATATTGAATATGACGATGTGATGAGAGAGATCTTAGAAGAGGGAAATCAAGACGGCAGCTGGTCCATTCATCATGTCGAATCAAAAGTAAAAATCCTGCTATCCGTCTTCTACGGTTTAGATGTGTTATATAAAAACGATACCATTCAGCAAAGAATCGAATTGCAAAAAGAAGCCATCTCCGTGTTTATTCACGGGTCGATCAGCGCTGATAAACAGAATGACAGCTGACAAAGGAGAAACAACATGCAAAAACCGATCAGAGAACAAAAGGCTGTACTCATCATCTTATTAAGCAACATATTTATTGCGTTTTTAGGCATCGGATTGATCATTCCCGTTATGCCGCTGTTTATGAATGTGATGCACTTGACGGGCAGCACAATGGGATACCTTGTCGCTGCCTTCGCCGTTGCGCAGTTAATTGCATCCCCCATTGCGGGGAGATGGGTTGACCGCTTCGGCAGAAAAATCATGATTCTCGCCGGACTGTTTTTGTTCGCATTATCCGAACTGACCTTCGGATTGGGCACACATGTCTCCATTTTATATTTCGCAAGGGTGCTGGGGGGCATCAGTGCCGCTTTTATCATGCCCGCTGTTACAGCGTATGTCGCAGATATTACGACGGTGCAGGAAAGATCGAAGGCGATGGGCTATGTATCTGCCGCCATCAGCACAGGGTTTATCATCGGGCCCGGCATAGGAGGATTTATTGCCGATCACGGCGTTCGTATGCCGTTTTTCTTTGCGGCGGGAATTGCATTTATCGCAGTGATTTCCTCTGTCTTTATGCTGAAAGAGCCGTTAACTAAAGAAGAACGCGCAAAGCAGATGGAAAGCGTCAAAGAATCAACTTTCTTAAAAGATTTGAAAAAGTCGATTCATCCAAACTACTTGATCGCCTTTATCATCGTTTTTGTTTTGGCATTCGGGCTGTCGGCGTACGAAACGGTATTCAGCTTATTTACAAACCATAAATTCGGCTTCACGCCAAAGGATATCGCCATTATTATTACGTTCAGCTCCATTGTGGCGGTCCTCATTCAAGTACTCGCGTTCGGAAGACTTGTCAACTTCCTCGGGGAGAAAAAAGTCATTCAGCTTTGTCTGATCATCGGCGCCGTGCTGGCTTTCGTTTCTACGGTGATGTCAGGATTTTTGCCCGTGCTCGCTGTCACCTGCATCATTTTCCTTGCGTTTGATTTACTGCGCCCGGCACTGACTACTTATTTATCGAAAATCGCAGGAAATCAGCAGGGGTTTGTTGCCGGTATGAACTCAACATACACGAGTTTGGGCACCATTTTCGGCCCGGCTCTGGGCGGTATTTTATTTGATATGAATATTCACTTCCCGTTTCTGTTCGCAGGTGTGGTTTTATTTCTCGGTCTGGGATTGACCTTTGTGTGGAAAGGAAAAGCGGGCGAGGTTTCGGAGTAGGGTGCACTCACCCATCTCCGGAGCTTTTTTTGCGTTTGCGATAAGAAAAATGAATGGATTATGAGAAATAATTCATTATTTATTTATCTCAAAATCTATACTATAGTAATAGTAAGGTTAACGAGCTTAACAATTTAATATGAATGTTTCAGGAAGAAGGGTTTTCATTGAAGAAAGACAAACATCTCCTTACGGATATCTGGTTTATTCTCATCAGTGCGGCAGGGGGGTTTCTTCTTTCGCTTACAGGGATGTCGATCGCCTGGATGCTCGGAACGCTGGCCGCCGGCTGCATCCTCTCCATGACGAGGCCCCGCTGGCTGTTCATGGCGCCTGACAGAAGAGGGATTCACCGCAGATGGCTTGCGGCGGGACAAATGATCCTCGGCATCGAACTCGGCCAGAAACTGAACCTGTCCGTTCTGTCGGTTTTACGGGAGCATTGGCTTCCGGTAGGCTTCATGCTGATTTTCTCTATCGTGATGGCGCTTGTTTCCGGATATGTGCTCTTTCGGTTCAGCCGGACGGACATGATGACAAGCTTTGTAGGCACGGCGCCGGGCGGTTTATCCGCCATGCCGGGTATCGCCCAGGAAGTCGGCGCAAACACCGCGATTGTAAGCCTTATTCAGCTGACGCGTGTCCTTTTGGTCGTCATGACAATACCGTTTCTCGTCATTTTCTTATTTACCAAACAAAACGGTGCGGCTCAGACATCAGCCGGAGCCGTTTCGGCAGGAGCTTCACATCCGGGCCTTACTCCCGTCTTGTTAACGGCCGGATTTATTTTGGCTGCCTGGCTTGCAAGCAAAGGCGCAAAACGGCTGAAATTTCCGGCCCCTTGGCTGCTCGGCAGCATGATCGGCGTTGCTGCTGCGGAAATCGGCGTGTCCGCCTTGGCGGGCAAAGACATGCTGGCCTGGTGGCCGCCGGAAGCGAACCAGCTGTCACAAATTTTTCTCGGCGCCACAATCGGATCAAAAATGTACAAAAGCATGTTCACCGGTGTGGCGAGAGTGCTGACCGTCGGATTTATTTCTTCCGTCGGATTAATCGCCGCCATGATTCTGAGCGCGATTGCGGTTTCTAAATTAACGGGCATCTCCATGATTACATCTGTTCTCGCCTTTTCTCCCGGCGGGATCGCCGAGATGGCGGCGACTTCGATCACCCTGCACGAAGACTCGACTTTCGTCGTCGCGGTTCAGGTCATCCGGATCGTTCTCGTCATCGCCATGCTTCCGCCCTTCTATCGGCTGCTGCACCACCTTTCTCAGCTGAAACGGGCACACGGCGAGAGAGGCCGGGCAGAAAGAGGAACATGATCCGAATAAAAAAACACGCATCCATATGCGTGTTTTTTATTTGAACAGCTCTCCGCCGCCATTTACAGATCGCCAGTTTGCTGAAAGATCACGGAACAGCCGTTCAGCAAATAACAGTTCTTCATCTGTATAGCGGTCTAAAAACGCCAAGAGCCGCTTTTTTATCAATTCATGATATTCATGATGAAGGGAATGCAGCTCTTTCCCGGCAGGAGTCAGCCGGAAATAGACTTCTTTTTTATTGTCGCTCAGCCGGGTCCTGCGCAGAAAGCCGGCTTCCAAAAACTTCGCGCAGCTTCTCGACACGGTCGGCTTTGTCGTCTTCATTTTTTCCGCTATTGACGTGACATTGATCGGTTCATGATCTCCGATACACGACAAAATGTGAATTTCCGTCAAGGTCAACTGTAATTTTTTTCCGTTTTCTTCACGGAGTTCGTCCATCCGTCCGGCCAACGACGCCCTGATGTCCTCCTGACACCTCTCCTGCTCGTGAAAAATATCTGTCAGCCCTTCAAGAATCATGTGTTTTGCATGGTCTGGCTGTCTTCTGTCCAACTGCTGAATCACCCTTCCGTATTGATTGTTTCTTTTACTATAACGTTTTGTTACACAAGAAACAATCACACAGGCGCATAAAAGGGTATCAGATGAATCCCCATCTCTCCAAACCGGCCAGAACAGCTTCTTCCGCTTCACGTCCCAAGCCGCCGGCTGCCCATGCCGCGTGGCCGTCCGGCCGGATTAAAACGGTGTGGACGTCATCCCAATCGGCACGTGTTTCAGCAAGCTCCGCCCTGACAGCTGCCACGCTGTCCGTATCAATACCGGCAGGAATGCTCCCTCTTAATGACAAAAGCACAAAGGCGCCCTTATGAAGAAAATCATACAGCCGGGCCGGCCGCCCGTCATGAAGGGTCAATTCGATATCCGGCAGGCGTTTTCCGTTCAGGATATGCGGCGGCAGCTCCGCATCCGGTTCATAATGCAGATCAAGTGCGGATACTTTTCCCGCCAATAAACGGTTGGACTCCTGAAAATCCAGCAAAGCGGTCATCGTTTCTCTTAATGCCATCCCCGACTCGGTAAAATCCATGAGCTTTATCTGGGTTTTTATATTGTGCAATACTTCTTTTCCTGTGCTGTGCCTTTCCTGATGATAGCTGTCCAGAAGATGAGGCGCCGCTTTCCCCTTCATTTGCGCCGCCAGCTTCCAGCCGAGGTTGAAGGCATCCTGAAGCCCCGTGTTCAGCCCTTGGCCGCCTGCGGGAAAATGAATGTGCGCCGCATCACCGGCCACAAAAACCCGGCCTGATCGGTATTGTTCGGCCTGACGCTCGGCATTGCCGAACCGCGACATCCATACCGGATCACTCAATCCGAAATCAGTGCCGCATATCCGCCGCAGGTCTTCTTTCAGCTCATTTTCGGTGACCGGCTCTTCCTTCCGCTTTTGCGGAGCGTGCGGAGAAACGATGAGGACGCGGAAAAGTCCGTCCGTAAGAGGGACAATCACAACCGATCCCTCCAGGCGGCACGTTGAAAAAAAGGAAGATTCGGGCGGATGTTTCAAAGCGGCATCACAGAGCGTTCCTGTTAAGTCGGCATCAGTGCCCGAAAAAGCGATGCCCGCCTGTTTCCTGACAATGCTCCCCGCTCCGTCTGTACCCGCGGCATATAAGCTGTGAAGAGTGCGGATACCGCTTTCGTCCCGGAACACCGTCTCCACTCCGTCATCCGTCTGGGTGACAGCCACCGCTTCCGCCCCGCGGATGATGTCTGCGCCAAGACTTGATGCATACTCCTCCAAAATCCGCTCCGTTTCTGCCTGAGGCAGCATTAACGAATAATTCTGCTTCGTATCCAGCCGAGAAAAATCCAGCCGTGTATCCAGCATGGAAAAATGGCCGGAAGACACCTTCGTCCCTTTTTCCAAAAAGCGTTCCAATATGCCTCTCATGGCAAAAAGCTCAAGTGTGCGCGGATGCATGATAAGCGCTTTGGAATATGGCACCGTCTTTTTCAATCGTTCAATGACAGTCGTTTTCACTCCGGCCAGCGCCAGTTCTGATGCAAGCATAAGCCCGACCGGACCTCCCCCGATAATGGCAGCCTGTGTTTTCATCTCATCAGCCCTCTTTCATATTTTTTGTTACACGGGTAACAAAATCACCAAAAAATAAAACGCCTCCTTTTTGTTTCGCGCGTAACAATTTTCATTATAGTCTTTCCTCTGCTTTTTTACAATCATTTCCGAAAAAAAAGACGCCGTTTACTTGGCGTCTGATTCACTGATGACTCCGACAATGTCTTTATCCTTAATCGGACCGAAATGACGGCTGTCGAGGCTGTATATGCGGTTGTCGCCAATAACAAAGTATTGTCCCTTCGGTATGCTTTTGCGCCCGGTCGTTTCCTTCAGCGTATAATCACCGGTCACATGGCTCCCGGCGGACAATGATGACTTTAACGGTTTTAAAAACGGTTCTGCCACCCGTTTTCCATTCACATACAGCTGATCCTCTCTGTATGCGATTGACTCGCCGGGGAGCCCGATGACACGTTTGATCAGCACTTTGCGGTGCGGGCCTTTAAACAGGACAATATCGAAACGGCGGATCGTTTTGTAACGATGGGAAAACTTGTTGACCATCAGCTCATTTCCTTGTTTAAAGGTCGGATTCATGCTGATTCCTTCGACTTTATAATCAATAAAAATGGCATTCTTTAGTTGTATGGCCAAAACAACGATAAGCACGCCGGCTATAAACCAAAATCGTTTTTTCAAGATTCCTGTCTCCCTCCGTCTTTCTCATGCTGACTGATTCTCGTCTGTAAACGCCGTTCGATATGCTTTCCGGCATACCACAGCACCGCGATCACCGTAATGGCGCCCGCCATCCTGAAAGGCTGTGTCATGAGCGCGTGTAGATCATATCCGATAAAGCTGATCATAAAAATCATGACCATTTTCCCCATAGCGGCTGCTGAAATAAACTGCAGCGCCCCCACCCGTGACAGACCGGCAACGATATGAACCGCAGCGGACGGCGTAAAGGGGAAGCAAAGCAAAATAAACAGCGGACCGAAACCGTGCCGCTCAACCCAGAGCATCATCCGCCTTATGGTCTGATGCCTGCGGATGAAACCGAAAGCTCTTTTCTGTCCGAAACGGCGGACGGCATAAAACATCAGCATCGATCCTGCCGCAGACCCGAGCCATGACAGAAAAAAACCTTCCCACAAACCAAATGCATTCGTATTCGCCACCACAAATACAACGAGCGGCAAAAACGGAAGAAACGCTTCAATAAAAGGCAGTGCAACCGCAGCCGCCGGGCCGAAAGCTCTATAGCTTTGGAACCATTCCGTCAGCTGTTCCTCAGTCAAATATGATAAAAATTGCTCCAACGTTTATACTCCTTAACGAGTTTGTCTATCCTTATTCTACACATTATCTCCAAAAAACGAAAATGTTTACGAGATTTTCCGACTTGAAATATCGTGTAAGCGAGTATAAAATAAGAACAAACGTTCTCTTTTTTTAAGAAAGAAGGAGTATTTATGCCTGACATCCGGAGCGGCACCCGCGATCTCATCGAAAAAGGGCTGTTTCTGCCCATGGCGGCTGCCATCCTGAACCGGGACCTCGAAGCGCTTGATTCGTGCCCGTTCAAATTAAAACAACCCTATAAACAGCTTATCAGCTGCTCTTTAAAATTAGCACAAAAGGATTTGAGTGATGTTCGAAAAGAGTTAAGAAAGCGTAAAATTAAAATATACGAAGCGGAAAGAGACGAAGCATTTACGCTTTATATATGCACCATTAACGGCTATGAAGAAAAACACCGTTATTTCAACCCGAGAATACGGGAACAGGTAACCGCCTTATTAGAATATTACCTGTCTCTTGCGACCATTTAAAAAGCAGCCGGGACTGCTTTTCCTTTTCAACTGATAAATTTCAGACTATTCACACTATACATTCAACATGATTTTCTTTATAATCGGGACACGCTGTTTTCAATGAAAAGGAGGAATGTTATGAAACTGATTCATGTTCTCGCCGCCCTGCCCTTTTTCGGAATTCTCGCCGGCATTCCATTTGCCAACCGGGTGACGCCTTATGTTTTCGGAATGCCTTTCATTCTCGCGTATGTCGTCATCTGGGCGGTGCTGACTTCCGTTCTGATGGCCGCCGTTTACAAATTGGACAAAGAAAATAAGGCGGGTGAGGCGGAATGAACGCAGCATTTCCCGTAATGGCCGCCGTGCTCCTGTTTTGTGTATATCTCGGAATCCGGGCCCGAAAAGGAAAACATATGGACCTTGAACAATGGACGGTGGGCGGACGCGGCTTCGGCACGATGTTTGTCTTTTTATTAATGGCGGGAGAAATATACACGACCTTTACATTCCTCGGCGGAAGCGGATGGGCTTACGGAAAAGGAGGCCCCGCCTTTTATATTATCGCGTACGGCTGCCTTGCCTACATTTTGTCATATTGGCTTCTGCCAGCCGTGTGGACTTACGCCAAACAACACAAACTGATGTCGCAATCAGATTTTTTCATTTCAAAATACAACAGCCCGCTCCTCGGCATTCTCGTATCGCTCGTCGGCATCGCATCCCTCATCCCCTATCTCGTCCTGCAGCTGAAAGGGCTCGGATTAATTGTTTCAGCAACGTCATACGGACAGATTCCGCCCTCAGCCGCTGTCTGGATCGGCGCTGTCTCCATCACGATTTATGTGATGATATCAGGAATCCACGGTTCAGCGTGGATATCAGTCGTTAAAGATATCATGATTTTAGGCATCGTCCTGTATTTAGGCATTTATCTGCCCATTCATTACTATGGCGGATTTACGGAGATGTTCAAACAAATTGACGCCGCAAAACCCGGTTTTCTCACGCTGCCGGAAACCGGACAGAGCGTTTCCTGGTTCAGCTCAACGGTTTTGCTGACCGCCCTCGGCTTTTATATGTGGCCCCATACATTTGCCGCTTCCTATTCGGCGGAGCATCCGCGGGTGTTTCGGAAAAACGCAATCATCATGCCTCTTTATCAGCTCGTCCTGCTGTTTGTCATCTTTACCGGATTTGCGGCGATTCTGCAGGTGCCCGGTTTAAAAGGGACGGACACGGATCTCGCCTTATTAAAGCTGTCTGTGAAAACCTTTGATCCCTGGTTTGTCGGACTGATCGGATCGGCGGGCATTCTGACGGCGCTTGTACCCGGTTCAATGATATTAATGGCCTCAAGCACGCTGTTCGCCAAAAATGTGTACAAAGCCATTCTGCCCGGCACGACTGACGAAAAAGTCTCACGGCTCGCGAAATACGCCGTACCCGTCATCGCGCTGATATCCGTATATTTTACGCTGAAAGGCGGAAATACCATCGTCACCTTGCTTTTAATGGGCTACAGCCTTGTCACCCAGCTTTTCCCCGCCCTCTTATTCAGCCTGCCGAAGCGGCGTTTCATCACAAGCCACGGCGCTTTTGCCGGCATAACGGCCGGGGTCGGAACGGTGGCCTTCATTACGCTGACCGAATCAACCATCGGAACCCTCTTTCCGTTTCTTCCGCAGATCGTTAAGGATATGAATACAGGCATCATCGCACTGGTTCTGAACATTGCCGTCATGTTTGCAGTCAGCGCCGCAGTCAGAAAAAAACAAATCAGCGCAGCCGAAAAGGCGGCTTAAATGGTAAGATAGCGGTAAGATACACGAAAGGGGAAAAACGCATGATCATGACAACGACCGAAACCGTCGCCGGAAAACAGATTACGGAAGTGAAAGGCTTGGTGACAAGCAGTATCGTCCAGTCCAGACACATCGGCAAAGACTTGCTTGCAGGCTTAAAATCTGTCGTCGGCGGCGAATTGAAAAGCTATACTGAAATGCTGGAAGACTCCAAAAAAGCGGTGAAAGAGCGGCTGATCAGAGAGGCGGAGCAGCTCGGAGCAAACGCCATCGTCGGCCTGCGGTTCGAACTGACCGCAGGACAGAACACATCCGAATTAATCGGATACGGAACCGCCGTCACCGCCGAATCCATTTAAAAAACAAGCCTCTTTAAAGAGGCTTGTTTTTTTATTTCTCACATGCGATATAGTCTTTATCTCGGTCAAGTCTTTTATTTGCATTGTAAAGCGCTTTTGATACATACGGCTTGTACTTTGTTCTGCCGCCCTTGTTTTTCACTTTCGACGATTTGGCCACGCCGCCCTTATACACCTTATTCAGCGCCTTGCAGTTTTGATACGTTTTCACCTTTGTTTTCGCTTCTGCCGTCTGCCCCGCTCCGTATGAACATCCGAACACCAGACCGAAAGACAAAAGCACAACTGCCGTCTTTTTCATCTCTATCCTATCCCCTCTCCTGAGTTATGCGGTATTGCTGAACATATCATAGTTCAAATAATCTCCATTTACAAGAGAAATAGGAAAATAGTTTCAATTTACGTCCGACTGTATATCTTTTATGGAATTTTTCCCAAAACCTTTTATAATATGAATTGATAGCGCTATCTGACTATGATGATAGGAGGAGAAATGATGATGAAAAAAGGGCTTTTTGCGGGTGTGCTCACTACAGCCGTTCTATTCGGCACATGTACGGCGGAAATTCCGGGGTTGATCAGTCCCAATACGGCGGAAGCGGCGTCTCAGCTCAGCAAAGGAATCGGCGGAAGGGCCTACCTGAACAGCACGGGTTCTGTACTCGTCACGAAAATTCAGCTTCCAAGCTCAATTCAGGTGTCAAATGGGACAGCCTATATTTACTCAGGATTTACCGGAGGCACAGAGGCTGATATCGGACTTCAGTACAGTGACACCTATCATGTATGGAAACCGATCATGAAAGTCGGTTCAAAGGGACAAGGCCAGGTCAAGTATCTGGAAGGAGAAAGCCAATTCACCTATACGAAAGGCTTCCGGCCCGGCAGCACCGTACAGCTGACCATCTACAAAAATCTGAACGGCAATACCCGCGCCACATACTGGGGCACGAATAATGACGGATACACCGGCCGCATCATCTCAGAACTCGCCCAAACAAATGTAGGCTCTGTCTCAAAATGGAAAGCGCTCGCCACCGTCGCGGTCACATCAGAGGATCAGCGCCCTTACATCAAATCAAACTTCTCAACAGCCTTTACGAACATCACGATTGACAATAAAGCAGTCACACCTGTGATTGATACACAGGATTTTGCCAAATTGACAGTGTCAGGCAGCAGCGTCAGCATGTCTGTCGTCAAATAAAGAATGTTGAACGCACGATTTCTGTCATCGTGCGTTTCGTGAGGGTCTGCCGGATACGCAAATCCCTTATTTTTCGGATTACGTTTAATAAACAAACTCTGTTACATTCAAAATGTCGATTTCTATATAACAATTAGAGGAACCTCATTTGTTGAGGTTCCCCGTTATTCTCCAACTCACGCACCAGTTAACTTCACATACTGTCAGCCGGCTCAGGGCTGTCCAATTTTAGTTAGAATATAGCTTTAACAGGTCTTGTGCTGGAAAACGATCTGCATCGTTTGCCTCAACAAAATATGCCAACTGCCATTTTTGTGTTTCGATAGCTTGTTTGCTAGTGGGATTTTCCCATTCAGGGTAAACTCTAATTGCCATTTTTCCTTTTGTAGCGGCTGTTTTAAGGATATTTTGCTTTACAAGAACTTCTTTTGGAAAAACGAATTGTCCAAAGTGGTTATTACTGGAAAAAGTATTGATAACCAATAAATCAGCAGCTTTTTCATATGAAAAGGCTTGGTTTTTACCATCTCCATCTTTTTCCCAAAAAGCAACAAACTGTCCTATCTTGTTAGGCGTTATTTTTGCGACTCTGAATCGAACTGATTTTGAATGCAGTTGAAACATACCGGCCCCATACTCTGAGTTTTGAGCTTCTTCTTGAATATCATGTATCGTTAAGTGATTTGGTTCATAAAAAATTTTATTTACATGTGTTAACGCCTTATAAAATTCATTCACTGCTTCGTACTCCTTATTTTTTATAGTACGTCATCCATTGCTTCTTGATTAAAATGGGCTGAGCATGTGTTTCCAATAAAAAAACAGCCCTCCTCAGGGTTGTTTTTTTAACATTTCTTTCATTATTTCCGCCAAAATGCTGAGCAGTCCGCTTTATCCTGAATATTGAATTGAATCATGCGTTCAAGCAGCTCATAATGCACCGGTTCAGTCCATTGAATTCTGAACAAACGGGAAGTAGCGCTGTAGCCGGCACAGGCAATGTCCTCGGCAAAATGCGCAATTCCAGCTTCTTCGGGGGAAACACTTACATGATGCTTTGCCGCCGCAAAGCCGATAATAAAGGTGCCGTGATCGGTAAACATTGGCGTGTTCCACTTGATCTGCGCTTCTAAGTTCGGAAATTGGTCAGCCGTCCACGAGAGGATTTCCTCCATTCGCAGACGATGATCAGGGCTGTCGATACTTGATAAATAGTCTTTGAAAACGTCCATGTCTTCCTCCTTCAACATCACGTCCGCTAGCGCCAAAACCCCGGATTTTCAGCTTTTTCCTTGATGTTAAATTCGATGATCTTCTTAAGCAGATCATAGTGCACCGGATCAGTCCATCGAATTCTGAACAGGCGCGAAGAAGCGCTGTACCCGGCTTGAGCGATGTCATCGGCAAAATGCTCCATCGTCTCTTTTTCAGGTAAAATGCTCAAATGATTTTTTGCCGCGGCAAACATAATGATATAGGTGCCGTGATCGGTAAATGTCGGTTTGTTCCACTTGATCTGCGCTTCTAAGTTCGGAAATTGGCCAGCCGTCCACGACAAAATTTCCTCTGCTTTGAGACGGTGATCCGGGTTGTCGATTCCTGATACATATTTTGCAAACACATCCATGCCCATCTCTCCTAAAATGAAATATCATTACTCTTTACATCATCATAGCCAACAGACGGACACGATACAACTCTGCCCGGGCATGTAAATCAAAAAAAGCCCTCCCCAAAAGGAGAGGACCCGTCCCTTCACATCACAGCTTTCTCTAATATCTCTCCCCCAGCTCCCGCAAAATAAAGTCGTAGATCATTCTTGTCCTCTTCCTTCGGGGCAAGGATTTCCTCAAGAAAATAGCTCCAATCTGTTTAAGAAAGTCTAAAGGAAAATTAAGAAAGGTATGCTACATTCTTGATTGATCGGCTTTCACAAATTCAACATTTCTAATCTCCTTCTTGCATGATCCATTTCGAAAAAAAGGATGCTTTTTCATTTAATGAAATCATCAACAATTCTAGCGAATCAGAGTATTTATGAATGAAGTGTTTCCCAATTCAATTCTCTCTGTTTATTCATTTCAATCAAATCTTTTTCAAAGCACTGTTCTCTCATTAGTTCTTGTTTATAAATTCCTTCTGCCAAATAATATTATAAACAATTATTCTTCTTATACCATTAATAGTTTAATTTTGGTAACATTTTAACAATCCTAATAAACTCCTATCAATCTGATTTTTATCGTTACAGTCTTGCTGCTATTACAATAATTTCAATTTCTTATAGATTCATCATTTTTTAAAATAACCCGTTCTTTAAATAGTGGATTTGAACCAGGAATAAATTTAATTGTTATATTATCACCACAATCCATAAACTTATATTTCTCCTTAATTTTTTCTATTTCGAAAATTCTCAATGATTTATATGTTAATTCAATCTTTTCAATAGGAATAATCGCACCAAACAATTCTATGCGGGGATTAACTCCGCTTCTCTCTAAATAAAAAGGTATGCCGTCCTCATCACATTTATCAAAAAAAGAAATAAGACTCTCAACTGATTCTTTTTGAATTCCACTCAATTCAAGCTTGTCTAGTTTTTTTTCAACAAATGTATTATTCATAATACTTTCTAACAACTCAATTCCTTCAAATTCATCTTTTGAAATAGTATCGGGGAGTTCAAATGTAAGTTTGAAAAAATCCTCCAATCGACTGAGCCTTTTTATAATTTCTAATTCAAAATCAAGCTTATCATCTTTAGGTTTATTTATGTAATTCTCTGCAACCATAAAGTCCTTCCCACTGACCAGCTCTTTAAATGCTAATGGATGTTTATTTTCGGAAATAACATCCAAAAAATTCAATAAAATTTTATGTGCACTAACATTTTTTTCATAATCTTGTCTTGTTTTCATATTGAGTATAATTTCAGCAGAAACAATTGAGAATGAATTTCCATCTGTACTCATCACGAGAGGAATTAACATACTTACCTGTAACTTGGAATCTTCTTGAACATCGTTATTAATAATCATGTAACCTTTCTTTCTGTTAAATTCGTTAATACTCATCTCAAGATAGTCTATAATAATATCAGATGAAGGGTTTTTGATATATAAATTTAATTTTAAGATCGGCGGCTCTCCTATAGGTGCAATAAACCACTCATTTCCCTTAATAAACTCATTTAAGTGTGGTGTGTGCACTGGTTCACTACCAATTATTGCTTGCAGAGATAATAAGTTTATTTTAACTTTTTTTCTTTTAAAAAAAGCATTTTCAATAAGCTCGTTTAGATCAGTAAATCCATTAATTTCGTTATCATCAACTGTAAAATTGGTTTTATATGATAAGGGATAATCATAAGCGGCTTGCTTGTTTATAGGAGAATGCTTAACTAAGGTTCTATCACCAACATCAATAATTTCGTATTTATAAAATGGGGAAAAAGGGTGACTACTCTCTAGTTGTTTTCTATAATACTGTAAAAGTTTTATGGCCTCATCTTGTTTTCCTTGAGACATAAATTCATTAATCTTATCTTTTGTAGAGACTTTCACTATTGTTACTTCAGAATCCGCAATTGATAAGTTTTGATAACCTGATTGAATGACATTTTTATTTCCTTTAATTTTGTTTTTCATAACTTAATCCTTCTTTTCATTGATTATAGAGTTATTTCTTTTGCCAGACTGAATAACGTTATTGTTTCCTTTAATTTTATTAACAGTCGTTTTTTTTGCATTTAATTTAAAACGAAACAGGGCAGCTCCCGCAAATAAACTTATAACAGCAGCAATAATTGTAGCTATAGCTTGCGAATCAATATTCATGCTAACACCTCTTAATTACAAGAATTTTTTCTTTAATATTATCATTAAATGAAAATTTTGTAATCTTAGACGAATCATAAGCCCTCCCCAAAAGGAGAGGACCCGTCCCTTCACATCACAGCTTTCTCTAATATCTCTCCCCCAGCTCCCGCAAAATAAAGTCGTAGATCATTCTTGTCCGCTCTTCTTTCGGATACAGCATGAATTCCTGCCGCTTCGGGACATGACTGCCCATCCTGTCCTGAAAAGTGGTTCTGAGATAGGCGGTTCTGTAAACCTGATTTTCAAAAGAATGATAGGATACTTCCAGTTCCATCGTTTTGCCGTTTGAGAACGTGACCGCTGTGTCATCAAATGCCGTCGGTTGAAAATCTTTAACGTGCACATGAGATATCCAGCCGCATTGAGGCCTTGCAGAAGAAAGTGTAGGGAATAAAAAGATGTGATTTGAAGGGTCCACCATAATCGGCGGCTTGTGAGAAATTTTAATCGCTTCATATGTTCCCGCTTTTCTCCCGGCATAGCTGGAGCCAAAGTAGCGGCAGCTTCTGTCGATGATGTGAATCGGCTTCATGCTGACATACAGAATGCAGTCTTTTTCAATGACCTTCGACCCCATTTTACCGTCTATTTCCTCAGGCAAAACAGCGATGGTTGAACGATTTACTTCGTAGCTTTCTAAGGGTGCGTGTGTTTTCTGGCACATAATGTGCAGCCTCCAATCCTTTTCTTGAAAATTTATACTAATAATCTATCATCTGTCATTGGAAAACGACAGGTTTTTTTTGAATATAGCTAAAAATCACCTTTTAAAGATGTAATTTAGTCTTAAATTACTATTTAAATATTGTTTTTCTTTTTCGTTTCACCTCATTTATACGATGATCATTTTCGTTTTTTCGTCAATTTGCAGGATATGTCGATATATTTCCAAGTATTAGTTGTCTAAAGATTATAAAAATTAATTGATTTTTCCGGCCGTTATCCATATACTATAAAAAAGGCATTGGGGGGATTCTTTATGAAAGAGAAAAAGTCGTACACTGAGCTCATGAAGTCCCGCAACACGCAAAAAGCAAACGAATTCGATGTGACAATGGCCGATATTTACATTCAAATGGTGCTTGATGAATCCTTGTATAAACGCCGGCTCGCCATGCTGACCATGCAGATTAATAAGGCGCTTGATGATAAAAATAAAGAAGCGTTCCTCACGCTTTCAAAAGAATATGCCGCACTCAAACAGAGTGAATAAGCCAATCCATATGGATTGGCTTTTTTAGATTATCCGTTTACGATGGTGCCGCCGTTCACATGAATCGTCTGGCCCGTGACATATGAGGAATCATCGCTTGCTAAGTACAAATAGCTCGGAGCCACTTCAACAGGCTCTCCCGGGCGTTGCATCGGCACGTCTGAGCCGAAGACTTCCACTTCCTTCGCCGAGAAGCTCGCCGGGATCAGCGGCGTCCAGATCGGCCCCGGCGCCACTGCGTTTACCCTGATGCCCTGAGTGACAAGAGATTGGGAAAGAGATCTTGTAAACGTGACGATCGCCCCTTTTGTCGCTGAATAGTCAATCAATGTTTTGTGGCCTTTATAGGCGGTAATAGAGGCCGTATTAATGATTGAACTTCCTTTTTTCAGGTGGGGGAGCGCGGCTTTCGTTAAGTAAAACATTGAAAAAATATTCGTCTGAAACGTTCTGATGAGCTGGTGGCTCGTGATTTTCTCAATCCCCGGCTGCACGTGCTGCTCACCTGCGTTGTTGACCAGGATGTCAATGGAAGGAAAGGCTTGGCCCGCCTGGCGGATGACATCGTTGCAAAAGGCTTCGTCGCCGACATCCCCTGCAATCAGCATACACTTCGCCCCCTCTTTTTCTACATATTGCTTCGTCTCTTCGGCATCCTGATGCTCATCAAAGTAAACGATGACCACATTAGCGCCTTCCTTCGCGAATAAAACGGATACGGCGCGGCCGATCCCGCTGTCTCCGCCCGTGATGATCGCCGTTTTCCCTTCAAGTTTTTTCGCCGCTTTCGGTTTGTCAAAAACGGGGCGCGGGTCCATTACATATTCAAAGCCCGGCTGCCGGTTTTGATGCTGCGGCGGCAAGGTTTTCTTCTTCTGGTTAGCCATTTTGATCACTCCTTTACATTAATTACTATATTATGAGTAATTTGAGCATCTTATACGAATTTCATGTATGAACAGAGTCTTATTGGAAAAATTAAGAATATACAACAGAGGAGGTAAATCTGAATTGACTACTTTTTCAAACGACGAACCGGCTTCCTATTGGAAAGCAACAGCTGACATTCCTTCCTTTCCCGCCCTCACTGAAGATACGGAATGCGATATTGCGGTTATCGGCGGAGGAATTACGGGCCTGACAACGGCATACGAACTGACGAAAAGAGGTTTCCGTGTCGCTGTCATTGAAGCAGACCGGATTTTAAACGGGACGACCGCGGGAACGACCGCAAAAATCACCGCCCAGCATGATTTCATCTATGCCGATCTTATTCAGCAGATCGGCCTGACCAGCGCAAGGCTGTATTTCGAAGCCCATCTCCGCGCCATGGAAGACATGAAGCAGATCATCAGAGACCTTTCGATTGACTGCAGACTGATTGAACAAGACGCATATCTTTACACGAATACAGAATCAGGCGTCAAAAAAATGCGCAGTGAGCAGGAAGCTTATACCAAGCTCGGTATTGAACACGAGCTTGTGAAAGAACTTCCCGTCCCCGTTGATTGCAGGCTCGGCCTCGCCATGAAGAATCAGGCGCAATTCCATCCCCTTTTATATGGCGCGGCGCTCGTGAAAGAGATCGTCAAAAACGGGGCGCGGATTTTTGAACAGACGGCTGCGATCGACATAAAAAAAGAACCGCAGCCGGAAGTGGTCACGAAAAACAGACACGGCATCAAGTGCAGCTATATTGTCTGCTCTTCCCACTTTCCTTTTTATGATGGAGGCGGGCTTTACGCCGCCAGAATGTATGCCAGCAGATCCTACGTACTCGCGGTAAAACCGAAACAAGCGTATCCGGACGGGATGTATCTCAGCATAGACAAGCCGTCCAGATCACTGCGATACACCGATTTGAACGGTGAAAAACTGGTGCTTGTCGGCGGCGAAAGCCACAAAACAGGCCAGGGAAAAGAAATGTCCGAGCATTACGAAGCGCTGAAACAATTTGCGGAAGACACAATCGGAGTTGAAAGCATCCCATATCATTGGTCTGCACAAGACCTTGTCACCATTGACAAAATTCCGTTCATCGGTCCCATCTCAGGAGATGAAGAACATATTTTGGCGGCGACCGGTTTTAAAAAATGGGGCATGACAAGCTCAGCGCTCGCCGCGAAGCTTTTTGCTGATCATATTCAAAACAAAAAGAACCCGTTTTCCGGCCTGTTTATTCCGTCACGCTTCCACGCAGATCCGGGACTGAAAAAACTGATTTCCTATAATGCCGACGTGGCCAAACACCTTATCTCGGGCAAACTTGAGAGGCCGGACGCTTCACCTGAGACTCTTCGGCCCGGGGAGGGAAAAATCGTAACGGTAAACGGCAAACGGGCCGGCGCCTATAAAGATGAAAAAGGCTGTCTGCATCTTGTCGATACGACATGCACCCATTTGGGCTGTGAGGTCGAATGGAATGACGGCGAACGGACGTGGGACTGTCCTTGTCACGGATCCCGGTTCACACCCGACGGCGGGGTTGCCGAAGGTCCCGCCATCAAGCCGCTGAAGCGCCTCAGCCAAGATTAACTAAACCATTCTGTACGAATGGTTTTATTTTTTTTGCATTAAAATATTTTTATCAGATTCCTTCATTCAAGTTCCTTCCATACCGATAAAAAGAAAAAGAGAATATCTGGGGGAACTTATATTGTTATTTAAAAAAGACCGCAAAAAAGAAACAGCTTATTTTTCGGAAGCCGATGGAAAAAAACGCATCGCGCTTTCAAATCAATATGCAGATGTCCAAAAACAGCTGAAAATGGTCAGGCTCGGAAACGAAGAACTTCATGTGCTTGAAGAGCTGCAGCCGTTAATTAAAGAACATATCTCAACAATCGTCGATTCCTTTTACCGAAACCTGGACCACGAAAAATCATTAATGACGATCATTAACGACCACAGCACGGTCGAGCGCCTGAAAAAAACATTACGGCGTCATATCCATGAGATGTTTGCCGGCACGATTGATGATGAATTCATTGAAAAAAGACAGCGCATCGCTTCCATCCACTTGCGGATCGGCCTTGAACCGAAATGGTATATGGGAGCGTTTCAGGATCTGCTTCTGTCGATGATGAACATATATGAAGCAACCATTCCGGATTTGCATGAGCTTTTAAAAGCGATCAAAGCGACGACGAAAATATTGAATCTTGAACAGCAGCTCGTCCTTGAAGCATTCCAGAGCGAATATAACTGCCAGCGTGACGAACAAGAGGAAAAGAAAGCCCGTCTTCATCAAAAAATCCAGGAAACATCCGGATCACTCGCTGATTTGTTTTCAGAAACGAGCAGAGCCGTGCAGGAGCTGGTCGATAAATCCGAGGGCATTTCCGAGGCGTCAAAAGCCGGCACCGTCACTTCCGTACATGTCGAAGAAAAATCAATCGGCGGGAAAAAAGAGCTTGAAAGCCAGCAGCAGCAGATGAATAAAATCGACGCCAGCCTTCTGCAGATTGAAGAAGAAATGGACAAGCTGAATGACATCGCCCAGCAGATCGAAAAAATCTTCGGCATCGTGACGGGGATCGCCGAGCAAACGAATCTCCTGTCACTCAACGCTTCAATAGAATCCGCGAGAGCCGGGGAGCACGGCAAAGGGTTCGCCGTTGTGGCGACGGAGGTAAGAAAGCTTTCAGAGGATACGAAAAAAACCGTTTCCACCGTATCAGAGCTCGTGAACAATACCAATACACAAATCAACATTGTGTCCAAACATATTAAAGATGTAAACGGACTTGTAAGTGAAACGAAAGAAAAAATGGCGCAGATCAACCGTCTGTTTGATGACATCGTCCAAAGCATGAAAACGAGCAAAGACCAGACAGGCAAAATCGACGTTGATTTGCAGGCCTTTCTCGGCGGCCTTCAAGAAGTCAGCCGCGCGGTTTCCCACGTTGCATCATCCGTTGATTCACTTGTTATCCTTACAGAAGAATAAAGATAAACCGACCGGCCTTTTTCATAAAGGGCCGGTCTTTTTAATGTTAACTTAAAATATAATAGAGTTGACATATATAAAGACTCGCTTTATTGTATAAACATATTTTGATAAGCTGGAGGAATACATAATGAAATTGACAGAAATGATGCATATTGCCGTGTTTACCGCCATTATGGGACTTTTGGGGGTGCTCCCGCCGCTTTTCTTATCCTTTACGCCGGTTCCGATTACGCTCCAGACGATCGGTGTGCTCTTATCGGGAAGCATCCTAAAACCGAAAGCGGCGTTTTTAAGCCAATTGCTGTTTTTGCTGATTGTGGCATGCGGAGCGCCTCTCCTTTCAGGCGGCAGAGGCGGGTTCGGGGTTTTTTTCGGGCCGAGCGCCGGATATCTCATCGCATATCCGCTGGCGGCATTACTGCTGAGCCTCAGCATCCAAGGCCTTCGCTCAGCTGCTGTCCCCCATTTGTTTATCAGACAGTTCTTGTTCGGCGTGCTGTTTTTGTATGTCATCGGCATTCCCGTTCAGGCTTTTATGATGCACATTGATATCTTGACTGCCGTAAAGCTCAGCCTCATCTATGTGCCCGGAGATCTGCTTAAAGCGGCCGCAGCCTCATTCGCAGCCGTAAGAATCAGAAAAACTCTTCAAGCAAGCCGGCTTTTGCCGACGAAAGGAAGCTGATTTTAGTCATCATGATTACATCATCATATTCAGATACAGCCGGACAAGCGCCGGAACAGATCGCAATTCAGACAGAAACAGAACAGATCACCTATCAAACTTGGAACAGGCTAGTTAACCAAACCGCAAACTGGCTTGGCAGCCTTTCAGGTAAGCCGGAAAACATTGCAATATTACTGCCGAACGGCATCCCTTTTTTACAACTTTTCGCAGGGGCGGCGCATGCCGGCTGCACGGCGGTTCCGTTAGATCCCCGCTCGGCAGCGGCGGAACTCGCGGACCAGCTGAACATCAGCAAAACCGGCCTCGTCATCTGTGACCGCCGGCTGAGCGGCAGACTGGACGGCGTCAAAACGCCTGTCATCCTGTGGGATGAATGCAGGCCTTTGATCGAGGCGGAAAAAACGGAAGGCGCTTTTATCAAAAACGCCGGCCTGCCCTTTTATACCGGATTCACCTCGGGATCGACCGGTAAGCCGAAAGCCTTCACCCGCTCTCACCGTTCGTGGCTGGAGAGCTTTTCTTGTACGAAACGTGAATTCGGCATTTCCCCTGATGACAAAGTGCTGGTACCGGGCACGCTTCGCTCGTCACACTTTTTATACGGCGCCGTCAGCACTTTGTTTATCGGCGGAACCGTCATCCTTCAAAGAAAATTCAACCCGGCCGGAATGAAAGACCGGCTCAGACAAGCTGACGTTCTATATACCGTTCCGACAATGACGGACGCCCTGCTCTCACTAGAGTCGTTTCCGGATACACCGCTCAAGGTGATTTCTTCCGGTGCAGACTGGCCCGCTTCATCTAAACAAGCGCTGTCAGAGCGCTATCCCCATTTGCGGTTGTACGATTTTTACGGAACGTCTGAGCTGAGTTTCGTGGCGTTCTTATCGCCTGAAGACAGCGCCCGAAAGCCTGACGCGGCGGGCCGCCCGTTTGAAAAAGTTACAATCGAAATCCGCCGGCCCGGCGGAGAACGCTGCATGCCGGGCGAAACGGGGAAGATTTTTGTGAACAGCCCGATGAAATTTTCCGGATACATCAACGGCGCAAAACCTGATGATTCCGGCTGGATGACGGTTGATGACATGGGATATATTGATCGTGAAGGCTATCTTTATATCGAAGGACGTGAAAACGGGATGATCGTATCAGGCGGCCTGAATGTATTCCCGGAAGAGATAGAACGTGTGCTCAACCGCTGTCCGGGCGTCAGAAAAGCGGCCGTCATCGGCATTCCTGATGATTATTGGGGCAGCATCGCCGTTGCGGTGATCGACGGAGATGCAAATGTAAAGGAACTGAAGAAACAGTGCCGCGAGCAGCTGGCGGCATATAAAATCCCGAAGAAATGGCTGTTTTCAGAAATACCGGAAACAGCCGGCGGAAAGATCGCCCGTGCCGCCGTACAAAAGCAGGCAAAGGACATGATGGAATGGAAGCTGTAATTACGGATGCGAAACGGACAATTTTCGCCCGGGAAAACGGCCTGTTAAAAGACTGTCTCCCAGAAGATTTGGCAGCTCCGCTGATCCGCCATTTGAGCCGGAACATGCCCGAAGACATTGATGAAGTCCTGATCGGAAACGCGACGGGCCGCGGCGGGAATCTCGCCCGGCTGTCAGCCTTGGCCGCCGGACTTCCTTTGAGCGTGTCCGGTACGACCATCGACAGGCAGTGCGGCTCCGGACTGGACGCCGTGAGGGTCGCGTGCCACTTTGTTAAAGCCGGTGCGGGGAGCACATACATCGCGGGAGGAGCGGAGAGCAGCAGCCGTTCCCCTTTCTCATCCCGGGCGCGCTTTTCTCCTGAACACATCGGCGATCCTGATATGGGCATAGCAGCAGAGTATACGGCACAGGCTTACGGCGTAACGAGAAAGATGCAGGACGAATATGCCCTTCTCAGCTATGAACGGAGCGTCAAAGCGCACGAAGACGGCTTGTACCGCCCGGAAATTCTTCCCTGTCACGGATTCGCCGCTGACGAAAACATGCTGAAAAAGCGGAACATGGAGCCTCTCATCTCCCGTGCCAAGCCCGTCTTTCAGTCCGGAGGCTCTGTCACCGCCGCCAACAGCTGCGGAATTTCTGACGGGGCGGCGGCAGTTTGTGTGATGGAAGAACAAAAAGCGCGGTCTCTCGGTTTAAAGCCGGGATTGCGTTTTATCGGAAGCGCGGTAAGCGGCGTCCATCCGCATTATCCGTCAGCAGCTCCGGTGTATGCCGTCAAAAAACTTTTGAAGGAACGGGACCTGTCACCGGATGATATTGATATATACGAAATCAACGAGGCGTTTGCCGTCAAAATATGCGTTTTTTCACAGCAGCTTCGAGTGCCGTATTCTAAAATAAATGTCCGGGGCGGCGCTCTGGCCGTCGGGCATCCGTACGGGGCTTCCGGGGCGGCGCTTGTCACCCGGCTTTTTTATGAAGCAAAAAGACGCCCGGATGCCCGCTACGCAGCAGCAGCGATCGGCAGCGGAGGCGGAGTCGGACTGGCGCTTCTCTTTGAAGTGTTAACGTAACGGCAGTATAATAGATGATATCGATAAAAAATGATCGGAGTGGAGACTTTATGACTGCCGTTTGTTTAGTAAGACATGGAGAGACTGATTGGAATGCCCAAAAGAAGCTTCAAGGCAAATCGGATATTCCGTTAAATGCGACGGGAGAGCGTCAGGCGAAAGAAACAGGAGAGTACTTAAAGGGGTCCGAATGGGATGTCATCGTCTCAAGCCCGATGAAACGGGCCAGAAAAACAGCTGACATTATTAACGGATTTTTGAATCTTCCCATTGTCGTCATGGAAGATTTCAGAGAACGGAGCTACGGTGATGCGGAAGGAATGTCTTTACCGGAACGGTCGAAGCGCTACCCGGATAAAAACTACCCGAACATGGAGACAGCAGAAGAGCTGACAGACAGAATGCTTGCCGGTTTAGTGAAAGTTCAGGAGCGGTTTCCTGAGCAAAAAGTTCTGATCGTCGCTCACGGCGCAGCCATTCATGCCCTCTTGTCCGCCATTTCAGACGGTGATACCGGCATCCAAAACGCTAAGCTTGTCAATGCGTGCCTGAGCAATATCGAACGAATTGAAAATAAATGGCGCGTCAAAGATTACAATGTAAGCAGCCACCTATCAGAATCATAACAAAAAGGCCCGAATTCAGTTTTGGGCCTTTTTGGCGAGCATTTTTTTCTGAAGATCATGTAATATGGCGTCCGCACCGTCAATGCTCCGGCGCTCCGTCCATACCGCCCTGTCCGCGCGGTAAACGTGTCCGTTTTTTACAGCTGTCAGCTGTTTCCAGAAGTGATTTTTTTCGAGTTCTTTCTCACCGTCCAACAGCACGATGTAATCAGGATCGATATGCAAAAGCTGCCCGGGCGTCATTTTGATAGAGTCTGATTTCCCACCGGAATCCGTCTGGACCGCATAGGTAAACCCTGCGAGCGTCAAAAGCCGGGACGTAAAAAACTGATCATCCTTTACGGAAATGCTGTCATTTGCAGCGTCAATTAATAAAATCGTGCCGCCTTCTGCATCCAGCTTTCTTTTGATGTCATTCAGCTTTTCTTCCTGAGCCGACAATTGTTTCTCTATGATGCCATCTTTACCGACCGCCTTTTCAATAGTAAGGGCAGCATCAACCGCATCCTGATAATCCGCAGCTTCATTTTTTAAAGCGATTGTCGGAGCGATCTTTGTCAGTTTTCGGTATATCCCCATGTGAAGGCTTGAGTCTGCAATGATGAGATCGGGCTTTAACGAAGTGATCTTTTTCAAATCAGGGTGTGACGGTGGTCCGACAGACGGACTGCCGTCGTTTCGCTCTGTCCGATTATCCGCCGCAGCCACAGGCTTTATGCCGAGATCATGGAGGGTATCAATAAAGCCCTCATTCAATACGGCGATGCGCTGCGGGTGCGCGGCCACATGCGCCGTCCCCAGATCGTGCCTGACGGCGGTTTCATGTCCCTGTTCTGAGCATGCCGTTATGAAGAGAACGGATAAGATCATCAGCATACTGAAAATTTGTTTCATCTGTTCCCCCTCTTTCGTTTTTCCGCAATTATATCATTGACAATATAAGTATCAATGATATTCATTATCATTATTTTTATAAAATGGTTTCACAGCTTTTCTCCGTCAAGAAAGCCGAAGACTGATTCATGCCGGCCGCTTTATTTCATTCCGCTTTCGTTTCCATCAGACTTCTGCATTCAACAAAAGGTGACATTTATCCTGTTTTTGCCGCAGCTTCCAAAAATGGAATCAAACCGTTCGACCCAGCAAACAAGAGAGCGATTGCGGCTGTGTACAAATACTCATGTCCTTCCATCGGTTTTTTCCATTAAAATTTAAATATTTCGGGTTCCTATTAAACGAAAGAGAGATGATATACCTAAATAGAAATAAAACAAATTGAAAAAAATTGGGTCTACTAAAATATTATTCCATGCTATACAATTAATCCACAGAATAATCTGTCTATTGGTTGTTCTGCAAATGAAAAAAAGGAGAGGATAAAGAGTGAGAGGCAAAAAGGTATGGATCAGTTTGCTGTTTGCTTTAGCGTTAATCTTTACGATGGCGTTCGGCAGCACGTCTCCTGCCCAGGCGGCAGGGAAATCAAACGGGGAAAAGAAATACATTGTCGGATTTAAACAGACAATGAGCACGATGAGCGCCGCTAAGAAAAAAGATGTCATTTCTGAAAAAGGCGGGAAAGTGCAAAAGCAATTCAAATATGTAGACGCAGCTTCAGCTACATTAAATGAAAAAGCTGTAAAAGAGCTGAAAAAAGACCCAAGCGTCGCTTACGTTGAAGAAGATCACGTTGCAAAAGCGTACGCGCAGTCCGTGCCTTACGGCGTATCACAAATTAAAGCCCCTGCTCTGCACTCTCAAGGCTTCACCGGATCAAATGTGAAAGTAGCGGTTATCGACAGCGGTATCGATTCTTCTCATCCTGATTTAAAAGTAGCAGGCGGAGCCAGCATGGTTCCTTCTGAAACAAATCCTTTCCAAGACTACAACTCTCACGGAACTCACGTTGCCGGTACAGTTGCGGCTCTTAATAACTCAGTCGGTGTATTAGGCGTTGCGCCAAGCGCATCTCTTTACGCTGTAAAAGTTCTCGGCGCTGACGGTTCCGGCCAGTACAGCTGGATCATTAACGGAATTGAGTGGGCGATCGCAAACAATATGGACGTTATTAACATGAGCCTCGGCGGACCTTCTGGTTCTGCAGCGTTAAAAGCGGCAGTTGACAAAGCCGTTGCTTCCGGCGTCGTAGTCGTTGCGGCAGCCGGTAACGAAGGCACTTCCGGCGGCTCAAGCACAGTGGGCTACCCTGGTAAATACCCTTCTGTCATTGCGGTAGGCGCTGTTAACAGCAGCAACCAAAGAGCATCTTTCTCAAGCGTAGGTTCTGAGCTTGATGTCATGGCACCAGGCGTCTCTATCCAAAGCACGCTTCCTGGAAACAAATACGGCGCGTACAATGGTACGTCAATGGCATCTCCGCACGTTGCCGGAGCGGCTGCTTTGATTCTTTCTAAGCACCCGAACTGGACAAACACTCAAGTCCGCAGCAGTTTAGAAAACACCACTACAAAACTTGGTGATGCTTTCTACTACGGAAAAGGGCTGATCAACGTACAGGCGGCAGCTCAGTAAAACATAAAAAAACCGGCGTCGGCCATGGCCCCGCCGGTTTTTTTATTATTTTTCTTCCTCCGCATGTTCAATCCGCTCCATGATCGACGGGTGGCTCCCTCTGAAAATTTTGACGAGAAACGGCGGGTTGACCCGGCTCAGTCCCGTATCGGCCAAGTCCTGAAACGTCTCAATCGCCGCTTCCCGGTTTCCGGTCAGCTCAATGCCGTAGCGGTCGGCGGCGTTTTCCTGATACCGGGAGACGGCATTCGTAATCGGATCAGAAGCAAAACTGAGAACGGATATGAGCAGCAATAACAGCGGGAGGGCGGCCAGATCTTCAGGCCCCTTTATATGAAGCATTCGGCCGAAGAATTTGGACAGCCGCTTATAAAGCTTGTCAATGATATAGAACCCGGCTAATGACAGCAGGAGATACCCGGCCAGTCCGATGTACACGTGCTTCATCACATAGTGCCCCATCTCATGCCCCATAATGAACAAAATTTCCCGATCCTTCAGTTTGTTAAGCGTCGTATCCCACAAAACGATCCGCTTATTCGAACCGATTCCCGTCACATACGCATTCAGCGCATTCGTTTTCTCCGACATATTTACTTCATAAACATGGCTGGCCGGAATGTCGGCTTTGTCGGCAAGCGACAAGATTTTGCTTTCCAGCTCCTTGTCTTTCAGCGGATAGAAATCATTGTATAAAGGATCAATCACGACCGGCTGCAGAAAAAACAAAAACAGGGTAAACGGCACAGTAAGACACCAAGCGTAAAACCACCATTTTTTTGTATGCTTTGTGATCAGCCAGTAAAACACAAGCACACACACGGCAAACAGCGGAAAACTGATCCAGAAATCAATGACATGGTCTCTTATCCAGCTTGCTGTTGTCTGCGTCGAAATATGATACGCAAGCGAAACCCGATATCCGATCCACTCAAGCGGAAGCGAAGCCGCCGTAACGATGAGTGAAATCACAAATACGAAGCTTCCGATTTGCAGCACCCGAAAGCGCACCGCTGCTTCCAGCCAATGCTTTATTTTTTTGGCAAGCCCCGTAATGAGCAGCAGAAAAAATAAAAACCAATCTAACGGCGCACCGATGAAAAATAAAAAATCCTTTACATTTGAAAAGTTTTCAGCGGCTTCCAGGCGGCCCGGGTCCATAAACGAGGACGGATCGGCTTTCGTTCCCTTTACGGCCTCCGGGACGGCGGAGTCGCCTGTCATAAAGAAATACCAATAGAAAAAAAGGCCGTACAGCACATAGGCAAGTCCCGCTGCCGCTATCCATTTGCGCATGGAAGTCTCCCTCCTTAGCCTTATGACTTACTCCTATTGTAAGCATAAATGCAAATAAATAGAACCAAGCCTCCGAAACGGATGTTAATCTTTTCACAACAGAAAAGAATGGAACAACAGGAAGCGGGAAAGACTAAAAGACGGAGTGATGAATATGAAAAAAATAATCGCGTTTATTGTAGTAATCGCCCTTTTGGTTATTGCTTTCTTCTATGTATACAGCCGGACCGGCGATGTGTTTCCATCAAGCAACGCAGATCTGATTATTCTGTCTGAGCACGGAAAAAAAGAGATCAAAATTAAAGACAGGCAGAATGTAAAAGATATGCTCGATATCTTGAACCAAGGAAAACAAGTCAAACTGACCAAAAGCGTATCTCCCGATTACGACGGAACGGTCAAATACCATGAAGACCGTTTCGATTCATTCAGCATGTGGCTCGAAGGCGGCAATTATATGCTGTACAAGTATAAAAACACGTATTACAAACTGACCCGGCATGATACGAAGCTTGTGCAAAGCATCATTAAGGAAGAATCGCAGAGCTGACCGGATCAGCATGTAAAAGCGAAGCCCCCGGCTTCGCTTTTCGTCCGTCATTTCGGAAGCATGTCCCGGACCGCCCGCCTCAGCAGCTTCCCGGTCGCGTTCTTCGGAATCTCATCAAGAAAAACCACTTCCGCCGGCCGTTTATATTTTGCCAAATGTGTTTCACAGTAATCAAAAACCGCCTGCTCTGTCAGCTCACCGTCCCCCGGCACTATATTAGCATGCACCGCTTCCCCCGTTTTGGCGTCAGGAACGCCGATGACCACGGCTTCTTTAATGCCCTCATGGCTGTAGAGCACTTCTTCTACTTCGCGCGGATAGACGTTGTATCCGCCGACGAGAATCATATCTTTTTTTCTGTCGACGATATAAAAATAACCGTCTTCATCGCGCTTCGCCAAATCACCCGTGTACAGCCAGCCGTCTTTCAGCGCGTGCTCCGTCTCCTCGGGCATCTTGTAATAGCCTTTCATCACATTCGGCCCTTTCACGATCAATTCTCCCACTTGATGGTCGGGCAATTCGCGTCCGAGCGTATCGACGACTTTATTTTCGACATGTAAAATATTCGTCCCGATCGAGCCGGGCTTTCTCCCCCGGTCAAACGGATTAAAACAAGTAACCGGAGACGCTTCAGAAAGTCCGTACCCCTCCAGAATGGTGACGTCAAAGGTTTGTTCAAACGTCTGCAACAGAGCGACCGGCATAGAGGCCCCGCCTGAAATGCACAGTCTGACGGACGCAAAATCCTCCGCCTTGCCGTGCTCGTATTGATACAGATAGTTATACATCGTCGGAACGCCGGCAAAAATGGTTGCCTGACGGCTTTTAATCAGTTTAAACACAGAAGCCGGGCTGAATTGCGGCTCGATTAAGACACACGCTCCGCTCATCAGAGGCGCATTCATACAAACGGTTAAACAAAAAACGTGAAACATCGGCAATGCCGCCACAATTTTGTCTTTCTCATTCATTCCTAAGTATCCGGCGACATCATTTGCATTGGAGAAAAGATTCTGATGGGTGAGCATGGCGCCTTTCGGTTTTCCGGTCGTCCCTGAGGTGTATAAAATGACGGCAGTATCATCTTTGGACAATATCGGATAAGTTCTGCTGCGCTCCGCCGGGCAGAGCATTTTTGCAAACGTTGTCATTTTTAAGCGCAATTGAGGGTCTTCTGTCGATGGAGCGTTCTCTGCTGTCTGGCTGATAATGATATGCTCCAGCAGCGGCAGCGAGCCGTGCAGGCTTTCAAATACGGGAATTAAAAGGTCGATGCCGGCGATCGCTTTGACATCGCCGTTTTTCAGCATGTATGCGATTTCTGAAGGTGTATATGCCGGATTTACAGGTATGACGACAATTCCCGCTTTTAACGCACCGAAAAACGCAATAACAAAATCAGGCGTATTTCCGAGCAGCAGCGCGAGATGATCCCCTTTTTTCAGTCCCCTGTCCTCCAAGCCGTTTGCAAATGCTTTGATTTTACCTGCCAGCTCCTCATACGTCATGTACTGATCTTGAAACAGACAAGCTGGTTTTTCCGGTTTCTGCGATGCCGTTTCTTCCAATTTGGAAACCAGATTCATTTTCCCACCCCTTTAAAAATTGTAATGAATGAATAGTCATTCATTTATCCGGAATAAACGTTCACTTTTATTATAGAAAAATATAGAAAAACACTCAAGGGCAAAAAGCCCCGAGTGCCGTAAAACCGGAAACTATAATTGTTTCAGCGCTTCACTGACCGGCGTGCTGCCCGCTGTCAGATCGAATGCTTTTTCATACGTATTCGGTTCATCAAGGGATGCGATAACGGTCTTGGCGACATCGTCTCTTGAAATGGAGCCTCTTTCTAAATCGGCTGCGGCTTTGATATTTCCCGTGCCGGGATCATTTAATAACCCGCCCGGCCGGATAATCGTATACGTCAGACCGCTCGCTTCAAGAATTTTATCCGCATAATGCTTTGCGGCGTAATACGGCTTCAGCGCTTCATTCCAATTGCCGCGGTTATGAGCCTGAAGGGCGCTTACCATAATGAACCGCTTGATGCCGGCTATCTTTGCCGCTTCTATCGCTTTCGCGGCTCCGTCAAGATCAATCAAAAGCGTCTTATCGTATCCGGTGCTTCCTCCTGATCCGGCGGTAAACACAATCGCGTCACAGCCTTCAGCGGCTTTCGCGATGTCTTCCGGGCTTCCTTCCAAATCTGCAAGAACGGCTTCTGTTCCCGCGGCTTGAAGCGCTTCTTTCTGCTCTTGTTTCCGGACCATCGCCCGCAGCGTATGCGTGCCGTCTTTTTGAAACATCCCGGTCAGACGCTGTCCGATCTGTCCGTTTGCTCCGATGAGAAATACCTTCATCATGATCCCTCCCCATTCATTATGGTTCTATCATTTCACAAAAACGGGCGCTGATTCAAATCATGCGTTCGGCAAATGTTCTAATAAATCAGCTCGAGGAAATCTTCCAGCTCTATTTTGCCGAAATACTGTTTCAGATCGATTCCGGCCAGCGCCTCCCTGATAGCGGTTCGGTCATACTGTTTTCCGATCAGCGCCTGTTCGACTTCACTCACATCTTTCGCACCGAAGAAATCACCGAAAATTTTGCAGTCCTGAATGATTCCTTTTTTCACTTCAAGACGCAGATCAATCGATCCGACCGGATAACGTTTCGAATGCTGAAGGTTAAATGCGGGCGACCTGCCGAAATTCCAGTCCCAGTTTTGATAGCGCTCTTCGGAAATCTTCCGGATCGCTTTCCAGTCTTCATCGGTCAGTTTATATTCCGGCACTTCGGAAAGATCATTTGTATTAAAAATATGGTGAAGCAGGTGCTTTTTGAATTCATCCGCCGTCATTTTGTCATCAAGAAACTCGCTGATGTTGGCGACACGGCTTCTGATCGACTTAATGCCTTTTGATTCGATTTTGTCTTTTTTCACTTTCAAGGCTGACACAACATGATCAATGGCGGAATCCAGCATTAATGTTCCGTGGCTGAAAATACGCCCTTTCGTCGAAAATTGAGCGTTGCCGGAAATTTTTCTGCCGTCCGCGACGATGTCGTTTCGGCCGCTTAATTCAGCTTCCACACCGAGCTGGCGCAGCGCCTGAATAACGGGTTCGGTGAATTTTTTAAAATTGTGAAAGCTGTCGCCGTCATCCTTCGTGATAAAACTGAAATTCAGATTCCCGAGGTCATGGTAAACCGCGCCGCCTCCTGACAGCCTGCGGACGACGATGATTCCGTTATCTTCTACGTATTTCGTATTGATTTCTTCTATTGTGTTTTGGTTCTTCCCAATGATAATCGACGGCTGATTGACATAAAACAGCAGGTATGTCTGTTCAGGGTCGAGATGCTTCACGCAATATTCCTCGATCGCGAGGTTGATCCTCGGGTCGGTTATGTTTTGGTTGTCGATAAATAACATGGTGCTCCTCCTTTATTTCTCCCACTTCAATCCGGAAGCGGCGATTGTCACTTCGCCCCCGAACACGGATACCGCTTCTTCTTTCAGCTTCCGGTGCTCGCCGAAATGAGGCAGATGCGTGAGAATCAGCTCCCCCGCTCCGGCCTCCTTCGCGATACGTCCGGCTTCCAAACTGTTCATATGGCCGGCTGACGTGCCGTCCTGGTCTGCGTAAAAATTGCACTCGCAGATCAGCAGATCGGCATTTTCCGCAAACGGGATAAACGCGTCCTGGTAGCTTGAATCAGCCGTATACACAACAGAAGCTGAACCGTCAGTAATCCGCATCGCATAACAAGTGACCGGATGCACTGTTTTCAGAAAGGTAATGGTGAACGGACCTAGAGAAAGCGGGCGGTCCGGCTGATAGGCCACTCCCTTTGTATGCGTTTTATATGTAAGGCGCTCAAACTGTTCTATATCAGCATCATGCCCGTAAATCGGCAGTGCATGCGTCCCTTTTCCGAGAAAGGAGCCGACCTGTTTGGCAAATTGAAGCGGCCCGATATCAGCGATATGATCATGGTGATAATGGGACAAAATGACGGCATCAAGCTCTTCTGCCGGAACATAGGCAAACAGCTTTGATAATACGGCGCTTCCGCAATCGACGAGCAGAGAATAACCGCCGGACTGAAACAGATAGCCTGAAGTTGCTTCGTTTGCGGCCGGAAACCCGCCGCAGCATCCAATAACTGTAACTTTCATATAATCCTCCGAATGTTTATGATAAAAAGATCCTTTCCTCCAATATACCTATTTTTCGTACAAATTGCATGTTTTAAACATTGTGTCAAAACAGCCGTTGATTTTCCAAAACTGTTATAATACAATGTAGAGACAAAACAATGAAAGAGGGATGGGTATGTTGGAAAAGATGTCGGATTTTTTCAGAAATTTACCCGGTAAGAAATGCGAAGAATGCGGAAATGAGATTGTTGAGCAGTATGAGTGTCACATTAATCTGTGCAATGACTGCTTGAAAATTAAGGATATGTGACAATAGGGCGCCGCACAATTCTAAGTTGTGCGGCGCCCGTTTTTTCGGCCGTCATCATACTTTCTGAATAGGGCGTTATTCACCATTATTAGCAATTATCTGTACGTTTTAAAAGATTCAGTATTTTCAATCTATATTTTTCTATAGACGGATTGTTTTCTTTTCTATTATAATTTGTTCTAATAGCTATCTTTTTAGATACTTATTGCACTTTTTTCTTCGGGAGGTAATCTATGAAAAAATTACGCTTTGGACTAGCGACGCAAATTTTCGTCGGACTCATACTAGGGGTTGTAGTCGGTGTCATCTGGTACGGCAATCCCGCCATTCCAACATATTTACAGCCTATCGGCGATTTGTTTTTACGCTTAATCAAAATGATAGTGATTCCAATTGTCGTCTCCAGCTTAATCATCGGCGTTGCCGGCGCGGGAAGCGGAAAACAAGTCGGAAAATTAGGCTTCAAAACGATTTTGTATTTTGAGATCATTACCACTTTTGCCATTATTCTCGGGCTGGCTTTGGCGAATCTGTTTCATCCGGGAACAGGCGTTAATATACATGAAGCTCAAAAGACAGATATCAGTCAATATGTTGAAACAGAAAAAGAACAAAATAACAAATCTATCGCAGACACATTCCTGCATATCGTACCGACAAACTTCTTCCAATCATTAGCCGAAGGAGATCTGCTTGCCATCATCTGCTTTACCGTGCTGTTTGCACTCGGCATCTCGGCAATCGGTGAAAAAGGAAAGCCTGTCTTGGCCTTCTTTGAAGGTGTTTCTCATGCGATGTTCCATGTTGTAAACCTCGTCATGAAAGTTGCGCCGTTTGGTGTTTTTGCGTTGATTGGTGTTACCGTTTCCAAATTTGGGCTCAGTTCCCTGCTTTCACTCGGTAAACTGGTCGGTTTAGTATATGTAGCTTTGGCTTTCTTTCTCATTGTTGTATTCGGAATCGTCGGAAAGCTTGCCGGAGTAAACATTTTCAAATTCCTCGCCTATATGAAGGATGAAATTTTATTGGCGTTCAGTACGTCAAGCTCCGAAACCGTACTCCCCCGCGTTATGGAAAAAATGGAGAAAATCGGCTGTCCGAAAGGTATTGTTTCCTTTGTTGTGCCGATCGGATATACCTTTAACTTAGACGGATCTGTGCTGTACCAATCAATCGCCGCTTTATTCCTCGCTCAGGTATACCACATTGACTTGTCCATTTGGCAGCAGATTACCCTTGTGCTTGTCTTGATGGTCACTTCCAAAGGAATGGCTGCCGTGCCCGGGACTTCTTTCGTCGTCCTGCTTGCGACATTAGGCGCATTCAACATTCCTGCAGAAGGCCTTGCATTCATCGCCGGTGTTGACCGGATTATGGACATGGCCCGTACGGTCGTCAATCTGACCGGAAACGCGCTGGCATCCGTTGTGATGTCAAAATGGGAAGGCCAGTATGATCCCGTTAAAGGCGCGAAGGTCATGAGCCTCGCCAAAACAGAACAAAACACAACCATCTCAGGTTAAAATGAAAACCCTGCACGGAATGATTTCCGCGCAGGGTTTTTTATGCCATCGGCGATAAAACGTACCGGTGCAAAAGCTTCGCCGTATTAAGAAGCGATAATTCATGCGTGCGTTCAAAAGCGTGTGAAGCGTCAATTCCCGGGCCGATCAGCCCATGGACGATGTCATGGCCCGAACGGATGGCTGCTGAGGCATCAGAACCGTAATACGGATAAATATCAAGCTGATAATCAATGCCATAGCGCTCCGCAAGCCCGGCCAGATGTTTTCTGAGCTGATAATGGTACGGGCCGCTCGCATCCTTCACGCAAATGGAGACGGTATATTCATCCGTAGACTGGCCGTCGCCGATCGCCCCCATATCAACAGCCAAGTATTCGACGGTCTCAGGAGGAATGTTGGAATTGCCTCCGTAGCCGATTTCTTCATTATTAGAAATCAGAAAATGCGTCGTATACGGAAGTTCGATTTTCTCTTCCGTGATGCAGCGGATTAAATTCAAGAGCAGAGCCACGCTCGCTTTGTCATCAAGATGCCGGGACTTAATAAAGCCGCTCGGCGTAATCTGCACGCGCGGGTCAAATGAGATGAAATCGCCGACCCTGATGCCGAGATCGGACGTCTCTTCCTTCGTCCGGACAGGCTCATCAAGACGGACTTCCATATTCTCCTGATTCCGCTCTGCCTTGCCGGCGTCCTTGTAGACGTGCACTGAAGTCTGATGCATTAAGATGGTGCCTGTATAGGTTTTGCCGGAAGAAGTTTGGATCTCGCAATATTCCCCTTCAATCGAGTGATATCGGAAGCCGCCGATCAAGTCAATCTTCAGCCGGCCGTCCGCCTTTATCTCCTTTACCATCGCGCCGAGCGTATCGACATGCGCCGTCAGCAATCTGTGTTTCTTGTCATCACGGCCGGGAATTGTGACAAAAAGACCGCCTTTGCGGTTTCTGTAAGAGGAGACGCCCCATTCTTTTAAAAGACTTTCTGTATAGGCGATAACCTCGTATGTATTGCCCGTCGGACTCGGAATCGACACCAATTCTTTAATCAGTTCCATCGTATGTTTCATATTTGCCACAGGTCATTCCTCCTATCAATTTTATTCTTCTTAAAATATACTCTTTTGATCCACAACCCGTCCAATCTTTTCCTTCTCTTTTTTCATAGAATGAAGGGAGCATGAGCATAGGAGGGAAATGTATGATCAGCCGTAAACCGCACAAGCGGAAAAGATTTCATAATGATTGGTTTGAGGATTGGTTTGAGGATGATTGGTCTGGTGCAGCCTTCTGGGGCTGTAAAAAAGAAGAAGATCACTGTAAAAAGAAAAAAGAAGACCCTTGTAAAAAGAAGAAAGACAAAAAGAAGAAAGAAAAAAAGAAGCATCATCATTCATGCCGCCGCTGCTGCCGTCATTGGTAATCGTTCACACAAGCCCGTTTTACAAATAGATATCTCATGCTCCCCAAACAGCGGATGCTGCTTGGGTTTTTTTATTAAAATTAGTACCAAGTAATAATATCAGGTGTTATAATCTGATATAAAGGAGTGATTTTTTCATGTCAAAATCTAAAATTACAGCAATCGGTACATATGCTCCGGCACGCCGATTAACAAACGCGGATTTGGAGCGCATCGTCGATACATCTGATGAATGGATCGTCCAGCGCACCGGTATGAAGGAAAGACGCATTGCCGGCGAACATGAATTCACATCGGATCTGTGTGTGGAAGCGGTGAAAAACCTTGCAGAACGATACAGCGGAACTCTTGATGATGTCGATATGATCCTTGTCGCCACAACGACGGCGGACTATGCGTTTCCAAGCACCGCGGCACGCGTGCAGGCTTACTTCGGCTGGCCGCACACGGGGGCGCTTGATATTAACGCTACATGCGCCGGACTCACTTACGGCCTTCAGCTCGCAGACGCATTAATTACCGCCGGTTCCCATCAAAAAGTGATTGTCATTGCCGGTGAAACATTATCAAAGGTAACGGATTATACTGACCGGACGACCTGCGTTCTTTTCGGAGACGCTGCAGGCGCCCTATTGGTGGAACGCGATGAATCAGCGCCGGGCTTTTTGGCAGCCGTGCAAGGAACAGCGGGAGGCAGCGCGGACGTGCTGTATCGCACGGGACTGAGCGCAGAATTAAACGGCGAGCCGCTTAAAGGCGGAGGAAACATGGTGCAAAACGGGCGCGAAGTATATAAATGGGCGGCCAGAACCGTGCCTGAGGAATGCAATGCCCTTTTAGAAAAAGCCGGCTTTTCAAAAGACGATCTGGATTGGTTCGTTCCTCACAGCGCCAACATGCGGATGATCGAATCCATCTGCGAAAAACTGCCCTTCCCACTTGAACGGACGTTGACAAGCGTTGAATATTACGGCAACACTTCATCGGTTTCTATTATTCTCGCATTGGATGAAGCTGTGAAAGCAAAAAAACTGTCGGAAGGCCAGACGCTGGTATTATTCGGGTTCGGCGGCGGATTGACGTATACCGGACTGTTGGTAAGATGGGGATTTTAATAATACGACGATCGAAATCTAAAAAAAGAGGCCCTGAGCATCTGCTCAGAGCCTCTTTTTCTTATGCTGTTATTTCTTCTTCCGTTTTGTGTTCTTTTTTGCTTTGCACCGTAAAATACACGATGGTCAGCGCGATCATGACAACGGCGATGCCCAACAGAATGGATGCCTGCTGCCACATGTAGCCGTAGTCGCCATTTGAAATGACGGCACGGAACCCGTTGATGCTGTAAGTCATCGGCAGTGCCCCGTGAATCACTTGATAGAATCCCGGCAGGAGTTCAAGCGGGAAGGTTCCTCCGCTTGCCCCGAGCTGGAGCACCAGAATGATGACAGCGATAAAGCGTCCCGGATTCCCCATCGTTGTCGCCAATAATTGAATCATGGACAGGAACGCGATGCTGGTAATCATCGTAAAGAGATAGAATCTCCACGTGCTTTCCACATCAAGCCCGATTCCTTTTAACAGAACCGTGGCGACAATAACGGATTGAATCAGTCCGACAAGCAGAATAACACTGAATTTGCTGAGGAACCATTCAAAACCGTTTCTCGGACGCCCTGAAGCTTCACTCAGAGGGAATACGACCGTCAGCATCAATCCGCCGACATACAAGCCCATAGAGAGAATATAAGGCGTCAGTCCGGTACCGTAGTTAGGCACGGAATGAATCGCGTTATCGTCCGTTTTTACCGGATCGGCAAACATGCTGTACGTTTTGTCATCTGTCTTAATGTCCCCGGTTTGATCGGCCGCATCTTTCAGCTGGCTGGACAATTGTCCGGTGCCGTCTAAAAGCTTGCTTAAACCGGTGCCGAGAGACGCTTGCCCCTGCTCAATTTTGGACGAACCGTCATGGATTTTGTTTTGCGCGTCCAGCAGTTTCGTTAAGCCGCCTGATACTTGGCCGCTCCCTGACACTAACGCTTCTGATCCTGATTTGAGCTGTCCGAACTTGCTGTTGTATTCGCCGATGCCGGCTGTCAGTTTGTTTTGGCTTTCAAAAACGGTCTGCGCTCCGCTGTATAATTTATCAGTTCCCGCTGTCAGCTGGTTAATCGCGTCTTGTACCGCCGCTGCGCCGTTATACAGTTTCGATGTGGACTGAGGCAGTGCTTTCAGCTGATCAGCCTTCGCTTTTACATCTTTGAGCGCGCTTTTTATGACTGACATATCCGGAAGCTGAATATCTCCGCCGGACGGAAGCTGGCTGACGATATTGTCTAAATCCGGAAGGTCGGCCTTCGGAAGCTTCTCATTCAGAAGCTGAACAAGTTTCGCTTTTTGCTCATCCGTTAAGAAATCACTGTCCTTAATTACCTTTTTGACCGCGTCATCCCGGGCATCCAGGCTGTTTTTCAGATCAGAAAGCTTCTTCTTAAACTGCTGCAGATCCTTTTCAGTCTGTTCGAGCTGCCCAACCGCGTTTTCAATGTCTGACAGGTTGACTGAATTGATCGCATCTTCAAATGCCGCCGCTTTTTGCGACACTTCCTGCGCCTTGCTGTTTAACGCACTTAATCCATTCGTTAAATCCGGAAGCTTTTGCTGGAGCTGCTTTTGTGCGTCAAGGCTTGTTTTCAGCCCGCTGGCCACTTGGCCTCCTCCTGAAGCAATCTGTCCTGATTTATCTTGAATTTCGGCGCTTGCGCTCTGAAGTTTTGCGATAGAGCTGTCAAGCGTTTGAATTCCGCTTGTCACTTTCGCCGCGCCGTCTGCAAGCTGCTGTGTTTTATCGCCGATGGTGGCGGTGCTTTCAGTAAGCTTCGCTAAATTTTCCTTCAGCTTGGCGCTGCCGTCTTTCGCGTTTTTCGTGCCGTCGTCTATTTTCTTGGCTCCGCTGCTGGCTTTGCCGAGCCCTTTGGCAATATCTTTAAAGTTATCAAAAATGACTTTTGCGTATTGCTCTGTCACTTCTTTCGACACGGAGGCTTTCAGTTTGTCGATCGCCTTTTCCCCGATTGTCGCGCCGACATAGTTTGATCCGGCATTCGTATGATATTTCAGATCCAGCTTCTTCGGATTTTTATCCATTACCGTGCTGGCGTTTTTAGAAAAATCTTCAGGAATCTCGACCAATAAATAATATTTAGCATTTAATAAGTCCTTTAACGATTGATCAAGATCGCTTGAAAAATGCCAATCAAAATTATCATTTTTCTTTAACTCTTTCACAAGATCGTCACCGATCTGAAGATGTTTCCCTTCGTAGTCCGCCCCTTTATCCTGGTTGACAACGACAACCGGCAGCTGATCCACCGTGCCGTACGGGTCCCAGTACGCCTTCAAAAACACTCCGCTGTAGATCAGCGGAACGAATAATATGGCAATGATGGGGATTAACAGTTTCTTGTTCGTTACAATGTCTTTCCACTGGCTTTTTATTGTATTCAACCCTGTTGCCTCCTTCCGCAAACTGACTCATTTGACAAAACGGTCACGGCACCTAAAAAGTGAAGGATCATCTATTATTTAGATAATCCTTGACCAACATACATTTCCAGCAATTCAGCGATCGTCTCTTTTTCAAGAGGCGGATGGTTTTTTTCCCAGTCAAATATCAGCGCGATGTAGAGCTTGAGCATCACAAAAGCGGTCAGTTCCGGATCACACGGTTTAATGCTTCCGTTTTCAATGGCTGTTTCTATCTTTTCTTTAATGTATGACAGAATGGCCCGCTCCATTTTCGCAATGACATCCTGAACGGCTATTGTACCAATCTCGGCGTTCTCCTGAAAAATTTTAATAGTCAGCTGGTGTGTTTTTCTGAATTCCAAAATCGCGACAAGCGCCCGGTGGACATTTTCGTGAAATGAAAGCTCCGGTTTCATCGCTTCGTCTGCGTGTTCCTTCATTTCTCTTAAAATAGTGGTGAAAATATCATCAAACAGTTCTTCTTTGTTTTTGAAAAACGTGTAGATGGTTCCCTTCCCCACATTTGCAAGCTTTGCCACCAGATCCATTGTCGTTGCTTTGTAGCCGAATTGTGTAAAAGACTTCGTTGCCGCTTCCAGAATGAGCTTTTTCCGATCGACGGACATGTTTCCCACCTCGTTAAATTGACCGTTTGAACGTTTTAGTCATTTTGTACATAAGATAACTTATCACAGTCGCAAAGAAGATTCAAATGTTTTCTCTCTTTATTGGTGTTCCCTTTACAGAACGGGAACATGCAAAAAAACCTCCGTTTTACGATAACGGAGGCTGGTACGTTTCAAATAAATAAGCCAGTGAATCGTATACGGCGGCTTTTCCCTGGTCGATACAGTCGGGGATGCCCACCCCTTCGAAAGACGCGCCCGTCGCGTATACGCCCGGATAGGAAGCTTTCAGCGCATCTCTGAACTCTTTGATGCGCTCCTTATGGCCGACATGGTATTGCGGCATGCTTTCGTTCCAGCGGGTCACACAGGTCATTTCCGGTTCACCATTTATTTTCATTACTTTTTTCAAATCTTCCATTACGATTTTAATGATCTCGTTATCTGAAAGATCTACGATGGATTCATCTCCGGCCTTTCCGACGTACGCCCTGAGAAGCGTTTTGCCCTCCGGCGCCGCGTGCGGCCATTTTTTATTCGTCCATGTGCAGGCCGTGATGGAGAAGTCGCTGTTTCTTGAGATAACGAATCCCGTACCTTCATGCTCCATCTTGACGGCTCCCTCAGGAAAACCTAAAGCGACGTTGGCAACGGACGTAGAATGCATGTCTTTAAGACATGAAACCGCCGGCAGATCAGAAAGCATTTTCGCCGCGGCTTTATGCGGGGCTGTTACTATGCATCCTTCCGCATAGAGCACTTTGCCGTTATCAAGCGTCACAGAATATCCTTTCTCCTCGCGGCCGATATGGGTGACTTTCGTTCCTTTCATCACCTTTGTCAGCGTAAGCTGCTTTTCCAGCTCCTCCACCAACGTTTGAAGCCCTGTCGTCAGCGTTAAAAACTGGCCCTGCTTTTTGGCTGTCAGCTGCTGTCCCGAAGGCTGCGGACGCGATTTTTTCATGCCGAGAATCAGGCTTCTGTGCTTCTGCTCAGTCTGATAGAATTGCGGAAACGTGGACATGAGGCTCAGCTTATCAATATCTCCGGCATAAATCCCTGATAATAGCGGTTCTATTAAATTCTCAACGACTTCGTCACCGACGCGTCTGCGGAAAAATTCACCCAGAGACTGATCTTCCTTCGGTTTGCTCGCAGGCAGGACAAAGTCAAGCGCCGCCCGCGCCTTTCCGGGAACAGAAAATAAACCGGTGGAGATGAACGGAGCGATTTTGGTCGGAATGCCCATAACCGCGCCCTTCGGCATCGGATGGAGCGTCTCGTTGACGAGCACGTAAGACTGGCCGGTCGCATTGTTGACGAGCAGATGCTCAAGCCCCAAATCCTTGACGAGCTGCGGCGCGCTTTTTTTCCTTTCCAAAAAAGAATCCGGCCCCCGCTCAATGATGTAGCCGTCTTTATGCTGCGTCTGAATTTTGCCGCCCGCTCTCGGGCCCGCTTCAATCAGGGTGACCTCAAGCGGCAGCTGTTTTTCCTTGATTTCTTTTTCCATGTAGAAGGCGGCGGCTAATCCCGTTATGCCGCCGCCGATGATGACCAGATGTTTTTTATCGCCACTCATTTTTATCGCCTTCTTTACCGTTTAATTCTACTTGTCCAGCTCTTTCAGCACGACCGCTGCAAGCGCGTCGATAAATTCAGGCTGTGCGTTCGGCATAGCCGGACGATAGTAGCTTGCGCCGACTTCTTCGGTCACAGCTTTGCATTCATAATCATTATCGTAAAGCACCTCTAAATGATCGGCAACGAAGCCTGCGGGCACGTATACAAATGCTTTATAAGGATGCTTTTGGTACAGCTCGCGCGTGAGATCCTGCACATCCGGCCCGAGCCACGGATCAGGGGTGTTCCCTTCGCTTTGCCAGCCGACTGCGTAATCGGTAATTCCGGCGCCTTCGGCAATCAGTTTTGCGGATTCCTCCAGCTGGTCAGGATACGGATCGCCGTATTCTTTAATTTTTTCAGGAAGGCTGTGCGCTGAGACGATCAGCATCGCGTCATCCCGTTCTTCTTTCGGCATTGATTCATATGTTTTCTTCACCTGGCCGACCCAATAATCAACGAATTTCGGTTCATCATACCAGCTTTCAACAGACTTGATGGTCAAGCCGCCGAGCTTCTCCGCTTCTTCTTTCGCGCGTTTGTTGTATGACTGGACGCTGAATGTTGAAAAATGAGGGGCGAGCACAAGGCTGACAGCTTCTGTAATGCCGTCTTTATGCATGTCCGCCACCGCGTCTTCAATAAACGGTTCAATATGTTTTAATCCGATGTACACTTTGAATGTTACGTCATCCTGGATTTCATTTAAACGCTGTGCGAGCTTCTCCGCCTGCTCCTGCGTAATTTTTGCAAGCGGCGAAATGCCTCCGATCGCTTCATATCTGTCTTTTAAATCTTGAAGCATATGAGGCTCCGGCTTTCTTCCGCGTCTGATATGCGTATAATAACGTTCTATGTCCTCTTCTTTGTAAGGCGTTCCGTAAGCCATGACAAGAAGTCCCATTTTCTTTTTGCTGCTCATTTTGTTACACACCTCTTTTGATGGTCTGTCCACCTTGATTTTGACAGGAAAATCTACTTATAACCAACGATCTGCTCAGGAAGATTGTTCCGTTTTTTTGGCCGCGGAGTATTCATGTACAAACGCCGTCAGCTTTTTCAGCGTTTCCGGATTGACATCTGGGAATACGCCGTGCCCTAAATTGAAAATAAACCCGTCCGTTTTCATGCCTTGATCAAGTATCGCTTTCGCTTTTTTCTCGATGACTTCCCAAGGCGCAAGAAGAAGCGACGGATCAAGATTGCCCTGAACCGTTTTTGTAATGCCTTGTTTTCTGGCGTCATCTATGCCGAGTCTCCAGTCAAGACCGACGACATCAAGAGGAAGGTCATGCCAATCCCCGGCCAGATGGCTTGCGCCTACGCCGAACATGATCAGCGGAACTTGTTCTGCTGAAAGCTCCCGGAAAATTCTGTCCATCACCGGTTTTATAAACTGCCGGTAATCTTCGCGGTTCAGCGCGCCGACCCATGAATCAAAAATCTGAATGGCTTTTGCGCCGGCGTTAATCTGCGCTTTCGCATAAACGATAATCATGTCCGCGAGCTTGTCCATCAGCATTTGCCACGCTTGCGGCATACTGTGCATAAACGCTTTTGTTTTGTTGTAATTTTTAGAAGGCCCGCCTTCAATCATATAACTGGCCAGCGTAAAAGGCGCTCCCGAAAAACCGATGAGCGGAACATTCAGCTGTTCGTTTACGAGTAATCGGATCGTTTCCAGCACGTAAGGAACATCCTGTTCGGGATTCAGTTCGCCGAGCTTTTCAATATCCGCAGCAGAGCGCACCGGCTGATCGATCACCGGGCCGATTCCGTTTTTTATTTCAACATCCACTCCGATATAAGGAAGCGGCGTCATAATGTCTTTATATAAAATGGCAGCGTCCACTCCGTACTGCTCGACCGGGAGCCTCGTCACATACGCGCACAGCTCGGGCTGATGCGTAATTTCGACTAAGCCGTACTTTTCCTTCAGCTTGCGGTATTCCGGCTGAGACCTCCCCGCCTGTCTCATGTACCAGACAGGGACGTGATTTGTCTTTTCTCCCCGTGCCGCTTTTAAAAACGTATCATTAAACGCTTCTCGTTTACTCATCTGAATTTCCACCTTTCCTCCTGCAACCATACGTTCGTGTTCTTCGCCCATTACACTATACCTTGTTTTTTCAAAAGCGTATAGAATTGAGGCTTAATGTTCAAAAAATCGCCGAATTCATGATTAAGAAGAAAAAAGCTTCGGCTGAACGTATTCCGTTCCCTCTCCTTCTTGATCCGTCTGTGAATTATATGGAACGACTTTGTATGAAGCCCCTGAAAACAGATTGGCGTACGGTATGTCAAAGCTGCCTTTTCCTTTCACCGAATCCAGAAGTTTGTCTTTTCCGTCTTTCTTCTCATATATTCGGTAAACAACCCGATCATCCTTTTGAATATCCCATTTTAATTGAACCGTAATCAGTCCCATCGCCTTAAATGTATAACGGGCCGACAGGGACTTTACCGCCTCCAGCTCAATCGGGCTGCCAAGTTCCTTCACATTTTCAGGCTTTTTGAATGTCCGGTCGTTTTCACCCGCTTTTGTAACGATATCTTTAAAGAGTCTGACCGGGTATTGGCTTCCGCCTTTCAGGTAATGGGTTTTATCCGTTTTGTCATAGCCCATCCAGACGGCTCCCGTCAGTCCGGGAGTGTATCCCGCAAACCAGGCGTCCTTTGTCGCGCCGGGGACGCCGGGAAATGTGGTCGTGCCGGTTTTCCCCGCCAGGTCACCTTGATAGCTGCCTTGTGAAGCGGTTCCTTCTTTTACGACCTGCTGAAGCATTCTCGTCATATTCCATGCCGTCTGTCCGCTGAAAACGCGCGTTTTGCCGTTTTTAGGCCCGGATAACGTTTCTCCGTCTTCGTCCGTGATGTTCTCTATAAAAATTGGCTTCGTATACATTCCGTTTGCCGCAAAGGTATGATAAGCTCCGGCAAGCTGAAGCGGGGTGACGCCTTCTGACAGACCGCCAAGCGCAATCGCGAGTCCGTTGTCAGAAATGTTCATGCCGTTTTTCTCAAGATACGATTTTCCCGTATCTACGCCGATCTGCTTCAATGTCCAGACAGCGGGCGCATTTATGCTGTAAGTGATCGCATCCTGCATCGTCACTTCCCCCTTGTACTGTCCGTCATAATTTTTCGGTTCATACCCGTCGTAGGACGTCAGTTTGTCTTGGAGAAGCGAATACGGTTTGAACTTGTCTTCCTGCATGGCGGGCCCGTATACGGCAATCGGCTTAAACGTTGAGCCCGGCTGCCGCTTCGCCGTAACCCTGTTGTATCCTTTTGTCACGTAGTCGCGTCCGCCGACCGCCGCGCGCACGCCTCCGGTTTTATTATCAATAAAGACGGCGCTTCCCTCTGCCGCCTGATCCGTCCCCGGAAAATAGCCGCTTTCCTTCATGAGGGTGTATGCCGTTTTCTGCAGCTTGGAATCAAGTGACGTCCGGATCGTATAACCGCCTTGAAGCAGCTGTTCACCTGACATCGAATAACGGTCTTCCGCCTCCTTGATGACAAGATCAATATAACTGTCAAACCAAGGCGTTTCTGATGTTTTCTTGACATGAAGCCCCAATGTCCGGCCCTGGGCTCTGACGGCTTCCTTGGCGCTGATATAGCCTTGGTCGTTCATCATTGCAAGAATCGTATCGCGGCGTTCTTTATTTTTATCCGGATGCTGAATCGGCGAATAAAGAGATGGCGCCTTCGGAATCGCTGCCAGAACGGCTCCTTCCGCAACGGTTAAATCTTTTACTTCTTTATTAAAGTAGTAGTGGGACGCGGCTTGAATGCCGTAAACGCCATGGCCGAAATAAAGCTGGTTCAGGTACATTTCAAGCAGCTTGTCCTTGCTGTAATCACGCTCAAGATTGATGGCGATAATGACTTCCTTCGTCTTGCGCAAAAATGTTTTATCATGAGTCAGAAAAATGTTTTTCGCCAGCTGCTGGGTGATCGTGCTGCCGCCCTCCACCTTGCCGCCTGCTAAAACATCCCGGAACACCGCCCGGCCGACAGACTTCACATCAATGCCGTGATGTTCGTAAAACCGTTTATCTTCAACGGCGATAAAGGCATCTCTCACATCTTCCGGAACCTGCTGAATGGATACCGGCTCGCGATTTTCCGTATAGAGGCTCGCGATTTCATCACCGTTTTGATCGACGATTTTTGAAGATGCGTGCAGTATTAATTTCTTTTCATCGATGACATAATGGCCGAGAAATATAATGATAATGTATCCGATTAACGCGAGAAAAGCGGTTGCCGCCGCAATTACAGCCGGAATAAAGAATCTTTTTTTCTTTTTCAGCATAAGTCACCTCGCCTTTCTTAACTTGTAGTATGGGAAATATTGTTTCGAATTATGTCAGAATGAGTCGCCAATAGAAACTTATACCACTCTTTTGATATACTAGCAAGCAGGAGGTGGCTGATATGAAGGTTTATATTACATACGGGACAGCCGATTTTTTAAAGACGATTGCAAAGAAACACCCGAGTGAGAATATGGTGCTGATGCAAGGGGGGGATAATGCGGTTTTAATTCATGAAACAAATGGAGAAACCGTTTTTCAGGCGCCCCATTCCTATGAAAGCATCGACAGCGTCGGGGAAATCAAAAATCCGGGCTACGCCGTCCTCAACAACATCGCCGTTACCCAGGAAGGCCGTCCGCTGTTTGAAAACCGGTTTAAAAACCGCGCCGGCAAAGTGGAAAATGAACCCGGTTTTGAAGCCATCCGCGTATTAAGACCGCTCGAAGGCGATACGTATGTCATTTTGACCCTGTGGGAAGAGGAAAAAGCCTTTCAGGGCTGGCAGCAGTCAAACTCTTATCAGGAAGCTCATAAAAAACGCGGAACATCTGCAGGCATCGACACGACGTCTATTTTCTCCCGCCCGTCTTATGTAACCGCTTATTACGCAATAGACTGAAAACCGCCGGAGATTCTCCGGCTTTTTTGATGTCCCGATTTTACGCATCCTTCTTTGCACCTTCCGCCCGCCTATGAATAATCTGTAGCAATCCTATTTATAAACGGAGTGGTTCAATTGGGGATCGGCGTCTACTCGGTACATCTGCTTTATGTTGCTTTTATCGCGGCCATTATCGTTTTTATGCTCCTCAGGAAAGATACAACCTTTATTTCACTCGCCGGCATTTTTGTGATTGCGCTATGGACGACGCATTCATTCTCCGCTTCGGTCAGCAGTCTGTTTCACAGCTTCACGTATGCAGCCGGAGAATTGCTGCCGACGATTTTTATCATTTGTTTTATCGTGGCGATGAGCGGCCTTTTGACCGAAACCGGTATTAATGAAGCGATGATTTCTCCGTTTGCAAAGCTGATGAAAGGGCCGGCTGTCGCGTATTGGGTTATCGGCTGTCTGATGTTTGCCATCTCTCTTTTTTTCTGGCCGTCCCCAGGGGTGGCGCTGATCGGCGCTGTGCTGCTTCCCGCAGCGATCCGGGCGGGCCTTTCTCCGATCGCTGCGGCTATGGCGATGAACCTGTTCGGCCACGGATTCGCTTTATCGGGGGATTACGTCATTCAGGCGGCCCCGAAATTAACGGCCGATGCCGCGGGCATTCCCGTGAGCGATGTCATGCAGGCAAGTATTCCGCTCGTTTTGATCATGGGGTTAACGACGACAATCACCGCTTTCTTCCTCATCATGCGGGATCGAAAAAAAACGAAGGCCCCCCTCTCCTTGGACAGCTCCGGTTCTTTGGACACAAGTATGTATCTGCCGAAAAAACTCAGGGTGGTCCTGGCGGTTTTCATTCCGCTTGTTTTTCTCGCCGATATTATCTGTATGATCGTATACCGTTTGCAAGGAAACGATGCGACGGCACTCGTCGGAGGAACCGCGATCGGCATTCTCCTGATCATTCATTTCATTGTATATAAAGAGCGGCATTTAGAAAAGATCACCGAGTATTTTATCGGCGGTTTTCAATTCGGCTTTAAAGTATTCGGCCCCGTCATTCCGATCGCGGCCTTCTTTTATCTCGGTGACGCGGGGTTTAAAAGTATTTTGAACACCCCGCTGCCGAAAGGATCTGCGGGGATCGTCAATGACCTCGGATTGGCCCTGTCCCATTCTTTTCCGATGTCCGGAGAATTCGCCGGCATCGCCCTGACCGCAGTCGGTGCCATTACCGGGCTCGACGGGTCAGGGTTTTCCGGTATATCTCTTGCAGGCTCGATGGCAAAGCTGTTTTCCGCCGCGCTTCATACGGACCCGGCCGTTTTAACGGCGCTGGGCCAGATTTCAGCGATCTGGGTCGGGGGCGGAACATTGGTCCCTTGGGCACTGATCCCCGCTGCGGCTATTTGTAAAGTTGACCCGTTTGAGCTTGCCAGAAAAAACTTTATCCCGGTTGCGGCCGGGCTAGTCGTCACAACGATCGCCGCCATCATCATTCTCCCGTAGCAAAAGGATTGAAATCTTCTGACATTTTCTATACAATCATGGGAAAAGCAGACGAGGGGGCATCGCTTTTGACGTTAACGACACTTCAAAAAAGCTTAAACGCTCAGCTTGACGGGCTGTATGAGGAAATGGTTGAAATCAGGCGTCACCTTCACATGAATCCCGAGCCATCGTTTAAGGAGAAAAAAACACCGGCGTTCATCGCCTCATTTTATGAAAAGCTCGGCGTTCCCATCCGGACGAATGTCGGGGGCAACGGTGTCACAGCCTATATTGAAGGGAGTGAACCGGGACCGGTCGTGGCACTCAGAGCTGATTTTGACGCTTTGCCGATACAGGATGAAAAAGATGTGCCCTATGCTTCACAAATTCCCGGCGTCATGCACGCCTGCGGGCACGACGGCCATACGGCGGCTTTGCTAGCGGTCGGAAAAGTGCTGTACCGCAACCGGGAAAAACTGAAAGGGTCATTTGTGATGATCCATCAGCACGCCGAGGAATTATCTCCCGGCGGAGCAAAAGCAATGATTGAGGATGGCTGCCTCGAGCATGTCGATGCCATTTTCGGCACTCACCTTTGGGCGACTGAACCCGTCGGGACGGTCTTATGCCGCCCGGGCGCAGTGATGGCCGCCGCTGACGGCTTTACGATTAAAGTCATCGGGAAAGGCGGCCACGGCGCGATTCCTCACGATACGAAGGACGCCGTTTTAATCGGCTCACAAATCGTCACGGCTCTTCAGCATATCGTCAGCCGGCGGGTAAATCCGGTGCAGCCGGCCGTCATCTCAGCCGGCTCGTTCACCGCTGAAAATCCGTTTAATGCGATTGCCGATCAGGCAGTCATATCAGGCACCGTCCGCTCGTTTGACGAAAGTGTGCGCAGCCTGCTCGAAGCAGAAATAGAAGCCGTCGTAAAAGGAATCTGTTCCATGCACTCCGCTTCCTATGAATATCGTTTCAAGCGCGGTTATCCCGCCGTCGTTAATCATCCTGAGGAAGCGGCGCACGCGGCGGCAGCCGCAGCGGAAACAGACGGCGTCACGAAGGTCATTGAAGGAGAGCCGCAGATGGCCGGAGAGGATTTTTCCTATTATCTGCAGCATACAAAAGGCGCATTTTTCTTTACGGGCGCCGCTTTAGAAAATGCGGAAACCATTTATCCCCATCACCACCCGAAATTTGATTTTAATGAAAAAGCGATGCTGACGGCCGCCAAGGTGCTTATCGGCGCCGCGGTAAGCTACCCCCGATAGGGCATAAAAAACAGCCGGTACATTACGTACCGGCTGCTGTGATTCTTAAATGAAAAACGTGCCTTGCCGTCTCACCGAGCTGTGACAGCAGTTTATAATTGGCCGCTCCGCCCACGGCGGCTCCGACGACCGGCAAAAGCTGAAACAATTTCACTACGTCCAGATAATCGCGGTATTCCTGCTGAAAAACTCTCCAATCGACATCATGCTTTTTCGAATCCCATTGTTCAATCATTGAGTATATGCGTTTCCGCTGTTCACCGCTTGAGAAAGCCAGCTGAAAAATAAACAGCAAAAACAATCGCTCATCCCTGTCTTTCACATCATAGCCGTAAATGGAGGCAAGATCGAACAGACATTTCATTTTAATGGATAACAGCAAAGGGAAATCAGCCATCCCTAAAAAAATTCCGCCGGCCCCCGTACCGATACCTTCGGCTGCCGCGACCTTTTGGTACGATGCGACGGTTTGTCTGGCGAGGGCATCTTTTTCAGCAAGCGTCATACCGTTTGTATCCCGCTTGCTTTTCACCAGATTTGAACCCGCCATTGTTGCTTCGGTCATTTTTTTAATGCTTTCTGTGATGACGGCATGAATTTTATCGGGAATCCGCTCATTTATTTTCGCCTGCATTCCTTTAGAAAAACGTTCAAGCATAGAATCTTTGCGCAAAAAACGCGCTTTCCATTGCAGTGCTTCCTGTATCAGCTGCTGATCGTCGGTCATCTGTGTCTCCTTCTTTCATTGAGGTTTCAAAAACCCGATTGATTACAGCTTGCCGTACTTTTTCAATCTTCCGCCCATATACGAAGGCATGATCACAAAAATCAGAACGGCTGAAGCAACGGCCGCATACAGCGCCCCGCTGACTCCCGCGGCATAGGCTGACGCTGCACAGAACAGCAGCGCCTGCACGGTTAATGCCGATTTCATCAGCGAAAAGAAACTTTGCAGCTTCGCTTTCTGATTGACCGGGTAAAGCTCCTGCAGAGAAAGATGATGAAAATGCCCGAACAGCGGGAGAAGCTGTATTCCCGTAATAAAGACGGTAAATACGGTTAACGCCGCCGTTATCCACGGATTGGCGGAAACGAGCATAATAATCAGGATAAAAATAATCGTGAGCCTGACCTGAATGCCGAGATAATCATTTGAACGCAGAAAAGCCCGCGCATACATATAGGAGAACGTTTTCCGCTGTTCGAACGGAATCATTCTGAGCAAAAAGTCGAGATACGCCCGGCGTTTTGCCTGTTTTTTCAGGTGAGGCACATCGGTAAACAGATTGGCGATTCTGTAAAACCGCTGCTTCCTTCTTAATTCATATTCAATATGGGCTTCCCATTTTAATGATTTATGTTTTGCGGCCGATGTGAAATACACATAAAGGCCGGCCATCACAATGTAGACGGCGGCAGCGTACACATAAAACGACTGTAAGACGAAGTATAAAAGCAGCATATTGCAGATAAAGCGTATGACCGCATCCATCATTTTCATGCTTCTGTCATTCATAAACGTCATCCGCCACTCCATGGCCTGATTCCACGCTTTTACTGCCAGCATCTGAATAAATACGGCGGCATACGACGCAAGCGACGCCCCCGGACTTACAGCGAAAAACAGAGGCATGCATACAAGCGACAGAGCAATAAGCGGAAACAGCTGTGACAGATAGCTGTACTTAAATGAATGCTTAAAGTATGTCCCCATTTTCGGTTCAAGCGGCAGCAGAAACACGAGGTCCGCTTCCTTTAGCAGCGTCCGGACGTATGAACCGGTCAGCACAAATGAAAAGAGCACCGCCATCACCCAAAATGACGGAAAATGAACGGGAATGTCTTTGACCCACTTGCTGTACCAGCTCGCCGCGCCGGCAATAAAAAAGATCAGCACAATGACGAGATGATCATTGAGCATATATTTCATATACATTCTGGTTTCCTTTATATGCTCTTCAAGCCGGGACTGCCAAATCGTAGACATATTATTCATGGCCGGCGTCTTCCTTCGTCAGTTCAATATACAAGTCATCAAGAGCTGCGTCTTCCATGCCGAACTGCTCTCTCAGTTCTTCCAGTGTGCCGCTTGCCCGCACTTCGCCGTTATGTAAAATAATGAAAGCGTCACAGTAGCGCTCTGCCGTAGCCAGGATATGCGTTGACATCAGCACGCTTGATCCGGCTTTTTTCGCGGCGTCCATCCGCTCCAGCAATGCATTGATCGCAAGCGGGTCAAGGCCGAGAAACGGCTCGTCAATGATATAAAGCGAAGGCTCCGCGAGAAACGCGCACATGATCATGACTTTCTGCTTCATCCCTTTGGAAAAGTGAGCGGGAAACCATTTCAGCCTTTTTTCCATTCTGAATTCTTTCAGAAGCGGAGGAAGCCTTTTTTCAAGCGTTTCTTTGGAAAGGCCGTACGCCATGGCCGTCAGCTCCAGATGCTCTTTGAGCGTCAGTTCTTCATACAGCACCGGCGTTTCGGGGATGTACGTAAATTGCGAGCGGTAGCTTTCCTTATCCTCCGAAAACGTCTTGCCGTTCAGCTCGATCGAGCCTTTATGCGGATCCATTAATCCGATAATATGCCGGATCGTCGTGCTTTTGCCCGCGCCGTTTAATCCGATGAGTCCGACAATCTGGTTCGGCTCAAGGGTGAATGAAACATTTTTTAAGACCGGGTTTCTCGTATAACCGCCGGTTAAGTCTTTTACCGATAGCAGAGACATAATTTCTCCCCTTCTGATTCGTTTTTCTTCATAGTACCAAAAATAAAGTCTGATTTGAAACGATTCCCTTTTTTTCTCACGTGAAAAGTGTGCATAGTTATCGTTTTGGCGGACATCATAATGTATGTAGAAGGAAACAGCTTTAATCAACTGAAAATGAGGTGTTTATAAAAGACGTCTTAGAACAGTTGGATGAAAATCAACATGTCCTGTGCTTACAATTTCTTCACACACTGCTTTGATGATGTTCTTCATTCATGATGAAATAATCAAATGAGGTGTTTGTCCCAGGAATGATTAAGCAGACCCATAAGTCTTCATTTTAAAAACAAATGAGGTGCTTACAAAAGGCATATTCAATTTTCTATGATAAAGCTCGTACTTCTGCATCAGGGTGAACGCGCAGCCGTTCATCCTGTTTTTTGTTTTGGCCGTTTTTGTGGTACGATGAGAATATACATATATTTCTTTTCAGGGAGGAAACCCATCTATGCACAAAGCGGACGATTGTATTTTCTGCAAAATCATTGCCGGTGACATTCCGTCTTCAAAAGTATACGAAAATGAACACGTCGTGGCGTTTCTTGATATCAGCCAGGTCACAAAAGGCCATACGCTCGTGATTCCGAAAACACATATCGAAAACGTGTACGAGTTTACGCCTGAGCTTTCTAAAGAATATTTTGAAGCGGTGCCGAAAATCGCACGCGCCATCCGCGATGAATTCGAGCCGATCGGGCTGAATATTCTCAATAACAACGGTGAAAAAGCGGGCCAATCGGTGTTCCATTTTCACATGCATATCATTCCGCGTTACGGAAAAGGCGACGGTTTCGGGGCTGTCTGGAAGACCCACGCCGAAGACTATACGTCTGACGATCTTCAGGAGATCGCTTCAACCGTCAGAAAACGGCTTGCCTCATCTTAAAGATGAGGTTTTTTTGCGTCCGGAAACACAAAAAACATAAATTATATTTTTTTATATCAAAAAAATCAAAAAATTGTGATAGGATAATTGTATTATTTCTTACACTAAAGCGGAAAACAGGGAGAGATCGTAAACATGGAACGTACAACGAATTTCAATGCAGGACCCGCAGCCCTTCCACTGGATGTGCTGCAAAAAGCACAAAAAGAATTTGTCAACTTCAATGATACCGGCATGTCCGTCATGGAGCTGTCCCACCGGAGCACGGAATATGATGCGGTGCACCAAAAAGCAAAAAGCCTTCTGAAAGAACTGATGGATATTCCCGACGATTACGATATTTTATTTCTTCAAGGCGGCGCAAGCCTTCAATTCTCCATGCTGCCGATGAACTTTTTAACGCCGGAGCAAACGGCGCACTTCATCGTAACGGGCGCATGGTCTGAAAAAGCACTCGCCGAGGCGAAACTGTTCGGAAACACATCCGTCACGGCAACAAGCGCAGATTCAAACCACAACCACATACCGGAAGCGGACCTCTCAGGAATCAAAGACGGCGCCTATCTGCATATTACGTCAAACAACACGATTTTCGGAACGCAGTGGAAAGAGTTCCCGAATTCACCGATCCCGCTCGTAGCCGACATGTCAAGCGACATCCTGAGCAGAAAAATTGATGTCAAAACGTTTGATGTCATCTATGGCGGAGCCCAGAAAAACCTCGGGCCGTCCGGCGTCACGGTCGTCATCATGAAAAAATCATGGCTTGAAAACGAAAACGCCAACGTCCCTAAAATGTTGAAATACTCCACTCACACAAAAGCCGATTCACTGTATAATACGCCGCCTACATTTGCGATTTATATGCTGAGCCTCGTCCTTGAATGGCTGGCTGAAAACGGCGGTGTCGAAGCGGCTGAACGGCGCAATCAGGAAAAGGCCGACGTCCTGTACGGCACAATCGACACAAGCGGCGGGTTTTACGCGGGGCATGCCGCAAAAGACAGCCGTTCTCACATGAACGTCACGTTCACCCTCCGCGACAACAGTCTCACGAAAAAATTCGTTGAAGAAGCGAAAGCGGCTAAAATGACCGGACTCGGAGGCCACCGCTCAGTCGGAGGCTGCAGGGCGTCTATCTACAACGCCGTCAGCCTGGCTGATTGTGAAAAACTGGCTCAGTTTATGAGAAAGTTCCAGCAGGAAAACGAATAAATTTCTTCTAACATAACGGTTCCTTTGATATACTGTTTGCATATCAATTTTTCCGGCCATCGCAATAAATGACGAGCATATTATTGGATGGCGAAAAAGCTTAGCAGAGGAGAGCTTAGTATGAAAACAAAAGAATTAGTCATTATGGCCCTGTTTGCGGCAATCGGAGCGGTGCTTCATTCCATTATGCCGCCGGTATTATTCGGAATGAAACCCGATATGATGCTTGTGATGATGTTTATGGGTATTCTGTTATTCCCCCGTGTGCAGAACGTGCTGATGATCGGGATTGTAACGGGAATCATTTCCGCACTCACGACATCTTTTCCGGGCGGACAGCTTCCGAATATCATTGAAAAACCGGTAACGGCGTTTCTGTTTCTCGCGCTGGCGCTTTTGGTGAAAAAGAGCGTGAAAACAGCGGCCGCCGCCGTCATTACGATAGCCGGCACCTTCATCTCCGGTTTGCTCTTTTTGGCGCTGGCCCTTCTGATTGTCGGCCTGCCGGGCGGATTCACCGCATTGGTGCTCGCGGTCGTCCTTCCGGCGGCTGCGCTGAATACGATTGCCATTATCATTATGCATCCGATTGTGCAGACGATCTTAAAACGGTCCAATATGATTGAAACGGTGAAATAACCGCATACCGAAACCTCTTCCGGCCGGAAGAGGTTTTTTAATGTGTTTCAGCATGTTTTATACGAGAAGTTTTGTGAAAAAGATAAGGAACAATGCGAGGGCGGTTCCTGCTGAGCAGACAATGGCCTTTTGGCGGACGACCCGCTTCGGCGGATAAGAAGCGGCCTGGCCGAGCAGTTTCAGGTAATAAACGGCGCCCGCCGCAAAGACAAGAGCCATACAAGATAAAACAATCATAAAGACAGACAACCTTCTCCCTCCTTTTCCCTTAAAAAATATGCTAAAATAAAGCAAGCTATGTATAGAAGTTTATTCTTCTGAACAAAAATGATAAAAGTTATGAGAAAAAAAACGGGGTGATTTCAAATGGCTGACGGACGTTCCCTTTTAACAGGCCTTTTCGTAGGCGGATTGATCGGAGGCGCAGCGGTGTTACTCTCGGCTCCTTCATCCGGAAAAGAGCTGCGGGGCAAAATCAAAGCGAATTGCAATTCAATTGAGGACACAATCAAACGGTTAAAAAAAGACGGAATGGCGCTTAAGGACCAGCTTGTCCAAACGGCGAAAGAAAGCGCAGAAGTCATTAAAGACGTAGGCGGAGAGCTTCAGACCAGCATTAAAAGGTGGCAGGAGGAAATCAAACCGCACCAGCAGGATCTCCAAAAGGAAATCGCTGATATTGAAGAGAAAATCAGACAGCTGGAGAAAACCTTACAAAACTAATATCCTATACAACCAAAAAAAAGTGCGGACATATTGCGTTCCGCACTTTTTTTTGCGGTTTAAAGCCTTTCCCAGCAACGGATGAAGAATTTATTATAAAATTCTTAAATTTTCATCTTTATTAATCTTTATTTTATTGGCATAATAGAGGAAAAGAAAATGTGAAGCAGGTGATCTGTATTGAATCGTGTTGAACCGCCTTACGATCTAAAAGAAGCTTTAATCTATACCCAAAAAATGGCGCAGCTGTCCAAAGCGCTGTGGAAATCTATCGAGAAAGACTGGCAGAATTGGCTGAAGCCGTACGACCTTAATATTAATGAGCATCATATATTATGGATTGCCTATCAGCTTAAAGGAGCTTCTATTTCAGAAATCGCCAAATTCGGCGTTATGCACGTATCAACTGCATTTAACTTTTCAAAAAAGCTTGAAGAACGGGGATATCTGAAATTTTCCAAGCGTCTGAATGATAAACGGAACACGTACATTCAGTTAACAGAAGAAGGGGAAAATGTATTTGAAAGCCTGCTTGAGGAGTTTGATCCGTCGAGAAACGCTGTGTTTAAAGGCTCACAGCCGATCTACCACTTATTCGGGAAGTTTCCTGAGGTTGAAGAATTAACCTGTGTCATCCGCCACATTTACGGCGAAGATTTTATGGAGATATTCGAGAAATCATTGACAAACATAAACAATGATTTTGATAGTGAAGACGGAAGGCTGAAGAAAAAAACGGACGAATCGGCTGTCCATGAAACGGCTGAAGAGCTGGAACCGATCAACAGTTAATCAAAGTGCTTCATAATCTCAATAAATTCTTCCATCAGCGCTGTATAAAGCCCCTGCTCATAAAGAGCAAAAATCGTTTCATGAACATCTAATTTTTCGTTCAGCTGTCCCGCAAAAAGCGCAAGGAGCTTGTCAAACGTCACAAAGCCTTGCGCTTTTTGCGACTCCAGCTCGTCCTCCAATTCGCGGCAGATCCGCCCGACCTCTTCTCCTTCTTCTTCGGTCAGCCCTTTTTCAATCATCATCGCATAAAAAGGGTACTTATCCATATCCACCGTTTTCACCAGCAATTGTATGTAATATTCTAAACGCCCGATACGCTGATCCATTGAATCCATCCGTTTCACTTCTTTCTATCTTTAATCTTATTTTAGCTGATAATGAATGGAGAAGAAAGGTTAAACCGTACATTTCCATGTTTCACCGAGCTCTTCTGTTCTTCTCTTTCCAGGTTTATTTTTTTCTTTAAAAAAGGATTGATTTTTTCTCCTGAAGAGAGTAAATTATTTTGAGATTGTATTCCATCTTTGTACGGAAGGATGACTCTGATGAATTGCTGGAAAACCATTAATCTGATCAAAGATTATGGTGCGGTTCGTTTATTATTGACTGCTGTAGGTTTTATGATCCTGTTTTTTATATGCAACTTCTTGGCATTCGGGCTGCTGCGTCCGAATATCAGTTTAAGTGACGGGCACGTGTTTGCTTTTTGTGTTCTGCTCGTTGTTACTTTATTTGTACATAAAGTCATACATGTCCTGCCGATGATCTGTAAAAAAAGAAAAAAGGAAATGAAAATGTACTTCTTACGGATGCCGACATGGAAAGGCATACCGAAAACGACGATGCTGATTTCAACGATCAGCCCGTTTTTATTCATTACGCCGTTATTGTTTTATGCCGGACTGGCATTTCCGAGACACGCTCATTACTTTTATATGATTTCGAGCATTCATGCGGGGTATTGCCTGCCTGATCTTCTGTTTGCCCTGCATCTGGTCAAAGCGCCCAAATCATGTCTGATTGACCAGGAATCCGACGGTTTTGATATTTTAGTAAAAAAAGTGCCGGAGTCTTGATGTCCCGCTGATTTTTCAGGTTACATTCTATCTTTTTTAATAAATATTTGGTAATGTAATATGGGAGCAGTTCAGAGAGAGGGGGAATCTCCCATCATTTTATTCTATTTTATCGTGGCTGCCCTGTTTATTCTTTATTTCATAAACAGGCTCACAAATACATTATGCCTTGTCAGAGAGATTCCTGAAGACCGGCAGGATAAGGTATTCCGTTTTATTAATGTATCTATTTTAATTTTACTGATCTCTTCATTCGTCGAGATCTCCTTTACTGTGTAAACAGGCAAAAAAATATGGCTGACGGAGGTCTGACTCCCGACAGCCATATTTTTTTCTTAATAAAGCCAAGAAGCGCCGATGATGATCAATAAGATGAACAGAACAACCAATAATGCAAAACCGCCTGCAAATACTTCACCCATCTCCAAAAGCACCTCCTACAAAACGTTTTATTTTTCCAATTACATCATATGCAATTTACTTCTGAAACGATTAGGCGCCCGGGTAAGAAAACGGACCGCTTTTGGAAAAAGCGATCCGTTTCGCTTAACAAATGTAAGCTGCACCTACGATGATAAGCAATATGAACAGTACTACGAGCAGTGCGAAACCGTTTGAATATCCTCCGCCCATGGTTCATTACCTCCTTTTCATGATCAATATATTTGTATGTATCAGGAAAAAGTTTGACTAGACGAATGCCCTTTATTTAAAATCTTTTTACAGAAAGCCACAATATGTTATGATACGCATATGCAATTTAATTTGGATGATTAGGAGTGTTTAATGGAATGAAGAAAATCGCGATAGCAGCTATTACGGCAACGAGCGTCCTGGCTCTCAGCGCTTGCAGCAGCGGCGACAACGACGTGATTGCCAAGACGGATGCCGGAAATGTAACAAAAGGCGAGCTCTACACGAACATGAAAAAAACCGCGGGCGCAAGTGTGCTGACACAGCTCGTACAAGAAAAAGTATTAGCAAAAAAATACAAAGTATCGGATAAAGAAATCGATACCAAGCTGAAAGAGTACAAAACGCAGCTCGGCGATCAGTACAGCGCCCTTAAACAGCAGTACGGCGAAGATTACCTGAAAGATCAGGTGAAGTATGAACTGCTTGCGCAAAAAGCGGCGAAAGACAACATCAAAGTGACTGACTCCGACACGAAAGAATATTACGACGGCTTGAAAGGTAAAATCCGCGCGAGCCACATCCTTGTCGCTGACAAAAAGACAGCTGACGAAGTGGAGAAAAAGCTGAAAAAAGGCGAGAAGTTTGAAACGCTTGCGAAAGAATATTCAACTGACAGCTCAAAAGACAACGGCGGCGACCTTGGCTGGTTCGATAAAAAGTCAATGGATGAAACATTCAGCAAAGCTGCATTCGGCCTGAAAGTCGGACAAGTCAGCGATCCGGTCAAAACAAAATTCGGTTATCATATCATCAAAAAGACAGAAGAACGCGGCAAATATGATGACATGAAAAAAGAACTGAAAGAAGAAGTTCTTAAGCAGAAATTAAACGACAACTCAGCTGTACAGGCGGCAATTCAAAAAGTCATGAAAAAAGCTGACGTAAAAGTGGAAGACAAAGACTTAAAAGACACGTTTAACACTTCAACTTCTTCTGAATCTAAATAAAAAAACTGTGCGGGCTCTCGGCGAGCCGCACAGTTTTTTTATGCGATGGAATGATTGGAGTTTTCTTCCGCATCCCCGTTTTCACTTGCGGGCGCCGCCATACGGCGCTCGCGTTCCTGTTCCATCCGTTCAATATACACCCTTCCTTCTTTTTCAATAAACGACTGGTCAAGCTTTTCCTCTTCTTTAGCTGTTGTGAAAAGCTTATAAGCGCTGAAAATAATTCCGATAATGCAAAGGTATACCCACCAAGGAAAAAATAGCACGTCGGTTTCCTCCCTTTTTCGCCCAGAGTCTTTATTCTAAGCTATGCTTGATAAAGACAAGTTATGAGAGCTGAACGTAAAAAAGACCGATCATAGAGAATCGGTCTTTTTTATCTTATTGATGGAACGTCGGTTTGTAGAAAGAACGGTTTTCAAGCGCAAATACACGCTCTGTGTATTCGCCCGGCTTCACCCGTTCCAGCGCTCTGTCCATCATGATCATTTTTGCATCCAGATTGTCAATGTAGTGAAGAATTTCCGCTTCTTTCACCATCGGCGGTTTCGGGCTTCCCCATTCCGCTTTTCCGTGATGGCTTAAAATCAAATGCTTCAGAATCAGCACTTCTTCAGCGTCAATCTGAAGCTCTTCGGCTGCTTTTGAAAGCTCTGTCACCATGATCGAAATGTGTCCGAGCAGATTCCCTTCCACGGTGTACGTCGTGGAGACGGGGCCTGAAAGCTCTTTTACTTTGCCGAGATCATGCAGAATGACTCCGGCATACAGTAAATCCCGGTCAAGAGACGGATACAGATCGGCTATCGCTTTTGCCAGGTTCAGCATGGACACTACATGATACGCAAGCCCTGAAACGAACTCATGGTGGTTTTTAGCCGCCGCCGGATAATCCATAAACTCAGCCGCATATTTTTTGACCAGATGTCTCGTGATCCGCTGGATGTTTGGATTTTTCATTTCAAAAATGTATTGAGTGACGGTTTCCATCATTTCATTTTTCGGAATCGGCGCCGTTTCCAGAAAATCATCAATGCTGACATTTTCGTTCTCGCCGGCCGGCCGGATGTTTCTCAGCTTAAGCTGGTTTCGTCCGCGATAGTGATGGACATCTCCGATCACCTTCACGATCGTCTGCGCCGCGTACGTTACTTCATCAGTCGGCTTGGCATCCCACAGCTTCGCTTCGATATCTCCCGATTGGTCCTGCAGCATTAACGTCAGGAATGGTTTTCCGTTGCTTGCGATTCCCTTAGTCGAAGATTTAATCAGAAAGTATTGATCGACCTGCTCGCCGACCTCGTGCAGCATAATACCTTTTGCCATTCTATTAAAAGCTCCCTCCATATCTTACATAATACCAGTATAGCACATACCTCTTTTTTGAAAATAAACTCTTTTATGACAGGAGGCGCATGACTTGTCCGCTGTGAAAAGACCGGCTGACATGCTCATGGCAGGTGAAATAAAGTATCTGCCGCCCGCCTTCTGAAAGCTGATTCAGCACATCAAACAGCCGCTGCAGCCGCTGCCTGTCAAAATGGACAAAACTGTCATCAAGTAAAAACGGCAGTGATACCGCAGATTCCCTCTCTGACGCAAGGGCAAAACGAATCGCCGCATAAAGCTGCTCGCATGCCGCCTGTGACAGTTCGCCTGCAGAAAACACCGTTCCGTCTTTCCGCATGACCATAATGGAATCATCAGCCTCGGAAAAATACAATTTGTGATAGCGTCCGTCCGTAAGCGGCCCGTATAATGCACCGGCGGTTTCTAACAGACGGGGAAGCGTCACTTTTTTATGCCGCTCCATTTTTCCCCTGATAATGTGTCTGACCGTCTGTAATGCGGCCCACTCTTTAGCGGTTTTTTTCACGCGCTCCTTCTGCATTTCTGTCTGCTGTTTTAAATCGGATACAAGCCCCGAGGACTCCAGCTGCTCTTGCTTCACCGTTAATAAAGCGGTTTGCTCACGGAGCTGGGCGCTTTTTTCCTCAAGCGTTTTTTTCTCTGTTTCCTTCTGAACGACTGTATGTTCAAGTTCGGACACTGTGCGGCTCATGTACGGCTCCAGCTGTTTTCCGCCTATGCCGGACAAGTGCGTTTTGATTTCGCGCAGCTGCCGCTCTGTTTCCCGGCGGCTTTCAGTCAGCCTGGCGAGTTCACAAAAGTGTTCGCGGTTTTTTGCGCCTGCCGCCATGAAAAGCTGTTTGACCTGCTGTTCGTAGTAATGAACTTCTTCGTTTAATTCACGCATTTGCTCTTGTGCATGCAGCAGATCCGTTTCGAGCGCCTGCTTTCGTTTTGCTTCCTCACGGGCCCGTTCCGCCTGCGCCAGCAAAACGTGCAGTCTTTCTTTTACGGACAGCTCCCTTCCGTCTGAAGGACTCAGCTTTTTGACCCGGTCCTCAAATGCTCTTTGCAGCTTTTGCAGCCTGCCCGCTTCAATGGTCAGCTCATGCTTGTTAAGGATTTCTTTTTTGACATCTTTCATCACATGATATGCGTCAAGAAGATGGGAAGGACTTCCTGAAAACCCCAGTTCCTTCATAAAAAGTTCCGCCTGTTTTTCAGACGGCGCCATTTCGGCCTCCCATTCTTCATATTGGCGGATGACTCTTTCATATGCCGCTTCTTTCTGTTCAAGCACGGCTTGATCCGCAATCAGCTGCTGCCGGTGCCGGCCGTCACGCCAAAGCTCTTCCTGCAGAAGATCAGCCGCTTCTTTAGAGATCGCCGGCTTCTTTTTCTTGTGTCCGGCCCCTCCTCTTTCTGACGGCAGCGGTTTTTGCATGCCGGACAGCATATACAGCAGCAGAGCACCGGTAAAAAGGGCGGCGGGCAGCCATTCCTTTAACATAGCGAAAATCGCAATGAACAGAATGCCCGCACCGAGAAAGAGCTTTTTTTGTTTGGCGCGCTGTTTTTCCAGATGCTGAACATGTGCCTGCCATTCGTTTCCTTCTGTATCAGCCGTTTGCTTATATGATTGTAAAGCGGCTTCTTTTTCTTTCTTGACAGCGGGGTCCAAAATGTTTTCCGCCGTCACGGCATGTTTTCGTTCGGCTTCTTCCAGCTCCAGCCGCGCTTGTTCGAAAATCGCATCAAGCTGTGTCTTTCTTTCTCTAGCCTGTCCGGCGCTCTGCACGGCTTCCTGCAGCCGCCATTCATATTCATAATCGGTGTTCAGTGAAAGAATGCCGTCTTCCTCATGTCTTCCGAGCTGCTGCAATCCTGACGAAACGCGGGCAGATGTCTGCCGGATCTGTGATTGGATGGCTGCAAGCTGTTCGCCGCGCGATTCATACATATGCTGCTCGCCGGAAAGCTCCTGCAGCTGCCGCTCTTTTTGCAGCAAGTCCTCATTTGGAGCGAGCAGATCAGCCTGCCGCCTGAGTTCAGCCGCTTTTGCCCGAAGCCCCTCAAGACGGGCCGCTTTCGGATGGAGATGCGATTCGTATTTTTCAAGCTGATGCATTCCGTCCTTCGGGAATTGCTTCAATGCTTCCGGATAAGAAGAAAGTTCGCTTTCCAAGGCTGTTTTTTTGTCTGCGAGCGGCTTTGCTTCTATCGCCGATTTTACTGTTTTGATTTCTTCAGTTATGTCTTTCAATCGTGCTTCGGCATCCTGCAAACGGCCGCCGGCGCTTTTTTTCTCTTCCAGAAGGCTGTGATAGCCCGCTTCCGCAGCTTCCGCCTGTTTCAGCTGGGCGCTGAGCCGCTTTAATGTATCCAACTCCTGATTTAAGCGGGGGTTCCGCCCGTTCGGCTTATACATCCTGTCAAGTTCTTTTGCCAGCCGCCCGTCAAGCTTTGCCGCCGCTTCCGACCCGAATAAGCTCGAATACAGGAGAAACTCGCCGATTTTGTCCCGGTTAAAAGCTTGAATCTCCTGCAGTCCGAATACATCGAACGAATAGATCGCTTCGTACAGCGCCCGGTCTGTATCGGAGAGAAGCTGTTTGAGCCATTCTCCGTCCTTGATTTCGCCTGAAGCCGTATACACTCTGACTTTTTCGGCAGCGCCTTTTGTCCGTTCGATTTTGACAGCGCCGTGATCGCCATGCTTCAATTCCACAGTGCCGCCGTAAACCCCGCCGTTTTTCGGTTCGTATTTTTTTGATTTCGGAAAACCGAACAGCACGCTTTTGATAAAGGACATCAATGTCGTTTTGCCCGCTTCATTTAACCCGTAGATCACTTGCACGGGAGAATCTGACAGCTGAAAACTTCGGTCGGAAAATTTTCCGTATTGGTAAATATGCATCGCCGTTATTTTCATCGCTGAAGCTCCTTCATCTGGCGTCTTAAAACGGCTTGAGCCTGCCGCTTAATATCCAGTATCTCTTCATCTGTAAATGAAGCCATCTGACGCCGGTATACGGGATGACGCTCAAGGGCATCAAATACACCGCTCATATCCGCGCATTGTTCTATGTCCTGAAGGAGCCCTTTAAAAAACGGATCGAGCGGCACGGTTTCTGTTTCATCCGTCCGATCCTCAAGCGCAAGCGGCCAGACGAAACATTCCTCTTCGGCCTCTTCCTCCTGTAAAGCGGAAAGAAGCTCCTCCGCGATGCCTGCGGGCGCCTCCGTCCAAAAGCGGGGCGCTGCGCCGCGAAGCACCAGCCTGACACATGCCGGGCGGCCCGCCGCGCGCAAGCCGGAGAATGTATCTGATGCGGCTTTCAGAAGTGAAGTCATATGTTCAGCTCCGGAGATATCAAGATCAATTTCCTCCCATAACACATCATGCGCTTCTTTGAATTCCCAAGACATCTCACCGTTTGCCGCCCGGACGAGATAATATCCCTTAGGCCCGGTTTCTTTTAAATGCCGGGCTTGAATATTCCCGGGGTAAATGGCGGCGGGATGCTGGGCGGACAGAACCTGCCGTTTATGAATGTGTCCGAGCGCCCAGTAATCCATGCCGCTTTTTTCAAGGTCTTCTTTCGTAAACGGGCAGTACGGGTCATGCCCTTCCGCTCCTGATAACATGCCGTGGAGCATGCCGATATGATAAGGCGCGCCGGTCATTTTCCGGTAACGGGCCGCCTGATTGACCGTTACGCTTCTTTCCTGATAGCTGCATCCGTATATGCTTGCCGCAAGCTCTCCGTTTTTAAAGAAAGATTTTTCCTCCGGTGTATCCGAGGTGAATGTATGTACATTTTCCGGCCATTCAATCGGCGTCCACTTACCGCCCAAATGATCATGGTTGCCGAATATGACGAACACTTGGATATCCGCTTCCTGTAATCTCGTAAACTGTTTTCTCAAAAACAGCTGGGCTTTTAAACTTCTGTTGGCTTCGTCAAACAGATCCCCCGAAAGCAGCACGAAATCTGCCTGCTCCCGGAGTGCCCCGTCCGTCAGTCGGCGGACGCTGTGAAATGTGCTTTCTTTAATACGCGCATATACCGGTTCAGGCAGATTCGAAATGCCGTAAAACGGGCTGTCCAGATGCAGGTCAGCGGCATGAATAAACGTCAGATCAGCCATCTCGCCCTCCCCTTTCTGCAAATTGAATTACCCTTATTTTAGCACCGTTTTTATACGAATGCACGTTCTGTAAAATAAAAAAACAGCCCGGCTGTTCCGGGCTGTTTCACTTATTTTTTGGAGATGCGCAGCGCTTGTTTGATCGCTTTGAATCCGCTGGCGTTTCCGTAAATCAAAACGCCGCCTTTGTAAATTTTCGCGCCGACCGCCGCAAAGATCACGATAGTGAGCAGTGTCAGGGCGATTCCGGCCGCAGCCTGCCAAAACGGGATATCGAGCATCCCGACGCGTAAAAACATAATCATCGGCGTGAAAAACGGAATGTAAGATGTAACGGTAATAAAACCGGCGTCAGGATTGCCGATGCCGAACATGGCGATCATAAAACCTGCCACGACTAAAAAAACCATCGGCTGAATCGTCTGCTGTACGTCCTCTATCCGGCTGACAACACTGCCGAGAAACGCGGCAAGCGTCGCGTAAAGAAAATAGCCGAGCAAATAGAAAATGACAGCATAGACTATCGTCGAGACGGGAACATCCGTAAAATTGAGAAATGCACTGATCGGCGACGACGCATCATTTTGAGGGTTCAGCTTCAGTGAGAGATAACCCGCTGCAATCAGCACCGCAAACTGTGTGATCCCCACGAGCGCGATACCGAACAGTTTGGCAAACATCTGCTGAATCGGCGGCATGCTTGAAATTAAAATTTCCATGACGCGGGACGATTTTTCCGTCGCCACTTCCATCGCAATCATGCTTGCGTACATGATAACTGAGAAGTAGATAACAAACAGCATGATGTATACAAGCCCCATTACCTGACCGAGCTCTTCCTCGGATTTCGCCCCTTTTTCCAGCGCGTCTTTGCTGACTTCCGGCGGAGTGTAGAGGCTGCTGACTTTTTCTGCCGAAATGCCGAGCTTGGCGGTTTCGACAGCGGTTTTTGTCTGGGTTAAAGCCTGCTTGAGCAGTTTATACGCTGATTCATCAGAAATGGTCAGCGCTTTGTATGCTCCTGTTATCGTTCCTTTTTGATCTTGTCTGATGATAAACAGTCCGTCCCATTCACCGTCTTTGACACGCTTTACGGCATCTTTTTCGGACTCCTTCGTCTCCATTGCCTGCAGATCATTGTCTGTATCGGCCGCTTTAAGCTGTTTTGCAAACGCCGGGTACAGCCCGCCCGTTTCATCAATCACCGCGATTTGCTGCTTGCCGTCATCCGATTGAAACACGGATATAATCGATTGCAGGTTGGTCACCGCTAATACTAATAAAACGGTAATGGCGGTCGAAATAATGAATGACTTTGTCGCGATTTTGTTTTTATATGTATGAAACAGCATAATCCAAAATTTATTCATATACGGCCCCCACCTTTTCTATAAAAATATCATGCAGTGACGGCTCTTCCAATTCGAACTTCCGTATAAAACCTTTCCCTTGCAGCGCCCGGAAAATATCCTGAGAAACCGGTTCATTCGCGACCTGCAGTCTGATTCCGTCATTTGTTTCCTTCCATTTCACGACGCCTTCATGCGTTTTTAAAAAGCTGAGGTCATCATCTGAATGAACGGTGACATTTTTTTTGCCGAAAGACCGCTTAATGTCTTTCAGATTGCCTTGAACGACGGGTTTTCCCTTCTGGAGAATGCACAAATTCTCACAAAGTTCTTCCACATGCTCCATTCGGTGGCTTGAAAAAACGATGGAAACGCCGCTGTTTTTCAAAGAAATAACCGCTTCTTTCAGCAGCTCGACATTCACCGGATCAAGACCGCTGAAAGGTTCATCGAGAATCATCAGTTCAGGCTTATGCAGGACGGCCGAAATGAATTGGATTTTCTGCTGGTTTCCTTTCGACAGCTCTTCGACTTTCTTATTCTTGTAATCTGTAATGCCGAACCGCTCGAGCCATGTCATGAGCTCTTTTTCCGCCTCTTTTTTGCCCATTCCTTTTAATCTCGCCAAATAGACAAGCTGGTCACTCACCTTCACTTTCGGATACAGCCCCCGCTCTTCCGGGAGATAGCCGATTTTTTCACTGATGGAATAATTGACCGGCTGCCCTTTCCAGGTGATATGCCCGTCAGTCAGGCTTAAAAGACCTAAAATCATCCGAAAGGTCGTCGTTTTTCCCGCGCCGTTTGCGCCGAGCAGCCCGAACATTTCCCTTTCAGGTATTTGCAGGTTCAAATTGTCAACAGCGGTAAAGCTGCCGAATGTTTTCGTTACGTTTTCAATTGTAAGCACGAATCCAACTCCTTCCTTGACCCATTATATACTAATAATGGGTAAAAATTAATGGAGGATTTTAAATTCTTTATCAGAATATCATTCTATAAAGGGGGTGACATGATGGGACAATATGTATTGACCGCATTCCATGCGTCGGGAGAAACGCTGCTGAATGAACGGATCGAAGCGGATAATGAGGCGGAGGCGAAGGCCGCCGGAGAGGCTTTATTGAAGGAAAAAAAGCTTGAGAACAGTACTCATCGCTTGGTAAATGAAGCCGGAAAGCTGATTTTATTCCACAGATAACAGAAGCTTTCCGGCTTCTGTATTTTACCGGTTAAATTGCGGCGTCCGTTTTTCTAAAAAGGCGCGGATGCCCTCTTTATGATCATCCGTTTTTCTCATATTTTCCTGTGCCTTTCGTTCAAGAGACAAAACATCTTTTAACCGGCTGATATGGAGGCTCTGATAAATAGCCTTCGTTTCAATCATCGCTGACAGCGGCGCATGCAGCAATCGGTCGATATACGGTTGTGCCCCCTCCGCAGGGCCGCCGCTGAACAGCCCGTCGGCAAGCTTGAGCCGCACCGCTTTTTCAGCCGGTAATTTTTCACCGCTCCAAATCAGTTTTTTCGCTTCGATCTCACCGACGCGTCTCATTAATAAATAATGGCCTCCTCCATCGGGAACCAATCCGATGCCGATGAAATTCATCGCGAGGCGGGCGTTTTCTTCAGCGAGCACCACATCGGCGCACAGCGCGAAACTCAGCCCGAGCCCCGCCGCGGCTCCGTGGATGGCGGCTATCACAATTTTTTTCATATCATAGAGCGTCAGCGTAATGGATTCGATCATTTTCATGAGCCGTTCATATTCTCCTGAATCATGATCCGACGTCATCATCTGAATATCACCGCCCGCGGAAAATCCCCGGCCTTCCCCCCGTAAAAGCACGATAAGCGCCTCACTGTCGGCTGCCATCACGCATGCGTTTTCCAATTCCCGGAGCATTTGTTCATTCAGCGCGTTGTAACTGTCAGGCCGGTTCAGCACAATCTCCGCAATCTTTCCCTTTTCTTCATAGCGAATATACTGCATGTTTACATCCTCCTTGAATCCGCTTACATATTTTGTTCAAATGATATATTCCTTCCGCCGAAGCGAAATTCCTTTATTTTTCAAGGTCAATAGATACCGAAAAATGCATATCATTTGAAACTGAACATACATTTTTATATAGTGAAATTGATATACAAAACAAAAGGGGGGGAAAAACGCCGATAATGAAATATGTGATACTCAGCTTGTTACTGAGCTTTTTTATGGTGCTGTTCCCCCCTTCGGATGTCGCTCTTCCTTCCCAATTGGTGACAGAAACAGACAGCCATGTACAAATTTCGGTTTACCCGCAGGAAACGGATTCGGCAAAGACGCCGGTTCACACCAAAACCGCTCCGCAAGGCCTGTCAAAAGGATACGGTGCGTTATCCCGGATGATCTCCCTGTTATCTGTCAAACCTCTTGATCAATTCATTGATTCCACAATGGAAAGGACATGCGCCATTCCGATACAATACCAGTCAAATTACCTCCGGCATCAGACCATTTCTCATTGCCAATCTGTATTTACGGTGTAAAAACAGTATATTCCGGAGGGATTTTTTATGAATATTAAAGAAAACGATCTGCCCGGTATCGGGAAAAAATTCGAAATCGAAACGAGAAATCATGAAAAAATGACGATCATCATTCATGATGACGGCAGGCGGGAAATTTACAGATTTGATGACCGCGACCCTGATGAGCTTCTGGCAAGCATTTCACTTGATGATGCGGAAGCAAGACAGATTGCCGCGATTATCGGCGGGATGGTGTACAAACCGCAGGCGCTTGAATCGATTGAAATGGCGTTCAACGATCTGATTATCGAATGGTTTAAAGTTGAAAAAGGGGCAAAAGCGGCAGGGCGGACGCTCGGCGAACTGGATGTGCGTCAGAACTATGACGTGACGGTCATCGCCATCATTAAGCATAACCAGAAAAAGCTTTTAAACCCGGGCGCTGATTCGCTCCTTGAAGCAAACGATACACTCGTCCTCTCAGGTGAAAGAAAGCATCTGAAAAAGCTGATCCAAGACTTCCTCTCCAGAGACGGAGTGTGATCTGTTTATGGACCATCTCGTATTTGAAGTCGGTACGGCGTTAGTTCTTGTAGCCATTGCGAGTGTCATCGCCAATAAAATTAAATTCTCGATCATCCCCTTCCTGATCATTTTAGGAATGCTTGTCGGGCCGCACGCACCCCAAGCGGGCATCATTGACCTGACGTTTATCGAAAGCCGGGAAGTGATTGAATTTTTCGGACGGATGGGCGTCCTGTTCCTCCTCTTTTACCTCGGGCTTGAATTCTCGGTCGGAAAATTAGTCAAATCCGGACGTTCAATCGCCGCCGGCGGAACGATTTATATTCTGATTAATTTCAGTTTAGGGCTGATATACGGCTTTATCACGGGCTTTTCCTTTTTGGAAGTGCTTGTATTGGCGGGCGTCATCACGATATCATCAAGCGCCATTGTCGCAAAGGTGCTTGTTGACTTAAAGCGCACGGCCAATCCGGAAACGGAGCTGATTCTCGGCATCATTATGTTTGAGGATATCTTTCTGGCGGTTTACTTATCGGTCGTTTCCGGGCTTGTTCTGGGAGACGCGACGTCTGTCGGAGGCGCGCTGATGTCAATCGTGATCGCTTTCGGATATATGCTGCTGTTTTTCATTGCCGCTCGAAAATTGCCGCCTCTGCTGAACAAGCTGCTTGATATCCGTTCAAACGAGGTATTTGTCATCGTCATTTTCGCCGCGCTCTTTTTCATTGCCGGCTTTTCCGAAACGATTCATGTCGCTGAAGCGATCGGCGCGCTCTTGCTCGGACTCGTGTTTTCGGAGACGGCCCATTCTGACAGGATTGAGCATCTTGTCGTGCCGTTCCGTGACTTTTTCGGGGCCATGTTTTTCTTCAGCTTCGGTCTCAGCATTGATCCGTTTTCACTCGGAGATGCGGTATGGCTTGCCCTTGGCGCCGTTCTGCTGACGATTGCCGGAAACTTTATCGCCGGCATGATCGCCGGGCGCCGGGCGGGGCTTTCTCATAAAGCATCGTCTAATATCGGGCTGACCATTGTGTCACGCGGCGAATTCTCCATTATCGTCGCAAATCTCGGCATCGCCGGCGGCCTGTCCGCTTCACTTAAACCTTTCGCCGCCTTATATGTTTTGATACTGGCCATCTTCGGCCCTTTGCTCACGAAAGAATCGAAGCGGATATATCTCCTGTTGAACAGCGTGTTCAAATGGAAGACGCCTGAAAAGAAGCCGCAGAAATCATAAAAAAAACTGACCTCTTCATAAGGGGTCAGTTTTTTTGAGCGGGAAGAAATTGCTGAAAAGCCGTTTTTTTATTAATGGAGAAATGCTCTTTTCCCAGAATGGTATTGATGATTTTTTGGTTTCTGTAAACAGACAGCTTCAAATTCGTAGCGCCCGTTCCGTGAGCATGATCAAGATTCGTTAATGTGAAAAAATGATGCCGCCTGTCGTCCTTAAAGACAAGACGGGAATCGGCCGTCACTTTAAACCGTTTCTCATCCTCCCATTCGATATCGGGGGCAATTGCCGTAAACCATTCCGGAATATGAGGTTTAAAACCGGTCGCCAATATCACTTTTTCTGAATCGGCCGTAAAGGTTTCATCCATCTGCCATTGATGAAAGCTCAGTACGCAGCGCCCGTTTTGCTTTTCAATTTTTTCAAGCTCCGCCATCGGCTGAATATACACGTCAGGCGAACCTCCGCTGATCGATCTGTGATACAGGGCATCGTAAATGGCGGCAAGTGTGTCAGAATCAATGCCGTGGCGCAGTCCGTCCAGCTCAGGGAGCGTGTTCAGCCGTTCTTTAAAAGGCAGGCGGTTAAAATATTCCACATAATCAGGTGTAAACATTTCCTGCCCGAGCTTGGCGGTTTCTAATTCTCGGAATCCGGCGGAGCGTGTCACCCATTGCAGCCGGCTGCGGCGGTATTTTTCATCGTGCAATAAGTCAGAAAAGATCTCCGCGGCGCTCTGTCCGGAGCCGACCACTGTAATTGATTCGGCGCCGGCGAGCTCGTCTTTCCGAAACAAATATTCCGTGCTGACCATCGTGTCCTGACGCGCTTCGGCAGCAATCTCTGCGGGAATAAGCGGTTCAGACCCCGTCCCCATGACGAAATGCTTCGTTTGATAGACACTGATGCTTCCGTCCTCAATGTTCTTGACGCTGACGTCATAATGTCCGCCGGCATTTTTCACGCCGATTACCTCTGAGCCGAAACGGCATGATTTGATTTCTGAAGCCGTCCAGCTCAAATAGTCGTTAAATTCCCGTCTCGGAATATCAAATTCATTAAACGTATAAAACCGGTACAGCCGGTCATGTTCATGGAGAAAGTTTAAAAACGTGTAGCGGCTTTTCGGATCGGCGAGCGTGACCAGGTCCGCCAGAAACGCCACCTGTAAATCCGTTCCTTTAATTAACAGGCCCGGATGCCACGCAAATTCTTTCTTTTTATCGAAAAAAAGAGCGTCTGTTCCGGGTATATCCTCTAACAATGCGGCAAGCCCTAAATTAAACGGCCCGATTCCCGCTCCTATGACATCATACATATTATGCACCTCTTGCGAATAACAGTCTGATGGTCTTTTCCCGTTTTTACAGACGGTTAAACATAAAAAAACGGCACGCTGATTCCGTGCCGTTTTTGATATTATAATGCAGATTTGACGAACATCTCATCTAAGTATTTGATTTTCTCTTCTGTATAATGCTCGAATCGGTCATTATATGATTTCGGGTCTTTCGGATTGGCGAAGTGCGTGATTTTTCCGGTTTCCGGATGAATGAATTTGCTTGCCGCGCCGCAGCCGATACCGATAATCGTCTGCACTTCTTCCATAATCATAATGTTGTAGATGCTTTCCTGGCCAGGGAAGGAGTAGCCGACATTTTCAAGGTTTCCGAGAATGTTTTTCTGCCGGTACAAGTAGTACGGCGTATAGCCGTGCTCTTTTGTCCAGCGGACGGCGTCATCCATCATGCGGGACACTTCCTGTCTGTCGGCAACTTTATACTTATGCTTGTTTCTCGTCATTTCTGACGCCCGTTTAAAAGAAAGCGTATGAACGGTCAAAGATTCAGGCATCAGCTTTTCCGTTTCCTCAAGACTGTGCCTGAACTCAGCCGTCCCTTCTCCCGGCAGGCCGATGATCAGGTCCATGTTGATGTTGTTCATGCCGTGTTTGCGGGAAAGATGGTATTTTTCGATGGTTTCTTCAACTGTATGATGTCTGCCGATGGCCTTAAGCGTTTCGTTTTCATAAGATTGCGGGTTGATGCTGATTCTGTCAATCTTATACTTATTTAAAACGGCCAGCTTCTCCTCCGTAATCGTGTCGGGACGGCCCGCTTCAACGGTAATCTCCCTGATATCCGCGACATCCGGGAAAGAGCGGACCATTTCTTCATATAAAAGATCCATTTCCTCAGCGGTAATGCTTGTCGGCGTGCCGCCGCCGAAATAAATGGTCGTCACTTTGATATCATGCCGCTTCAGCCATTCTCCGATTTTCTGCATTTCATAGTGAAGCCCCCATAAAAAGGAGCCGACTCTTCCCGCCTGTCCTTGAATGGCATAAGCCGGAAACGTGCAGTAGGCGCATTTCGTCGGGCAGAACGGGATGCCGATATATATGCTGACTTCATCTTTGACCCGGTACAGATCGGGAACCGCAGCGAGCTGGCGGTCGACGATCTCCTGCATCAGATTGATTTTTTCATCATGGATCAGATAATCTTTTTTCAGATCGGCGTGCGCCTCTTCTTTTGTCAGGCCGCTCTGCAGCTTTTTATGAAGAAGTTTAGTAGGCCTGATGCCGGTTAAGATTCCCCATTTTTGTGTCATGCCCGTATGCGATTGAAGAAGATTTAAGTAGACGTACGACAGCGTGTTTTTCACCTGTTTAAATACTTCTTTTTCGCTCCATCCGGCAAGAAGCGGTTTCGTATGATGTTCCTTTTCGCCGGTTCCTTTGATTTCTCCGGATACCGACACGCTGTCTGCATCTTGAGAAATGGCAAGTGAGATGACGAGATCAGAGGGTTCCTCCGTTTCGCCGTACGCAAGAACACACTCTTCAAAAAATAAATTCGCGATGTTTTGCAGCGGACGATGCAGCCTGTCATCCGTGATGCCGTCTATTTTTATTTGCAATGTGATCACCTTATTTTTCAGATTCAAAACTTTCTTTAGTGTACAGAAAGAACAGGCTAAAATCAATCCGCGAAAAAGCCGCAGACCGGCGTTTCGCGTCTGCGGCTCTTGATTACGGCCGTTTCATATGGAACTTATCGAGAAAGCCTTTGCGGTGCTGCATGCGGAAATATTCCTTAATCATATAGGCGACTCCCTGTTCATCATTTGACCTTGTCACCCAATCCGCTTTTCTTTTTAATTCATTTGAGGCATTCCCCATCGCGACGCCGAGACCGGCCAGCTCGATCATCGGCAGATCATCTTCCTGATGGCCGATAGCCACAACCTCTTCCATTGAAAGCCCGAGATCAGCGGCGACCATCGAAAGTCCGCTTTCTTTTGAAACCCCTTTAGGCACGATGTTCAGTTTTTCTCCGTTGACGCGGATCACATCGACGGCCGGGAATGCTTTCATTATCGTATCCGTTATATCAGCCTGCAGGCCAACTTCGGCATGCACTTCAATGACGGGCGCTGAAACCGGCTCATCAAGGAGCAGGTCACTTAATGATTCGACAAACTGCACCGGATAAAAAATCGGGTCAGACGGATGAATCATTGTTTTCCCGACCAGATTGGAGTTCACTTTCTTCTTGTTTCCGATCGAATATTTTTCGTGAAGAAGCCGGATATTGCATGGATAGCTTTCCAGCACCTGAACGATATTAAACGTATGATCTTCTGATATTTTCTTTTCAAAAAACGGCTCATCTATTTTTTCAGAAATGTATGCGCCGCTGTGGGTAATCAATTTCGCATTCAGCTTTAATATTTTCGCCACTTTTTGAGCGGAGCGAAAATGGCGGTTTGTGACCAGTGTGACGTAAATTCCTTTTTTCTTGACGTATTCGATGGCATCCTTTGTCGTCTGATGAAGTTTGCCGTTGGAGCGAAGAAGCGCTCCGTCTATATTTAACGCCAGCATTTGTTTTGACACAGAGAAGTCCCCCTCCTTGATGACTGTACTTGTCATTAGGATATGACCCTGTCTCTTTGTTTAGAACAACCTTTTCTCCGCAGCAAAAAAGCCTGCCTCAAGCAGACTTTGAACTGTCGTTTTGTTGGGATACGATCGATTTGCTGCCTTCTCCCCAATGTGTATTTCTATTTACGAAATATATCAGGAACCCCTTATTTGACCGTTGATGCGCTCGTTTCACTTACTCTCTGTTGCTACCCCTTAACATACCAGGCAGTATAGGCGACCGTATCCTTAGATCATCTGTAAGTGTAGGCGCTTTCAGAGTTATTATCTCAATTATATTGTTAAAAAACAAGGGTTTTTTTAACTAAAAAAATCAGAGGAAATATCTATGCTGAATGTATGATAAAGTTGCAAGGGAACATACATTCTCATATAATAAAAGAAAAAAAGCGGTGACTGTCATGTCTCTATTAAAAGATATTTATAACGAAGAATTTGCAGAAGCACTTCTGAACAGAATCAAATCGGCGTATCCGGCTTTTGAGCGGGACAAGTGCCGGGCGCTGATGTTTCAGGAAGATTGGCCCGGACTGACGTTAAAACAGCGGATGCGCCGGATCACAGACTCTTTATATGAAACACTGCCGAAGGATTACATACGGGCGCTTGACGTCTTATATGAGACAGCTCCCCACTTCTCAGGGCTCGCCGGGATTATTTTTCCCGATTATGTCCAACAGTACGGAACGGATCACTGGGACGAATCAATGAAGGCGCTTCAGTATTTCACTCGTTTTTCCACTTCCGAATTTGCGGTCCGCCCGTATATCAGGCTTGACCGGGAGCGGATGTTCAAAGAGTTCCTTTCCTGGACGGAGCATCCGGACGAACATGTCAGAAGGCTTGCCAGCGAAGGCTCAAGACCGCGCCTGCCATGGGGAATCTCCATTCCGGCTCTTCTTGAAGATCCTTCTCCGATTCTCCCTGTTCTGGACCGCTTGATGCAGGATGACTCGTTATATGTCAGAAAAAGCGTGGCGAATAACCTGAATGACATCTCCAAAACACACCCGGATGTTCTGGCACAGATCGCAGCCGAGCGGTTCGGAAGCTGTCCGCATACGGACTGGATTTTGAAGCACGCCTGCAGGACACTGTTAAAAAGAGGAGACAAACAGGCGCTTGCGATTTTCGGGTTTGAAGACGCCTCCCGGATTTCATTGGAACGTTTTATATTGAATTCGGAAACGGCCGCCATCGGAACAAGCATACATTTTTCTTTTCAGATCCGCTCATCCGCCCGGCAAAAAGTCAGGGTTGAATACGCGATTGATTTTGTAAAGAAAAGGGGGCACCGCAGCCGCAAGGTGTTTAAGATGTCGGAGTCCGCCATGGATAACGGAGACGTAAAAGCCTTCAGCAAACACCATTCCCTTAAAGATTTAACCACCCGCAAGCATTATCGGGGAATTCACACTCTGTCTGTCATCATTAACGGAACGGTAAAAGGTTCGCTTGATTTTTCTGTTGAATAAAAAAACCCCTCCATTTCATAGATGGAGGGGTGTGGAGCTTATTCCGGGCTGCCGTAAAGCTCTTCAAGAGGTTTCATAATGATTTTGTTTAACTCGCCGATCAGCATGCTCATGCGCTGTTCCGCTTCCATCAGCTGTGAAATCAATTCATGCTGCTGTACGAGAGCAACCGTTTTTTGTGCCTGCTCTACCTCTTCCTGAGTGATTTCTTCACCTGACATCTGTTTCTGCTGCAGCTGCAGCTGTACATTGCGGAAGTTATCAAACATGCGTTTTGCGGATTCATCTGCGTTTACTTGATCATAAAGCCCTCTCAGACGGCTGTATTCATCACTGTTTCGCAAAGCTTTTTCAAGATCATATGCTGCATCATAAAAATGAACTGCCATAGTAACCGCTCCTTTCTTCCTTTCGGACATACCACTCCACTATAACAGACTGCGGAGCGACTTTCATCATCGGCGTATGTTTTCCTTAGAAAAGAATGACAAACAAAGCCTGAATTGCTCCGATTATCCCGCCGAGCAGACCGCCTAAATACGTTATCATCTTAAATTCTCTCTTGGAAATCGACAGCACCATTTCCTCCAGCCGTTCAACGGGAAACTGATCAACCTGCTCTTTGACCACTTCCTCAAGACGCAGCCGTTTCAGCACATCCTCCAAATGAGCGGCAATACTGCCGAGTGCCGCATCAAGCAGCTTCGGCGCGTACGTTCCCGTAATCTCCCCTTCATAACGGGAGATGATGTCACCGAGCCGGCATTGGAAAAAGGGCGCGGTTTGAAGTGCGGCCAAAGCCCGCTTTTTCATGCTGAACAGCAGATCTTTCGCATTCCACTTTTCATCGGCCTCATAAAGTGTATAAGATTTGAGCTTGCCCCATTCTTGAGAAAGCAGATCAGCCAGAAGCTTTTTCGTTTCCTCATTGCGCAAAAACTTTAACAGCTCAGGCAGCACACGGTCTGCCAAGCTTGAATTGCCGAGGAACATCTGCACCATGCTGCCGAGCATCCCCCGGGAATTCAAAAAGTCGTCAATCATATTTCCGAGCCTGTCTTTCCCTTCTTCGCTCTCAAAATAATCAATGCTCCGCTTCAGAATATAATCTGCGGCCATCGGGACTTTTTCATCCAGCTTTTCCTGAAGCTCATCAGGAAGCCAGTCTTTTATGGCGCGGTGCTCATATTTCCGGTACAGTTCCGAAAGCTTTTCATCGGTAAAACGGTCAATCCAGGCATCCGTCTTTTCCTGCGGATTCCGGATGCCCGCGGCGGCCAAAGCTTCGTGCACCGTCATCTCGGAAGCGGCCATTTTTTGCGTGAATTGTTCGGCGAAAAGAAGCGCCTGGTTTTTAACGGTATCTGATAAAAGCCGCTTTTTTATTCCTTCCGGGGTTAAAAGGTGGTTCGTCACCATGAGCCCCATTTGTTTTGCCAATTCATCCCGTCTTTTCGGGATCAGCCCCGGCGTAAACGGAACCCGTTTTCCGAACAGGTAATACGGCCGGTACGGACGAAATAACATCTGAATGGCAAGATGATTCGTCACCGCGCCGATCGCGGCTCCGATCACAATCATAAATAGAAACGTTCCTGCTATGCCCATTCCTTTTCTTCTGCCTCCATCTTATGTTCTATTTTCTTGATGATATATCTATTCGTATTATAGAGGCTGGCGGGCATGCGGGCAAATGAAGAACCTGAATTGTTGTTTGTGAGGAATAAGGCAAGATGCTGTTTCGTACTCTTTACAGTAGATCATCTTTTATAACGCGCTTAGCATATTTATTGGATGGAAGGGCCGTTCCATCAGCGGCTTTTTGAATAAAGGGGGAGTAATAATATGACAACACTCGGTTTTATGTCTGTATCCCGCCGGCACGAGGAAGATTACGCCGGGGAATTGGCTGAAAGAGCGCCTCAATATAATGTGCGCTTAGCCCGCTTTACACCGTTTGATATATTTCCGGATTCTTTGCGCGTGAAAGCGCTCGTCTATCACCCGCAAAGCGGAAAGTGGAACGAAACGGAAATCGATATTCCCGAATATATTTACGACCGCTGTTTTTACGGAAAATCCGCTGAAGCGCAAAAAGCCAAACCGATCGTCGAATGGCTGAAAAAATATCCGAAAACGGAATTTATCGGCCGGGGGCTTCCTGATAAATGGACGGTCACGGATGCGCTCCAAAAGCATCATCTGATCAGTCCCTATATTCCTGAAACGGCCGAAGTCAGCCGCTATGAACAGGTGCAATCATACTTAGCCAAGGAAAAAGCATGTATACTTAAGCCCGCTTTCGGCGCGGGAGGCAGAGGCATCATCCTGCTTGAAACAGGCAAAAAATCAATTACGGCCACTTACTATATCGGAAAAAACAAACAAACAAAATCATTTTCCAATCACGTGTCTTTTAAGTCTTGGTGCAAAAAAGTGCTGCAGCACCGCTATTTGCTTCAATCCTACTTAAATATCCAGGATAAAGAGCGGCATCCGTGCGACATCCGCATTTTCATGCGCAAAACGGAGTCAGGCGTTTGGGAAACGGTCGGAAAAGCGGTCAGAAGGGGTTATCAGAACGGTCTTTTATCTCATTTGCCCGGAGGATCCGAACCGATTAAGTTTGACACATGGTTTGAGGAAATTCCGAGAAAGCAGCAGGCCGTTTTATTGGATGATGTCTTTTCGATCACCCAATCCGTCCCTTATTTCCTTGATGAACGGTTCGGGCCGCTGTTTGAGCTGGGGCTCGATATTTGTTATGCCAAAGACGGACGCATCTGGCTTTTGGATGTCAACTCAAAGCCGGGACGGAAAGCTATTTTAAGCGTGGCTCCGGAGGCGAAAGAGGATTTGTATACGAGTCCGCTGAGACGCTTCCGCGAACTTCAGTCACAGGAAAGCCGGAAAGGAGTATTACCGCGTGAATCATAAAGGGATGATTGTCGGCATCGATAAAAAAAGCAAAAATACGCTGTTTCTCCCCTCCTCCATGAAACGGGAAGGGCTTTTATCCGCTGCCTTCGGGACCAAGGTTGTCAAATGCCGTGTAGCCTTTTCTCAATCACTTGAAAAAAGCGCGCTCCTTTCTGAAGATTTGTTTGAGGAGCTGTTGATACCGCATAAAAGCCGGGCTGACTTTCTCATACACGGCCAGACGGTGCACATCGGACCGCTGATCGGCGTTTTCACAGCCGGGTTCACATCATCGCCGTCCCGCCCGTTAAGAGACCGTACAGCCTTCTTTTCCAAGATGCTCTCTCTTCATGAACAGGCGAACGGATATTGTTTCGTTTTCGGGGCCCATCAGATCAACTGGGAAGAAGGCACCGTCCAAGCGCTGATTTATAAAGAAAACAGCTGGAAACGGACGGCCGTCCCGCTTCCGAATGTCGTATATGACAGGCTCCCGAGCCGAAAAACGGAAGAAGTTCCGCTTTTACAGCAGACAAAACAAAGGCTGATGAATGACTATCAGATTCCGTGGTTTAATCCGCAATTCTTTAATAAATGGGACATTCATAAGCTTCTGGAAAAAAACAGTCTCACCGCTTCACTTCTGCCAAAATCTGTCCTGCACCCGAATGCAGAAGCGTTAGAAACGTTATGCAGCACGTTTGACACCGTCTATATCAAACCTGCAGACGGCGCACTCGGCACGGGGATTTACAAGGTGGAAAAAACAGATGCCGGCTTATCTGTCAAACACACGAATGAGGAAAAAACGGTGGTGACGGCAGAGTATTCAGATGCGGCATCCTTCATGACATCATTTAAAGAAAACAATGACCCGTCCGCATTTTTAATTCAGCAAGGCATTGACCTGATCCGGCTGGATGGGCGCCCCGTCGATTTCAGGGTGCACACGAATAAAAACGCCGAGGGGAAATGGACAGTGACGGCCATTGCGGCAAAAATTTCCGGTGAAAACAGCATCACGACGCATCTCGCAACCGGCGGAGAAGTCAGGACGTTAGCTGAATTATACGGCGATCCGAGAGAGAGAGTCGGCATGATGCGGAAACTTTCAAAAGCCGCCTTGGCGGTCAGCCGCGTGTTAAATGAGCACATTGAAGGTTTTATCGGCGAAATCGGTTTTGACCTCGGCGTCGATCATTCAGGGAAAGTTTGGATGTTTGAAGCCAATTCCCGCCCCGGGCGCAGCATTTTTTCCCATCCGAAGCTGAGATCGGTCGATTACCTGACAAAACGGAGAAATTTTGAATACGCGTCGTATTTATCAGAACGGTCCATCACCGCCCCGGAAAAACTTTGGCGGTGAGGCTGTCTTTTTTTAGGTTTACCCGGGACAGGCATTGAACGATGAGCTACAATGAACAAGATCAACATTTCCCATAAGGAGCGTGAACGTCATGATTTCGCACTTCAGCTGGAAACCGTTATTCAAAAAAGAGAAACTGCCCGGATGGCGGATTTCATTTTACTGGCAGGGTACGCATTACGAAGGGATTTACCACAAGTCAGGAGACATTGAATGGGGACACACACATCCGGGAAAAGAAGAGCCGGCTCTCGTAAAAGAGCTGCATGAATTAATGCTTTATCACATATATGACTGAAAGCTAAAAGCTCAGCCGCACCAGGCTGGGCTTTTCTTTTTCCTTCCGCTATTTACCACACCGTTTTCCGAATGAGATGCCGTTTGATTCACCATAATACGTAGTACAAAGCGGCAAACAGCATTGGGTGAAGCCGAGCTGGCAATGGTTTTCGTTCCGAAAATCATCGGCTGGTGCAATTCCAGCAAACCCAACCATACTACTTTATAAAGGAGATCATACAAATGGCAAACAACAACTCTTCAAACCAACTAGTAGTACCCGGCGCTGCTCAAGCAATCGACCAAATGAAATACGAAATTGCTTCTGAGTTCGGCGTAAACCTTGGCGGAGAAACAACTTCTCGTGCAAACGGTTCTGTCGGAGGAGAAATCACTAAACGTTTAGTATCTTTCGCACAGCAGAACATGGGCGGCCAAGGCGTACAATAACTCAATAAATGGCTTACAGAAGGCGCGGGATACCGCGTCTTCTTTTATGCCGTCACCCTTTTTTCCTATTCCACATACCCTAGGAAAAAAGGAGGGAAAACATGTCATTCATTGCCTCAGTCAATTGGGAGCTGATTCAGTTCGTAAGTGTTTCTTTGGTCAATGAATATGTTGCCCACCATTTCCCGTTTATTCACAGGTATTCTTTTCCCCGCTGCTTTGAATGATATAATGAGCGGCGAGGAGGTTTTTTACATGAACATCGCTTTACTCGGAGCAACGGGAAGAGTCGGACAGGCTTTTATAAAAGAAGCGCAGAAACATGGACACATGGAGATATTCGCTCTTGTCAGATCAGCCGGAACAGTCCTTCCCATTCCTGAAAAACAAATCATAACAGGGAATGCGAGGCGGCGGGAAGATGTAAGCCGATTGATTTCCAAAGCGGACACAGTCGTGAGCTGTCTCGGCACGGACGGTGACGATACCCTTTCAACCGCTATGACCCATATAATAGACAGCATGAAACGGCATCATGTTCAGCGTCTGATTACGATCGGCACCGCGGGTATCCTTCAATCACGGCTTATGCCTGATCAATACCGTTTTGAATCGGCAGAATCAAAACGAAAATCAACAAGAGCCGCAAAGGAACACGCCCGCGTATACGAAATGCTGCTGGCAGAGGATCTTGACTGGACGATCATCTGTCCCACCTACCTTCCTGACGGAGATGCTGCCGGAGTTTACCGGTTCGAACAGGATCGCCTTCCTGAAGACGGCGCTGAAATCACCGTCGGAGACACGGCGCACTTTCTGTACCGTGAGCTGATCAGCCCGCAGTTTGTCAGAAAACGGGTGGGACTGGCTTACTGAATGAAAAAAAGGGCGAATCTTTGATTCACCCTTTCCGATTACACCGCGGACTTCGCCGTTCCTTTCTGCAATTCATACATTTGGTGGTACTGCCCCTTTTGCGCCATTAATTCGTCATGGCTTCCCTTTTCAATAATGCGGCCCTTTTCCAGCACGAGAATCTGGTCTGCGTGTCTGATCGTGGAAAGCCGATGGGCGATAATAAATGTCGTGCGTCCTTCTTGAACGACTTGCAGCGCTTTTTGAATGACTGCTTCTGTTTCGGTGTCAATGTGCGCCGTCGCCTCATCCAAAATTAAAATGGCCGGATCGAACACAAGCGCTCTTGCAAAAGAAATCAGCTGACGCTGGCCTGAGGACAGTGTGCCGCCTTTTTCGGTAACGGGCTCTCTGATGCCCTTCGGCAGGGATTGCAGAAGACTTGCGGCGCCGACTTGGCGAAGCGCTTCTTCCGCCTGCTCCAAAGAAATACGCTGATCATCGAGTGTCACATTGGAGCCGATCGTGCCCGAGAAAAGATACGGGTCTTGCAGCACAATGCCCATATGCGACCTCAGCTCCTGCCTCGACATGCCGTATATGCTCTGACCATCCAGCAGAATATCCCCTTTTTGAGCATCATAAAAACGGAACAGAAGATTCAGGATGGAGCTTTTGCCGGACCCCGTATGGCCGACGAGGGCGACCGTCTCCCCTTTTTCAGCTGTAAAGCTGATCTGTTTCAGCACCTCGTCTCCCTTTCGATACCCAAAAGAAACATCGCGGAATTCCACTGTCCCTTCCGCCTTTCTGTCTGCGGGAGCGCCTTCTTCTTCCGTTTCCTCCTTCTGTAAAAGCTCGAATACTCTGGCGGCAGAGACACGGGCCAATTCAAGCTTCGAAAATTGGTTGACAATCCCCGTAACCGGCTGGAACAAACGGTTTAAATAATCAACAAATGCATATAAAACACCGATCGAAACAATTCCGGCCGCACTCAGACTCGCGCCTCCGAAATACCAGATCAGCCCGACAAACGCCAGATTGCGCAACACATTGACAAGACTGTGGGACATGAGGGAATTTAAGGACAGCATTTTGTTCTTATAGCGAAAATGAGCTTCATTCAATTCTTCAAATTCCTTCATCGTTTCCTTCTCGCGGCGGAACGCCTGAATAATCGGCATTCCTTGAATGGACTCGTTCATTTTCGCATTGATGTCACTGTTAATGGAACGGATTTTTTGGTTGAAGACGGATGCGTATTTGCGGTACACAACCGACCAGATCATTAAAATCGGAATAATCAGCAGGCAAACGGCGGCCAGCCTGACGTCAAGCATAAACAGCGCCGTAAAAATGCCGAGCATATAAACGCCGCTTGTGATAAATGTCGACAGCACCGTTACATATAAATCCCTGACCGCTTCTGTGTCATTCGTAATGCGGGCCACGACTTTTCCGGCAGGCAGATTATCAAAGTAGCGGATCGGCATTTTCTGAATGTGTGAAAATACATCCTGCCTCATGCGCTGTATGATCCGGTTCGCTCCCATCTGCAGCAGATAATGCTGGCCGTAATGAAAACATACGGAAAACATGAGCAGTCCCGCGTAAATGGCGGTCAGCGTCAGCAATCCTTTTATTTCGGGACGGTAAAATTGAAAAATCTCCTGTCTTGATAACGTAATGGCGGGATATGACCTGCTTTCTTTACCGTTTGATATTGTCAGCCGGCCGTCAGACACCGAACGGTTTCCGTCAAAACTGACGGGACGGTCAACAAAATAGTAGCCCGCACCGACTTGATAAATGTGCGCCTCTCCGGTTTTGTCCGCCCCCGGTTTGAGCCGGTCCTCCCTGACATAATCATGCCCCCGGAACCTGACGGCGCCCGGATCGTCCGCAGAGGCTTTAACCCATGTTTTTTCAATGCCGAGAATGTGGTCGTCAATCATTTTTTTTCCGATAAACGGGCCGGTCAGCTCAGTGCCGACCGCAATAATGAGCAGGACGACCGCCCATATCAGCAGCTTCTTATATTGAAGCGCGTAATTCCATAATCTTCTCCCGGTCTTCATGCGCCCGTCCCCCCTTCTTCAAGAGAGGACAGCTGCTGCCTCTCATATTGTTTTCGATACCAGCCGTTCTGCGCCAACAGCTCCCGGTGCGTGCCTCTTTCAGACACCCGGCCTTCATCCATGACGAGAATGAGATCTGCGTGTTCAACTGCCGAGAGCCGATGGGTGGTGATAATCGTTGTTTTATGCCGCCGTTTTTTACGGATGCTGTCAATGATGGCGGCTTCCGTTTTCGCGTCTACGGCAGAAAGCGAATCATCTAATATGAGAATGTCAGGATCGGTCAAAAGCGCTCTCGCAATTGAGATGCGCTGCTTTTGTCCGCCAGAGAGCGCTACGCCCTTCTCGCCGACCAGCGTCTCAAGCCCGTCGGAAAGCATACCGATATCGTTTTCAAAATGCGCGTCTTTCAGCGCGCTGCCGATTTCCTCTTCGTTTGCATCCTGCCGTCCGTAAAGCAGATTCTCCTTTACAGTCTTTGAAAATAAAATATGATCCTGCGGCACATAGCCGATCCACCCGCGGAGCTCCTCAAGCGGAATCCCCTGAATCGGAACACCTGTAAACGTGATTGCTCCCGCGCCGGGCGGATATTCACGCAACAGTTGCTTAATGATCGTCGTCTTTCCGCTTCCCGTCTTCCCGACGATGCCGAGTGTCTGCCCTTTTTCTACGGAAAAAGATACATCAGAAACCGCCGGTCCCGCTCCGCTCGGATACGTGAAAGTCACTTGTTCAAAAACAAGACGCCCGGGCTCCTTGATGCCGGCGGGGTGCTTGGGCCCGATCACGTCTGGCTCATAGGAAAGCGTCTCATTGACACGATCCAAGGAGGCATTTCCGCGCTGCATAATATTGATTAATTCTCCGATCGCAAACATCGGCCAGATCATCATTCCGAGGTACACGTTAAACGATACCAGCTCTCCCAGCGTCAGCCGGTTTTGAAAAACGAGATAAGCGCCGTAGCCGAGACCGATGAGATAGCTGAGGCCGACGAGAAGTTTCACAGTCGGTTCAAAAAGTGAATCGATAAACGCCACCTTCATGTTTTTCTCATATACATCCGCCGTCATATCACCGAACCGGCTGACATCATTTTTTTCCTGCACGAAAGCCCGGATGACCCGGACGCCGGATACCGACTCCAGCACCTTGTCATTTAATGATCCGAAAGCATCCTGCGCTTCCGTAAACCGCTCATGGATCTTTTTTCCGTACAGGCTGACCGCAGCCGCCATTATCGGCAGCGGAATAATCGCGGCAAATGTCAGCTTCCAGCTGATGAGAAGCCCCATTGTCAAAAATATCGTCAGCATATACATCGTTGAATCAACGAGCGTTAAGACCCCGAAGCCCGTCGTCATACTGACGGCCTGCAAGTCATTTGTCCCCCGCGCCATTAAATCGCCCGTTCTGTATTTCTCGTAAAACGGCGGTGACATTTGAAGAAGCCTTCCCATCAGCTTTGAACGGAGAATCTTCTCCATGACATTCGCCCCGCCGAAAAGCTGATACATCCAAAAATAAGACAGTAAATAGACGGCTGCCGTTAATGCGAGAAATACACATATGTAAAACAGCATCCCGCTTTTTGTAAACACGCCCGCCTTCATATCGTCTATCGCGTTACCGAGAAGTTTAGGCGGAAACATTTCAATGACATTCACAATCAATAACAGAACAATCGCTGTCGTATAGCGCAGCCAATAGGCTTTAAAAAACCACGCGAGCTTTTTTAATACAGTAAACAAATACTGTCATCCCCTTTCATCAATCAGCCGCCCTCAAGCTTTTCCGGATTGTTTTTCATTGTTTTCGCTAATACCGCCACATGCATCACACCTGTCTTTCTTTCATTTTTTTGTATAAAAAAAGACATGAAGCCTCAGCTCCATGCCTCTTATTATTATAAATAAGGTACAGACCCGCCGTTTATGCGCGACTGCCCCGTTTTTAAGCAAATGTTCAGAAAACGGAAGCTGTATGGGAGTCACGCCGGTATTCAGCTGAAGATGAGTTGACAAGCTTTAGTTTTGACATGATCCATACCTCCTTTTTCCCTATATTGTTCCTTCATCATATAAACAAATCCTTTTTTTGTCAATGCAGGTTTTACATTTCTGCCATTCGGGTATTGTAAAACAAACCTTTTTTACTGAAAGGATGAGGCCGATGTTTCACGCGGACCGGTTGATAGCAGCTTTTGACGGAAGTGATGATAGTAAAAAAGCGCTCCAAAAAGCCATAGACCTTTCAAAAACATTTCACGCGGATTTAACGGTCGTACATTCCCACAATGCAAAAGATACCCGGACGATTGTTGATCCCCCGAGGCCGGGAGCCGGGGCAACGTATATCGGCGGCGGGATTGCAAGCGTTCCTGACCCGCTCCAGGCGGAAAGAATCTCCCCTGATCCGATGATTTATGAAGACCGTACGGAAGAAATCGTTGCGGAAGCGAGAATGCTGATGAACGACAGCCAGATTGACGGGGATATCGACATTTTAGAAGGTGATCCCGCTGATGCCATTATCGAGCATGCCGACCGTATATCGGCGGATTTGATCGTCATGGGGAGCCGGGACCAGAACAGGCTGAAAAAACTTTTATTCGGAAGCGTCAGTGAAAAACTGTCATCGAAATCCGATATTCCCGTGCTGATCGTAAAATAATTCTTTCTGTAAAGCAGCTTAATCAAAAGCTGCTTTTTTTACAGCTCCCGGCTGTTTCTTCTTTTTTTCGGCATCACAAAAAAACTCGCCATGATCAAAAAATCGATGCACAATACGACAGACCAGCCCTTTAACAGCTTGCTGAGCGCTTCGGTGCGGGAAGCGTCCTGAATGAGAAATACCGTTCCGGCTAAAAGAACGCCGCCGATGACAAATGCTAATACATGTCTTCCCCATCCTTTTGCATAATGTTTGGCATAATCCAGCCCGTACCGTTTGACCGGTTTTGCCCCTTCCTTGACCACATAATAGCGGAACCGCTCATCCGCCCATTGAATCATGCTTTTCCCGAAGGCGACAGACACTCCGATATAAATGGCCGCCACCGCATGCGCCATAGTCGCCGCCGCCCCTCTGTATAAATCAGCTGCGGCCGCCAGAAACAGTACGGCATCCAATAAAGGAATGAGAGCGAAAAAAAACATTCCGAGCTTTTGCCGCCTGAATATATAGCGCGCCGCCAATCCGAAGATGACAGCCGCCCAAAAAGCAGCCTCACAAATGACAATCAACCAAGCAATCGCGTTCAATCCGGTTCCCCCTTATCGTTTTCTAAAATGCATTGTATCACTGCTTTTTATTTAATACAACTGTATTGCAAAATTGCAAGAAAAAATATTTCCTGTTACACTGGAACCATGCCTAAAATAATCGATCATGAAAAAAGAAGAAAACAAATAGCCGAAGCCACTTGGCGGACGATTTTGGAGCGGGGAATGGAAGGAGCGACAGTGAGAAACATCGCCCAGGAAGCGGGTCTTTCTTTAGGCGCGCTGAGGCACTATTTCACCACCCAGGATGAGCTTTTAGGGTATGCGATGACACTCGTAAAAGAAAAAGCGGCCGCCAGAATTAACGAAGTTGCCATGAAAGATCTGCCGCCGAAAGAAAAAGCGGTGCGTCTGATGCTTGAAATCATCCCGACAGATGAAGAAACGATGGCTGAAATGGAGGTATGGTTCGCTTTCACAGCTTATGCCAGACATAAGGGAGAAGAGTTTCAACCCCAGCAGGACGGGATCTTGGCATATATCCGCGGTCTGATTGACTGGCTGGATGAAAATAAGCTTCTGAAACCGAATCTTGATAAAGAGATCGAAGCGGAGAAAATGTACGCCATCGCCGACGGATTGGCGCTGCATGCCATGCTTGAACCTGAGCGTCTTTCAAAAGAGAAGATCTCCCGTGTGCTCGTTCAGCATATCGAATCTCTTTTTATCTGACTGAAGTAAAAAGGCCGGATGTGTTCCGGCCTTTTTTCAGCTTATGACTGAACGCCGAGCTCTTGCTGAATGTGCGACTGAAAAGCCTCCTGAATCGTTTTGGCTACAGGTCCCGGCGCTCCGCTTCCGACCGGTTTCCCGTCAAGGGTTACGATCGGGATTAATTCAGCCGTCGTTGACGAGATGAAAATTTCATCCGCATCCCTGAGTTCGTCTTCGGTAAGAGCCTTCTCCCGCACCTCAATCCCGTTTTCTTTCATCAGCTCTAACAGTTTCATCCGCGTAATGCCGTTTAAAATCAGCTCATTTGCAGGATGCGTCCGGACAGTGCCGTTTATGACGGCGTATACATTGGAAGAGGTTCCTTCCGTGACCGCTCCGTCCCTTATCAGCACCGCTTCATAAGCGCCTGCTTCATAGGCTTTTTGTTTAATCATCACATTATACAGTAAATTCAGACTCTTAATGTCACACCTCAGCCAGCGTTTGTCTTCCGCCGTTATGGCCTGCGCTCCGGCTTTTTGTTCATTTTCCGGTTTTTTCACTGAAAAGGTGTATGCCGTCGTCTGCGGTTCCAATCCTTCGTCATACTGGTGCTTCCGCGGCGCCTTCCCTCTCGTCGTCTGTATATAGACCCCGCCGTCAATGAGTTTGTTTTCCTGTACAAGCTTTTGCAGATCCCATTCTATGTCCTCTGCGGAGAACGGCAGGGTGATGCCGATTTCTGCGGCGCTTCTGAAAAGACGGACGATATGCTCACGCAGACCGAATAAGGCACCGTTATACACTCTGATGACCTCATACACACCGTCACCGAATTGATATCCGCGGTCCTCAATATCAACTGCCGCTTCTTCACGATCAATCAACTGGCCGTTTACTAATGTCTTCATGTAAACCCTCCTCATCGTTATCTGCCGTGATGTGCATTCTCAGCTGTTATTGTCAACTATTCTATCATACTGAACGAGCCGGCTGCGGAGTTTATTTTTTTCTTAAAATCTTATTATTCGACATCTTTTCTATGTCTTTTCCAGTTTTGTTCCTGTATACTTGATTCGACATACATATGCTGTTAACTTATGGCACTTCGCAAGCCTCCGCTGTTATCGGCATTATGCAGAAACTTATGCTACTGGAGAGATTGTTATGCGCAACACAAAAGAAGGTGCTTCCCCTTCTCTGTTTTCATTGGCTTTTAAACTTACGAGTTTAGCAGTTTTGTGCGGACTGCTTCTGGTAATCGTCATAATGGGATATTCCGCTTCCGCCGCAAAAAACAAACAGGTCACCGTGACCGCAAACGGGCAGCTTCGGGATGAAGCAGAAAGCCTGCGGCTGAAAAATGATTCTCCCGACATCTTAATGAAACATTTGCAGAGAGAGCGTGACCCAGGGAAAAAAACGGTATATTTAACCTTCGACGACGGGCCGTCTCCATATACTGAACAGCTGTTGAATGTATTGAAGGCAAATGGCGCAAAGGCCACTTTTTTTATGCTTGAACCGCGGATGAAAGCCTATAAGCATTCCGTGCAAAGAGCGAAGCAGGAAGGAATCGCGCTCGGCCTGCACGGCGTGACGCACGATAATCACCTGTTTTATCAAACACCGACATCACCGCTGAACGAAATGCAGCAGGGACGCGATACACTCGAGGCAATCACCGGGGTAAAAACGGATCTTGTCCGCACGCCTTACGGCAGTAAACCGTCATTGACGGATGCCCAGATTAAGAATCTCGAAAAAGGCGGATTCGTGTACTGGGACTGGACGATAGACAGTGAAGACTGGAAGTACAAAAACGCACGGTACGTGCCGGAAGTATTGAATCAGCTCGCATATTTGGAAAGCGTCCATACGAGCAGACCGCATGTCATTTTAATGCACGATCTGCCTGCGACGGTGCACGCTTTGCCGAGCCTGATCCAAAAACTGAAAGCCCAGGGCTACTCCTTTGATGTTTTGACGGATCAAATGATTCCCGTCCATGAATAAGAAAAGCCGGATCTGTATATGATCCGGCTTTTTTTATGTCGCGGCGCTGATCCGTTTTGCAAATTCACCGATCTTCTCATGGATGACAAGATCAAATAAATGGTCGCAATATGTCGGCTCAAGGTTAATGATCACCTGCTTCAAACCGGGAATCCGGCCCGCATCCTCAGGGACAAACCTTGCCGGCGCCACTTCAAGCGAAGTGCCGATCACAAGAAGAAGATCAGCTTTATCAAGCTTTTCATAAAGGGTTTCAAAATGCTGAACGAGATCGCCGAACAGCACGACATCCGTTTTTAATACGGTGCCGCATACCGCATGATCACCGATTTCCTCCGTACATTCCGGCACTTCGTCCTTCAGCAGATGAGAAAGCCCGTAGCGCGCTCCGCAGCGGGGGCATGCGGCGGTCTGAATTGAACCGTGAAGCTCATAGACACTGCTGCTTCCCGCTTTCTTATGCAGCCCGTCAATATTCTGTGTGAAAATGTCTACCTGCTTTCCCCGCTTTTCAAGATCCGCCAAATACGTATGGCCGGCATTCGGCTCATAGCTTCCGCTCATTTTCATCTGAAAGAGCTGTTTGAATTTGGGCCAGAATTCACGCGGACGGCGTTCAAAGGATTCCCTGCTCATCGCTTCCATTCTGGAGGTGTCTTCGGTCCATATACCGCCCGCCGAACGAAAATCAGGAATGCCGGATTCCGTGCTCATTCCCGCTCCCGTCAGCACCACGATACGTTCCGCCTGATTGATCAATGTCATAAACGCTTCCACTCTTCCACCGCCTTTTCTTTTTATCATATCATGAAAAAAGAACGGCGCCTGTTATGCCCGTTCTTTTTCTCCGGAATGATCCTTCACATGAACCGGATCATCGTGGCTTTTCTGTTTTACGAATACATTCTGGCCCGGATAGGCGAATTCCACGCCTTCCTCAGCAAAAATATCAATAATCCGGCGGTTGATATCCTGCCGCACATCCAGGCTTTCCGCCCAGACGATGGTCTTTGTGTAAAAGTTGAAAAACAGATTATAATAGCTGTCCGCAAACACGTCAAAGTTAACCATAATCGTATCATCATGCACGCCTTCATGTTCACGAAGCATTTCTCTGAGCCTTGTGATGCACCGCTCTAAACGATCAATCGGCGTCGCATAAGAAACACGAACGGAAAACGTGACCTGGCGCTTCGTCATCCTCGTCCAGTTTGTGATGGCTTCCATGGACAGCGTTGAATTGGGTACGGTAACAAGCGCCCCCTGCGCCGTGCGGAACCTTGTGCTTCGGAATGTGATATCTTCAACGCCCCCCGTTACAGATGACGTCTCGACCCAGTCGCCGATCGTAAACGGCTTTTCCGTAATGATGATAATGCCGCCGAAAAAATTGCTGATCGTATCTTTAGCCGCAAGCGCGAAGGCCAATCCGCCAAGTCCGAGTCCGGCCACGAACCCGTTTACATCATAATTGAATTCCTGCGCGATCACACTGACGCTGAGCGCGAGAATGACAAAGCGCAGCACCTTGGATAAAAACGGCGCCAAAATGTCATCCATATCAAGCTCAAAGCGCTGATTGACTTTATGAAATAAAAACGAAGACGCCGATGTCAGATTGCAAAGCCCCCAGGCGATCAGCGCAACGATCAGAGAGCGGTACAATTTTTTGACAATGTCCATCTGCCCGTCTAAGAACGGCGAATACTCAATCGCCAAAAATAGACCCAGCGCCACGAAAAACCATCTGGCCGGCTTGTCAAACGCTACGGCAATCTGTTTGAATATGTCGGTTTTCGGCTTGTTCGCCAATTTGTAAATGAGCTGAAAAAAGTATTTGACAAACAGTTTTCTCAAAACGAGAAAAGCCGCTAAAATTCCGATGCTGATACTGATCTGCAAAATATGGTCAAGAGTAAAAAAGCTCTGAAATTGTGTCATCATGGCATATGCTCCTTTGTCTTGTCGAAAATCTATTATACTAAAACATTCGGACATCAGCTTCTTTTAATGTCTTTAGGCAGCCTGAAAAACCCCGGCATCAGAGCACAGCCGGGGTTTTTCACACATTCGTTCATCTTTCAGCCAGATACAACAGGGTCAGGCACTATTTCTTCTTTGATTGTGTCTGTTTCAGGAGAGTCGCTTTTTGGATTTCAGCATCGGTTTCGGCCTTAATTCTTTCTTCCACTTTCAATCTCCCTTTTCCCATGATCTCGCCTCCTTTTTGCCATTATAAATCATCACTGCGGATTGTAAACCGAAAAAAGCACTATCTTTATTCCAAAAAAATACTGTTTCGCACATTCACCAGTTTGAATCGCTGTGCATATACGAATCTGATATAATAACAGAAATGCCCATGAGGGGAGCTGACAAGCTTGTATACCATCGCTCATCGCGGCGCATCCGGTTACGCGCCCGAAAATACATTTGCGGCATTTGATATCGCTGCCGAAATGAACGCTGATTTCATTGAGCTTGACGTCCAGCTCACAAAAGACGGCCAGATTGTCGTCATCCATGATGACAAAGTCGACCGGACGACGGACGGCTCCGGTTTTGTAAAAGATTTTACGCTGAAGAAGCTGCAGTCTCTGGATGCCGGCAGCTGGTATGGGGCTGAGTTTAAAGGGGAGCGGATTCCCCTGCTCGAAGAGGTTCTGAAGCGTTATCATTCTGAAATCGGATTTTTAATTGAACTGAAGGGGCACGTTTCTCAAGTCGGTCTTGAAAAAGCAGTCGGCCAGCTGTTAAGCAGGTTTTCCTTTTCCATCCGCCCTATCGTTCAATCATTCAGCCTCAAGTCAATTCAGACCTTTCACGACATGTATCCGTCCGTTCCGACTGCAATAATTGCAAGACCCAGCTTCGGGATGTTTTCCAAAAGCCAGCTGGCCGCCTACAAATCAGCCGTAAATTATGTCAATATTAAATATACCCGCCTGAATCGGTTCTTGATTTCCACCGCTCACAGACACGGCCTGAAAGTATTTGCCTGGACGGTCAGAAATCAAAAGACGGCCGAAAAACTGCAAATGATGGCAGTTGACGGCATTGTAACTGATTTTCCGGATTTTATTTCTAAGGATGGCTGATATGAAACAATACATCGCAATTTTTATCGGAGGCGCGCTTGGCGCATTGCTCCGCTTTGAAATGAGCGCGCACATTCACAGCGGTTCTTTCCCGGCGGCCACTTTCCTCGAAAATACGGCGGGAAGCCTTTTACTCGGTCTTATTACGGGTTATTTCATCATTCGGGCCAAACGCCCTCTTTTGACCGCCTTTTTAGGAACCGGTTTTTGCGGAGGCTTCACGACGATGTCAACCTTCGCAAAAGAAACCAGTTTTCTGCTGCAATCGTCTCCCGCAGCGGCTTTTTGTTATTTTGCCGCGACATTAGTCTCTGGCATTACCCTTGCATGTGCCGGCATTTTCTGGGGACGGCGGATTGCCCTTCACGCAGCGGGAAGGGGGCATGATACGCCATGACGATTGTCCTGATGCTTATCGCAGCGGGTATCGGAGCGGTATTACGGTCTCTGCTGGGTAAAACAATTTCAGAAAGAACAAAAGGTTTTCCGATGCCGCTTGGAATGGCTGCGGTCAACCTGCTCGGCTCCTTCGGCCTCGGCATGTTCACCGGCCTGGGTCTGGATAATCCTTCTGCCGGCATCATCATCGCGACGGGCTTTTTCGGTGCGTTTACGACCTTTTCCACGTTCAGTATTGAAGCCGTGCAGCTGATGATGAACAACCGCATAAAGGAAAGCCTGCTCTACATCGCTGTTTCAGCAGCCGGAAGCCTTTTGGCGTTCTGGTGCGGCTTTGTTATGATATCCATTTAAAAAAACCTTGAGCTTATTTTTCGCTCAAGGTTGCGTTATGAAGCATGACCGTTTCAGGCACGGGCAGCTGGCGGTTTATTGTTCCCTGACCGCCCGGGCGGCCCTGTTCTTCTTTGAGTTCAAGCTGTTTAATAAACCGGCCGTCCATTTCTAATATGAGGGCAGTGTATCCCCCGATTTGTATCGACTCACCCGCACAGATGTCAATATTCCGTTTCAGCACAAGACCGCCGATCGTGTCGACTTCCTCTTCAATCCCTGCGCCGAGAAGATGATTCACCTGATCAATCCGAACCTTTCCGTCCAGCACATAATGGCGTTCGGACAGCTTTTGAATCTGCGGCTGTTCGTCCTCATCAAATTCGTCTCTGATATCGCCGACGATTTCTTCAAGGATGTCTTCGGTCGTCACAAGACCGGACGTTCCGCCGTATTCATCAGACAATATCGCCAAATGAATCCGTTCTCTCTGCATTTTTATCAGCAGGTCGTGTATCGGGATCGTCTCGATGACTTCAATCACCGGGCGGACGTAAGACGTGATGGATACTTCCGCTTTTTCATCTTCTGTCATAAACAGCAGATCTGAAAAGAGATGCTTCGTATTGATCATGCCGATGACACTGTCTTTGTCCCCGTCCGTTACGGGCCAGCGCGTATATTTGTCTTTCAGCATCATCTCAAGCATTTCCGGCACGTCCATATCAGTGGAAACAGCCGCGATTTCTTTTCTCGGGATCATGATTTCCTTGGCGATCCGATTATCAAAATCAAAAATTTTATTCACAAATGTATATTCAGACGGATTGATTTCTCCGTTTTTTAAACTTTCTGACAGCAGGATCCGCAGCTCTTCTTCAGAGTGGGAGCCTTCATGCTCAGATGCCGGCTTTAATCCGGCCAAACCGGTCAGAATTCTCGCGGAGCCGTTCAGCACCCAAATAAACGGGAACATGAACACGTAAAATAACCGAAGCGGTCCGGCAATCCATAACGTCAGCTTTTCCGCTTTTTGAATCGCAACCGTTTTAGGCGCAAGCTCACCGACGACGACATGCAGAAACGTAATCAGCCCGTACGCCGCAGCAAAAGCAATCACATGCTCAGCAGAATCCGGCAGCCCCATGCCCTGAAACAAAGGATGAAGCATCCGTTCAAATGCAGGCTCTCCCAGTACGCCGAGCCCGATGGATGTGAGTGTAATGCCAAGCTGCGAGGCGGATAAATACTCATCAAGATCCGTAATGATACGCTTTGCGAGCACCGCCCGTCTGTTCCCTTCTGAAATGAGCTGATCGATTCTGGATCTTCTCACTCTGACGATCGCAAATTCACTCGCCACGAAAAATGCCGTTAACGCAATGAGCACACCGATTAAAATCAAACTGTCAATATCGTCCATTTCACCTTATCCCGAATTGAAGGATAAGGACGTCACCTCCTGATTTCATCGTTTTTTCTTAAGCGAGAGGAACGAAATGGATGATTGACTACACAGAGGGCCCCATCCTGCCACCTCCTAAGTCAAAGCATGATTGTCATTTGTATAGTTTATTGTATCACAACTCCATTCTTTCATCATTTTCAGATTTTTATCATATAAAAAACAGCCTTCAAAAAGAAGGCTGCCGTTATCTGCTTCGGAAATGATTTTCTAAACAAAGCGCCGTATTAATCCCCCCGAATCCCATGCTTAAGCTTAACGCATGGTGTACGGTATGGGCGCTCGGCCCGTCGGTCACCCACTGAAATGAATCGTCAATCGGCTCCGTTAAGTTTCGGATCGGATGAAGCTTGTTTTCCCGCATTTGCAAGAGAGCAGCAATGATTTCCACCGTTCCGGCCGCACTCAGACCGTGTCCGGTAATCGATTTTGTCGCATTAATCCGCGCGTGCGACAGGCCGCTTTCAGAAAGCGCCCGGCATTCAGTCTTATCACCGATCGGCGAACCGGTGCCGTGCGGGTTGATGTAATCGATCTCTTTTGCTGAAAGACCGGCCCGCTCCAGCGCCTGGCGGATCACCGTCATTTCGCCCTCTGCTGAAGGATTCGGGTTGCGGTTCGCATCGGAAGCCATTCCCCAGCCCTTTAAGCCAGCCCACGATCGTGCGCCCCTCTCTTCGGCACATTCAGCGCGTTCCAGCACAATCGCCCCGCACGCCTCTCCGAATATAAACCCGTCCGTATGCCGGTCAAACGGGCGGCAGGCGGCTTCAGGCCGTTCAGCGTATGTATCAGTGCCCATCGCTCCCAAAGAACGGAGAGCATGACACTCCATGTACGACAGATCGGCCAGCGCCCCGATCACGATGCACCGGTCAAACAGGCCGCCTTTGATTCCTTGAGCAGCCTGAATAACCGCCGCCTGGCCGCTTGCCGACGCGCCGCCGACCGTAAAGGCCGGCCCTTTTATCCCGAATTGCTCCGTACAAAGCCCCGACAAATCACTATCCATAAAAGAAAGCCCGTATGTCGGATTTACAAATTGCGGCGTTTCACCGTTTTTCTCAAAGGCCTGCAGCAATTCGCGCTGCGTCATATTCGAGCCGCCGATGATCAGACCGGTGCGGCTGTGATCAGCGCCGTCTAATTGAGCGTCATGCCACGCTTCATATAAAGCGATAAGCGCCGTCTTTCCTGATAATGCGGCCCTTCGGTACAAGCGCTTCGACAGCGCGTCCGGCGGCGTTAATTCGCTAAGCTCCGCGCCGATAAACGAACTGCCTTTCTGCCGGCCGGGCCGTTTCATCACATCAAAGGCGTGCCGCCCCTCCATAAGCGCATCGAGAAACGCCTCCTTGCCTTGTCCGACCGCGGTTAAGACTCCGATTCCTGTAATGCTGATGTCTGACGTGCCATTATTACTCCTCGACATTTGTCCGTTCTCCCATCTTTATGTATTGGAAGCTATGAAGAAAAATCTTGATACAGTGCTTTGAAAATATCGCGCGACTGTCTGATCTGTTCTGAAGGCACGCTGAAAGATAATCGGAAATAGCCGCTTTTTCCAAATCCGCTGCCGGGTACGATCAATAGTTTGTATTTCTGTGCGGCATGCATGCAGAATGCCACCTCGTCTTCAATCGGTGATTTCGGAAAGACGAAAAAGCCTCCTTTCGGCATTTCAAATTCGAAGCCGGCTTCTGTGAGGATGTCCACCATAAGGTCTCTCCGCTTTCTGTAAGGTTCAGCGTCAATCGAAAGATCATCCATTTTCGCCACGGCGCGCTGCATCATGACCGGAGCGTTCACAAAGCCGAGCGTCCGGTTGCAGAAAACGAACGCATCCGTCAGAAGATCGCCCTCAGGCATTTGGGCGTCTGCCGCGATATACCCGAGCCTTTCCCCCGCAATGCCGAGATCTTTACTGAACGAACTGACTAAAATCACGCGGTGATACGCCTGAAACGGATTCGCCTGCTCTTCTCCGTAGATCAGCTGGCTGTACGGTTCATCAAATAAAATAAATATGCTTTGGCCGTTCCGCTCTTCGGCTTCTTTTAATAAGGCGCCCAATTCGTTAAGGTTTTTCTGGCTGAGCACAGTCCCCGTCGGATTATGCGGCGTATTAACGATCAGTCCTTTCGTACGGGGGGTGATCGCACCTTTAACCGCTTCAATATCAATCTCAAATGAGTCAGTCAGCGGGCAGATGACGGGTCTGCCGCGGTAATTTTCAACATACGCTTTATATTCCGCAAAATAAGGCGCAAGAAGGATGACTTCTTCCTCGGGGTTTAAAATGCTTTTCAGCGCGACATTCAGCGCCCCGCCGGCTCCGACCGTCATGACTGTATGCCTGGCGGAAATTTCTGTCTGAAACCGCTCTGACATAAAGCGCGCAACCTTTTCTCTCGCCTCCGGAAGCCCCTGGTTTTGTATGTATCCGTGCCGCCCTGTTTCAGCCGCTTCGCAAAGCGCCTTTTTAAATGTTTCAGGCGGCTCCGCAACCGGATTTCCTATTGAAAAGTCAAACACCTTATCGGCGCCGAACTCTTTTTTCAGCCGAGCGCCTTCATCAAATAGTTTGCGTATCCATGAACCTTTCTCCAGATTCTGTGTCACTTCCCGTGATAAACCGGCCACTGTCATCTGTCCCTTCTGTCTTTTTCTTCCGTTTCTATTTACAATGATTATGAAAGATTTACATGGCGCAGTCAACGCTTTTTCAGACAGCCCGCCGCGCCGTTTCAGGAGAAAGACGGAAAACAATAAACTTGTGCAAACTCCCCTTCATATATTAAACTATTCTCATAACTATAACGTGATGGTTGGGGAGGGATTTAGATGGGGCTGAGACTTATCGCATCAGTGAATTAGCAGAGCTTGCCGGTGTAACGAAACGCACGGTGGATTACTACACAAACCTCGGGCTTTTAAAGCCTGACAGGTCTTGTTCGAACTATCGTTACTACGATACACTTGCACTTAATCGGTTAAAGTTTATAGTCGCTTGTAAAAAGCAGCGATTGGCCCTGTCTGATATAAAAGATCGACTGGAGAACCAGTTTCCCTCTTCAGCCCTGCCTGACGATATTGGAAATCTGGCATCGGAAATTGATCACATGAATCAAAACATCTCCGTGATCTTGAATCGGTTTGAAAAGCTTGAACCAGAGGAGCGCGCCCAGCTGAAAAAAAGGCTGGCTCCTGAAAAGCTTGCAGTGCTTCAATCATTTATGCTGCTGTTAAGTTAAACCATTATCTTACTAACAGGAGGTGTTACCTTCATCTTCCCAAAAGGAGTGAAGGTTCTAATTGGACATTGTGAATTTGATTTTAGTCGCGGTTTTAATCGCGCTGACGGCATTTTTCGTAGCATCTGAGTTTGCGATAATCAGAATCAGAGGCTCACGGGTTGACCAGCTTATAGCAGAAGGAAATAAAGCCGCAATCGGTGTCAAAAAAGTGACCACGCATTTAGATGAGTATTTATCGGCGTGCCAGCTCGGCATAACATTGACTTCCATCGGTCTTGGTGTCTTAGGCGAATCAACGATTGAACGCTTGCTTCATCCGCTTTTCACAAAGATAAACGTACCAAGCTCATTATCGCATATTATTTCATTTATTCTCGCCTATGCGATCATTACATTCTTACACGTGGTCGTGGGAGAGTTGGCGCCGAAAACAGTCGCCATCCAGAAAGCGGAAGCCGTTTCAATGCTGTTTTCGAAACCGCTCATTTGGTTTTACCGCATCATGTTCCCGTTTATCTGGCTTCTGAACAACTCCGCCCGTCTTTTAACGAAGGCGTTCGGTCTTGAGACGGTGTCTGAAAATGAGCTTGCCCACTCTGAAGAAGAGCTGCGCATCATTTTATCGGAAAGCTATAAAAGCGGTGAAATCAACCAGTCTGAATTTAAATACGTGAACAAAATCTTTGAATTTGACGACAGACTTGCAAAAGAAATCATGATTCCGCGTACGGAAATCGTCAGTCTGCCGCATGATATCAAAATTTCTGAAATGATGGATATCATTCAGATTGAAAAATATACCCGGTACCCTGTCGAAGAGGGTGACAAAGATAATATTATCGGCGTTATTAACATTAAAGAAGTGCTGACCGCCTGCATCAGCGGCGAAGTATCAGTCGACTCGCCGATTACCGATTTTGTCAATCCGATCATCCATGTGATTGAGTCGGCACCGATTCACGATCTGCTTGTAAAAATGCAGAAGGAACGGGTTCATATGGCGATTCTGTCGGATGAATACGGCGGAACCGCGGGGCTTGTCACCGTTGAAGACATTATTGAAGAAATCGTCGGGGAAATTCGTGATGAATTTGATATCGATGAAATCAACGAAATCCGCAAACTCGGCGACGGCCATTACATGCTTGACGGCAAGGTCCTGATTGATCAAGTGAACGAACTCCTCGGCATCCATTTGGAAAATGACGAGGTCGACACCATCGGCGGCTGGTTCCTTACCCAGAAATACGATGTCGAACAATACGACTCGATTATCGAAGAAGGCTGTGAATTTATCATTAATGAAATTGACGGCCACCACGTCGCATATATCGAAGTGAAAAAACTGGCGTTTGATGAACTGCTGGAAACCGCCGAACAAAAAGAAGCATAACAAAAAAGCTTGCGCGTCTGATACAGACGGCAAGCTTTTTTTCATTTACAATTGTTCAAGTTTTTTCTCAAGCTCTTTAATTCTGGCATTCAGCTCTTCTGTCATGGCCGCAAGCCTCTCCTTCGGCGCAAGATCGGAAAAGTCCTCCAAAAAAATCGGCTCGCCGATGATAAGCCGCATTTTTCCCTTTTTAAACAGCGCTTTTCCCGTAGACGGCCCTTTATATGCGGCCGGAACGAGCGGCGCTTTTCCCATTTGGGCGATGGTCACGGCCCCTCTTTTCAGCGGGACGTCTTCTGATGTTCTCGTACCGCTCGGAAAAATCCCGACAATCTTTCCTTCCTTCAGAAGCTTAATCGGCGTTTTAATGCTGCTCGGGCCCGGATTTTCACGGTCAACCGGGAACGCGTGAATCTTCTTCAAAAAACGTCCGATCCACTTTTTCTGAAACAGCTCTTTTTTCGCCATATAATGAATCTGATGGGGCAATATCCCGACACCGAGCGTGAGGACGTCCACCCAGCCCGCATGCGTGCACGCGATAACGAATCCTTTATCAGACGGAAGATTCTCTTTATTGTACACTTTCACTCCTCCGCGCAGGGATAGAATGCATTTGATGGCATTTGCACAAAACTTATACATAACGCACTTCCTTTGTTGTAATGATCAAAAGTGTTCTCTCTCTCTATTATAACAATATTTTTTATTACCTGGTACTAATAATTATATTTTTCCTCCGCCGATCTCTATCTTTTATGACGGATTTTGGGTACTATAGAGAAATGGTGTTTGATGAGGTGAAAATGAATTTAAGCCGTTTGCATGGAACGTGCAACTTTAAACCTTTCTTATGCGTGTATAACATAGAGGGGAGAAAAGGCAGTGACGATCGATGAAATTTACCAAATGTATATGAATGATGTTTACCGGTTCCTGCTCTCCATGACAAAAGACAAGCATCTCGCTGAAGATTTGCTGCAGGAAACCTTTATGAGGGCATACATACACATTCACTCCTACGACCACAGCAAAGTAAAGCCATGGCTTTTTCAAGTGGCGAGAAATGCGTTTATAGATTATGTCAGAAAACATAAAAAGGAAGTGACCATTTCCGATGACTTAATTGGGAGCCTTTTCCAGACGGCTGTTCAAAGCCCGGCTCATCAGATTGAAATCAAGGAAGTGCTGACAGGGTATATGTCCGAACTTCCCGACAATTATCGGGAGGCCTTAACACTGTATTATTTAAAAGAACTGAATTACAAAGAAGCATCCCATATTATGAATATTTCAGAGGCTAATTTTAAAAGTGTTTTATTTCGTGCCAGACAGCGGCTGAAAGCACTTTATAATAGAGGTGTTAATGATGAATGAAGAATTTAAAAAGCGTTTTTACCAATACAAAAATGGAGAAATGAGCGACCGGGAAATGGCCGCCTTTGAAGAAGAGCTGGAAAAGCTGGAAGTCTATCAGGAGTTGATTGAAAGCGAAATGCAGGACGACCGGGAATGGGACGTCGGCATCAGCCCGGAAAAACAGAAGGCCATTTTATCATACGGAAAACGCAAATCGTATTTGCGGATTTCAGTTCTCGCCGTCATCTCCACTTTGATGATTTTGCCGCTTTGCACATTAGGAAGCTACCTCTATTACGGTCTGGGAGGAAAAGAAAGCACCGGCAATCAATTAATGGAGACCGCGGCAGTGACGGTGGCGACTACAATGCCGAACGTCCTCGTCGATACCTCCGGACTGAAAAGCCAGGTGAAGCTGTTTGGAATGAATACGGAATTTCCGCTGCAAAAGCAGATCGGCACAAAAACGAAATCCGTCGGCGGAGAACGGATTGAAATGTTTTTAGATACGGTCAAATCGCCTGCCGTTAACTACTATGATCTAGACGCGGCACAGGCAAAGCATTATTTCGCCCATCCTTCCGGCTTAAAGGAACCCACGATTGAAAAAGCCGGACAGACATTAAAAAAATTGCCTGAAGGAAGCGTGGCGGAGGTCTATCTTTCTTATGACAGGGCCTATCCTTCTTCTCAAGTATATTCGACTTTTAAAAAATACGATGTGAAGTTTTTATGGAACGCGGTCGAAACAGAGAAAAATCTGAAAGACAGTCCTTATGCCGAGCCGTTAGGATTTCCCGGGAAAGATTCCAAGATGGTGTCCTCTTTCGAAACGCAAGGACAGACAGACCGTGAACAATTTATCAATGCCCTTGAATTTATGTCCCGCCATAAAAAATGGGCGCATGCAATATCGAAACGCAAAGACATGAATCTTGGCAGCCGAATCGACTATGTTGAACATCACGGAATGAACGTATACGGCTCTGTCGTGACGGGGCCGACAAAAGAAATCGAACGTCTGCTGAAAAACAAAACAGTAAAAGCAGCAAACATCGGTGAGGTGGAATTATGGAATTGGTAAGAATTTTTAAAGAGCATAATGTTTTCGGCTGGATATCAGTCGGTACCGCGATTTTGTCGCTGCTGCTTTTGAACGTGGCAATCATCAGCAATGTGACTTTCTATTCTTATCAGATGCTGCCGTTTGCGATGGCCGCCGTGCCGTTCGGCATCATTGAGCTGTTTATTAAAAAAGGACGGACGGGCCCGGGACTGCTCGGTGTCATTCTCAATCTGTTCGTCATTGTCTGTGTATATACGATCGTTGCGGTTGATACGAATCTGCAATTCGGTTTTTAAACATAAAAACAGGCCCTTTTACGGGGGCCTGTTTTTTTAAAATGAAAGAACGCCGATTAAATGGAGCAATACGACGATGATAGCCAGCGGCACGAGATATTTCAGAAGGAAATACCACACCTGAAAGAAACGATAGCCGATGGCGGAACCGCTTTTCATCTCGGCAAACAGCTCCTGCTTCGGTATTTTCAGCGGGACGAAGATTGATATTAATAAAGCGCCGAGCGGAATCAGCACATTGCTGACGGTGAAATCCGCAAGATCAAAAAACGTTTTTCCGAACAAATGAACATCACCGAGAACACCGTATGATAAACAGGACGGAATTCCGACTAAGAAAATGAGCAGACCGCTTGTCCACGACAGCTTCTTTCTTTTCGTTTCATCACCTTTCCCCACAGTCGCCACGATAATTTCCACCATCGAAAAGGCCGAAGTCAGCGCGGCGAAGAAAAAGACCGCCAAAAAGCTGATAAAAAACAGCGAGCCGAACGGCAGCCGGTCAAAAACAGCCGGCAGCACGGTAAACAGCAGTGTAGGCCCTTCATCCGGTTTAAAGCCGAACGAAAAAACCGCCGGGAAAATGGCCAGTCCCGCAAACAGCGTAACGAGCACATTCATCATAACAATGGAACCCGCCGAACCCGGAAGATTTTGGGTTTTCGGCAGATACGAACTGTATGTCACCATGACCGAAACACCGAGCGTTAATGTAAAAAACGCCTGTCCTAAAGCATATAGGATGGATTCCGGCGTCAAATCTTCAAAGTGCGGAACCAATAAAAATCTAATCCCCTCAACGGCATGATCGAGCGTGACTGATCGCAGCACAAGCAATAGAAACAGCACGAATAAAATCGGCATCAGCACCGCACTGACACGTTCAATCCCTTTCTGCACGCCTTTTGCGACGACCGCCACCGTCATGATCATAAATACAAGCTGCGCAATGAGAGTCTGGATCGGATTTTCAATGACCGTCCCGAACACCGTGCCGTACTGCTCCTGAGTGAGCCCGGATAAAGAACCGGTAACGGCTTTTAACACATAAAGCAAAATCCACCCGCCGACAACACTGTAAAAAGACAAAACTAAAAAACAGGCCGCCACACCCACATAACCCGTAAGGTGCCATACCGACTTCGGCGCGGCTTGTTTGTAGGCATCAATCGCATTTGTCTGGCTCCGTCTTCCGAAAATAAATTCACCGAGCAAAAGCGGATAGCCTAAAAGCACGGTAAAGAGGACGAATACAAGAAAAAAAGCGCCTCCCCCGTTCGTACCCGCTACGTAAGGGAACTTCCAAATGGCTCCCAGGCCGATCGCCGAACCGGCAGCGGCCATAATAAATCCTATTTTTGAGGCCCATTGAACCCTTTTTTGGTCAGACACGACTTTCCACTTCCCTTCCGCCCTATATTATCCCTTATTCACTGCGATAACTTAAGCCCATTTCAATATGTTTCATTATTCCGAAAAATAAAAAGGAGCGGCGGGTGCCGCTCCTTACAAATCCCCGTTTAATTTCGAATGCTTTCTCGAATATAAGAAATAAATCACCAGACCGATGATCAGCCAGATAAAGAAACGGAATATGGTGGTTGCGCCGAGGTTAATAATCAAAAACACGCAGAACAGAATGGACAATACCGGAATAAAGGGAACCCCCGGACATTTAAAAGCCCTTGGCAGATCAGGCTGTTTCTTTCTCAATACGATAACCGCCACGGAAATCAGGACAAATGCGGCAAGCGTGCCGATGTTCACCAGCTTCGCCAGTTCATCAAGCGGGACGAGCGAGCCGAGTAATGCCGACAGGATGCCGAACACCCACGTCACCACGTGCGGCGTTTTATGCTTCGGATGGACTTTTGAAAGCGCCCCCGGCACCAAACCGTCACGGGACATGGCAAACATCACCCTCGTCTGGCCGTACAGCATGACGAGCATCACCGTTGTCATCCCCAACACTGCGCCGATATCAATAATCCCGGCCACCCAATTCTGTCCGGCCATCTGCAGGACGAGAGACACGGGATGGTCAACGCCTTCAAAGCGGGCAAACGGAACGACGCCCGTCATAATCGCCGATACGGTCACATACAGCACGGTGCAGACGATTAATGAAAAGATAATTCCTTTCGGCAGATCCTTCGCCGGATTTTTCGTTTCTTCAGCGGCGGAAGAGACGGCGTCAAAACCGATAAAAGAGAAGAAAACGAGCGCCGCGGCACTGAAAACACCGCCGAATCCCATCGGTATAAACGGCTGCCAGTTGTGAGGTTTGACATATACGGCCGCAACGGCGATAAACAATAGAACAACCAGAACCTTCAAAATGACCATAATATTATTGACCCGCTTCGATTCTTTAATGCCTAAATAGAGAAGGAATGTAATCGCAAGCACGATAACAAATGCGGGGAGATTAAAGAATGTGACCGTGCCTTTAATGGATCCCGGCGCGGCCGTTAATGCGGTCGGAAGATGAATGCCGAAGCCCGCCAAGAATGATTGAAAATAGCCGGACCAGCCGACCGAAACCGCGCTGACGGCGAGCATATATTCCAAGATTAAATCCCATCCGATGATAAACGCGAGAAGTTCACCCAGTGTCGCATAAGTAAACGTGTAGACGGAACCCGAAACCGGGACGCTTGAAGCAAATTCGGCATATGACAAAGCCGCAAATAAACACGCAAGAGCGGCGATGACAAATGAAACAGTCAGCCCCGGCCCCGCCGTGACAGCGCCTGTTCCGGTTAATACAAAAATCCCCGTTCCGATGATGGCCCCTATCCCCAGAAGGGTCAAATCAAAGGCCCCTAACTCTCTTTTCAGCGACTTTTCCCCGCTCGTTGCGGCAAGCAGGTCCTGAATGCTTTTCTTTCTGAATACGCTCCCCTTCATCTGCTTCACTCCTTGTAAACCAATATATGTTAGAATATTCAGATAACAATAGCAATAATGACTAAATTCTTATTTTTCGCATGAAATGTTTCAGCACATCATTCCTTTCTCCTATGTCATATTATAGCGAAAAATATAAAAATGAAAATAACTTTTTTGAAAATTCTATATATTATTTTTAGTTTTCATAAAACAGAACTCAGCGGATTCCCCACTGTGAAATATTAACATTAGTGATTCAGCTGGAGACTTCCATTTTTTGAAAATCGTATTCATATGTACGTTCAAATAAAAATCCCGCCCTTTTTAAAAGCGCGGGATAAGACTTGCGTATTATGTTGAAATAAATCTGCCGCCATTTACGTGAATGGTTTGCCCCGTCATATAGGAAGATTCATCTGAAGCCAGAAGCACGTAAGCTCCGGCGTGTTCCGCAGGCTGTCCCGGTCTTCCCATCGGAGTGTCCAGACCATGCTTTTCCACCTTTTCTTCAGTAAACGTTGCCGGAATCAGGGCGGTCCAGATCGGGCCAGGGGCCACTGCATTTACTCTGATCCCCTGATCGGCCAATGACATCGCCATTGAACGCGTAAAGGAAACGATGCCGCCTTTCGTGCATGAATAGTCGATCAATGATGTGTCTCCCTGATAAGCGGTAATAGACGTTGTATTAATGATGGCGCTCCCTCTTTGCAGGTGGGGCAGCACGGCTTTTGTCATATGAAACATAGAAAACATGTTTGTACGGAATGTCTTCTCCAGCTGTTCAGCTGTAATATCAAGAATCCCGTTTTGCGGATGCTGCTCAGCCGCATTATTAACGAGAATATCTATTTTTCCGTAGTGATCTAAGACTTGCCGGACCGCCTTCTGACAATGCGCCTCATCACCGACGTCTCCCGGAATTAACAGGCATTCGGCCTGGTATTCTTCCGCACGCTTTTTCGTTCTCTCGGCATCGGCATGTTCGTCTAGGTACAGGATGGCAAGATCCGCCCCTTCCTTCGCGTAAGCAATCGCAGCCGCTGCGCCGATGCCGCTGTCTCCGCCCGTGATGACGGCGACTTTTCCTTTTAATCTGCCCGATCCTTTTACATCCGGGTCCTCCAAGAGCGGTTTCGGCTCCATGTCTGACTCAATGCCGGGCTGGCGCTTTTGCACCTGCGGCTTTTGTCCTTCCGTCTGTCTGTCCATCGGATTCATATTCTCACACTCCTGCAATTGGTATTACTGAGACGATACCACGCAGCGCGGGGAGTTAAACGGACAAATATGCCGGTGATTAAAGCTGCTGAGCCGTTTCGGGAAAAGCGCCGGTGTATTTCGCAGACGGCCTGTAAATCATGTTGTCAGCGGACTGTTCAAGCACGTGTGCGCACCAGCCTGCCATTCTGCTTGCTGAAAAGGTCGGCGTAAATAAATCATTGTCGACATCAATGGCCTGCATCACAGCCGCTGCGTAAAACTCCACATTCGTATACAGCTTCCGTCCGGGCTTATATTGCTCTAACAGGCGGATGGCTTCCTTCTCCACATAAAGCGCCAAGTCAAGCGACGGATCATTTCCCGCCACTTCTTCAGCCTTTATGCGCAGCGCTTCCGCCCGCGGGTCTTTTGTTTTGTACACCCTATGTCCGAAGCCCATCAGGCGTTCTCCCCTCATAAGCTTCGCTGCCAAATATGCTTCTGCATTTTCTTTTTCCCCGATGTCTTCAAGCATTTTCGTGACGCCTGAAGGCGCGCCTCCGTGCAGCGGCCCTTTCATCGTACCCAGTGCGGCAGTGACGGCAGACACTAAGTCCGATTCAGTCGAAACGGTGACTCTCGCTGAAAAAGTCGATGCATTCATCCCGTGCTCCATCGCCAGAATCATATACGTTTCAAGCGCTTTCTTTTGGGCTGCGGACGGCTGCCTGCCTGTCAGCATATACAAATAGTTTTCAACGTGTCCGTATCGCACCTCAGGTGACAACGCTTCCTGCCCTTGTTTACGGCGGTATCTGTACGCAATAATCGTCGGTGTGACGGCAATCAGTTTAACCGCTTCTTCCGGCTTGGGCGGATATGTAAATGAATCTGTGCCCAAACCTGAAACAGCCGTTCTCAGCACCGCCATGTCGTCCATTTCATCCGGAAGCGTTTCCAGTAAGTCGATCAAATGTTTCGGAAGCCCGCGCTCGGCTGCAAGTTCTTCCTGAAACGCAAGCAATTGCCGCTCATCAGGAAGCGCCCCGTTCAAAATGAGATACGCCGCTTCTTCAAAACTGGATTGCAGCGCGATATCCTTCGCATCATAGCCGCGATATATTAAATGCCCCTTTTCTCCGTCAATATGGCTGATAGCCGTTTCTGCACAAGTAATCCCTTTCAATCCACGATAAATCAATTTCATTCCCCCTTATCCTCTTTCTGTTATTATAGTAAATATAATATTTAAAAAATAATGAATATTTTTAAGGGAATTAATTAAAACTTTTAATCAGAGGAGTGCATCTATGGATTTTAAATGGCTTCACACCTTCGTCACCGCGGCAAAATATGAGAACTTCAGAAAAACGGCGGAAACGCTTTTTTTATCTCAGCCGACCGTCACCGTTCATATAAAATTATTAGAGAAAGAAATCAGCTGCAAGCTGTTTCAGCGGAGTGGCCGGAAAATACAATTGACGGAGGAAGGAAAAGCATACGTGCCGTTTGCCATGAGGCTTTTGGAAGACTATGAAAACAGCATGGCGGAGCTGCACAGGGTGCGCCAGGGCTACTCGCACACGCTGACACTCGCTGTTTCGCCGCTTATCGCCGACACCGTTCTCCCGTCTGTCATGAAGCGTTATACAGAGGACAATAAAGAAACCGAAATGACGGTCACCATTTTCGAATCGGAAGAAATCGCCTCTCAAATCAGAAACGGCTCAGCCGATATCGGACTGAGCTGCTTAAAGGTGCAATCATCTTCCCTCACTTGCCGCCCCCTGTACAATGACCCCGTTGTCCTCGTCGCGCCGCCCGGCCGAAAACCCGGGACAGGGAAGGCGGATGAAGTGAAAGACCTGTTCGGACAATATCTGCTTTTGACCCATAACCATCCTGACTATTGGGATGATTTGCTCCGCCAGGTCAGAATACAGTTCCCTTTCGTCAGGACAATGAAGGTGACACAGACGCATATTACGAAACGATTTATTAAAGAGGGGCTGGGCGTCTCATTTCTGCCGCTGTCAGCGGTACGGTCCGAACTCGCCGCAGGCAGCATGATTGAAATTCCGTGCGAATTCGCCCAGATGCCGAGCGCGGGCGCGTACGCCATCGCCCTCTATGAAAATGAAAAAAAGAAAACCTTTTTAGATTTTTTATCACATTTTCATTTTTAGGTGAAACAAATGGAGCTCTGTCCCGTCTAAATAAAAAACCCGTTCTGATGAACGGGTTTCTATCGCTGCTAGAATCTTTTCGCGCCAAGGTAGCGAGGTTTCCAGTAGCTGTTATTCAGATCACTTGTTGTGACGCCGTCAGAACCGGCATGGATGAACTTGTTGTTTCCGATGTACACACCCATGTGTGAAGGGCCGGCCTGATATGTTGTAAAAAAGACGAAGTCTCCTCTTGACGGGCTGGACACGCTCTTCATTGAGCTCCAGTATCCCGCAGTGCTCGTTCTGCCGACACTCGTCTGTTTGTTTAACAGGTACCAGATAAATCCGCTGCAGTCAAAGCCGGAAGTCGTTGTTCCGCCCCATACATACGGCGTGCCGATTAAAGATTGCGCATCAGAAATCAGCTTGTTTACATTCAGGCTCGTCTGTGCAGCATTATGGCTGGATGAAGGCTGCTTTGATGACGAAGATCCTGAAGACGTTGAACCGGAAGTTGATCCCTTTACTTTAAGAACTTGTCCGATGCGGATCAGGTCCGTTTTTAAACCGTTTAAACTTTTTAATTGGTTTACCGTCATTTTATATTTATTCGCAATTTTCCAAAGGCTGTCGCCTTTTACGACTTTATATGTAGACGATGATGACTTGTTGCTTGAGCTTGAACCTGAGGATGATTTACCGTTAATCGAAAGCGTCTGACCGATGTAAATGATATCCGATTTTAATTTGTTCTCAGATTTAATGGAATTAATTGACGTTCCATACCGATTTGAAAGTCCCCATAATGTATCGCCTTTTTTTACCTTAATCGTTTGCGCAGATGCCGCGCCCGCAAACAAAGTCGTCCCCAAAACCACTGCCGTTGTTGCTGTAACAAGTTGCTTTTTCATATTTTCCTCCCTGAATGATTCTATCTATTTTATGTGTCTCTTTTTTAAAGTTTTTATCTGTTTCCTATTATAAGGTTCAATTTCCACTAGAAATAGACTTGACTTCCCGTGACAAATTTCTTACTAATTCGTTTTAGAAAAAAGTTTTTAAGGGTATTAAATATTTCAATTTGATTTCAAACGTGACGAAAAACAAGTCAATTTGTCATGTTTTTTTCCTGTGATCCTCGTATTTTGGAAAAACAAAGCAGTTCATTTTCCAAATAACCCCTTGTTAAAAAAATCCTCGTCTTTTTCAAAAAAGTGAATGGTTTTCACTCTTTCTTGAAAACATAACATTACACCGGAATTTACATTTCTAACAATGTTTCACCTGAAATTTACAGGAGGAACAGGCGCTCTTTACAAACACCCCCTACCATTAGACATGCAGACACGATTAAAGGAGGACGAGTGAGAATGAGTCTATTTAAACAGGTTCGATCAAAACTTCTGCCGGCGGCAGCCGTATCCGTGCTGACAGCCGGTCTGATTGCGGGCGCGGGGCTTCAGCACTCCGAACAGGCTGCGGCAAAAAAACAGCCTGACAAAAACGAAATCAGAAACGTCATCTTCATGGTCGGCGACGGAATGGGCGCTCCCTATATGAACGCCTACCGTTCGGTCATTAACAAAGGAAAGCCTGCAGACGGCATGAAACTGACGGCATTCGATCCCAATCTCACCGGTATGATGATGACTTATCCTGACGATCCTGATTCCAATATTACCGATTCCGCGGCGGCAGGCACGGCAATGGCCACGGGCGTGAAAACGTATAACGCGGCGATCGGAGTCGATAAAAAAGGAAAGCGGGTAAAATCCGTCCTCGAAGAAGCGAAACAAAGAGGGAAATCCACCGGACTTGTCGCAACTTCGGAGATTGCGCACGCCACCCCTGCGGCATTCGGAGCCCATAACAAATCCCGAAAGAACATGGATGACATCGCAAGCAGCTACTTTGATGACCGCATCAACGGAAAACAGAAAGTCGATGTGCTCCTTGGAGGCGGCAAGTCAAACTTTATCCGTAAAGACCGCAATGTAACAAAGGATTTCAAAAAAGCGGGATACAGCTACGTGACATCAAAACAGGAGCTCAAAAAGGATCGTAATAAGAAAATTCTCGGCCTGTTTGCCGATGGCGGACTCGACAAAGCAATCGACCGCTCAAACGCCGTCCCTTCATTAGAAGACATGACAACGGCGGCGATCGACAGGCTGAACAAGAATAAAAAAGGGTTTTTCTTAATGGTCGAAGGCAGCCAAATTGACTGGGCGGGACATGACAATGACATAGTCGGCGCAATGAGCGAAATGAAGGATTTTGAAAAAGCGTATAAAGCAGCGATCGCATTTGCCAAAAAGGACAAACATACGCTTGTCGTTGCCACGGCTGACCATACCACCGGGGGATTGACGATCGGTGCGAATGACGATAAAAACTGGCATGTTGAACCGATTCTTGCCGCCAAAAAAACCCCGGCATTTATGGCTGACCAAATCAAAGCGGGCAAATCCGTATCTTCCGTGCTTGCGCGTTATACAGACCTGAAATGGTCAAAAGCGGAAATCAAACAGATCGAAACGGCCGCAAAACAGGATGCTGACAAGGGGGCATACAAAGCGATTATTAAGCTCTTTAATGCGAAAACCAACAGCGGCTGGACAACCGGCGATCATACGGGCGAAGAAGTTCCCGTTTACGCATACGGTCCGGGAAGAGAGTCATTTACGGGGCTTTTAAACAACACGGATCAGGCCAAAAAGATCTTTCACATCCTGAAACACGGAAAATAAAAAAGGATGCGGGGGTTTCCCCGCATCCTTTCTTCTTTTACAGATATCTCCGGTGCACTCCTTTGCCGTCATACGAAAACATCACTTCTCTGTCTTCAAGAACAGATTCGATGTGCACGCTCCTGCCCCATAGCTGGTACAGATACGGCAGCACTTTCTCCAAATATTTCAGATCAAGCTCAATTCCCTCATACCAATGTTTAATATAAAGCTCATTATTCTTCAGGTAATCCCCGTCATTGACGGTCAGATAAGGAAATCCCCCGTTGACCCGCATGTTCACGAGCTGGTCGCGCACGGCCTTCCATTCTTTGTCGATCACTTTATAGTCCCTGCCCTGCTTTTGGAATAAATACAAATCCTCACGCATCACGAGATCTTTCGTCAAATAATTGCGGATAAATGATATATCCGATTCAATTTCCCTGACCTCAAACATTTTCTCGCGTCCGGAACCGGGCTTTACTCCTGTTTTTTTCATTTCATCTGTCGGGTTGTCATAACGCTCTTCGATGTCTTCAAAAATTTTCAGCCCTAAATAATACGGGTTGATTCCCGTTTTTGACGGCTGAACGACGCCTGCGTTCAGCTTCGCAAATTCGATGGCTTCATCTGAAGTCAGGTCAAGCTCGCGGATAATCCGCTGATGCCAATAGGATGCCCAGCCTTCGTTCATGATTTTCGTTTCCAGCTGAGGCCAGAAATACAGCATTTCTTCTCTCATCATGGTTAAAATGTCACGCTGCCACGGTTCAAGCTCCCGCGAATGTTCCTCGATAAACAGCAGAATATCTTTTTCCGGCCGGGGCGGAAACGGTTTTTTCCCTTTTTTCTTTTTCACCTGCTTCGGCTTATCCATTCCCCATAAATCATCGTAAGGCGATGGCGCGGTTTCTTCTTCGTCCTCCTCTTCGTCATCGACGCTCCACAGCAGCTTCGGCCTGACGAGCGACGGATCGATATGCTCCTGAATCGCCAGAATGGCATCTAAAAAGGACTCCACCTCTTTGATCCCGTGAATTCTTTCATAATGCTTAATCCGCTCCGCCGCAGCCGCCATACTCTCAACCATGTCCCGGTTCGTATTTTGAAAGCGGCAGTTATGTTTGAAAAAATCACAATGGGCAAGAACATGGGCTACAATTAATTTATTTTGGATCAGCGAATTGCTGTCCAGCAAAAAAGCGTAGCAAGGGTTGGAATTAATGACAAGTTCATAAATTTTGCTCAAACCGAGATCATAATGGAGTTTCATCTTGTGAAATTGTTTGCCGAAACTCCAGTGGCTGAATCTCGTCGGCATGCCGTACGCGCCGAATGTATAAATAATTTCAGCCGGGCAAATTTCATATCTCATCGGGTAGAAATCAAGGCCGAAACCCTTCGCAATGTCGGTTATTTCCTCAATTGCCCGCTGTAAACCTTTTGTCTCCTCCGCGTTCAACCGAATCCCCCCTACTTGGACTTATTTATAATGTATGACCCCTCCTCTCAAAAGATGAAATAACAGACCGGTTTCCGGCTGAAAACTTTCGGCACATCCGCCCCGTTTGCTTTATATGTAAATGGGTAAAACACACACCATACCCCAAAAAGAAAAGGAGCGATTCTACTTGAATACAGCAGACATGCTTACGACGTATCTCAGCAAACTCCCGAATCTGATCATCGCACTGCTCGTCCTGCTTATCGGCTGGGGCATTGCCAAAATCATTGAAAAAGCCGTATACAAAGGCCTGCAAAAAACAAAAATCGACGACAGGCTGTTCGCCGAAAAAAAGCCGGCGCGCTATTCCTCAGAAAAAGTCATCAGTAAAGTCATTTATTTTATCGCATTAATCATCGTTTTTATTCTATTCTTTAACATTCTGCATCTGACAACCGTGGCTTCGCCTTTTGTCAGCATGCTGTCAGCGATAACGGCGGCTGTGCCGAGCATTTTAAAAGCCGGCCTGATTCTGCTGTTGGGCTGGGCGGCCGCTTCGCTTTTCAGCTATCTCGTCAAAAAAGCGGGCATGAAACTCGCTGAAAACGGCCGGCTCAGAAAATGGACAATGGTGTCTGAAGAAGCGGAGATGAGCAGATCCGTTACGGCCGCTTCACGAATCGTTTTTTACTTCGTCTTGCTCTTGTTCCTGCCCGGCGTCTTGGCCGCTCTCCAGATCAGCGGAGTATCAGGGCCGTTTACAAATATGATCCAAAGCGTTTTGTCCTTTATACCGAAATTATTCGCCGCGGCGCTGATTGTTTTAATTGGCTGGCTTGTTGCCCGTCTCGTCCGTGATATCGTCACAAACTTTCTGGCGAGTATCGGCACGGAAAGGCTCGCCGCACGTATGGGGCTTTCTATTTATCTGAAGGATACAAGCCTGTCGGCAATCATCGGAACGATTGTCTACGTGCTGATTTTCATTCCGGTGATCATTTCTGCGCTTGACCGGCTTGATGTGGCGGGTATTTCTGAACCGGCGTCAGCCATGCTGCACACGGTCTTCACAATGCTCCCTAATATCATCATCGGTATCGTGCTGATCATCGCCGGCATCTGGATCGGAAAATGGGTCAACAGCATTGTATCCGGGCTCTTGCACCGGGCCGGTTTCGACTCTCTTCTCGGTAAAATGGGCTTTGAACAGACGGGTACCCCGAAGCTGACGCTTTCTCAGACGGTCGGCATGATTGTTCAGATCATCATCGTCCTGCTCTTTACGGCAGAGGCGCTGCAGCTTGTCCATCTCGAATTTCTCGTTGTTATCGCAACAGGTATTATCGCTTACCTGCCTAATGTTCTGGCCGCTGTATTTATTCTCGGAATCGGGCTTTTGGCCGGACAGCTCGTCAGCAGGCTGCTTGCCGGCATGCTGAGCGGAAAGGAATTCAGATTCCTGGCGCCGCTTGCGAAATATACCATTATCACTCTTTCAATCTTTATGGCGCTGGATCAGCTCGGTGTCGCCGACACGATCGTAAATGCCGCGTTTATTCTGATTCTGGGCGGTTTCGCGCTTGCCTTCGGACTTTCATTCGGTCTTGGCGGAAAAGAATTCGCCTCCCGTTATCTCGCAAAATTGGATCGCAAAATTGAAAAACATCAATCGGCTGACGATCGGAAGCCGCCGATGTCTTAACGAAAAAAACGTGCGCTCAGAAGGAGCGCACGTTTTTTTTTGAGTTAAGGGGGCAAATTCCTTTTTTTTCATTTTAGATTCATATATGATAGACTGTAACAGAAGCAAAATCTCTTTTTTCGAGGTCATTCTATGAAATTAACGAACTATACCGATTATTCTTTACGCGTTTTGATTTTTTTGGCTTCCAGACATTCCGACGAACTTTCCAACATAAAAGAAATCGCAGATACTTATTCCATCTCTAAAAACCACCTCATGAAAGTCATTTACCGCCTCGGCCAGCTCGGGTATGTCGAAACGATCCGGGGCCGGGGAGGCGGAATCCGATTAGGAATGACACCGGAAGACATAAACATTGGAGAAGTCGTTCGAAATACAGAAGACGACTTTAACATCGTAGAATGCTTTGACTCCCAAAAAAATCTCTGTATCATATCTCCCGCCTGCAACTTAAAGAACCTTCTGAATGAAGCCCTGCAAGCTTACCTGGCCGTTTTAGACAAATATACGTTAAGGGATCTGGTCAAAAACAAAGAGGAGATTATGAGACTGCTCAGAAGCTGAAGGAATGCCCGCATTCCTTCTTTTTTTATGCCGGCATAAGAAAAAAGGACTATTTCTATTAATATGATAAACGATTGCAGACAAGTGCCGATATAAAGATTATCATTACTGATATCCTCACCTTGCGGCTGCAACGAATGGGGATAGTAAAATCATCGCAGGAAAAGGGAGATTCATTATGAAAAAAAAGGTAGCGGTCGGTTTGACTGCATCTGCGATCGTCGGGTCTGCGTTAGCTGTAACACCGGCAGAAGCACAAACGATTAAGGTTAAAAGCGGAGATTCATTATGGAAGCTTGCCCAAAACTACAATACAAGCGTGGATGCCATTACATCAGCGAATCATCTAAAATCCACCGTTATTTCTATCGGGCAGACGCTCAACATTCCTAACGGCAAATCAGATTCCGGCAGCAAAAAGCCATCTTCAAAGAACAGCGGCACGACTAAAAGCGTTTATACAGTGAAAAGCGGCGACTCGCTGTGGCTGATCGCATCTGATTTTAAAATGTCCGTACAGGAACTGAAAAAGTTGAACGGTCTGACAAGCGACTTAATCCGCGCCGGACAGAAGCTGCAAGTGACGGGGAAAGTTTCCTCAAGCACCGATCAGAAAAAAACCGCTCCTGGCAGCAGCTCAAACAGCAGCAAAAAGCAGTCATCATCTTCCGGGACGTATAAAGTCAAACTCGGCGATTCACTATGGAAGATCGCAAACAGCGTCAATATGACCATTGCGGAACTCAAAGTATTAAACAACTTAAAAACGGATACGATCTACGTAAACCAAGTCCTGAAAACAAAAGGAACGTCTTCTTCGGGAAACACGCCGTCAAAAGACAATTCAAACCAAAATAAAAACCAGACGCAAACGTCCTCCTATACAGTAAAAAGCGGAGACTCACTCTGGAAAATCGCAAACGCATACAACATGACGGTTCAGCAAATCAGAAGCATCAACAAACTGACGTCAGACATGCTTCGGGTCGGACAAGTGCTTAAGCTGACCAAAACGTCATCTTCCGGCTCTTCGTCTTCACCGTCAACTCCGAACCAGTCCGGAGATACAGGGAAAACCACTACATATACCGTGAAAAGCGGGGATTCTTTATGGGTGATTGCCCAAAAGTTCAATGTGACCGCCCAGCAGATCCGCGAGAAAAACAATCTGAAAACAGATGTTCTTCAAATCGGACAAAAGCTGACGATTACCGGGCAGCAGACAAACACAACACCGAATCAGTCCGGCAACACAGGCGGCACAGGTTCAACAAGCGCGAAGATTAATGTAATGATCGATGCCGCAAAAGCTCAGCTGGGCGTACCGTATGTATGGGGCGGGACGACGCCGAGAGGCTTTGACTGCAGCGGTTTCATTTATTACGTTCTCAATAAGGTCACTTCTGTATCCAGACTTTCAGCCGCAGGCTACTGGAATACGATGACATCAGTCAGCCAGCCGGCGGTCGGTGACTTTGTCTTTTTCTCAACTTATAAAGCCGGACCTTCCCACGTCGGTATTTATCTCGGGAACGGCCAGTTTATTAATGCCAACGATTCGGGTGTCGTTATTTCCAGCATGAACAATTCCTATTGGAAACAGCGTTACCTCGGCGCAAAACGTTTCTTCTGATATCTGACAAGCTGTACGGCCTCAATTAGGCTGTGCAGCTTTTTTTACAGTCTGAAAATATTAATGCTGATCACATGTTTTGTCACGGGATGGAAATACACTTCAGCACGGGATGAAAACGTTTCTTTTGTTGTTTGCACCGTTACGCGAAACACATCTTTCGTCTGTTCCCGGTTCACTTTTGTACGGCCCATGTACGAATAATCGGTAAGCTCGGCCCCCTTGTATTCACGTTCAAGCTGGTTCCATGCGAGCTGCTCCCATTTTTCAACTGATGGATCAAGGTGTTCTGTATGCCCTTTTTCAGCGATCGAGGCAATGAGAATGCCGCAAAACAAGAGGGCAAGCGCAAATGGAAGGGATTTCATCTTTATGTTCTCCTGAGTCGTTTTTTGTCAATCTTAGCGTGTCCAAAGAAGAGACGGATATGCGGTTTTATTTTATGTCTCCCTCATATTGCTATGCCGCTGTGATAAGGACACCAACTTTTCCCCCGTTGCATCGGTCTTCGACGGCATAAACTAACGGAGAACTTCTCATTGAAAGGAGAAGCGTTAGATGGATCATGCCGATTATGACAAAGCCTTGTATTACACACACCGGTCTCAATGGGACAATTTGTTAATATTGATGGTTCGTACAAAAGATGATTTATTATCAAAGCGTATTGAGCACTTTCTGCACGCGTATCATTTCGAATATGATCATGCGGTGCTTGAAAAAGAGCTGTATTCCCTTCTCGGGTATATTGATCATGCGACAGAGCTCGCTTATGAAGATCAATTAGCCATGCTGACATAAAACAATCCCGGCGTCAGACGCCGGGATTTCTTATGTTTGTGAACATATTCAGCTCTTCGATCATCTCTTTCAGGCTGACAGCCATATCCTCAGATACGGTCCGGCGCTCCATGTCGATGTGAATCGGGTCTAAGACCAGCTGTTTCGGGATGACATTTGCATAGACGCCCCGCATGACCGTCCGCATATTCGCCAGCGCGTTCATGCCTCCTTTTCCTCCGCCCGCCGCGGCCATGATTGCCACCGGTTTGTATGCCCATTGATCGCTGCTTAAAAAATCGATGGCGTTTTTTAAAGCGCCGCTCATGCCGCTGTGATACTCGGGAGATAATAAGACGACGGCCGCCGACTTTTTCACCTGCCGCCTTAACTCTTGCACTGAAGGCAGCTCGTTCTGTTCTTCTTCACCGTTATAAAGCGGCAGTTCACTTTCGCTCAAATCAATAAAATCGGTATGAAACCGATCTCTTATATAAGAAGCGGCAATTCTAGTCCGCCCGTTTTTTCTCGGTGTTCCGCTGATCACTAATATGCTCATCATTTTACCGCCTTTCCAAAAACATTATATTTTACCGCATACAATGCCGCCTGCGTCCGATCGGAAAGATTCAGCTTTGACAGCAGGTTGGACACGTGGGTCTTCACTGTTTTTTCTGGAATAAACAGTGCCGCCGCAATTTCCTTATTGCTTTTCCCTTTGGCTATTTCTTGAAGAACATCTTTTTCACGAGGGGTCAGCTGATCATATTTTTCCTTATCCTGATCATCCTGAACCATATGGGTCAGCACGTGAGGCACAATATCCGCCGACAGCCGGTAACGTCCGGAATACACTTCCCGAAGCGTTTTTACTAAATCATCGGGCTGGGCGTCTTTCAGCTGATACGCTTTTGCGCCGGCTTTAAGGGCGGGAATGACATGCTCCTGATCAGAATAGCTCGTCAAAACGACGATACTGATGTCCGGAAATCGTTCCGCCGCAATTTTTGCCGCTTCTATGCCGTCCATATCAGGCATTGATAAATCCATCAGAATGATGTCCGGCTCCGTCTTTTCAGCTTGCTGAAGCGCTTCAGCACCGGTGGACGCCTCACCGACAACTTCAATGTCTTCCTGAGTGGCGAAGAAATAGCGCAGTCCTTTGCGGACAACGTGATGATCATCAGCAATCACAATTTTCATCAATCAGACCTCCTGTCCCGAAACGGAAGCCGAACGGAGACAATCGTTCCGGCGCCAAGCTCGGATTGCAGTGTAAAGCGGCCGCCGATTGCTTCAGCCCGCGCTTTCATGCCGGCCACGCCGAGCGATGGGAGCACAGCATGCGCATCAGCGCTGAAGCCCGCTCCACGGTCGCTAATATGAAGCTCAGCGCAATCCGGCTTTTTAACGGCGGAAATGATAACCCGGTCCGTTCCCGCATGCTTTTTACAGTTATTCAAGGCTTCCTGGGCGATCCGCCAAAGCGCGTGTTCCTGTTCATCTGTAAGCTCCAGCTCATCCTCCATTTCACAAACGGCTTCCAGGCCGATAAGAGCGGCATAGCTTTTGATCGACGCATACAGCCCTTTCGTCAAACTTTCCGGCTTCAGCTGCCAAATAAGCGCCCTCATTTCTGTTAGCGCATCATGAGACAGCTCTTGAATAAACGTAATCATCTGCCGGAGCCGATCATCATCTGTAAAGCTCTTTGCGGCTTTTGCCGTTAAGCTGACAGAAAACAGCATTTGATTGACGGAATCATGCAGCTCTTGCGCAAGTCTGCTTCGTTCCATCAACAGGGCGTTCTTCTGCTCAAATTCGGCCAGTTTCATCCGCTGAATCGCCGTTCCGATTTGAAATGCAACCGCTTCAAGAAGATGCAGTTCTTCTTCGTTGAAAAATGTCTTTTCGCTTGCGGCGACGTTTAATAAACCGAACTTCCGGCCGCCGTCCTCAAGCGGTACGGTCGCATGATGGGTAATGCCCTCTGTATCGCGGCAGTTCGTCGTCTGTTCCGCGAATTCAATCCGTTTACAATTCATTATGTTTACGGCCTTTGTCAATCCGCCATTGCTGAATTTGGTCAGACAATAGCATTCCCCGCTGCACATGAGTGCATTTTCCCGCTGACCGAGAGCCGGCGGTAAATAAGCGGATGCGGCGAGCGTATAAGATCCGTCCGGCTCAATCAGAAAAATCCACCCTGTCTGCAGCCCGGTCAGGCTGAGCAGTTCGCGAAGCACTTTATCAAGCGCTTCCTTTAGATCGTGGCTTTGGTTTAAGGTTTCCGCAATCGCTTTTAACGTTTCTACCGTCGTTTTCGTCAATTTCCCTCACTCCGGCCAATCAGAATTATCCATATTATATCAATTCTTTTCTGTATATTCCTTTGTTTTCAGCATGAATTTTCCTCATACTTTCGGATGAGGCGTATAAAAAAACCGCCGGATGTCGCTTCCGGCGGTTTGTTGTTTATTTCGTTTTTTCCACTATGCCATCTACCGTTTTCATGACGGCTTCAGATAATGCGGCAAGACGCTGTTCGCTGTCTTGTAAAGAAGTTCCCTTCACGGCGAAATAGAACTTCACTTTCGGCTCCGTTCCTGATGGACGAAGGCAGAACCAAGAGCCGTCTTCAAGGAAATATTTCAGGACATTTGACTTCGGCAGATCAATATCTTCTTCATGATGATCGGCAAATACAGTCCGTTTTCCCGTTGAATAGTCTTCAGCCTGCGTGATTTGTTTTCCGGCCATCTGCTTCGGCGGATCGTTTCGGAAGGAAGTCAGGATAGCGGAAATCTGCTCTGCTCCCTGTTTTCCTTTTAACGTCAATGACTTCAAGCCTTCACGGTAATAACCGTATTCTTTAAAAATGGACAGCAGCGCGTCATAAAGCGACATGCCCTGCTTTTTATAAAAGGCGCATACCTCGACGGCTAACAGCGCAGCCTGTATCGCGTCTTTGTCACGCGCGAAATCGCCGATTAAGTAGCCGTAGCTTTCTTCATACCCGAACTGGAACGTGTATTGGCCTGATTTTTCATATTCTTTGATTTTTTCACCGATAAATTTGAAGCCTGTCAGCGTGTCAACCGTATCTAATCCGAACGATGAAGCGACGGCGCGGCCCAATTCGCTCGTGACAATCGTTTTCATGACGACACCGTTTTCAGGAAGGGCGCCCTGTTTTTTCTTCTCGGAAAGCAGGTAATGCAATAAAAGCGCGCCTGTCTGGTTTCCCGTCAGCACTGTGTACTTGCCTTCGCTGTTTTTTACGGCAATGCCGAGACGGTCGGCATCCGGGTCCGTAGCGACGAGAATATCAGCGTTTTGTTCTTCTCCGAGTTTAATGGCATATTCGAATGCCGCGTGCTCTTCCGGATTCGGCGATTTGACGGTTGAAAAATCCGGGTCCGGCAGCTCTTGCTCCTTTACGACGGTGACGTTTTTGTAACCGAGTGCTTCAAGACCGCGGCGCACCGGTTTATTTGCCGTGCCGTGCAGCGGAGTGAACACGACGCTGACATCCACTTCAGCCGAAAGCTCGGGATGTACGGAGATGGAAGTCAGTTCTTCAGTATACGGTTTATCAATTTCTTCACCGATTATTTTAATCAAACCTTTTTCTTTCAGCGACTGTTCATCTTCAACTTGAATCGTTAATTCATTTTCTATGGCATTCACTTCCGCAATGACGATGTCCGCTTCTTTCGGCGGCAGCTGTGCGCCGTCATCGCCATACACTTTATATCCGTTATATTCAGGCGGGTTATGGCTGGCCGTCACGACGATACCGGCATAAGCGTTCAGCTTTCTCACCGCAAAAGACAGCTCAGGCGTCGGGCGGAGCTCATCAAATACGTATGTTTGAATGCCTTGGGAAGCAAGGGTTTTTGCAGCTTCCATCGCAAACTCAGGAGATTTATGACGGGAGTCGTATGCGATCGCAACCCCTCTTTTTTTCGCGTCTTCCCCCTGTTTCGCGATATACGCCGCAAGTCCGGCGGATGCTTTGCGGACCGTGTAAATATTCATCCTGTTCGTACCCGGCCCGATTTCTCCTCTCATGCCTCCTGTTCCGAACTCAAGATTTTTGTAGAAAAAATCTTCCAGCAGCTGCTCGTTTCCTTCTGCGTCCGCCAATAATTTTTTCAATTCTGAATCTAATTGTTCGGCCTGATTCCAGCGTTCGTAACTCTTACTCCAACTCATGTTCGTCCTCCTATAATTTCAGCTTATGACCATATTTTAATATGAAGCGGCTGCCCGTGTCACTTGATAACTTAACCAAATGCTTTATGTAAAAAGATAAAAGAAGGGCTCATGCCTTTTCGGCACAGCCCTCCGGTTATTATTGTTCGAGCGGAACAACCGCGTCGTGCAGCAGCGTATTTAACCACTCAGTGTGTTTTTCTTTCGTTTCGTCATTCCATTGGAATCGGTCGCTCATGTAATCAATCACGGCTGTTTTATACGTTTGCACCCATTTGATGTCGAAGAACAGTCTTCCCGTTCTGCGGACGAAGAAATCGGCAGGTGTCGCAGCCATTTCTTCTTCGATGCTGTAAGCCGCTTCCGCCAGAATGTGAACCGGAATCTGGCGTTTTTCCGCTTCGTCTTTCAGACCTTCAATCCGGCTGAATACATTTTCAACGTTAGAGCCGTATCTGATGGCTAACTGCTTAGCGGTTTCCTGTGATAAACCGATTTTCAAGCCGTCTTTTGTCTTTGCTTCCACAAATGACTCGAAGTTTTTAGAGCCGCCGACATGTCCGCCGGAAATCGGCATCGTCTTCGTCTTGCAGCCGCCGAAGTCCTGGCCGCCCTCTTCTTTCAAGCGGTCGCGGACAAGATCGACAATGTGCTCAGCCATTTTACGGTAGCCCGTCAGTTTTCCTCCGGCGATCGTAATCAGGCCTGATTGAGATGTCCAGATTTCATCTTTACGGGAGATCTCAGACGGGTCTTTCCCTTCTTCGTGAATAAGCGGTCTGAGGCCGGCCCAGCTTGATTCAATATCGTCCGCCGTAATGTTCAGTTCCGGGAACATATAATTGATGGAGCTGACGACATAATCGCGGTCCTGCACCGTCATGCGCGGGTGCTCAAGTTTTTGTTTGTAAACCGTATCGGTCGTACCCACGTATGTTTTTCCTTCACGCGGAATGGCGAACACCATCCGGCCGTCCGGCGTATCAAAGTACACCGCCTGTTTAAGCGGGAATACGGATTGGTCGAATACGAGATGGACCCCTTTTGTGTGCTGAAGATGTTTTCCGCTTTTGCTGTGGTCTTTTTCTCTCAGCTCGTCGACCCACGGACCTGTCGCATTGACGATTTTTTTGGCGTAAACTTTGTATTCCTTGCCTGACAGCAGATCTTCAATTAAAACGCCGACAACTTTTCCTTTTTCATAAAGCAGTTCTTTCACTTTAGAATAGTTGACAGGCTCCGCACCGAATTTAACGGCTTCTTTCATGACTTCAATCGTCAGTCTCGCATCGTCCGTCCGGTATTCTACATAATAGCCTCCGCCTTTTAAGCCGTCTTTTTTGACGAGCGGCTCTTTTTGCAGCGTTTCTTTAGCAGACAGCATGCTTCTGCGCTCTGATTTTTTTACTCCCGCTAAATAGTCATACACACGCAGGCCGATGGAAGTAGAGAATGAACCGAACGTGCCGCCTTTATGAAACGGCAGCAGCATCCATTCCGGCGTCGTGACGTGCGGGCCGTTTTCGTACACGATGGCACGTTCCTTACCGACTTCTGCAACCATTTTGACTTCAAATTGCTTCAGATAACGCAAACCGCCGTGGACAAGTTTTGTGGATCGGCTTGATGTGCCGGCCGCGAAATCCTGCATTTCGCTCAAAGCGACTTTCATTCCCCTTGAAGCAGCGTCAAGCGCCGTGCCGGCACCCGTAATACCTCCCCCTATAATAAACAGATCGTATGTTTTTTTAGTCATGTCTTCCAGCATATGATCCCGTTCCAAACTTGAAAATTGGTGATTCATCATTACGTTTCCTCCTTGTTGTCACGGTATAGAAAAAGAGACCACAACAGCCAAAGCGCAGTTATCACTTTGGTGCTGTGGTCTCTCCTCATCTCAGGACCGTTCCTATTAACTTGTTTTCAGTATACCACATTTTTATCTTATTTAAAAGCCATAGCTGCATTTACTGCTTTTTTCCATCCGCCGTACAATTCATCGCGTTTTTCATCTTCCATTTCCGGTTTGAATTGCTTATCAAGGTTCCATTGATCAGCGATTTCAGTGCTGTCCTTCCAGTAGCCGACAGCGATTCCGGCCAAATACGCGGCACCGAGCGCCGTCGTTTCATTAATTTCCGGACGTTCGACCGGCACATCAAGCAAGTCGCTTTGGAACTGCATGAGGAAGTTATTTTTTACCGCTCCGCCGTCTACACGCAATGTTTTTAAAGAGATGCCTGAATCAGCCTCCATGGCATCAAGCACATCTTTCGCCTGATAAGCGAGAGATTCAAGCGTAGCCCGGATAAAATGCTCCTTCGTCGTTCCGCGTGTCAGGCCGAAAACTGAGCCGCGCACGTCACTGTCCCAGTACGGTGTGCCTAATCCGACGAAAGCGGGCACGACATAAACACCGTCAGCGGAATCCACACGCTCTGCGTATGTCTCGCTTTCTTTTGAATCTTGGAACATCCGCATGCCGTCTCTCAGCCATTGGATAGCAGAACCTGCGACAAAGATGCTTCCTTCCAGTGCATACTCGACTTTTCCGTCTAATCCCCAGGCGATTGTCGTCAGAAGGCCGTGATCAGAAGTGATGGCTTTTTCTCCGGTATTCATCAGCATAAAGCAGCCTGTGCCGTATGTGTTTTTCCCCATGCCTTCTTCAAAGCACGCCTGACCGAACAGCGCAGACTGCTGGTCTCCGGCCGCTCCCGCAATCGGAATGTTTTTACCGAAGAAATGATAATCAACCGTTTTCGCGTACACATGAGAAGACGGTTTCACTTCCGGCAGCATTGATTTCGGCACGCCTAAAATATCAAGCAGCTCGTCATCCCATTTTAATTCATGTATATTAAACATCAGCGTTCTTGAAGCGTTGGAATAATCCGTTACGTGCGCCGCCCCTCCGGACATTTTCCAGATGAGCCATGAATCAATCGTTCCGAACAGAAGACTTCCGTTTTCCGCTTTTTCCCGCGCGCCTTCTACATTGTCAAGAATCCATTTGACTTTCGTTCCTGAGAAATAAGGGTCGATCAAAAGTCCCGTTTTTTCTCTGAATGTATCATTATATCCTTTTTCACGAAGCTCTTCGCAAATGCCGGATGTTTGTCTCGATTGCCATACAATCGCATTGTATACCGGCTTTCCGGTATCTTTATCCCATACGACCGTCGTTTCCCTTTGGTTCGTGATGCCGATGCCGGCAATTTGATCAGCGCTGATTCCGGACTCGGAGATCACAGTCGCGATAACGGCGAGCACCGATCCCCAAATTTCGTTCGCATTGTGCTCCACCCAGCCCGGCTGAGGGAAATGCTGTGTGAATTCCTTTTGAGCGGAATGCACGATTTTTCCTTCTTTATTAAAAAGAATCGCTCTTGAACTTGTTGTGCCTTGGTCAATTGATAAAATATAGGTCTCCATGATGCCGCTCTCCTTTTTAAATATATTCAGAATTTGATAATGTTTTCTGTGATTGAGATTTCTTGGTATAAATATAGAGTATGAAAAGCACTACAACCATTATAACGCTTACAAACCAAAAGCTAGGTGTCACATTTCCTTTAAACGCGGCATTGTAAAATACGCCGCCGAACGCACCGCCCATGATCGGACCGATTACGGGAATCCAGGCATATTTCCAATTTGACGGCCCTTTTTTCGGAATCGGCAGAAAGGCGTGAGCGATTCTCGGCCCCAAATCCCGCGCAGGGTTGATCGCATATCCGGTCGTCCCTCCAAGAGAAATCCCGATGGCAACGATGAGGAATCCGACAATCAGCGGGTTCAGCCCTTTTGTAAATTCATTCGCTCCGATTGCCAAAATGCCGAGCACAAGCACAAACGTACCAATGACTTCACTTATCATATTCCCAAATGTATGAGGAATACTCGGGCCGGTCGAGAAAACGCCCAGTTTAGCGGCCGGATCATCCGTCGCCTTCCAATGCGGCAGATAATGAAGGTACACAACAACCGCACCGATCATTGCTCCGATCATCTGTCCCGCAATATAAACAGGAACCTCTTTCCAAGGAAAGCTGCCTTCAAGCGCAAGGCCTATCGTTAAAGCCGGATTCAAGTGGGCGCCGCTGATGCTGCCGACGGCATATGCCGCCATGGCTACTCCCAATCCCCAGCCGAATACAATAACAATCCATCCGGATTGGTATGAAAGCGATTTCTTTAAATTGACTCCCGCACAAACGCCGCCGCCGAAAATAACAAGCAGCATTGTACCGATTACTTCTCCCCAAAATGCTGTCATCATCATTCCTCCTAAATGACATAATAGCAGGTTTGACAGAGTTATAGAGAATAAAAAACCCACAACAAACCGCTTTACGCTTTATTGCTTCCGTAAAGAGCTGTTGTGGGTCTCCGGGTCTCCATCACATAGTATTAACCTAGGTCTATTGTAACAATGGGTGTAAGCGGTGTCAATCTTTTTTTGTCATAGAATGTTCATATTTAGCCCATAGGTCGGTGTCTGAAGTCGTCACGGCCGTGGCTCCTGCCTGCAAGGCGTTTTCAACGTCCTGCTCCGTGCGGATGAAGCCGCCGGCAAAAATCGGAATCCCCGTCATTTCTTTAATTTCTCTGATTAAAGTCGGAACGATGCCCGGGAGAACCTCGATAAAGTCAGGCTTATGCTTCCCGACGAATTCCATGCTTTTCTCCATGGCGCTCGTATCTAAGAGAAACAGACGCTGGATCGCGTATATTTTCTTTTGTTTCGCTTTGACGATGACTGATGATCTCGTCGAAATGATGCCCGCGGGCCGGATATCCTGGCAAATGAACTCCGCACCGTATTCATCATGCTTAATGCCGTGGATTAGATCGACGTGAACCATCAGAAGTTTTCCGTGTTTTTTCGCTTCATTCACGACACCTTTTAATTGACCGAGGTGGATATCTAAAATGACGCCGTATAAGAACGGACTTTCTAAAAATGCATCGAATTGCTTCATGTTCCGGATTGCCGGTAGAATCTGCTGGTTGTGAAAACTCATGTTTTACTCCTTTACATTAAAAATCAATGCTCAGCACGCTTTCCTTGACGGTCGAAATGATGAAAGAGAGCTCCTCGTCCGACAGGCAAAAAGGCGGAGACAGCTGAATGACATTATTATATCCCGCTACAGTATCGCCATTTTTCCCGACAAGCAGGCCTTTTTCTCTGCACACGGTGATGACGTGCTGCACAAGGGCGGCATCAGCGGGTTCCTTCGTGATTTTGTCCTTGACGAGCTCAATGCCGGCAAGAAGGCCCTTGCCCCGTACATCTCCGACCGCCGGATGTTCTCTGAGCGGCTCAAGCTCACGGAGCAGCCTTTCTCCAAGCTCCCGGGAGCGGGCGATCAGATTTTCGTCCTCCATCAATTGCAGGTTTTTCAAAGCCAGGGCGCAGGCTGCCGGATTGCCTCCGAATGTATTCACGTGCCGGAAGCGGCCGTACGGCTCACCGCCCGAATACGCCTCAAAAATCTCCCGTTTTACTGCCGTTGCCGACAGCGGCAGATAAGCGCTCGTAATGCCTTTTGCCATTGTGACGATGTCCGGTGAAACGCCGTAATGCTGAAATCCGAACGGCTCTCCCGTGCGGCCGAAACCGCAAATGACTTCATCACTGATCAGAAGCGCGCCGTGGCGGCGGCAAATGTCCTCTACCTTTGCCATATACCCGTCCGGGGGCATCAGTATCCCTCCGCCTGTAATAATCGGTTCCATAATAACGCCGGCAATCGTTTCGCTTAACTCCCACGTCATGATCCGGTCGATTTCATGCGCGCTTTCCAATGTGACGGCATCGCCGGGATTCCGATAAAGATCAGGCGGCGCCGCGTGCAAAAAACCTTGTGAGAGCGGCTCATATTTATACTTTCTCTGCGCCTGGCCGGTAGCGGCGAGCGCCCCCATCGTATTGCCGTGATAGCCTCTGTACCGGGAGATGAATTTGAAGCGGCTGTGATCGCCGTTTTCAATGTGGTATTGGCGGGCAATTTTGAACGCGGTTTCATTTGCTTCCGATCCGCTGTTGGAAAAGAAGATTACATAATCGCCGCCGAGCCATTCATTCAGTTTTTCCGCAAGCTCAATCGCGGGTTGATGGCTTTGGGTCAGCGGATAATAAGGAAGCTCCTTCAATTGACTGTAAGCCGCATCGGCAAGTTCCTTTCTCCCGTATCCGATATTGACGCACCACAGGCCTGACATGCCGTCCAAATACCGTCTGCCGTCAATGTCCGTAACCCAGGCGCCTTCCCCTTTTTGGACGATTATGCTGTCATCCGGCTCCGCCCCTTTCATCGCGTGCCAAATCAGCTCTTTATCCTTTTGTTTGAGTGACTGATTTTTTTGTACATGTTCCACACCGCTCATCTCCCTTTCAATATCATTGCACTGTATCGAAAGCTGCCCGGCTTCTGACGCCGATTCTCTTGGTGAAGTTTTCCTCTTAATAAGAATATAAAGGCGCGGCATGGGCGAGTCAATAAAGCGGCGGCAATTAAAAAAACGCTTTCTCCCAGAAAGCGAAAGGGCTACAAGAGCATATCCCGAAACCGGGGCCGGTGCAAGTGTTTTTATAAAAAAACCCGCCCCTTAAGCGGAGCGGGCGTTTTTTTTATTTCAGATGCGTAATCCGGTAAATATCTTTGCGCCGGTCTTTCAGCTGGCGCACGGTTCCGTTTTCACGCTGCCTTCTTAATATTTCAAGGTCCACGTCCCCGATCACGACCATTTCGATATTCGGATTCGTTTCACCGACGATTCCGTCTCTGGCAAATTCAAAATCAGACGGAGCAAAAATGGCTGACTGCGCGTATTGAATATCCATATTTTCTGTTTGCGGCAGGTTTCCGACCGTACCTGAGATGACGGTGTAAATTTGGTTTTCAACCGCTCGCGCCTGAGAGCAGTACCTTACGCGCAAGTAGCCTTGGCGGTCTTCAGTGCAGAACGGCGTAAAGATAATTTTCGCCCCTTGATCCGCGGCAATTCTCGCAAGCTCCGGAAATTCAATATCGTAACAGATCTGAATGGCGATCTTTCCGCAGTCCGTATCAAATACGCGCACCCTGTCTCCGGCGCTGATGCCCCACCATTTCCGCTCATTCGGCGTAATGTGAAGCTTATATTGTTTTTCAATCGTGCCGTCACGTCTGAATAAGTAGGCGATGTTATAAATTTTCCCCTCTTCTTCAACGAAGTGGGAGCCGCCGATGATGTTGACATTATATTTCACCGCGAGATCTGTAAAGAGGCTGATATAGTCCTCGGTATATTCGGTAATCCTCTGAATGGCCAGACTCGGAGAACGCTCCTCGAGGAAAGACATGAGCTGCGTCGTGAAAATCTCCGGGAACACCGCGAAATCAGATCTCGCATCGGAAGCCACATCGACATAATATTCAACCTGATTGGCAAATTCCTCGAAGGAGTAAATCTTTTTCATTTCATATTGAATGACGCAGATGCGCACCGGAAATGCCGATTTGTAATAGCGCTTCGATTGCGGCAGGTAATCGACATTGTTCCATTGCATTAATGTCGCATATTTAATGGACGCGGTGTCATCCGGGAGATAATTCGGATTGATCCGCATGAGCGTAAATCCGTTCATCAGCTGGAAAGAAAGCACCGGATCATAAATCTGATGGCGCGTCACCTGTTCGACATAAGCTCTCGCCGTCATTTCTTCCGCATACTTATGATAATTCGGAATCCGCCCGCCGATAATGATGCTTTTCAGATTCAATCGTCTCGCCAAGTCTTTTCTCGCCTCATACAGCCGGTGTCCGATCTTCATCCGTCTGTATTCCGGGTGAACCATTACCTCAATCCCGTACAGATTCAATCCGTCCGGGTTGTGGTTCGTGATATAACCGTCGTCTGTAATGTCCTGCCACGTGTGGCGGTCATCATATTCATCGAAATTGATGATCAGGCTTGAGCATGAACCGATAATTTCCCCTTCATACTCGGCGCAAAACTGACCTTCCGGAAAGTGCGCGAGATGGCTGATTAAATGCTCAGGCTCCCACGGCTCCATCCCCGGAAAACAATCCTTTTGCAGTTCAATAATTTTGTTAATATCTTTCTCTTCCATATTCCGTATGACCATTTTCTTTTCAAAACGGGTCAGATCAAGTTTCTCAGACAATGCTGCTTCCCCCTGCCGGTTCGTTTTGATCGTTCAATCGCTGTAAGAGTAATTCAAGTTCCATTTCCGCCATCGATTCCAGTCTGTGATCGTATTCTTCAAATAACAGGGCGCTTGTTACCTTATTCGGCACGATGACACATTTCATGCCGGCCCGTTTGGCTGCGATAGAGCCGTTGACCGAATCCTCAAAGGCCAGACATTCAGATGGTTCAACGCCTAAATGTTCCGCAGCTTTCAGATAGAGCTCCGGATTCGGCTTCACTTCTTCTACGTCGTCAGCCGTCTGAATCACTTCAAATTCATCAAACAGGCCTAATTCCTTCAGATGGCCCGATACCCATTTGAAATCTGAGCTGGACGCGAGCCCCACCTTCAATCCTAATTCTTTTGCCGCGGCTAAATAAGCTTCCACCCCGGGGCGCGCCGTTTCCGTCTTCATCCGCTGTTCGAAGCGCCCGCGCCTGATCGCCGTCAGTTCATCATGATCGAGCTTTCTTCCCAGCTGCTCCTCTAAATATGCGAACGGCTTAAACCCCGCGGCCGTTCCGATCACCTTTCCCCAGACGGATAAAGGCAATGTTGAACCGTGTTCTTCAAACATTTCCTGCAGCACTTCATATTCATGGGTTTCTGTATCTAAAATTAACCCGTCAAAATCAAAGATTAATGCTTTTATCAATGGTTACAGCTCCTTTAGTTAAACGTACTGACCTATGTATACACTATACCGTGAATTTCTTTCGCGTTCAAAATGTAACATTCTGACGGAAAGAAGAGCCTGCATAAGTGCAAGCTCTCTTCATCCGTTACTGTGTGTTTTGACTGGAAATATTGGAAAGAGCCGCTCCCGCAGACTCATTTGAACGCTGATCAACCGCTAAGTCTCCAAGCGCAACGATCCCGACCAGATGATTTTGATCGACAATGGGAAGGCGGCGGATTTGGTGTTGGGCCATCAGATGTGACGCCTCTTCAAGACTCATTTCCGGGTTTCCGGATACAACTGCAGAAGACATCACGTGTGAAACAGGTGTTTGGCCGTCGCGGCCTTGAGCCGTTGTTCTCAATGCGATATCACGGTCTGTCAGCATTCCTTTTAATTCCCCTCCGTCAACGACGGGAATTGCTCCGACATTATGCTGGTGCATCAGCGCAGCCGCTTCCTGAATCGTTTGATTGGGAGAAACGGTAGCCACGTGGGTAGTCATTGATTGTTTGATTGAACTCATTGTAAAGCACCCCTTTCGATATTTATTATGCTCGGGGATTTGTCTCATTATAAAGGGAGTTAGAGGAAAGAAATTGTGGTATCATGTCAAGGAAGCAAAAAAGAGCCTGTCAAAAGGCTCTTTATACCCGTCAGATCAGCCTTCTGTGACTGCAGGCTTCTGATCCGGCCCCTGTCTCGAAATCATCATAGGTAAAGGGAAAATTCATTCCGCATTCATTCAGCAAAGCGCAATTTTTATCAAACAGCGCCCGCTCTTTGACATCATATACCGGGTGCGGCTTTGACAGCATGATATGTACCGTTTGCAGACAAGCCATAATTTGAAACGCTTCTTTTAAAGTTCCTTGGTAACGTTGGTTTTGTAATGATAATACGCCCCTTTTTTTAAAGCGCTGAATTTCCAGTTCGGAGAAATAAAGAGGAAAGACATTTTGAAACAATTCAGAGGAAAGCTCTTGTATCGCGCTTTCTTGTCCGTCAGTCGCTGCGTTCACAATTCTCACATCAATCACCTTTCTTGCCATGTGAATATCCTTAATCTTTATCAAGAATAGCATAGAAAAAAACGCGAAAGCTAAGGTAAGTGTTTCCTATTGAAACAGCCGCTTTCCGCTTGAAAAGGAGCTTTATGATATGAAACAAAATGACCGCGGTCTGGAACTCCTGATTACGGAAAAGCACGCCGGACAATGGCTGTTTTCAGTCCTGAAATCTGAATTCCAGGCGTCAAAACCCGTAATTACGGAATGGATGAACCAAGAAAGCATTCAGGTGAATCGAACATCCCCGAAAAACAACATCATACTGAAAACCGGAGATCGCTTATTCATTGATCTTCAGGAAAAAACGGGTTCTTCGGTGACTCCGGAATACGGAGAGCCGGACATTTTATTTGAGGACAATCATATGCTGATTGCAAATAAGCCGGCGGGAATGCCGACTCATCCAAATGAAGAGGGTCAGACCGGCACCCTCAGCAACCTGATCGCTTACCATTTTCAAATCAACGGCGAGCAGGCGAAAGTGCGCCACGTTCACCGTCTTGACCGTGACACGTCAGGCGCGGTCGTTTTCGCGAAACACCGCCTGGCCCATGCAATCCTTGACCGTCAGCTCGAAACCAAAACATTAAAACGCACCTATATCGCCGCGGCGGAAGGAAAAGTCACGCCTAAAAAAGGCACGGTTGACTCGCCGATCGGCCGCGACAGGTCACATTCGGTCAGACGGCGCGTCTCACCCGGCGGACAAGCTGCCGTCACCCATTACAAAGTGAAAGGCTATCATCCCGGTGCGCAGCTTACATTGGCAGAGCTTGAACTGGAAACCGGGAGAACACATCAAATCAGGGTGCATATGGCAAGCATCGGCCATCCGTTGGCGGGCGATGACCTGTACGGCGGAAGCAGGACGCTGTTTCACAGGCAGGCGCTTCACGCAAAAAAAGTCAGTGTCGTCCATCCGATCTCAGGAGAAGAAATCGTTGCCGAGGCGCCGATGCCGGCTGATCTGGCTCATTTTACCGAAACGTATTTTTCTTAAACCGGGTCGGCATATATAATATATCGTTTCGGCGCATTTCCAATGTAAGAAAATGGATAGCAAGTGGTCAGGATCAGTTCCTCCCGCTTGTGCTGAAGGGTGATGACAGATGTATCATCCCGGCTGACGATTTTTGTACGGCTGATTTTATAAGAAAACGTGCCGTAAGACAAAATCACGTTCAGTCTGTCTCCTTTTTTCAATTCGCCGGTCCGGCGGAACACCGTGTCCCTGTGGCCGGATAACACAATTTGGCCGTGATCGCCCGGATAATAGCTGTCCTTATAATGTCCGACGCCTTTTGCTAAATCATCTGCGTCAGTCCCTTCCACGATCGGGAGCTCAGCGTCGATTTCAGGGATTTCTAAAATGCCGCTTGCCTCACCCGTTTCGGGGTGAAATTCTTTTTTGCGCTGTGTCAGCACAGCGCTTTTTGTTTCGTTCTTTTCCAAGACAGGTTCTGTTGCTTTTTTTGCTTCTTCAAGCGAATGGTTCGTTTTCATATGTGAATCAATGATCTTCCAGCTTCCGTAACATGTGATGATGATACCGACGATGATGACGAGAAGCGGAATATGTTTCAGTTTGTTCATCGTGTGCGGGTTCCCCTTTTCTTTCTGAAAAGCCAATATACGCCGGCACCCGTGATCACCAGGCCGGCCAATGCCGTCTGATGGCTGCCCGCTGAAGTATCAGGCAATGGGCGGCCTTTTTGTGTGCCGCTTTCAGTCTGATTTGTGCTTTGTTCCGAATTTGCGGCAGACGCCGGACGGGATTCGGGAATTGACTGCACTGTATCAGATGCTGTTTCTTTTACGACAGGACGTTCAGGTTTTTTGGTTTGATCAGGCTGTTCTGCTGCATCCGGTTTTTTAGCGGGTTTATCCGCTTGCGGTTTTTCTCCTTTATCAGGCCTGGTGCCGCCCGGTGTTTCCCCGCTTCCCGGCTGATTGCCGGTGTCATCAGGTGTTTCGGCGGCTGATGCCGTGCGGATGCGGCCGTCGGTTTGATAAGAAATCGGTGCGGAAAAGCTTTTGACATAGTCTACTGTCGCTTCCAAATCCTCAGGCCCCGTCACCGGATTCTTGCCGAGTTTCCCGATCGGACCGTATTTTGCCCCCGCTGCCGTCGCCATAAATTGATTGACTGTTACTGTATATCCTTTTTCGGGCTGTATGTCTGTCCCGTCCGCCATTTTCATTTCAACCGCTTGTCCGGTTTCCGGGTTCCATGTATAGGAAAATCCGCTGATGCTGTAATCCGGACCGTACACCGGAGAAATTTGCGCGTTAATGATCTCCCGCAAATCTTTTCCTTTGATTTCAAGCTTCGTCAGCACATTGCCGAACGGCTGTACATTATAAAGGTCTCCCCATGTGATCGGCCCTTTTTTTAAGCCGTCCCGGATGCCTCCCCCATTCATAAGCGCAAAATCGGATTTCATCTTCGCTTTCATACCGTCGGCAATCAGATTTCCGAGCGCCGTGTCGCCGTCATTTGAATACCCGCCCTTTATATCATGGGCCGCTTCCCCGACCGCTTCGCTGATAATCGGTTTCACTTTCTCTTCATATTTGCTTAATATGCCTGCCGCAGCCGGGTCAGGCTTGATTTTACTTTGATCGATATATTGGATTTCCGCTGATTTTTTCACGATATCCTTCGACTCTTTATCAAGTTCAAGATCGGCGATTCCGATTGCTTTTCCGTATTCAAATGCCTGCACGATCAGCTTGCCGTCGATTTCTCCGTTTACGACTTTATGATTGTGCGCGGCGAAAATCACATCAATCTCTGAGTCTGTTCCGCTTGCAAGCTTTGCGGATTCTCCCGTGATTGCTGAGCCATTTTGTTCAGCAGACATATGGGCGAGCACGGCGATTGCTTTAATTCCTTTTTTCTTCAGGTCAGCGGCGGCGTCATTGACGGCCTTTACCTCATCCGTAAACGTAATATCTTTAATTCCGTCCGGGATGACCATGCCTGCCGCCGATCTGGTTACAACCCCGATAAATGCGACCGGAATTCCGGAAACGTATTTAATTTCATACGGCGGCAGAAAGGACTCCCCTGACTTCAGTTTACAGTTGGCGCAGACGAGCGGGAAATTTTGGCCGTCATAACCGCTTGTCCCCTTACCGTCCGGATGATCTCCTCCATTGATGATCCGTTTAAGCTCATTCGTTCCTTCATCGAATTCGTGATTGCCGACAGTTCCGACATCAAAACCGATGTCTTCCATCAATTCTACTGTCGGTTCATCCTGAAAAAGGGCTGACACGGGAGAGCTGCCCCCGATCATATCGCCCGCATGCACGACAAAGGCGTGTTCTTTCTCGGCTTTCGCCTTTTTAATGTACGCTGCGGCGTAGTCCATCCGCCCGAACGTGCCATCCGGTTTACCGTCTCCGTTAAGGTCAAGCTCATATTGCTGATCAATTTTTCCGTGCAGATCATTCATGCTGATGATTCTGAGCGGGACACGGCCGGAGTCTTCTGTCTGCTGTTCTTTATACGCTTTATCCATTCCAGCTTCATTCAGTGATCCTGCTTGTCCGATTGCTTCCGCATCTTTCACGCTGAACATCAAAAAACAAACCGTCAGCAAACAGCACGTAAGACGCATACCCCTTTTTTTCTTCATTTATTTCCCCCCTGTCTTCTAAGAAATACGTTAGCTTATTTTCTTTAAAATCACATCACTTTTTTGTAAAGATTGTCTTCACTGGCGCAAAATAGTAAATAATCCCCACGTAACGAAACAGGACTTGATGTATAACGGATCGGCTTTTTTCACATCTTAATGATGATTTGACATGAAGGAGGAAAACAACCAGTGGAACAGCAGCAGAATCAGCAGCAGCCAGTAAATCAGGGGATTCCGGGTTCACCGCAAGTGAATCACGGAGGACATGAGCTTTTCGATATGCATGAAGTGCTGGCCGGAACAGTCGGCGTTTTGGATCAATTTATGATGCTCAGACAGTTTATACAGGATCAGCAGCTGGCCGACATCCTTGACCGCCAGTATCAATTCATTCTCGGACTCTATAATCTGACGGCAGAATGCTTTAAGACCGGCCAAAAGCCTTCTCAGGAAACGTCGACATATATGATGAAGGAACAGAACCAGGCCGTCTACGGTATAAAACCGACTCAGCCGAAAAAACCGAATCAATCATTAAATGATGTCAAAGATCTCGGGATCAGCGGCCATATGCTCGGCCTGATTAAAGCGCAAGCTTCTCTCTTGACGATGAGCTCGCTTGAAATGACCAATCCCGTCACTAGAAGAGTGCTCTCCGCCCAAATTCAGCAATATGTCGAAATGGCGTTTGAAATCTTCTTATACCAAAACAAACACGGTTATTATCAGGTTCCTCAGCTCAATGCACAAGATATGCAGACCATGCTGAATTCATTTGCACCGGCCCAGGGACAGCCGCAAATGCCTCCGATTAAAGGACAAATGGGACAGCAGCAGCAAAACCTCCATTGATTAAAAAACGGCGTTGGAAACCTGACTCTCCAATGCCGTTTTCTTTTTTTCATATGCTTTTATGAAATCATGTTCAAATTGTTTCAGGCTTTCTTTCGTAGCTGCTTCAAAGCCTTTTTCAAAATCCTGTGTTTCGGCGGTTTTGTTGATAATGGTTAAGATAATGCCTTCTCCGAATGTTTCGGTTAAGTCCTTTATCATATAGAAGCTTTGCAAATAGACATCCGTTTCATATTCCATACGCGATTTCTGCCATTTTCGGTCGGTCGTTAATTGATCAAACGGCACGACGGAAAATGCAATCGGATCAATGACTACATCATAATGCGCGACCCACTCGCTCAGCCCCTCATGAAACCAAAGCGGAAATACAGACGTATCCGTCCCCAATTGCCGCGTTTTTTGATGAAACGCGTAGTGTGTATATTCATGTATAATCAATTGCTTATACATGAAAACGGCCAGCTCATCTTTTTTCAAAAGCTGTTTTTTCTCTTCAGGCAAAAGCCCCATCATCTGCTCCTGTTCTGAATAAAAACCGACTACATTTTTCAATCCTGAATATTGCTCCATTTCAGCTTCATCCGAAAAGAAAATGAGTTCAAGCGGCGCTGCACCTTTATAGCCGACAATGATTTGATTGATACGCTTTGCGTGGTCCAGCGTAAGCTTGGTCAGATCCAAGAGCGGCTTTTCATCCGCCGTATAGTAAATCGCTGTATGTTTGTAAATTTCTTTATTCATGTGTTCAGTCACTTGTTCCTTCGTCGGAACAGAGCGGCTGTTTTGGCCTGACAGGACGTACATCATACTTACTGAAACGGCTGAACTGACAGCCAATATGACAAGGACTCCGCACAGGATCAGAGTGAATGCCGCCCGTTTCCCCATGCCGTCACGCAAACAAGCTCCCCTCCCCGATCCTTTCATTTTCATCTCATTCTTTACTTTATGCTCAGGAGCGCTGGGTCGTGACGGCAGATAAAATAAAAAAGCCGCAGCAAATGCGGCTTTTCCATTCATTTATTTATTGGGGTTTGGGAATACACGCTGCACCATTTGGCCGAACTCATCAAACAGACCGGATACAGGATGTCCGTTTTGGATTCGTTTTCCGTAGCCTTGCATACGTTCAACGAAGTCCGGGTTCGCTGATACATATACAGTCCGGACATGTTTATCGGCTGATTTCACCTTATCGGTAATCTTATTTTTTAAATGGTTGGCGATGGCGCCTTTTTGTCCGTTTGTCAGAACAACGGCTACATAAGCGCTGTTTCCGGCAACGATCACAGTCGCATTTTTAACCTCTTTTAAATCAGTCACCTTGTCGGCGGCTTTATCAGCCACTCTCAGGTTACGATTGTCATTGTGATCGGTATTTTGGTTATGACGGTTCACTGTATTCATATTTGTCGCACCGTCGTTAGGCGTGTTGCGGTAATTTACATTCTGGGTGCGGTTGTCATTTCGTTTTCCTTCTCCTTGGTTCCCCATACTGCACCCTGCGGTAATCAGCATCGGCAGAAGAAGGGCAGAGATAACTGCTTGCTTTTTTATCATGTGAATTCCTCCTTTCTCACTTTACGTATAGGTTTTTCTATTCGGCGGGATTTATGCACGCCGTTTGCATTCTGAGCGGTTTGGATAAATATCAGAAGGAAAGGGAAAGGTAAGCGTAATCAATTGAATGAGGAGGGATTTAACTTGTTCAGAAAAAAAAGCGGCGTCAGCCCGTCAGCGCTGCTGATCGGATCATCGATTCTGATTGCAGCTTTATCACCCGAAATCCGCCGGAAAATCTCCGGAATGGTTTCAGGCAGAATGCAGCATAAAGATGGCACACACTCCATGCAGCCTGCTGACCTGATTCAACAGGCGTTCGGCGGGGAATCCGGCGGACAGCAGCATGAGCAGACTTCCCGCAATCACTCCGGCTCATCCCATACGGACAGACAGGCAGACCGCACAAAAGAAACTTCGCCGAAGCCTCACTATACCGAGCCGATTCACTTCGAAGAAAGCGCGGTTAATGTTTTAAATGACAGCACCGTGATGAATATGCTGGAAGAAATTGAACCCGGAAATCATTAGAAACGAAAAAATCCTTCATTCGTTCAACGATGAAGGATTTTTTCGTTTTAGCGCTCTATCTCATATTTTTCTATAAGAGAATGAACCATTGATCTGCTTTTTTGTTAAGCTTCTTCAGCTTCAATAACGATTGAGGAATCATTGTACACCGCGGTATCGGTTTCCTTCGTCATTTTACTTGTTAACAGCCCTGCGGTCATACTGCCACTGACATTTAAGGCGGTGCGCCCCATGTCAATTAACGGCTCAATTGAAATGAGCAGTCCGGCAAGCGCGACAGGCATGTTCAAAGCGGATAGGACGAGCAGAGCCGCAAATGTCGCGCCGCCTCCCACGCCTGCTACACCAAATGAACTGATTGCCACGATGGCGATGACGGAAATGATAAATCCCGGTTCAAACGGGTTTTGTCCTACTGTCGGCGCAATCATCATCGCGAGCATCGCCGGATAAATACCGGCACAGCCGTTTTGACCGATTGATAAGCCGAATGAACCGGCGAAGTTCGCAATGCCTTCCGGTACGCCCATGCTTTTTTGTGTTTTAATATTGAGCGGCAAAGCCCCTGCGCTTGAACGGGACGTAAACGCAAACACCATAACCGGAAATGCTTTTTTCACGTATGTGATCGGATTTAAACCGCTGAACGTGATCAGCAGCAAGTGAATGATAAACATGGCGATAAGCGCGGCGTATGAAGCGATCACAAACATCCCCAGTTTCGCAATGCTGTCGATGTCGCTTGTCGCGATCGTTTTGGTCATAATCGCCAATACCCCGTAAGGCGTCAGTCTTAAAATTAATGTCACGACGCGCATAATAATCGCGTAAACCGCATCGACAATTCCGCTGAATGTCGCTGCGTGCTCCGGCTGCTTCCGTTTCACGCCCAGAAAAGCGATGCCGAGGAAAGCGGCGAAAATAACGACTCCGATGGTGGAAGTCGGTCTGGCTCCCGTGAAATCAAGAAACGGATTCCCCGGCAGAAGCTCAACGATTTGCTGAGGCAGCGTTTTGGCCGTCATATCCTCAGATTTTTGCTGCAGCTCCTGACCCCTTGATAACTCAGTGCTCCCCTGGTCGATATGAACGGCTTTCAGATCAAAGGAAAGCGCCGAAACAATTCCGACTGCCGCGGCAATTGCTGTCGTAGCGATCAAAATTCCGATGATCAGACCGCTGATTTTCCCGATGTTATGGGTCAGTTTAAGCTTCGTAAATGCGCCGAGAATAGAAATAAAGACTAGCGGCATGACGATCATCTGAAGCAACTTGACATAACCGCCGCCGACGATATTAAACCAATCGGCCGTTTGTGTCACGACATGTGAGGCCGGCCCGTAAATCAATTGCAGCGCAAAACCGAATACAATGCCTAATCCGAGCGCGGTAAAGACACGTTTAGAAAAGGAAACGTGTTTTTTTTGCATAACAAACAGACCTGCTATAAACAAAAACAAAATAAAAACATGTAAGATTACAAATAAATTCTCCAAAACAGGTAAACACTCCCTTGCTCATTATCCTTAAACACTATATTACATCAATTCCGATCGGTCAAGTAAGAATTGACAATATATGTATTTTTAATGATTTTTCTCTTTTCTTTCCATCCTTTCTTTAGTAACTTATATAAGGGTGATTGTTATGCTGAAGGAACTGTTTCTTAATTTGACGATTTTAATCACATTTAATTATCTCTTCACCGTTCTTTTTAAAGAGTCGCTTTCACATAAAGAAGACCGTCCGATGTTTCAATTACTGAAGGGGGCGGTTTGCGGGCTTTTAGGGGTTTTTCTGATTGCTTTCGGCTTTTCTTACTCCGATTCCATCATTGATCTCAGAAATATCCCCATTATCATCGCCGCTCTTTACGGGGGCTGGGTGTCTACAGCAGCTGCCTTTATCATTATCGTGGCAGGCCGTATCCTGATCAATTTCAATGCCAGCGCCATTTATTCTATCGCCGCAGTCGGCATGATTGCGATACTTTCTGTGGCAGTATTCAGAGGAAAAAAGCCGAATCACAAAAATGCGTTCGTTATGCTGCTCTTTTCAAATGTTATTATCACCCTGACGCTGCTGTTACTTATGCCTGAACAGCCTGCCGGGGCCCTCGTTTATTTTTGGCTCATTTCTACCTTGGGCGGAATGCTGTCGCTGTATATCATTAAACACGAAGCCGATGCCCGCCTTTTGTTCAAGCAATACAAGTTTCAAGCGAATTATGATTTTCTGACGGGGATTTTTAATAAGAGAAAATTCGAGGAAGTCTCGCGCGTTCTGTACGATCGGGCGTCTCAATCCCCCTCGTCTCAGCTCGCGCTTATTTATTTGGATATTGATCACTTTAAGCAGATCAATGATCAATACGGCCATTATGAAGGGGACCAAGTGCTGAAGGAACTGGGGGCGCGCCTGAGGCTCTTACTCAGCAGTTCTGATCCGTCAGCCCGCATCGGCGGGGAAGAATTTGCCGTGCTTATGCCCAATTGCACGTATACAAAAGGGCTTCACCTCGCAGAAGAAATCAGGCACACGATTGACGCGAACCCGATTCTGCTGACGAGCGGAGATACAATTCCCGTGACCGTTTCCCTCGGCATCGCGCATTATCCGACAAATACATCGGACCCTCAGACATTGCCCCTGATCGCGGACCGGATGCTGTACAAAGCGAAAACATCAGGGCGCAATCAAGTGTGCAGCACTGAAAAAAAAGAATGATCGCCCGAAGAGGAAATCATTCTTTCTTTTCAGTGAGAAAGCCGCCCCTCAGGAAAACAGGAATCAGGCTGCCCTCATATTCTTTTTCAATAAACGCCGCGGTATCATCTGATTGATACAAAGACAGGAGTTTTTGCATCCGTTCATCATCTTTATCCTCAGCCCTGAGGCGATCAGATGAATATACGCTTCCTTCATTTGCGCCGATCGGATCAGCGCGTCCTTCTCCGCATGAAATCCTGCTCTTTTCGCCTCGCTTTGACTGAGAACTGCTGCGTCAGCATGTTCCGCCGCCTGATAGGCGTTCTTTTTTGTTTCCGTTTTTAAGGTCAGATGCTTCGGGTTGTCCTTGATCATATCAGTTGAACCCGTACCGGTGAATCCCTTTTTCAATGTCATCAGTCCGGCCTCCTGCATGAGAAAAAGCGCCCTGCCGAAGGCCGCCGCTTCACCAGGCACGGCAATGACCGCTCCGTCCGGTATATCCTTCAGCCGTTTATGTTGCTTGGAATACACCCCCAGCGATGCCGCATACGTCGTTCCTAAAGGAGCCAGCTTCTTTTTCACATGAGGCGGCAAAGATTGAAAATAAGAAACGGATTGAAACGCATTGGCGTCGAGATCCCCGCCGGCAAGCGCCAAATCGGCCTCGGCATAATCCGAAAACGTTACCAAAGAGAGCTGCAATCCTTCCTCACCGGCTTTTTTCGCGACAAACTCCCAGATCGATTGATCAGGATTCATTGATTCCGATAGTAATTGTCCGGTTCCCGTCAGGATAATGACATGAAGTAAGTGACATGATCAAAATGAAAAGAAACAGACTGTTTATAAGCCGCAGGTTCAAGTTGACCTACTCCCTATCTATTTTTATGTACAGAGGCTGCACCATGGTATTCGGGCTCATGATTACATACAATACCGATTAAAAAAAGGGTTGTCAATTGCTTCCTTAAGAGGCTGCAAAGCGGTTTTTATCAGCTGAAAATGGGCTGTTCTAGTCTCAAATCTGATTTCCGTATCCGAGCGTTCCCCTCTTAAAACATGTTATTTCGAAAAAAGTTACATTTAGCAGTTGTTTTTTCTTCGAATTACTGGTAGAGTAAAGGTAATTATTTTTGTTCGAACTATCTTTAAGAAGAAAGTTTTGTAAGAGTTTTCGTCTTGGAAGTTTGTTTTAGAGCAAGAATAGTGAATTTAAGCGTTATGTCGCTTTAGGAGGAAATTTCATGTTAGAAGGTAAAGTAAAATGGTTCAACTCTGAAAAAGGATTCGGATTCATCGAAGTAGAAGGTCAAGACGATGTATTCGTTCACTTCTCTGCTATTCAAGGCGAAGGCTTCAAAACTTTAGAAGAAGGCCAATCTGTTTCTTTCGAAATCGTTGAAGGAAACCGCGGACCACAAGCTGCTAACGTAACAAAAGCATAAATTGTTTAAAAACCCTGCCGGTGTACGCCGGCAGGGTTTTTTTCATCTAAAACGAAAAGCTGTTTTGCAAAGGCAAAACAGCTTTTTTATATCAGGTGGCAATATCGCGTTTTAAGAAGACGCCGAATGCGAGCGCCAGAAAAATAACGAAGTAAATCACAAGCATCACAACCGAAAATGTCATCGTCATCCCCTCTACTAAAGGAGTCCCGTTCATATATTGCGACAAATCCGTATTGGCGAATAAAATATATTTGGTCCATTCAAATTTCGTGGCAAGAAATACAGTCGCCGTGTTTCCCATAACCAATAGAAAAATAGAAAATCCGACCGCTAATGAGCTGTTCCGGAATACCGCAGACAGCATAAACGCCATCGTCGCAAGCATAAAAGCGGAGACAGATTCATAGACATATGTTTTAGCGAGGAAGGCGATGATATTTTGCTCAAAAACATGGCCGTCTTTGTATACGAGATGAACATCAGCTGCAGTATCTCCCCCTGTACCGAAAAAGACCAATCCCAACAGAGCGGAGCCGGCAAATAAAATCACAAGCATCAGCAGTCCGAACAGCAGCACCGTCATATATTTAGAAAGCAAAATCTGAAAACGGCTGAGCGGACGGATAGCCAGCAGCTTGATCGTCCCCCAGTTGAACTCATTCGCCACGATGCCTGCGGCAATGATAATCGTAAACAGCCCGGTCAAAACAGTCATCATCGAAGAATCAGTTACGTATGACCACACTGTGTACCCTGTATCCTCAGGGATGTTATGATCCATACGGTATTGATTTATCGCGACATTCTGTTTCAGGTTATCAATGAGCGTCTGGTTTCCGGTTTCCTTCATCTGCTGTTTCATTTCTTTGTTTTCGGCCTGGAGCTCCTGTTTCCAATTCGGATTGGCTTCGCTCGAGGTGAAATGGTTTGACAGAAGCGCAAAACCGATCATCGAAACGCCTAAAATTACAATCATAGCCCACGTGCCGACGCGGCTGAAAATTTTTATCCATTCATTATAGATCAGCTTAAACATATTGAACCTCCTCTTTCGTCCCGCCGGTAATCTCCAAGAAACGGTCTTCCAAAGATTTTGTCATGATTTTCACTTCATATAAGCGGATGTTTTCACGGACGAGCAGTGAAATCACATCAGGCACTTCCTGTTTTGACAGCTTGATCTCAATGCCGTTTGTCTTCTTCACACAGTCAAACTGACTCAGAACGGCAAGAGCCTCTTCTCTTTGTTCAATATGGAAGAAGTATGTATCTTTATCCTCTTTTCCTTCATCCCTTACTTTTTGAATATCGACAAGCTCCCCTTTTTGCAGAATGCCGATTCGGTCGCACATTAACTCCATTTCTGACAGCAGATGGCTTGAGACGATGACAGCCATTCCTTTTTCACGTGTCAGCTTTTTCAGATGGTCCCTGATTTCCCTGATGCCCGCGGGATCAAGGCCGTTTGTCGGTTCATCCAGAATCAGCACCTTAGGATTATGCAGCAGGCTTTGGGCGAGGCCGAGACGCTGTCTCATTCCGAGAGAGTAGGTTTTTACTTTGTCATGTATTCTGTCCTGCAACCCGACGAGCTCGATGACCTCATCTATTTTTTCTTTCGTAACGCCTTTTACCATCCTTGCGTACTGCTGTAAATTTTTATAACCGCTCAGGAATTTGTACAGCTCCGGGTTTTCCACGATGGCTCCGACGTGCCTGACCGCTTTTGCATAGTTTTTCGTAATGGATTCCCCGCAGATTACGATGTCTCCCTGAGACAGTTTCATTAATCCGACCATCATTCTGATCGTAGTGGTTTTCCCCGCTCCGTTCGGCCCTAGAAACCCAAACACTTCGCCCGCCCGGACGGAGAAGCTCAGATCATGAATAATCGTTCGTCCTTTTATCGTTTTCTTTACCTGTTGCAGTTCTAATACCGTTTCCAATTAGAATCCCCCTTCTATTTCGTGCGCCTGCATGACGCTTCTGTACCATTGCAGCACGGACATTCCTTCCTGTTCCCGAATTTCTTCGACCTCGCGCCGTTCAGCGATTTTCCCTTTTATGAAAACCATCACTTCGTCTAACAGCGTCTCAATCTCGCCGATCTCATGCGTGGCGATGACGACGATCTGGCTGTCAAAATCAATATAAGATACGAGACTGTTGACAATCGACTCCCTGACCGCCGGATCAAGACCTGAAAACGGCTCATCCAGCAGAATGACGGATGCTTTTCTCGACAGGGCCAAAACGATTTTCAGCCTGCCCCGGCTGCCTTTGGACAGCTCTTTTATCTTCTGCTTCGCTGAAAGATTCATTTCCGTTAATAGGTTATGTGCTTTTTCCAGCTGAAAATCCGGGAATTGCGAATGATAAAATGTGAGCATATCACCGACGGTCGTCCGGGCGAAAAACATATCATGTTCGGTTAAATAAGCCGTACGAAACAGCATGTTCCTGCTTACTGCGCAATCTCCGATCCGGACGGCGCCCGAGGTCGGGAACGCAAGCCCGGCAAGCATTTTAAGCGTTGTTGATTTACCGCTTCCGTTCGGCCCTAAAATTCCGTAGATTTTACCCGGAGACAATGAAAATGATACATCGCTGACCGCGAGCCTGCGGCCGTATTTTTTTGTTACGCCTTCAAAATCAAGATTCATCGTTTCCTTCCTCCGCATATTGTTTGATCCCGTCGATCATTTCCTCAGGAGATAACCCCAGCTCCGCCATTTCCTGAATAAAGCGTTTGAAAACGTCTTTAGTCAGCCTGTCTTTCAGCTCCGCTTTCAGATCGGACCTTTCCGCTATAAAGGTTCCCTGTCCTCTTCTCGTCTCCACGATCCCCAGCCTTTCCATTTCACTGTACGTTCTTTGTATCGTATTCGGATTCACTTTCATCTGTACGGCCATCTCCCTTACGGACGGCAGTTTGTCCCCCGGTGAAAGCTCACTTCGGATCAGCCGGTAATATACACGATCGGCAATCTGCAGATAAATCGGCTTGGATGACTGAAATTCATTCTCCATCATTACACCTCAACCTTTCGATTCAGCAGCATAGAGGCCAGCGCGAGACAGAGCGCCGCAAGCACGATCACTGCCAGGAAGCTGAAAAGCGAGATGTGGACGGCCTTCAGCTCCACCGTCCAGCCGGTCAATTTTGTATAGTGAAAATCAAAATCCGCATACACTTTTACCGGCCATAAATCATGTTGAGATGAAGTGAAAGGCGTAATGATTTTATCGTCAATATAGGTCCAGACAAACGCAAGCACGATGCAGATCACCCAACGGAGGACGGGAACATGTTTTAATGAGTGAAAAACAGTCCAAAAGACGGCCACGATCACAGATAAATACGCTGAACTGATCAGCAGGTAAGCATTCAGTCCGGTTAATGTGCCGGCCAGGGGAATGGTGTGTTCCAGCGCTCCTTTTGCAGAAAGCATCCGGTACATCCAAATGCCGTAACCGGTCAGCGCCAGCTGCCCGATCAACTGATACAGCAGTGAGGCCGTCAGCTTGGAAGCCAGCAGATAAAATCCTCCATTCGGATTGTAAAGCCACAGCTGATTTTTTCCTTCTTTATGAAGGTGATAGTACATAAAAAGCGGCGCTACAAGAAATTGAAAAAACCCCATTGCCGTAAAAAAGCCGAAAATGACGAGCGGTTCTTTCTGACGGGCAGCGATGACATGGGCTGCAAACGCCCAGCAAATCATGCCGCAAAGCCACACCGCAAGCCAAATCCATGAAACTTTCGCATCTTTTTTCAGCAAACCTAAAAACGATGTCATTCTTTCTCTCTCCATTCGGATCAAGTGTATGAGTAACATAGTACACTAGATCATCACGTATTACAATATCTTCAATAAAAAAAGACAAATCCGCTCTTACGCAGATTTGCCTTTTCAATTACTTCTTTTTATTTTTTAAGGAGAGCAGCGCATCACGATAGCTGCTATCCTGCATTTTGCCGCCGCTATCAGGATCGTTTGGTTCCTGATCCGTCTCAGAAGTCTTAAACTTCTGAAGCGCCTGACGGTACACATCATCGCCCATTGTATTCTTTTTCTCACGGGGAGATTCAGATTTTACAACGACGGGAGCATGCTCGGCTGAGCGCTCCTCGGCCGGATCATGCTTTTCCGGCTGTTCGGCTGTAGTGCCGATCGCTTCTCTCTTTTCTTCTTTGACATCCTGTCCTGCAGAAGTGCTGCGGACATTGAATGTGATAAGAAGTGCAATCACAATGACAGCAGCAATAACCGCTATAATAATGGCCATATAACCCTCTCCTTACTGTCGTCCGGCAGTTAGATTACCTGTGACTTGGCTGACACGTCTGCCAAGCGCACGGCCTAATTGAAGGCCTTCTTCCGTCATCAGCACATCGCTGTCAACCGGGCATGTGACGCCCGCACCGTAGTAAGAGCCGTACAGCGCGTTTTCAGGAACGTTGCCGGGAAGTCCGACAACAATCATGCCTTGGTGAAACATAGGAGTGATCAGATTGTGCATTGTCATTTCTAATCCGCCATGTGTTGTCGCCGTCGTACAGAATACGGCGCCGACTTTATCAATCAGCTCGCCTTCAGCCCACAGATAGCCGAGTCTGTCAATCCACGCTTTTAAGCCTGAACTGATGGTGCCAAAGTGTCCCGGGCATCCCCAGATAATGGCATCCATGTCTTTCAGCTTGCGGATGTCTGCTTGATCGACATGATCGATCAGGACTTCAGCCTCAGCGTTTTCTCGTGCTCCTTCGGCAATGGCTTCAGCAAGGTGTTTTGTATGTTCGCCTTCACTATCGTACACTACGTAAATTTTCATTCAGGAAACCTCCCATTCAGATGATTAAGATTCCTTCACTTCTTTAGGGGCCGGAAGCAATGACAGCTCCTCTTTTTTCTTCGCCCGCTGTTTGTCTTTCCGTACGTCACGCAAGAACAGGCTCAGGACTACGCCGATAACCGCAAAGATCGTCGCCCACATAAACGCGTCATTAATCCCCATAACGTTGGAATTAAGTGAAGCTGTTTTGTAGAGATAAGAATAAACGGTTTGTTTCGCCGCATCAAGCGACATGTTCATGTTGACCATTAAATTCGAAACCGCGCTTTGGAACGACTGCATGAAGCTTGGATCAGCCGTGCTCGTTTTATCCGCAATCTGCGAATAGTGCATTGTCGTACGGTTCGTATAAATCGTTGTGATCAAACTTGTTCCGATTGAACCGCTGATCTGGCGGAGCGTGTTGCTCATCGCCGTGCCGTGGCTGTTCAACCGTGCCGGAAGCTGGTTCATTCCGGCTGTCATAACAGGCATCATTAACAGTGACATACCGAATGCGCGGATGGCATAGACAAGCATAATGTGCGTGTAAGGTGTGTCAATTGTCAATTTTGTGTACTGGAATGTCGTTGCGACCGTGATGATCAGCCCGATAATCGCAAGCGGTCTTGGACCGATTTTGTCAAACAGAATACCGGATATCGGCGACATGATCAGCATGACAATCGCGCCCGGCAATAGCAAGAGGCCCGATTGCAGCGCCGTAAAGCCGACTAAGTTCTGCAGGTAAATCGGAAGCAGGAACATTCCTGTGTAAAGCGCAACGGTAATAATGATGTTAATCACACTGGAAAGTGAGAAAATATCATATTTAAATACCCGGAAGTCGAGCATCGGTTTTTCAGAGCGCAATTGCTGAATGACAAACGCGGCAATCGCGATGACACCGACAATGACGGTAGACAGCACGATCGGATCTCCCCAGCCGTCGCTGCCCGCTTCACTGACTCCGTAAAGCAATGAGGCAAATCCGACAATGGATAGAATCGCACCCAAGCTGTCGAGTTTGATTTTTTGCGGTTCCACCAAGTTCTTAAAGAGGAAGAACGCTATGATTATAACGATTGCCCCGATCGGAACAAGGCCGTAGAACATAATGCGCCATGTGTAATGCTCGATGATCCAGCCGGAAAGAGTCGGTCCGACCGCCGGAGCAAACATCATCGCAAGACCGAAAATCCCCATTCCTTTCCCCCTGCTTTCAGGCGGGAAGATAAGCAGAATGGTTGTCATGACCAGCGGCTGCAGGATACCGCCGCCGACCGCCTGAATTAACCGGCCGATCAGCATGGTTGAGAAGTTAGGCGCGATTCCGCAGACTAACGTTCCCGCTGTAAAACAGAACATGGCTACGAGAAAGAGGCTTCTCTGTCCGAACCGGGTAATTAAGAACGCAGATAACGGAATCAAAACACCGTTGACCAGCATGTATCCGGTCGTAAGCCACTGAATCGTCGTCGCACTCACACCGAACTCGGTCATTAAGTGCGGCATCGCCACGTTAAGAAGCGTTTGGTTCAAGATCGCCAGGAATAACCCGGCCATAAGCACAATAAGCAATGTTTTAGGACTTTTTACTTGATTATCTGATTTAGCCACCTAAGACAACCTCCCTTCATGGTTTGATGACTGATCTGTATTATTCAGAGATTTTTACAGATGCGTTCATACCAGGAAGCACCTTGTCAGATGGGTTGCTGAGTGAAATTTTAACAGGAACTTTTTGCGTTACTTTTGTGTAGTTGCCGCTTGAGTTTGAAGAAGGCAGCATATCAAATGTTGAATTTGTCGCATAACCGATTTCTTCTACTGTTCCGTCAAATGTTGTATTAGGGTCGCCGTCAACAATTACGTCTACTTTGTTTCCTACTTCAATGTCTCTAATGTCTGTTTCTTTAATGTTTGCAGTGATGTAAAGGTGTTTCATGTCAATTTCCTGGGCAATTGTCGTACCGGCTTGCACCATTTGGCCGTTTTTCACTTCGTTTTTCACGATTGTTCCATCCATGATGGCTTTTACGTCAGCATTTTGCTGTCCTTTGATTTTTGCAACAACGTCGTTTTTGCTTACTTCTTTCCCCTCATCAAGGTTCCAGTCAGTTACTTTACCCGCAGCAGGAGCTGTGATAGCAGCCATGTCGCCGGCAACTTTTGCTTCATCGGTTTTTACATAGTGTGTGCTTTGATAATAGTAGTAAGCACCTCCGCCTATAATTGCAAGAACAACAATCAAACCGATAATGTTGGTCAGAATTAAACGTCCTCTGTTCATTTTGTTTTCTCCTTTCGTTTCTTCCTCTATCATTTTGTGGAATGATGATAAAAATATGTGGGGATTTTTTTATTTTCCGTTTTTCACTGCACAGCCGTTTGCAAGCTTCGTTAAACTTTCCGCAAGCTTGCGCAGGTACTGCAGTTCAGCGGTATTGAGCTGCCGGTATAAGACCGCCGCTTTTTCGGCATATTGAACAGCAGCTTTCTTTAGAAGTTCTTCCCCCTCTTCGGTTAACTGAATCATAACAACACGCCGGTCGTCGTGATAGTCGCTCCGAACCATTAGGCGGCGCTTATACAGAATATCGGTCATTCTCGTGACAGACGCCGGTTTCAGATCAAGCGACAAAGCCAGCCTTGAAAGCTGCGTGCTTTTGCTCTTATGTATTTTGAACATCAGCAGATACTGCAGCACTGTAATATCAAAAGGTTCAAGAACTGTCTCCAGAATCATTTTCTGCTTTTTGTAAATCGATCTGGAAGTATCAAACAGTTGTTCAAAACTGAGCAAAGCGAGCTCTGATTCAATCACCGTATTTTCACCTCATTCCCTTAATAATAGTTCACAAGATAAAATATTAATAAATGAAAGAAGGTTTGTAAAGAGAAAAGTTTCATTTTTTAAGGATTTTTTTTATGCCGTTTTTTCTCTTTATTTTTAATTTAAAAAAGCCGGGTGAAGAACCGCGGCCGCACGATTCTTCACTCGGCTTTATATTTCATACGATGCTTTGCTTACACCGGATTCCTCATTTTTAAAAAAGCTTTTCAGCGCTTGAAATACGTCTGATTTCTGTTTCAGGATGTAGTATTTAAATTTATCATCTTTGACATTTTTATAGGCGGACATGAGGGTGGAATGCCTGTTATATTGATTGACCTCACCGTAACAGAACAGATTCGATTTTTTCATGATGTCATTGACGAGCTTTACGCACCGGGCGTTATCCGAAGTCAGGTTATCTCCGTCTGAAAAATGAAACGGATAGATGTTGTAGCGGGCGGGGTCATATTTTTCATCAATCAATTCAAGAGACTTCCGGTAAACGGAGGAACAGATGGTGCCCCCGCTCTCGCCTTTCGAGAAAAAATCTTCTTCGGACACAACCTTCGCTTCCGTATGGTGGGCGATAAATTCGATATCAACCGTTTCATACTTTGTCCGTAAAAATCGTGTCATCCAAAAAAAGAAGCTCCTCGCCATATACTTTTCCCATACGCCCATCGAACCGCTTGTATCCATCATCGCTAAAACGACAGCTTTCGATTCCGGCTTCGTCACATCATTCCATGTTTTGTATTTCAGATCTTCCGGATAAATAGGGTAAAACGACGGCTTGCCTGTCATGGCGTTTCGTTTATAGGCCGACAGCATCGTCCTTTTCTTATCGATATTCCCTGTCAGCCCGGTTTTCCGGATATCATTGAACTCGATATCGGTATGGACGATATTGTCCCTTTCCTTTTGCTGCAGATTCGGCAGTTCTAATTCCTGAAACAGCGCTTCTTCCAGATCCATCAATGAAACTTCCGCTTCATAATAATCCTCGCCTGCCTGATCGCCGGCTCCCTGGCCTTTTCCAGCTCCCTGCTTTTTATCTGCGCCGTCTCTTGCGACGACATCGCCGACTTCGCTGTCGCCGTCGCCTTGGCCGACATGTTTATTTTTATCATAGTTATAACGGATTTTATATTCATCAAGCGAACGAATCGGGATTTTCACGACATCTTTTCCGTTGGACATAATAATGCTTTCCTCAGTAACAAGATCCGGAAGGTTGTTTTTTATCGCTTCCTGTACTTTCTTTTGGTGGCGCTGCTGGTCGTCAAAGCCTTTGCGATGGAGGGACCAGTCTTCCTCTGAAATCAAAAAATTTCCGCTGTCATTACGGGACATGAATTCCCCTCCTTAACCGTTATGGTCGTTTTACATGTGTATTCCGGCTTGGTCCTGTTTATGAAACAAGTCCGGCGAAAAGATTTATTTTTATCTTATGCCGGCCGGACTCTCCAATTGACAAACAATTGCGAAAAACAGACAAAAGAACCCGTCCTTTTACAGACGGGCCTCACAATGAAATCAAACATCAGCGGTTTAACAAGCTTCCGACATACTTCAGCAGTTCATTAGCGCTAGTCGAATTATAGCCGTGTTCATCTATTAACCTTGCCACTACCTCATTGACCTTTTTAAGCTGCTGCTCATCCGGCGTTTTGGTTGAGGTCGTAATTTTCACCACATCTTTTAAGTCTGCGAACAGCTTTTTCTGAATCGCCTCGCGGAGTCTTTCGTGCGAATTATAGTCAAAGCGTTTTCCTTTTCTTGCATAGGCGGATATGCGGATTAAGATTTCTTCGCGGAACGCTTTTTTCGCGTTTTCTGAAATGCCGATCTGCTCTTCAATGGATCTCATCAGTTTTTCGTCAGGATTCATTTCTTCACCCGTCAGCGGGTCGCGGAGCTTATTTTTATTGCAGTACGCTTCCACATTATCTAAATAATTGTCCATGAGAGTTTTAGCGGATTCTTCATATGAATAGACGAACGCCTTCTGCACTTCTTTTTTAGCGATGTCATCGTACTCTTTCCTGGCGGCGGAAATAAAATTCATATACCGCTCTTTGTCCTCGGCGGAGATCGACGGATGCTGGTCAAGTCCTTCTTTTAAGGAACGCAGCACGTCAAGCGAATTGATCGATTCCATATTTTTTCTGATAATTGTTGAGGAAATGCGGTTGATGACATAGCGCGGGTCAATTCCGCTCATTCCTTCATCATGGAATTCCTTCTTCATATCCTCAAGATCAACGGAATTGTAACCTTCAACGCTTTCTCCGTCATAAAGCCTCATTTTTTTGACGAGATCAATATCAGAGCGGTTCGGTTCCTTCAGCCGGGTCAAAATAGAAAACATCGCGGCCACTTTTAATGTATGGGGGGCGATGTGTACGTCAGAAACATCACTTTCAGAAATCATTTTTTCATAAATCCGTTCTTCCTCTGACACCTTTAAATTATAAGGAACAGGCATCACGATGATCCTGGAGTGAAGGGCTTCATTTTTCTTATTGGCAATAAACGAGCGGTACTCCGTTTCGTTCGTATGCGCAACAACCAATTCGTCGGCTGAGATGAGCGCAAACCGTCCGGCTTTGAAATTCCCTTCCTGCGTGAGTGACAGAAGGTGCCACAGAAATTTTTCATCGCATTTCAGCATTTCCTGAAACTCCATCATTCCGCGGTTCGCTTTATTTAATTCACCGTCAAACCGATAAGCGCGCGGATCTGATTCTGAGCCGTATTCGGCAATTGTTGAAAAATCAATACTCCCCGTCAAGTCGGCGATATCCTGTGATTTCGGGTCAGACGGGCTGAAGGTTCCGATTCCGGTACGTTTATCCTCCGAGAAGAATATACGTTCAACCTTTACATCCTCAATTCTGCCGCCGTATTCTTCTTCAAGCCGCATGACATTAAGCGGAGAAAGGCTGCCCTCAATTCTGATGCCGTATTCTCTGTAGAAGTCGTCGCGCAGATGATGGGGAATGAGATGGAGAGGATCTTCATGCATCGGGCAGCCTTTAATGGCGTAAACAGCGCCGTTGTCTGTCAATGAGTAGGCTTCAAGCCCTTTTTTCAGCATGGTGACAAGAGTTGACTTTCCGCCGCTGACGGGTCCCATCAATAGTAAAATCCGTTTTCTTACATCGAGCCGCTTGGCAGCCGGGTGAAAGTATTCCTCCACGAGCCGTTCCAGAGATTCCTCAAGGCCGAACAGCTCCCGCGAGAAAAAGCTGTATGTCTTTTTACCGTCATCCTCCTCGATTCCGCTGTCTTTTATCATATTAAAAACGCGAGAATGAGCAGACTGCGCGACCAATGGATTTTCTTTTATGATCTCCAAATAATCAGCGAACGTCCCTTCCCATTTGAGACGCTGCTCTTCCTCTCTGTACTTTTCAATTTTCTTTAATATATCCATAAGAACCTCCTCTATCATGGTTAATGCACTAGAAATAAGGTACTTTGTTACAATCTATGCGGTGACGTGATAATACATGCTTTTCGTTTCTTAAAAATAAAGACGTTACAAGGCCGTCATTGACAAGGGTCCGGTGCACCGTTCATAATGAAAGAAATACAGTTTCATCCAGACTCGGACATCAAATGGAAAAGCAAAGAGGAGGAGAAATGATGAAAACGATCATTTTACTTGGGGTCATTCTCACTTTTTTAGTATCCATTTTTACGGCGGGTTACGACAGCAAACCTGAAAACAAATAACGGCAAAAGGGTGCTCTTCATAAAGAGCACCCTTTCCTGTACAACATAACAATGTTTCATATTTGAATATGTTCTTGGACAGTTGATTTTTCATGAGATTTGCAGCTTGTTTGATACTCGATTTTTCCGATTTTGCAGCCCGGGCCGATTTCCACATGCTTTCCTCTGACGATGTCCGCTTCCGTGTATTCGAGGTAAATTGCGTCTCCTTCGATCAATTCAGCAGAAAGCGTGCCGGCTTTCCGTTTAAGAAAACCGGGTTTCCGTCTGACGGTGATCGATGTGCCGCCGATTTCTTTCACGCGGCTTCGGTCATAACGCAAATGGATGTTTACGTCCCCCGCGTTTAACAATCCCGCCACATTGATACCTCCTGTTACATGAAGCAGCTCCGTCTGGCAATCACCGCTGACGGTGAGACTGCCTTTTATATGACACCGCTCTCCCGCGGCCCCGCCGCCAATTTCAGCAAGTCCTTTCAGCCTCATCGTGGCGAAACGCATGGAGCCGCCGACTTTCAATGTGCCCATCACATTTGCTGAACGTGCTGATAAATCTCCTGCAACTTCATGCTCTCCGAAAATTTTCAGCCTGTTGATCTCGGCATCTCCGAGAAAAAGTCCCGTACCGAATATCCGGCAGCGTTCGCTTTGAAGTCCTTCGCCGACAGTTCCTTCCCCTTTAATGCTTACATTTTGGTAGGAGCCGCCGGAGGCGTGTCCGGCTCCGTACATTTTTAAATGACTCAATTTTTTTGTCGTTTCCATCGCAGTTCCTCCTATCGTTTCACGACTTTGTTAACCAAAGCGGAAGGATCACATGTAAAATCGCCGCTGTATTCCACAGTCCCAATGGTGCAGCCTGCGCCGATCCGCACATGATTTCCGCGGACTGTCTTCGCGTTCGTGTCCGCCAATTCAATGATGTCACCTTCAATCAGCTCCGCTGTCAGCACCGGGGCCGGCATCAGCTTAAAACGCGTAAGCACGCTCTTTCTGCTCATCACTTTCAAATGGCGGCAGCCGATCTCTTTCACATGGCTTTCTCCCGCCGTCAGCTTAATACTGACTTCATCGGCATTCAGCAGGCCGCCGATCTTGCATTTGCCTTCCGAACGGAACGTCTCTGTCTCGCAATCGCCTTCAATCCCGGCTTTCCCGGATATGAAAATATCATCAGCTTTCACACCGCCGCCGAAAGATGAAAATCCCGCGACGTTCAGCCGCTCCGTTTTGACATCACCTTTAATGACACCCGTTCCATTGATACGGATGGATTCAGCTTCGGCACTGCCGGAAATTTTCCCCGACCCGCTGATCGTCAGCGTTTGCGTCTTGACATGTCCGTCTGTTTTTCCGCTGCCGTTAAACAAAAAGCTCGCGCACTCCACATCACCTGACACCGTGCCGCTTCCGTTGATCTCCACTGTATGAAAACGGCCTCCTTTTGAACTTCCTGAACCGTTGATGATTAATTTATCTGTTACTTCCATTGATGGTCCTCCTGCATCCATTTCGTTTTTAATTCTTCCGATGCCGCAGCAAGCGCCACCCGTTCAACCACTTTGACAGTCGGTTCAAATAAAATATGTTCCGCGTCTGCAATGAAGCACGTCGTTACGCCAAGCTTTCGGAGCATGACAAGCTCCGTATTCGCTTTCAGTTCGGAAGCCTCATACGTTTTCAGCACCCCTGCCGCCAATTTTCCTTCCTCAAGGCTGATATTGCCCGATTGCAAAAGCCCTTCAAGCACATATAAAGACAGCAGCGCGCGGGACGTGAATGTCACGCCGTCTTCGCCATAAACTTGCAGCGCGGCTTTTGAAATCAGTCCCTTTTGAAGCAGCTCCGCAGACGTTATATTGACATCAGTCATTTGCGGAGACAGCATTTCCCTCATTTCATCCAAAGACAGATTTTCTTTCATTTTCTGTATTTTTGAGATGCGTTTTAATATTTCCGCTCTCGGAAAAAATGTTTCCTGGCCTGTAAATGTTGATTTTCGGATAAACCATTCTTCAGGAATTAAATTTTTCCGTTTCCAGCGGTACAGCTGCCCGTATGAGATTGATGTTTCTTCCAGCAATTCTTTTTTAGAAATCAGTTGTTCCTCCATGAATCCAGCTCCTTCGATGAAAGTATTGTAACATAACACTGTTACGTTGTTAAGCCTGAAATATAAAAATGCTGTGAACCGCTGCTGTCCGTCTTTTTTATTCAATAAAAAAACGCCCGGATGCGGGCGTTTTTTTCACGTCAAATCTCTGTAATTTTGCTGGCGCAGCGCTTCATATACAAGAATCGCGGCCGTGTTGGACAGGTTTAATGATCTCACATGCTCGGTCATCGGCAGACGCAGGCAGCGGTCCATATTGTTTTCGATCAATTCTTTCGGAAGTCCGCTCGTTTCTCTGCCGAATACGAAGAAAAAGTCTTCCTCCGTATTTGAGTAATCAAATGATGTGTGCGGCTTTTGGCCGAATTTTGTAATGAAGAAAAACTTTCCGTTCTCATATGCCTCAAATAACTCTTCCAATGAATCATGATATACGACGTTGACGAACTCCCAATAATCGAGTCCGGCGCGCTTCAGCATTTTATCATCGGTCGAGAATCCGAGCGGGCGGATCAAATGAAGCGTTGTGTCTGTTGCCGCACAAGTACGTGCGATATTTCCCGTATTGGCCGGGATTTCGGGTTGATATAAAACGACATGTAATGCCACGATGTTCACCTCTGTTTTTTATTCCGCCCACCATTATATCATTAATTACTCTTTTGTCGTATCATCCGTAATATGAAAAAACGCATATCTGATGGAAGGAGTATACGCCGTTGAATCCTCATATGACCAATATCTCATCCTGCTGTCATACGTTTGGGCATTGACAAGCGGCATATTGCTTTTATCTTTCGCGACCACGATCGCCGTATGATTAAAACGGCCGTCCCCTTCAAAATCATAGCAAATGATATCTCCGGGCATCAGTTCTTCGGCTCTTGATACTTGCACCGCGCGAAGCCCTGCCTTGGATTGGGCCAGATACATCTTCATCGAATGCGCGACCGTCCAGCTGTAGCTCCACGAGCTTGCCTTCATCCACCAGCCTGAGCCTCTGTTCGGATGCCCCCGCATCGGTGCTTTTCCGGCATGTAAACATTGGGAAATAAAATTGGTGCAGTTGTCGCTGAAATTTTTATAAGCGGGATTTCGTTTATTCCAAAACTTCTCCGCGTACTGCACGGCAGCCAGACGGTCGTATTGAAACGCCCGCCCGAAATCTTCCCGTTCACTCCGCTCATATTCAATTACGCTGTTTCCGTCAGAAAATCCCGCCGGTTTTTTCTTTACTTCCCGGTCTTTAATCAAAAGCTGATCATAGAGAAATGCAGTCCGTTCCTCAATCTGCTCTTCTAAGTAAAGGTGTCCGTCATGCTCCTTGCACAAATATTCGAAATGAATCGTGTACATGACGCATAACGTGCCGTCGTCCTCAAGGCTGCTTTTGACAATGAAGGCTTTTGCCTTCGCTTTCACGATGTCAACTTTCCGTTTTTCAAACAGCTCTTTTTTTCTCGTCAGGACCTCAAGATCGCCGGGCTGCCCATTGTGCCTCATCTCGGTTCCGTTGATTAAATAATGAAGCCGGGCCTCCGCTAAATCTTCAATAATATGCTTCAAGCGCTCCACCCACCATACTGTTTTATAAAGAAAAAACACTTGAACTCACGCCAAGTGCTTTTTCTCTATACATATGTCAGGACCGGCCGGTTTTAGTCTTATCAGAAACCGATAACAGCTCCAGTCCCTTTTCAATTTCCCGTATAGCTTCCTCATCCTGCTCCTTTTGAAGCGCTTTTTCTAATTCCCCCGCATAATCAGGATCACCGATTTTCCCGATGGCCCAGGCGGCCGTCCCCCTGATAACGGGGCGCGGATCTTGGTGCATCAAGGCCGTTAATTCCGGAAGAGACGAGGCATCTTTAAAATGAGCCAAAGCTAAAATCGCATTCCGCTGTATCGGCTTCTTGCCGCGCCATGATCCCGATACATGTCCGAATTTTTCTTTGAATTCGCGGTTGCTTATGGTCAAAAGCGGCTTTAACAGCGGCTTTGCGATTTCCGGATCAGGCTCCATCTGCGGATGAAGATGAAAATCTTTCCCCTTATTAATCGGACAGACCGTCTGGCACGTGTCACAGCCATACAGACGGTTTCCGATTTTCGTGCGGAACTCATCCGGCAGAAATCCCTTTGTCTGGGTCAGGAACGAAATACAGCGCTGGGCGTTAAGCTGTCCGGGATTGACGAGCGCGCCGGTCGGACACGCGTCTAAACATTTTGTGCACGTACCGCACATATCTTCAATCGGCACATCCGGTTCAAAGGGCAGATTGGTGATCATTTCAGCCAGATAGACGTAAGAGCCGTATTCAGGCGTGGTGATCATGCAGTTTTTGGCGCTGAAGCCGATTCCCGCCCGTTCAGCCACGGCCCTGTCGGACAATTCCCCTGTATCCACCATTGACTTTGTGCGGATATCCTCATGTTTGCTTTGGAGAAAATTCTCCAGCAGATCAAGCTTTTCCCTCAGCACGTCATGATAATCCTTCCCCCAGGAAGCTCTGCAAAAAATGCCGCGCCGCCCGTCCCTCGTGCTCCTCGGCGCATCTTTCATTTTGGAAGGATAAGCAAGGGCGATGGCGACGATTGATTTGGCTTTCGGGAGAAGCAAAGACGGTGTAACCCGTTTTTCAATATCCGGCTCTTCAAACCCGGATAAATAGCCGAGTGATTCCTGAAGAATCAGCCGGTCCCGCAGACTGTCGAACGTATCAGCCGTCGTAAACCCGATTTTGTCGACTCCTATGCTTTTGGCGTATTCGATTAATTCCTCTTTCAGTTTATGAATATTCATTTTTTGCACAGCCTCCTTTCTTTGTGATCAGGCTCCCGCACAGGTATAATAGAGTTTTATCATCCCGAAATGGAGTGAACACACTTGAACATCAGTTTAGATCCACTTATTGCTGAACGGGTGCCGGGGATCAAAGCGGCAGCCGTCTTATATGAACAGATCGAAGTCGGGCCTGCTCCGCAAATGCTGAAAGGCCGCCTCCGTTTATTTCAAGAATCTCTTTACTTTGATTATGCTGACGGCGGTATAGAAGAGCAGCCTTTTGTAAAAGAGTGGGCGCGTATAATGGAACAGCTCAGTCCCGCCTTTTCAGGACAAAAAACGCCGATGGAGCTTATGCTCGGCGATATTTCCCGGGAACGATTCATTGAAAGTGTGAATTCAGCCCATGATACCATACTTTTTTTCTCCTTGAAATATTCATTGCCTATCATGACGTATGACGCCGCAGAAATAGATGAACCGATTTCAATTAAAATCGGAGAAAAAGAAAGCGTACTGTCTTTCTCCGGCCCGGACGGCGTTTTCGGCGACTTCACCGGACATATCAATACACGCCCTGTCACGCCCGGCACAAGGAAAATGCTGCAGCTGATCTTTTTCCCGCCTTCATTTCATGCCGACGCGGCGGATGAGCTGCTATCATCCTTAACAAAAATGTTTGAACAAATTCACGGAGGCACGCATACCGTCTCTTGGCTTTCATAAAAAGACACGCCTTCGTGTCTTTTTTCACATAAAAAAACGCAATACTTCGTTTATCAGAGAAACGAAACACTGCGTTAATAACGTATGTATGGAGCGGGTGATGAGAATCGAACTCACGACATCAGCTTGGAAGGCTGAGGTTTTACCACTAAACTACACCCGCATCAAAATTAATTTTTGTCAGTACCGATTTGATGTTTCTAATATTACATGTTTATTTTTTTTTCGTCAAGGGAATGTTAAAAAATTTGTCGAAAAAAATTCTTTTTTTGTCCACATGTTAAGTTGGGTTTACATTTTGTTAAGAGTCTCATACAATATAAAAAAGAAGAAAACTTGAGGTACGCCTGATGATGAAAAATAAAGTAAAAGAGCTGAGAGCCAGATTCGGCTATTCTCAGGAAACGCTCGGAAAAGAAGCCGGAGCCACCAGACAGACGATTGCAGCGATTGAAAAAGGAGATTATGTGCCTTCACTTTTATTGGCGCTTAACATCTGCCGGGCTTTCTCCCTGCCGATGGAGGAAGTTTTCTGGCTGGAGGAGGAGAAAAAATGAGTTTGAAAAGAAAAGCGTGTTTTCACCTTGCACTCTACGGATTGGCCTGCTGGACGCTTATTTCCTTTATGGAAGCGGCGCCGCGGATCGCTCAGTTTTTCCAAACGGAGGGGAGCGGTTCATTTGAGCTGAATATCACTCCGTTTCTGCTGTTTACCGTTTGTGCCGCATTATATATCTATACTGAAAAGAAAAAACGGAACGGCAAAAAGCACAGGCTTGTGCCCGATGAATTTGAGGAACAGGATGAAAGAGAACGAATGATGACGGCTAAAGCTTGCCGTTCCTCGTATATCGCCGTTTACTTCTCATTGCCGGCCGCAGCCGTTCTGCTTTTGTTTTATCCGCTGATTCAGCCGCATCTACCCTTTTTTCCGATTCTTTTGATTTTCATTCTGATGATGATTCAGCATTTGGCTTATGCTTTCACTTTTCATAAGCACGGCAAAAACTCCGGTTCATGACAGATCCGGAGTTTTTTACATTACCAGCTCGCTTTTTTCACCCCGGGAATCCGGCCTTTATGGGCCAGCTCCCTGAATGCGATTCTGGACAGTTTAAATTTTCTCATATATCCGCGGGGCCGCCCCGTCACCGTACAGCGGTTATGAAGCCTGCCCGGAGCAGAATCACGCGGCAGTTTGCTCAGCGCTTCCCAGTCTCCTTTTGCCTTTAATTCTCTTCGGATGTCCGCATATTGTTCAACAAGCTTCTGCCGCTTGAGCTCTTTGATCACTTTTGATTTTTTTGCCATTTCAGCACTCCTAACAAATCGTAATAATTACGTTTTGTATCATATCATCCATATGAGCATCGTGCAAGCTAAGCGCTTAAAAAGGCGGGTGAATACCCGCCTTCACTGCCGGCATTTCCCCGGAAATGAAACCGCAGAAAGCGCTCGCCGTCAATTATCCGCCTTGCGACGTCATCAGACTGTCGCTTTATTTTCTCTTGCAAAATGGTCGTTGCCCATTGCTTCACCCAGTCTGCGCTCAAACTTTTTAGTCCGTTCATTCTGAAACGGCAGAAGCGGAAACACGAGTTCAGCCAGATAATAAGCTTCTTCCAGATGCGGGTAGCCTGAAAAGATAAACGACTCAATGCCGAGTGCCTGATACTCTAAAATTCGAGCAGCGACAGTCTGCGGATCACCGACAAGCGCCGTGCCCGCTCCGCCTCTGACCAGTCCGATGCCGGCCCAGAGATTCGGGCTGATCTCAAGCTTCGAGCGGTCACCGTTATGGAGATCGGCCATCCGTTTTTGTCCCGAAGAATCAGCGCGCCGGAGCGCAGCCTGCGCTTTCGCAATCGTCTCTTCGTCTAAATGGCTGATTAATCGTTCAGCCGCTTCCCATGCCTCTTCCTCAGTCTCCCGGACAATCACGTGAAGTCTGATGCCAAAACGCATCGTCCTTCCTTCCTTGGCAGCCTGTTTTTTAACGGTTTCAATCTTTTCTTTTACCTGCTCCGGCGGCTCTCCCCATGTTAAATAGACATCTGTATGTTTCGCCGCAGCCTCAATTCCCGCCTGTGATGAACCGCCGAAATATAATGGCGGATGCGGAGACTGCTTTGGCGGAAACAGCAGATTGCTGTTTTCCACTTTGATATGGTCCCCTTCATATGTCACCGTTTCGCCCCGCATGAGTCCGCGCCAGACGGTTAAAAATTCTTCAGTCGCCTTATAACGTTCATCGTGGCTGATAAACATACCGTCTCCCGCCAGTTCATAAGGATCTCCGCCCGCTACGACATTTACGAGCAAACGGCCGTCTGACAGCCGATCCATTGTCGACGCCATTCTCGCGGCGACAGACGGCTGCATCAGTCCCGGACGGACCGCCACTAAAAATTTCAAGTCACTCGTTTCCCCCGCTAAAGCGGCAGCCGTCAGCCACGGGTCTTCACATGATCTCCCGGTCGGCAGCAGCACCCCCGTATACCCGAGTCTGTCCGCCGCCTGTGCCACTTGCTTAAAATAAAGATGATCCGCCGTTCTCCCTCCCGTTTGCGTCCCTAAATACCGGCCGTCACCATGCGTCGGAATAAACCAAAGAATCTCCATATGAATCTCTCCTTTTTTAATAGGTTACCCTTCATAACTGTTCCGCCATTTTAATAGTTTCCGTTCGAGCATTCTGACCAATGCATCTGTCAGCTTGCCGACAGCCGCAAAAATGATAATGCCGACAAACACCTTATTTGTCTGTGAAAATTGTCTGGCATCCATAATCATATAACCGACGCCCTCGCTCGATCCCATCAGTTCCGCCACCACGAGACCGAGCCACGCAATGCCTAGAGAGAGCCTGATGCCGAGCAGGATATTCGGCAGAGATGCCGGAAGAATTAATTTCGTCATCTGCTGATACCAGTTAAATTCCAGCACCCGCGCGACGTCAAACAGCTTCGCGTCCACACTGCGGATTCCGAGAAACGTATTAATGTACACGGGGAAAAAAGCCCCCAATGCGATCAGCAGAATTTTTGATGTCTCATCAAACCCGAACCACAAAATAAACAGAGGAGTCACGGCCAAGTGCGGAACCGTTCTGAGCATTTGAAGAGACGGATCTAGATATGCTTCCGTCCGCTTTGAGAAACCGACCAGCAGCCCGAAAACAAGTCCGAGGCCCGCGCCAAGCAGAAATCCGGCAGCCGCCCTGTATAAACTGATCTCTAAATGACCCCACAGTTCACCTGAAAGAAGAAGTTCCTGAAACGTCTGCAAGATGACGACAGGTGACGGGAGCACCGTTGTCGAGACGATGCCCAGACTTGCGATAACCTGCCATACTGCGATGACCGCAGCCGGGAGTACAACCCCTTTCATCCATTGGTATGAATACTTCCGGGAAGTTGCCAGAGCTTTCTTTTCTGATTGGCTTATTGCGCCGGCAGCCGTTGATGCTTCTGCTTTCATTACTTGCCATCCCCCGTTTCAAGCGCTTTTTTAATAAATGAATTGTCGACAACGTCTTTTACATGAATTTTCTTATGAATCGCTTTTGTTTGATATTGAAAATCAGCGGTTTCCTGCTGGGCTTTGACAATATCATCATTGATCGGTTCATTGAGAGGCTCAGTATTGTTAAGCACGTTTCTGACGACTTTCGGATCAAGATGTTTGATTTTCGCATATAAAGAGACAGCTTCATCTTTGTGTTCCTTTTGCCATGTAACTGCTTTATTGAACACTTTCAGAAATCGGACAACCTCATCCGGGTGTTCTTTGGAAAATCCCGTTCTGACTAACGTGAAACCGGGAGAATATAAATCTGTGCTTTCTCCGTTCGCCAATATTTCCGCCCCGTGCTGCAGCGTTTCAATCGACAAATACGGCTCCCAAATGGACCATGCGTCAACTGATTTGTTTTCAAAAGCGGAAACCGCCTCATCAGGCTGAAGCTGGATGATGGTGACGTCATCGGCGGAAAGCCCCGCTTTATCTAAAGCTTTATAGAGAAAATCAAAGCCGCTGCTGCCTTTGGCTACAGCGATTTTTTTACCTTTCAATTCTTTCAGGCTCTGAATCCCGCTGCCCTTGTTTACGAGAATGCCATTTGCCTTTAACCCGTCCTGAGACAGCCCGATCTCTTTAAAATCAATTCCAGCCGCCTGACCGGAAATGACCGGTGAATTGCCGACCTGGGAAAAATCAAGCTTATCGGCGGCAAGACCTTCAAACTGCGGAGGACCGCTTTGGAATTCGACCCATTTTACTTTTATTCCGTCTTTTTTGAAGGCCTCTTCAAACCAGCCTTTTTCCTTGGCAATGAGAAGCGGGCTTAAACTCTGCTGGATGCCGATCCGGATTTCTTTCACCGTTTTCCCGCTCCCTCCTGTCCCGTCTGCACTGCATCCGGCTGACATCATGACTGCTGCGGCTAAAAGAATGATGATTTTTTTCACTTCGCTTCGTCCCTTCTATATCCCGGACCCATCCGCAAACCGGAGGTCTTCCGTTTTCTCAAACTCAGAAAGCACCTTCTGCCGGACGGCCTGAAAATCCGCTGAGGTCCGATTGCGCGGATGCGGAAGCTGAATCGGCATCAGGCTGTGCAGCCGGCCGGGCTTTGCCCTGAGGATCGCCAGCTTATCGCCTAAATAGACGGATTCATCAATATCATGCGTGACCAGAATCATCGTCGTTTTTTTCTCGCTCCATATATCAAGCAGCACATCCTGCAAATGTTTTCTCGTAAAAGCGTCAAGCGCCCCGAACGGTTCATCTAAAAGCAGCACCTCCGGCTCGCGCAAAAGGGCTCTGGCGATGGCAACCCGCTGCGACATGCCGCCGGATAATTCGCGCGGATAAGCGTTCTCCGCTCCCTGCAGCCTGACAACCTCAATCAGATCATCCACTTTTTTCCGAACGGCCGGGTCGTTCATATTGAGATCGGCAGCGATGTTTTGTTTTACCGTCAGCCAGGGAAACAGCCGGTGCTCCTGAAAGATAAATCCCTGCCGGATGCCCGGTCCCGATACATTGCGGCCGTTTATTGTGACAGAGCCTTTATAATCGGTATCAAGACCGGCAATCAATTTTAAAAGCGTGCTTTTGCCGCATCCGCTCGGCCCGATGACAGTCAAAAATTCTCCCGATGCAATTGACAGCTCAATATCATTCAGCACCGGCGTTTTCCGGCCTTCATGCTCAAAAGCTTTTTCTTGTATGCTGATGGTTACAGCCATCTGTCTTCCCCTCTCTTTCTGCCGCGTGCGATCGAAAAACAAAAAGGCCCCCATCTCCGATTGCTTGCAGAGATGGGAGCCTTCGGCGGTCCGATCGGCAACCCGTTTGTTTTTAAATTTGAATATCATGTTAATTCAAATTATTCCGACTTGTCAACTGTTTTTTATAAGGATTAAAATACGCCCTCCGGCATAACCCTGCCAGAGAGCGCATCGGCTGTATCACGTATTTACTTCCTTTTCTTGGCGGGCGATTTTCAATAATGTCCGCGCGTTGTTGCCGAAAATGTTCTCTATATCTTCTTCCCGCATATTGATTTCCCGGCAGGTCCTCACCTGCTCCTGAAGATATCTGTATACATATCCTCTCGGAAATCCGTTCGAATCCGTCCCGAAGATGATCCGTTCAGCACCGATTAATTCAGTTGTCTTCCGAAACAGAATTTCCAAATCAAGCGGGTACGGCATCCACCTCATCCACTGATTTGAGCCGGACGTGTCAATATACACATTCGGGCAGCTCCAGCACAGCTGCAGCAGTTCCTGATAATATCCGGCGCCGAAATGCGGAATGATGAACGGGATATCAGCATACTCTCTCGCGACGCGATAGATGGAGAGCGGGTTGATGTTGCGATGGCTGACAATGCCCCCCGCTCTTCCTAAAAGCCCGAAGTGAATTAATACAGGCAGCCTTTTGTCAGCCAGATACGTCCACAGCTTTTTCAGCGACGGATCATGAAAATCGATGTCTGTCAGCGGCCCGAACAGTTTATATCCTTTCAGACCGAGCTCTTCTACCGCTCTTTTCAGCTCTTCATACGCATCCTCCCGCTCCAAAGGATGATATGCAAATCCGGTAAATCTCGCGGGATTGGCTTGAATAAACGCCGCCATCCGGTCATTGCTCTCTGCTGTTAAAAAATTCAGCACGTCAATGCCGTACTTATCTAATTCATTCTCCCATCTTGTCATCAAAGCGATTTCGCCGTCATCGCCCTCAACATCATGCGGATCAGGAAAATCCCAAGTCAGATTCATTCTATCTGACCGCTCCCGGTTATAATCGGAAAATGTCTTATCGTTTTTGCCGAAATAAAGGCTGTACGGCAGATGACCGTGAATATCGACAGGTTTAAAATGCTGCCGGAAAAGCATACAATCGCCGCCTCCCTTACCGCCTGACAATAAAAAAAGGCCCTTATCCAGTGAAGAATAAGAGCCTCTTGTGTCCAAGTCAGCGGTTTCTATTTTTTCTCATCTTAAACCCATTATTCCCGTCAGTCAAGTAGGCTTTCAAATCCAAACCCTTTTTTCGATAATAAAAATAATTATTTTATAATCATTATAAAATAATATTGACTTTTTAATGATAGGTGATATTATATTTTTATAAATCTAAAGAGGTGATCACATGAGTTCAAATAAATTGACAACCAGCTGGGGCGCTCCTGTCGGAGATAACCAAAACTCAATGACGGCCGGCGATCGCGGTCCTGCTTTAATACAAGACGTCCATCTGCTTGAGAAATTGGCGCACTTTAACAGAGAACGCGTTCCCGAGCGTGTCGTTCACGCAAAAGGCGCGGGCGCACACGGTTATTTTGAAGTCACAAATGACGTTACAAAATATACGAAAGCCGCATTTCTGTCAGAAGTCGGTAAACGCACGCCGCTCTTCATCCGTTTCTCAACCGTTGCGGGCGAACTGGGCTCTAGTGACACAGTGCGCGACCCGCGCGGATTTGCCGTTAAGTTTTATACAGAAGAAGGAAACTACGACATCGTCGGAAACAATACACCCGTGTTCTTCATCCGCGATGCCATCAAGTTCCCTGACTTTATCCATACACAAAAAAGAGATCCGAGAACACATCTGAAAAACCCGACGGCCGTTTGGGATTTCTGGTCTCTGTCACCGGAATCCCTGCACCAGGTAACCATTCTGATGTCAGACCGGGGCATTCCGGCGACTCTTCGCCATATGCACGGATTCGGAAGCCATACATTTAAATGGACAAATGATAAAGGCGAAGGCGTCTGGATCAAATATCACTTTAAAACAGAGCAAGGCGTGAAAAACCTTGATGTTAATACAGCCGCAAAAATCGCGGGCGAAAATCCCGATTACCATACGGAAGATTTGTTCAATGCGATTGAAAACGGCGATTTCCCCGCATGGAAATTATATGTTCAAATCATGCCGTTAGAAGACGCAAACACATATCGCTTTGATCCGTTTGACGTCACAAAAGTATGGTCTCAAAAAGACTATCCGCTCATTGAAGTCGGCCGCATGGTTCTGAACCGCAATCCGGAAAATTACTTTGCGGAAGTAGAACAGGCGACGTTCTCTCCCGGCACATTAGTCCCCGGCGTCGACGTCTCACCTGACAAAATGCTTCAAGGCCGGTTGTTCGCATACCATGACGCGCATCGCTACCGTGTCGGCGCGAACCATCAGGCGCTGCCGATCAACCGTTCCCGCAATGAAGTGAAAAACTATCAGCGTGACGGACAAATGCGTTTTGATGATAACGGCGGCCGCTCCGTCTATTACGAGCCTAACAGCTTCGGCGGCCCGAAAGAGTCACCTGAAGATAAACAGGCGGCATATCCTGTATCAGGTTTCGCTGACAGTGTAAGCTATAATCATCATGATCATTACACACAAGCCGGCGACCTGTACCGCCTGATGAGCGAAGAAGAGCGCGCGCGCCTTGTCGCCAATATCGTCAGTGCGATGAAACCTGTGGAAAAAGAAGAAATTAAGCTGCGCCAGATCGGCCACTTCTACAAAGCTGATCCTGAATACGGCAGACGCGTTGCCGAAGGACTCGGACTGCCATCACCAAAATAACATCAAAAAACCTGCCGGTCTGCCCGGCAGGTTTTTCCTGTTTATTATCAATAAAACCGTTTTTTTCTCAATTATATGAAGTGGCATGCCGCAAAATGATGAAGCCCTTTTTCTGACAGCGCCGGACTTTTCTCAGCACATATCTTCTTGGCTGCCGGGCATCTCGTTCGGAATTTACAGCCTGAAGGCGGATCAGAGGGGCTCGGTATATCACCCTTTAAAATTATCCGCTCCCTTTTCGCTCCGGGATCAGGAACAGGCACGGCTGATAACAGCGCTTTCGTATAAGGATGAATCGGCCGTGAAAAGAGCTCCTCCTTTGACGCGTATTCCACAATCGTCCCTAAATACATAATGGCGACCTTCGTACATAAGTGCTCCACCACGCTTAAATCATGAGAAATGAACAAATATGACAGCCCGTGCTGTTTTTGAAGGCTGCTGAACAAATTGATCATCTGCGCCTGGATGGAGACATCTAACGCCGCCACGGGTTCATCCATAATGATAAATTGCGGCTTGAGCGCCATCGCTCTTGCAATCACGATCCGCTGCCGCTGCCCTCCGGAAAATTCATGCGGATAACGGTCGATAAAGTTTGCGGAAAGTCCGCAGGCTTCAAGAACTTCCGCCGCTTTATCACGCGCGTTCCGCTTCACCGCCAATTGATGCTCGATCATCGCTTCACCGATGGCTTCTCCGATCCGACGCCGGGGATTTAAAGAACTGAACGGATCTTGAAAGATGAGCTGCGCTTCTGATCTGAAAGTTTTGAGCTCGCGCCGGCTCATCCGAAACACATCACGCCCCTGAAAAAACACCTCTCCCTCTGTTTTTTCATGAAGCCTCAAAATGGTCTTGCCGATTGATGACTTTCCGCTGCCCGATTCTCCCGCTAAGCCGAACACTTCTCCCTTTCCTATCGTAAAACTGACACCGTCGACCGCTTTTACGGGATTTTTGCGGGTCTTTCTCATCCCCCCATGCTCCTCGTAATATTTTTTCAGCCTCTTGACCTCCAGCAACACATCACTCATCTGCTTTCTCCTCTCTGTAAAGCCAGCACGCCGCCTGATGCCCCTTCCCGAATTCAGTAAAATGCGGGCTCGATTTCCGGCATATTTCCGTGCTGTGTTCACATCGCTCCGCAAAATAACAAGACGATCCCGATAGGTCCGCAAGCTCGGGGACCTGCCCCGGAATGGTGTACAGCATCTCCCTTCTTTGACCGATAACCGGCTTGGCCGCGAGCAGTCCTTTCGTATACGGATGCTTCGGATCAGAAAACAGCTTTGCAACCGGTCCTTCCTCCACAATTTTCCCCGCATACATAACAATCACATAATCAGCCATTTCAGCAACCACGCCAAGGTCATGAGTAATGAATAAAATAGACGTGCGGAATTGCTTTTTCATATCCCGCAATAAATCCAATATCTGCGCCTGAATGGTTACGTCAAGCGCTGTCGTCGGCTCGTCGGCAATGATCAGTTTCGGTTCGCAGCTTAGCGCGACAGCCGTCATGATGCGCTGCAGCATGCCGCCGCTCAGTTCATGAGGATATTGGTGCATAACCTGCTCGGCATGCGGGATCTCCACTAACGTGATCAGTTCAACGGCCCTCCGCCATGCTTCTTTCTTACTCAGCAATAAATGTTCGCGAATCGGTTCGGCCAGCTGCTCACCGATTGTAAACACCGGATTCAAAGATGTCATCGGTTCCTGAAATATCATCCCGATTTCGCTGCCGCGGATTTTCTGCATGTCTTTTGGTTTCAATTCCAACAGGTTCCGTCCGGAAAAATGCACCGCTCCCCGTTCGATTCTCCCCGTCTCGGGAATAAGCTGCATAATGGACAATGACGCCATGCTTTTCCCGTAGCCAGACTCCCCTACAATACAAACCGTTTCCTCCTCATGTATCGTAAAGCTGACATCGTCCACGGCCTTTACCGCCCCCTCCTCTGTATAAAAAGCCGTTTCCAAATGCATCACTTCTAAAAGCGGTTTTTTCATTTCATTTTCACCTGCCGTTTTACCTTAGGATCAAAAGCGTCTCTTAAACCGTCTCCAAGCAGATGAATCGCCACAACGGTCAGAAAAATGGCCGTTCCCGGCGGAATCCACAGCCACGGACGGAGTGTAAAATCCATAAAATGATTCGCAGCTTCCATCATGTTTCCCCAAGAAGGTGTCGGCGGAGCAACGCCAAGCCCGAGAAAACTCAGCGCCGATTCACTCAGCATCGCTCCCGCCACATGCAAAGTCGCCGCTACCAGTAATAACGGCAATGTATTGGGAAGCAAATGATAGAGGATTTTCCGTTTATCACTAAGCCCCAAAACTTCCGCGGCCATCATAAACGGCTGCTCCTTCAGCGACAAAATCTGTCCGCGTACAAGCCGCGCCAGACCGGGCCATCCGATCAGGCTTAACATCATCATAATCAGGTACATTCTGTATTCAGAAGGCACTTTCCACTCCGACATCACCGCAGCCAAAATCAAAAGCAGCGGCAGTCCCGGGATGGACATGAGCATATCAGCAATGCGCATAATGATCATATCAGCGGCTCCCCGATAAAATCCGGCCGCAGCCCCGAGTAAAGAACCGATGACAAGCGACAGCACCATTGAAGCAAGCCCCACGGTCAGAGAAATCTGCCCCGCCAGCATCAGCCTCGTCAGCACATCTCTCCCGTACTGGTCAGTTCCCAGCCAATGATGGATTCCCGGCTGCTGATTGGCATTTGAAATATCCGTCCGATCTGTTATGTACGGAGAAAAAGACGGCCCGATAAAGCACAATAAAAACATAAAACATAAGAAAAGAAGACTGATGACCGTCAGCTTATGCTGCAGCAGGCGGCGGTACGTCTGCTTCCAAAGAGAAGGCGGCGCCCCTTTTTGTTTTTTCATTCCGAACACCCCCTATTTCAGCCTGACCCGCGGATCAACCGCGGCATAAGCGATATCCGCCAAGAAGTTCCCCACAATCGTTAAACAAGACAAAAACAAGGTAAACGCCATCAAAACCGGATAATCACGATAATGCACAGATTCCAGCTGAATACGTCCGACACCCGGCCACCCGAAAATCTGTTCAATAATGATGGCTCCGGAAAACAGTCCCGGCAGTTCAAAAGCAAGCAGGGTGATGGCCGGAATGAGCGCGTTTTTCAACGCATGTTTCCAGATGACGGTGCGCTCTTTCAATCCCTTCGCTCTCGCCGTTCTGATATAATCCTGTCTGATCACGTCCAGCATGCCGGAGCGGAAATACCTTGTCAGCGAGCCGATACCGAGCATAGATAAAATCACGACCGGAAGAATCATATGTCTGGCGGCTTCAAGCACGTACGAAAAACCTGTACTCGTGCTTCCGGTATCAATCATCCCGCCGACGGGCAATATTTTCAAATCCACCCCAAACCACTTAATAAACAGAAGGCTGATAAAAAAAGACGGGAACGCCATGGAAGCAAAAACAAGAAACGTCACGATCCCGTCAAACCATGAGTATTTCCTGACAGCGGATATGACACCCGTTATCATCGCGGCTGACCATGTGACAAGCAACGCCAAAAATGCGACAAAAAACGAATTCCAGACATATTTCCGAAGCAGTGACAGGACGTTCTCCTGATATTTCAAAGAAAACCCAAAATCTCCGCTGAGCACATTTCCGAGCCATGTCACATAGCGCTGCCAAATCGGCTGATCCAGCCCGTAAAGCGCTTTTAACTCCTGCGCTCTTTCAGGAGTCAGGTTTACATTGGAATCAATATAGTCGCCCGGCAGCATGGCGAATAAGAAAAAAATAATAAAGGACGTACCAAATAAGATCACAAGCATTTGAATGAATCGTTCTGCGGCATACCGTTTCATAAAAAGCCTCTCCTTTCCGCTGAAAGGGCAAAATCCCCGGGATGCACCGGGTATTTTGCCCAACCGTTCTATTGAATTGAGACATTTGAGAGACTTGAACTGATTCCAGAATAATTGTCAGGCACAAGCCCTTTTATTTTTCCGCTGACCGCCCTTGCGCTCTGACGGTAATGAATCAGAATGTAAGGCGGGTTTTCCCCGAGCTCCCGGTACAGCTGGTGATAAATCTCTTTTCTTTTGCTGATATCAAGCGTGCCGGCTCCTTTCTCTATCAGCCGGTCCGCTTTCGGATTGGAATACCCCGTTACATTATTGGGATGGCCGGAAGCCAGCTTTTCCACCGTGTCATTCGGATCAAGAATCTGCGAGGTGGAAACGGCGGCAAGGTCATATTGTTTGTCATTTATTTTCGCTACTTCTGTATTAAAATCCATCACTTCCGGTTTTAATGAGATTCCGATGTCCGCGTAATTTTCTTTCGCGATCGGGATGAAATCATCATCCGCTTTAGACGTGTAATAGCTGATTTCAAGCTTTTTGCCGTTTTTTTCACGTACACCGTCTTTGCCCGTTTTCCAGCCTGCTTCATCGAGAAGCTTTTTGGCTTTTTCAGGGTTAAACGCGTACCGATTGACATCTTTGTCATCATAAGCCCACGAAACCGGAGACACCGGCACATTCGCGACTTCTCCGTAGCGTTTAAAGCGGACATCGACGATTTTTTGACGGTCAAGTCCATAAATAAGCGCCTGGGACACTTCCTTATCTTGAAAAGGCGGACGCTTGTGATTGACGTACACAAGCCCGTAATCATTCACGACAGATACGCTTATATTGGCAAAACCGAGACTTTTTAAATGCTGAACCGTATCATCATCAGGTGAAAAAGAAGCGTAATCAAGGTCACCCGTTTCAAACAGCTGAAGGGAAGTTGACGGATCGATAATTTTATAAATCAGCTTTTCCGTTTTCGGTTTTCCTGCATAATAGTGTTCATTAGCCTGATAGCGTATTTCCTGTCCCGGAAGGTATTCTGTAAATTGATAAGGTCCCGCTCCGAGCGGTTTGGCATAAAGCTCTTTTAAATAGTCCAGTTTGCCGAATTGATAATTCTTTCCGTAGTAGGCTTCTGACAGCATCTGCCCGCCTAAAAGAAGCAGCGACTTCGCACTGACTTTCTCAGTCGTGATTTGAATGGTTCTGTCATCAAGGACGCGAATGCCCTCTATCGTCTTTGCCTTTCCTTCTTTGTAAGCCTTACCGCCTTTAATATAAGCCGTGGTGATATCTTCATAGCCCGCATATGCAGGATCATGCAGCAGTGTTAAAGTGAATGCGGCATCCTTTGCGGTCAGCGGTGAACCGTCGCTGAAAACGAGATTTTTTCTTAAACGGAACGTGTATGTAAGCTGATCTTTGGAAATTTTCCAGCTTTCCGCAAGAGCCGGGGCAGGCTTCCCCGTTTTATCCAATTTGACTAACGGTTCAAAAATAGGATCTGTCGCATTTCCGTCCCAGCCGTTTTCGTAAAAGTACGGCAGAAACACACCGCCCGGCGCGGAAATCCCAGCAACAAAAGTGTCAGTTCTGGCTTTCGATTTAGCGGGAATCGCCGCCGGATGAGAAGCTTTAAATTCCTTTGTCTTGACATGGGCAATACGTGTTTCTTCCTTTTTATCCGCCGCAGATGACGGTTCTTCTCCGGCACTCCCGAACGCGCACCCTGATAACATGCTGGATACCGACAGCGCGAGTACCGTTGTTTTTATCCTCCATTTTCTCTCCTTCATCTTTATCGAACCCCCGCATGCTTTTCATCTATCTTTATATAAATCTGCTCCATCTGTTCCTCATTTCTCATAATCTCCCGTTTGTTTTTCTCTACAAGCAGTTCGAAATTCAATGTGTGTTTTCTGTACTTTTTTCGTTTTTTGCTCTTTTTGCGCACATGTGATACCTTTTTTAACGCCACTTTTCATCCCTCCGCTCTTCATTTCATTCATGACTTTCACGCAAAAAAGGCCCTTATCTGTTTAAAAGATAAGAGCCTTCGGTGATCCGATCAGCCATCGTTTGGAAATATGTAATGATTATGTTAATTCATACAATCCCTACCTGTCAACTACAATTTAAAATATCGTTTCCTTCCGGGGGTTTTCCTCATACACTCTCTCATTTTTCCGCATATGCTAGAAAACATAGCAGATTACAAGTGGAAGTGAGTGAGAATGTGGAAAAGACAACATTGACCGGCCGCATCGTCAAAAAAGATGACCCGGACTATAATGCTGCGAGAACCAATATCAATTTAAGCCTGCAAAGATATCCAGACATCATTGTGTTTTGTCAAAACAAACATGACGCCCTCAATGCGGTGAGATGGGCGCGTGAGAACAATGTGCCTTTCCGTATCAGAGGCGGAAGACACAGCTACGAAAATTTTTCCCTGTTAAATGACGGACTAGTCATTGATCTCAGTGAAATGAAGAAAATAAGAGTAAATGAGGATAAGCGGCTGGTCTCGATTGAAGCGGGAGCCGAATTGGGGGAAGTCTACCGGACACTTTGGCGGTACGGATTGACCCTTCCTGCGGGAACCATTGCGAATGTGGGAATCACGGGGCTGACGCTCGGGGGAGGAATCGGATATTTAACAAGGACAGCCGGACTTACTTGCGATCGTCTCCTCCAGCTCGAAATGATCATAGCGGACGAAAAAGCGGGTGCTGACTTGATCACAGTCAACCGTTCAAAGCACTCTGATCTATTTTGGGCGTCTCAGGGAGGAGGGGGAGGCAACTTCGGCATTGTCACATCCATGATGTTTAAAGCCGTACCGATCTCGTGCGTGTCTGTTTTTTCTGTCACTTGGGGCTGGGATGATTTTGAGGAAGTATTTAACACATGGCAGCGCTGGGCTCCATTTATAGACAACCGGCTTACCTCATCAATTCAGTTTTGGCCTAAGGAAGTAAACCGCATAGAAGCGCTCGGTCAATTTATCGGGACAAAAGATGAGCTGAAAGAACTGCTGGCTCCGTTAATGAAAGCGGGAAAACCGACAAGCGGCATGGTCAAGACAGTGCCATTTATTAAAGCGGCAGCCTTTTTTAACAGCCCGGGAGGCAATCAGCCGCAAAAGATGAAGCGGTCAGGATCCTTTATTGAAAAACCATTATCAACACGCGCAATATCCACTTTAAAGCGCTATTTAGAGCACGCTCCGAACGAAAACGCCAGTGTCTGGCAGCAATCTCTCGGCGGGGCGGCCGGACGGATCGCTCCGGACCAAACGGCATTCTACTATCGCAACGCAATCATTGCCCAAGAATATATTACAACTTGGACATCTGCTGAAGAAGAAAGACAAAATGTCCGCTGGATCGAAGGACTGAGAACGTCCCTATCAAGAGAAACGATGGGAGATTACGTGAATTGGCCTGATAGAGAAATCAGAAACTGGCTGCAAACGTATTACGGAGAAAATTTTCACCGCCTCCGTCAAGTCAAAACGAAATACGATCCGGAAAATATATTCCGCTTTGAACAGAGCATTCCGCCGCTTCGCCGTTCACCGTTTTTCTAAAAAAGATGAAGATGGGCAAACTCCATCTTCATCTTTTCTTTTATTGATATAAACGGCTTCCCTTCTCTGCAAACTCTTTTGCTTTTTCTTTCAGCCCTTCGTTGACGGCCTCGTCTTCAGTAAGTCCGTTTTCCTTCGCATAATCACGAATATCCTGAGAAATTCTCATACTGCAGAACTTCGGACCGCACATCGAACAGAAGTGAGCCGTTTTTGCGCCTTCAGCCGGCAGCGTTTCATCATGATATTCCATTGCTCTTTCAGGATCAAGCGACAAATGAAATTGATCACGCCACCGGAATTCAAACCGCGCCTTAGACAGAGCATCGTCACGGATCTGTGCACCCGGATGCCCTTTAGCAAGGTCTGCGGCATGTGCCGCGATTTTGTACGTAATGACGCCTTCTCTTACATCATCACGATTCGGCAGCCCCAAATGCTCCTTCGGCGTGACATAGCAAAGCATCGCCGTCCCGTACCAGCCGATCATCGCCGCGCCGATTGCTGAAGTAATGTGGTCATAACCCGGAGCGATATCCGTCGTTAATGGCCCGAGCGTGTAAAAAGGCGCCTCTTTACAAATTTCCAGCTGCTTGTCCATGTTTTCCTTAATTTTATGCATCGGCACATGACCCGGTCCTTCGATCATCACTTGCACATCGTGCTTCCACGCAATCTCCGTCAATTCTCCGAGAGTCTCCAATTCCGCAAACTGCGCTTCATCATTGGCATCCGCAATCGAACCGGGGCGAAGCCCGTCACCAAGAGAAAAAGCGATATCATAGGCTTTCATGATTTCACAAATTTCTTCAAAATGCGTGTACAGAAAGCTTTCCTGATGATGAGCCAGGCACCATTGCGCCATAATCGCCCCGCCGCGGGATACGATTCCCGTCGTGCGTTTGGCCGTTAACGGGACGTAACGAAGCAATACGCCGGCATGTATGGTAAAATAATCCACGCCCTGCTCCGCCTGCTCAATCAATGTGTCACGATAAATGTCCCACGTTAAATCCTCGGCAATGCCATTAACTTTTTCAAGCGCCTGATAAATCGGCACCGTCCCCACAGGCACGGGGCAGTTGCGGATAATCCATTCACGCGTCGTATGAATGTCTTTTCCCGTGGATAAGTCCATCATCGTATCGGCGCCCCAGCGAATCGCCCACGTCATTTTTTCGACTTCTTCTTCGATAGAAGATGTAACAGCCGAGTTGCCGATATTGGCATTAATTTTCACATGAAAATTCCGGCCGATAATCATCGGCTCGCTTTCCGGGTGGTTGACGTTAGAAGGAATAATCGCCCGTCCGCTCGCCACCTCTTCCCTGACAAATTCGGGAGACACATGCTCACGTATTGCGATAAACTCCATTTCCGGCGTAATGATGCCTTTTCTCGCATAATGCAATTGTGTTACATTTTTCCCCGGCTTGGCCCGAAGCGGTTTCCGCTGTAGGCCGGGGTATTCGGCGGCACGGCCCTCTTTTTTATAGCCGTTGTCTTCAGGTCTCACGGTCCGGCCGTTATATTCTTCTACATCTCCGCGCCCGGTAATCCACTTTGTGCGGAGCGCCCCCAGCCCTTCATGAATATCAATCTGTACATCCGGGTCTGTATACGGCCCGCTCGTATCATAAACACGGACCGGCGCATTCTCCTCTTCCCCGAATGCCCCTGTAGTCGCACTCAGGCTGATTTCCCGCATCGGCACTCGTATATCGGGCGAAGAACCTTCTGTATAAACCTTTTTACTGCCGGAAAAACTCGACATAATGGAAATGTTCGCTTGCTGTACTGATTGATTTTGCATACAAATCTCTCCTTTATCATTTGAATAACAGAACCAAGCTCAGCACCAGCACAAAAAAACCGGGTTCAAAGAAGAACCCGGTTTTTGCAGTCAGAAAGAAACTATTATTGTTTTCATCAACAATAATAAAACGTTTACTTCCCCACGCTGGTACGAACCAGATCAGGTCCAAAGGGTTAAGAAGCCGCCGCTTCTCTCTCAGCCCGCTCAGACGGGCACCCCCAGTAACTATTGATTTCGCTCTCATCGTAACATAAGTTGTGTACAAAAAAAAGCATATTATCAAAATTCAGATAACGGTACGGTCATAAGCTCTGTTTCCCGAACGCCTTTTTCGGTATTAAAAACCCGATAACCCTTTGCGGTTTCCCGGGAAGAGACAGCCCGGAACAGCTGACCGTCTTTATAATGAAGCGCAGCGCCGTCATCAGCGGCATAACCCTCTCTGAGTTTCATTTCTGAAATCAGACGGTGATACACCGGCCGGCGCTCCGCTTCTCCGTCATAGTGCGGACAAAAGCTTCCCGGCAAAAATCCTAAAGCTCTTAACTCTCTCAAATCTCCAGCCGAATCCGTCAATCCTTCTTCATACCAGCAAATCGCCCCGGCGCTGAGACCCGCCAACATGATGCCGTTTTCCCAAGCCTCACGAAGAATAAGGTCAATCCCCCACTCTTTCCATAAGACAAGCATATTGCGCGTATTTCCGCCGCCGACATATATAATATCTTTCTTCATGAGAAAGGATCTGAGATCAGAACCCGGCGGTTTAAACAGCGACAAGTGATCCGGCTCACACCGCAGCTTTTGAAAGGCCTGATAAAACCTGCCGATATAATTCTCCGAATCTCCGCTTGCCGTCGGCAAAAAACAAATTTTCGGCTCTGACCGCGCCGACTGCTCTAAAATATACTGATCCAGCACAAGATGATCCGGCTCCATGGAAAAGCCCCCGCCGCCCATTGCAATAATCTGCTTCAATGTCATCACCTCTTTTTTCCTCTAGTATAACAGCTCATAAAAAGGCGTTATCCCAATTTCGGATACCGCCTTTAAAAAGTATTTGTTATCTGAAAAATGAAAACGCACCGTATAACACAACGGAGATCCCCGCGGCGATAAGCGCTGGAACAAGCTTCGAACGGGCATACTTCACAACATCGATCCCCAACACCGTACAGGTTGTCACCGTATTATCACTGAGAGGAGAAGCAAACGCTCCAAATGTTCCGCTCGCAAACACGGCCCCGATCGCTAATAATAAACTGGTATGTGACTGAACCGCCAGCGTTACGCCGAGCGGCATTAATAGCCCCCAAGTCCCCCAGGATGACCCGATAAAATAGGATATAACAGCCCCCAGTATAAAAAGAGACGGCGCAATAAACATATGAGGGATCCATGACGTTAAATGAGAAGTAACATATTTCGAGAATCCAAGGTCTTCAGATACTGCTGTTACGGCCCAAATCAGCGATAACATAATAATAACGTTGACCAATTCGTTTCCGCCCTTAATAAAATGGGTAACAAGCTCGCCTGCATGAAAACGCTGAAACATAAAAAGAGCAAATGCTGCAATAACCGCTGCCAATAATGCGGTTAACATGACGCCAAGCATATCGCTTTTGATAAAAGCATTCAAAAACCCTTGTGCTTTTGAATGGCCGTCCCACCAACTGAGAAAGAGTGTTAATAGCAAAAACAGCCCGATCGGAATGATTAAATTCCACGGCCGAATCGGTGTTTCCTTAATATAAGCACGGTGCGCCGAATCCAGCTCCTCCTGCTGGTCAGCATGCTCATCACTTTTGAACATTCCCGTATGTTCACCGTGAATATCTGAGATCGTCCCTGTTTCCATGTTGAATGAACCTGAGCCTTTTGAAAGCAACACACCGCTGTTCCGCGGAATCGGTTCCGTATTTTTGTTATGTTTGCGAGCAGAAGTTTGTCCGCTCTTTTCTGTTTTTTCTAAGCTTTCGTCCGCTTTTTGTTTCTTAAAAAAGCAGTAATAAATTCCGACTACTATAATCACAATGGAGAAAAAATTGAAGGGAATACTTTTCACATACACCGTGTAAGCCGGCTGATCTATTCCTGACGTTTTAAGGGCCTGTCCGATAATGGAAACCATGTAGCCGACAAATGCCGTTGCTATCGGAATCAAGGCAATGACAGGGTTTGCCGTAAACTCAATGGCATACGCAATTTTCTGTTTCGACAGGTCCAGACGCTTGCTTAAAGCTTTCATGATCGGTGCAATTGTGACGATGCGAAAGTCCGGTTCACTGAACGTGCCAAATGTCGACAGCCATGCAAGCAGCATCGCACCTTTTTTGGTTTTAACTTTTTTACTGATCAAATGGACGAATCCTTTTATCCCGCCGGTCAGCTTTATAATCCCTACAAGGCCGGCAAATGAATATAGAAACACAATGATTCTAATATTATTGGTGACGACAATGTTGCTGATTACATATTGAACCATATGCTCAATCCCGCCAAGCAAGCTGGGATGCAAAAGATAGCTTCCGACCAGCAAACCGACAAACAGGCCGGACTGCACTTGCTTTGTAATGATTGAAATGGGAATGACCAGAATAAATGGGATAAGACAAGCCCAAGTCCCTTCCATAAAAAACACCTCTTTCAAAGAACTTCTTGTTAGTATCTTTGAAAAAAGCGGATTTATACAATCAGCAGGTATCATGTTTTCACAAGCCTTGGAGGATATTTTCACACAACAAAAAAGGCTTCTACATATTGTAGAAGCCTTTGTATACCGGTGGCCGGGGTCGAACCGGCACTCCAGAAGGAACACGATTTTGAGTCGTGCGCGTCTGCCAATTCCGCCACACCGGCATGTAATGCGTCGTGTTCAACCGACGTATATAAATATAACATGTATTTCATAAAACGTCAACGGTTTTAGCAAAGTTTTTTAAATGGTAATGCAGTATATACGATACAAGCAAGAAACTTATATTGATAGTCATTATGGTTTTATTATATAAAAAAAGTGATCTGCAATATGCAAATCACTCTCATATATGTTTTATAATGTGAAAACTGATGACCAATTTAACATAGTTCGTTCAAAGTTAAATTGGTGCCGAGGGCCGGACTTGAACCGGCACGGTAGTCACCTACCGCAGGATTTTAAGTCCTGTGTGTCTGCCAATTCCACCACCCCGGCAATAGAAAGGCGACACCCGGATTCGAACCGGGGATAAAGGTTTTGCAGACCTCTGCCTTACCACTTGGCTATGCCGCCGTAATTTGGAGCGGAAGACGGGATTCGAACCCGCGACCCCCACCTTGGCAAGGTGATGTTCTACCACTGAACTACTTCCGCAACATGTAAAGGAACTTAATACATCTTATGCTGTTGTTTTTTAAAAAATGCAACTGGGCTAGCTGGATTCGAACCAACGCATGACGGAGTCAAAGTCCGTTGCCTTACCGCTTGGCTATAGCCCAATGATAAAATGGGGCGATTGATGGGAATCGAACCCACGAGTGCCAGAGCCACAATCTGGTGCGTTAACCACTTCGCCACAACCGCCATAATCTGAAGATGAATAAATAAAATAGTGGCAGGGGCAGTAGGAATCGAACCCACACCGGAGGTTTTGGAGACCTCTGTTCTACCGTTAAACTATGCCCCTATTTAAAATGGTGGAGGGGGGCAGATTCGAACTGCCGAACCCTGAGGGAGCGGATTTACAGTCCGCCGCGTTTAGCCACTTCGCTACCCCTCCATCATTTAGAGTGCCGGCCAGAGGACTTGAACCCCCAACCTACTGATTACAAGTCAGTTGCTCTACCAATTGAGCTAGACCGGCAAATGGTGGCTCGGGACGGAATCGAACCGCCGACACACGGATTTTCAGTCCGTTGCTCTACCAACTGAGCTACCGAGCCTTTTTATAAATGGCGGTCCGGACGGGACTCGAACCCGCGACCTCCTGCGTGACAGGCAGGCATTCTAACCAACTGAACTACCGGACCATTTTTTTGGTTGCGGGGGCAGGATTTGAACCTGCGACCTTCGGGTTATGAGCCCGACGAGCTACCGAACTGCTCCACCCCGCGATGATAATGGTGGAGGATGACGGGCTCGAACCGCCGACCCTCTGCTTGTAAGGCAGATGCTCTCCCAGCTGAGCTAATCCTCCATCATATAAGTGACCCGTACGGGATTCGAACCCGTGTTACCGCCGTGAAAGGGCGGTGTCTTAACCGCTTGACCAACGGGCCCTGGTATTTTTTCGTTTGTTATGTATTGATAATTAGTGGCGGAGAGCAAGGGATTCGAACCCTTGAGACGGGGTTACCGCCTACACGATTTCCAATCGTGCTCCTTCGGCCACTCGGACAGCTCTCCATAAATGGCTCCGCAGGTAGGATTCGAACCTACGACCGATCGGTTAACAGCCGATAGCTCTACCACTGAGCTACTGCGGAATGAAGTCTGCCTGGCGATGTCCTACTCTCACAGGGGGAAACCCCCGACTACCATCGGCGCTGAAGAGCTTAACTTCCGTGTTCGGCATGGGAACGGGTGTGACCTCTTCGCCATCATCACCAGACGTTTTAGTGACATGTATTATTATACTATGTATTTCAGAAAAAGCAAGAGTTTTTCAAAAAAA